>NZ_JAENDK010000001.1:0-204 GCF_051172795.1 Formosa sp. S-31
TGTGGCTGTTACGGATTATGAAGTGTTTCAGGACGGAGCCAGTTTAGGATTAACTTCAGGGGTGACAAGTCTGGATATATCAGGGTTAACGCCAGAAACAGCGTATGAATTTACAGTTGAGGCTTTAGATGGTTCTGGTAATCGTTCGGGACAAAGTAATAGTTTAAGTGTAGAAACATTGGCTGCTCCAGATGCGGAATCTCC
>NZ_JAENDK010000001.1:333-462 GCF_051172795.1 Formosa sp. S-31
GACAATTCCAGATGGTTTAGCAGCAAGTGTTCTTACGTTTAATAGCTTAACATTAAGCTGGAACGCTGCTACAGATAATGTGGCTGTTACGGATTATGAAGTGTTTCAGGACGGAGCCAGTTTAGGATT
>NZ_JAENDK010000001.1:534-778 GCF_051172795.1 Formosa sp. S-31
CCAGAAACAGCGTATGAATTTACGGTTGAGGCTATAGATGGTTCTGGGAATCGCTCGGGACAAAGTGGAGTTTTAAGTGTAACAACATTGTCGGCTCCGGATACGGAATCTCCAATAGTTCCCGATGGTTTAGTTGCCAGTGATCTTACGTTTAATAGCTTAACATTAAGCTGGAACGCTGCTACAGATAATGTGGCTGTTACGGATTATGAAGTGTTTCAGGACGGAGCCAGTTTAGGATTGA
>NZ_JAENDK010000001.1:826-56437 GCF_051172795.1 Formosa sp. S-31
CTTCAGGGGAGACAAGTCTGGATATTTCAGGCTTAACATCAGAAACAGTTTATGATTTTACAGTAGAGGCTATAGATGGTTCGGGTAATCGCTCGGGACAAAGCAGTGTTCTGAGTGTAACTACTTTGATAGAAGTCGATGAGGAAAACCCTTCAGTTCCAACTAATCTTGTGGTTAGTAATTTGTCCACAACAGGTTTAACTTTAAGTTGGGCGGCTTCCATAGATAATTTTGGTGTTACGAATTATGAAGTGTTTCAGGACGGATTGAGTGTCGGTTTTACAGCGGGTTTAACAAATATAAATATAACAGGATTAGTAGAAGAAACCACTTATCTTTTCACTGTAGAGGCGTTGGATGATGCAGGAAACAGATCAGGTCAAAGTTCGGGTCTAAGTATTACTACATTAGCTGCACCAGATACCGAAAATCCTAGCATTCCAACAGCTTTGATTGAAACTAATCTAACATTTAATAGCTTAACATTAAGCTGGAATGCTTCTACGGATAATGTAGGAGTAACAGACTATGAGGTGTTTCAGGACGGTGTAGGTATAGGGTTGACTTCAGGCGTGACAAGTTTGAATATTTCAGGCTTAACATCAGAAACTGTCTATGAATTTACTGTAGAGGCGATTGATGGTTCTGGTAATCGTTCAGGACAAAGTAATGGTTTAAGTGTAACAACATTGGCGGCTCCTGATTCGGAATCTCCTACAGTTCCAGATGGCTTGATTACAAGTAATCTTACATTTAATAGCTTAACATTAAGCTGGAATACCGCTATAGATAATGTGGACGTGACTGATTATGAAGTGTTTCAGAATGGAGCTAGTTTAGGATTGACTTCAGGGGTGACAAGTCTGGCTATTTCAGGGTTAACCCCCGAAACAACTTACGTATTTACTGTAGAAGCTATAGATGGGGCAGGTAACCGTTCAGGCCAAAGTTCTGGTTTGAGTGTGACAACTTTAGAAGTTCCGGATACAGAAGCTCCAACTGTACCTTCGGGTTTGTTCGCAAGTGATTTAACTTTTAATAGTTTGACGTTGAACTGGGAGGCTTCAACAGATAATGTGGCAGTGACTAATTATGAAGTGTTTCGAGGAGGAGCAAGTCTTGGGTTAACTGCTGGATTAACAAGTTTAAATGTTTCAGGATTGATAGCAGAAACAACCTATGTGTTTACAGTAGAGGCTATAGATGCTTCAGGGAATCGGTCAGGGCAGAGTTCAGACTTAAGTGTTACTACTATAGCTGAACCCGATACAGAGGCTCCAACAGTGCCAACAGGATTACAAGAGAGTGCTTTAACGTTTAATAGCCTAATATTAAGCTGGAATCCTTCTACTGATAATGTAGGTGTTGCAGATTACGAAGTTTTTCAGGATGGTGTGAGTCTGGGGGTATCTGCTGGGTCTAATAGTTTTAATGTTACGGGATTAAATGGTAGTACAGGATATAATTTTACGGTAGAAGCTATTGATACTTCAGGGAATAGATCAGGACAGAGTTTGGCTTTGAGTATCACAACGCCTGCGGAACCGGATACGGTTAGTCCAAGTGTTCCAACGGGACTAGGAGTTAGTAATCTGGCATCTACAAGTTTGACATTAAGTTGGGATGAATCTACAGATAATGTTGGAGTGACAGATTATGAAGTATTTCAGAATGGTGTGAGTCTGGGACTTACAGGGGGGATGACAAGTATTAGTGTTTCAGGTTTAACTGAATCTACAGGATATGGTTTTGCGGTAAGAGCTTTTGATGAAGCTGGAAATGTTTCAGCAAGCAGTAGTGTGTATAATGTTACAACATTAGCAAATGAGCTTCATTATACAGAATCTAATGCTAATTTGGATTCTGTAGACTGGATAGCTAGAGATGTGTATGCATATAGAAATTTAGGAATAGGTACAGTGAATACTCAAGGATATAGGTTGGCTGTGGCAGGTAATATCATTTCTGAAGAAGTAAGAGTAGCATTGCAAACGAGCTGGCCTGATTATGTGTTTAAATCGTCTTACGAATTGCCAACATTAACAGAATTAGAATACTTTATTTCTTCCAAAGGACATTTGCCAAATGTACCGAGTGCCCAGGAAGTAGAAGAAAACGGAATTGAATTAGGAAAAATGAATGCTGTTTTATTAGAAAAAATAGAAGAATTAACACTGTATATTTTACAACAGGAGAAGAGAATTAAAGCTCTGGAGGAGGAAATTAGGAAGAAATGAAATTAATGTAAAGTATTTAAAATTATGAAATCAATTAGATGGTTGCTAGTGGTGGGGATATTGGTTTGTTGTAAAGATTATTATGCACAAAGTATTCGGAAAAATTATCAGGAAATGACTGCTTATGAGCGAGATGAATTAGTGGATGCGTTTTATGCTATGCGTTCGGGAGCAGATTTGATGAATGATTTGGCTGACTTTCATGGAGATTTTTTTAATTTCGATGGAACTTCAGATCCAACGCGTTTGGATATTCACTTTAATCTTCCTGATGAGCCGGAAAGACAGATATTTTTTCCGTGGCACAGACGACAAATGTTTGAATTAGAGCAAGCGATGCAGGATGTGAATCCAGATGTTAGTTTACCATGGTGGGATTCTTCGGTAGATCAGTCAATCAATTCGCCTTTATGGGATCAGAATTTTATGGGACAGTTTGATGCAGCGTGGGAATTAGAAAGGAATTATGCGACCGTAAATAATGTAAGTCTTTTACCTACTCCTGCCGATGTTCAGAATGTACAGGCTATTCAGGATTTTTTGTTGTATTCAGATGTAATGGAGCGGGGTAGGGTGCATACAGGGGCTCATCGCTGGACTGGGGGAGCAATGCCAACACCTGTGTCTCCAAGAGACCCAATTTTTTATCTGCATCATACTTTTGTTGATAAACTGTGGGATGATTGGGAAACAGCTAATCCTGGTGGGTCATCTCATATAATTACATCCATGTTAAGGTATGACGGGACCTACAGGTTTAATGGACAGTTGTTACCTTTGGTTGATCCGGATGATATTGTGAATAGTAGGGCTCTGGGTGTATTTTATGCCGAAAATCAATTGGCACAATTAACTAATTACACAGTGTCAAACACGTATCATAATTTGGAAAATTTTTATTATCAGTACTTGATTAATGTAGGGAATAATTTTATCGTTCCAGACGGAAGAAATTGTGTGGTTAAGTCAGTGTCAGCCATAAATCTATTGCCAGGGTTCTTAGCTGAAGAAGGCAGTTTGTTTGTTGCTGAAATTGATGCAGCTAATATGGAATCCAAAGTGAATAATGTAGGTGTTTTGGCAACAAGATTAAATAGCCGAAATCCTTATGATTATAATCCTCATATTTTAAATAAGGAAGCTTATAATCCTAAGAAACCTAAGCGAGATAAGGAAAGTGTGTCTTTAGCTCCTAATCCTTTTGAAAACAGAATGGTTTTTGTTTTACAAGAAGATAAGGCTGTACTGAATGAAGAGTATAAGGTTAGAATATTTGATGCTTCAGGAAGATTGGTTTTAGAGCGTCTGTTTGTCTCAGAAAACGGGAAATTTGAAATATCTAATCTTAGTTATTTGAAAAAGGGAGTATATGTGATTGAGGTTTTTGATTCAAAAGGAGAGATTTTTAAAGATAAGATAATTAAACAATAGAAATTTAAATTTTTTTTGTAAATTACTGATGTGCAATTGTTTATGTGGTACTTAAAAGTGTTTAGTATTATGGTGAGAAATAAAATATTCTGGACTTTAGACTTGTTGAAAGGAGGGCGGATTAAACGAGAGTATAAAGAAATAAAATTTGTCCTCGAGAATTTAAATAGCAATGCCTCAAAAGAAATACAGGAGCTACGAAAATATGAAATTCTTCAGCATGCCATTTCAACAACACCTTTCTACAAAAATAGGGTGGAACGTTGTAGCTTTAATGTATTTCCTGTGATAGATAAGAATATCATTTTAAATCATTACGACGAATTTAAATCAGAAATTTTTTTAGATAAACCAAAAGAGTCAGCATATACCAGTGGTTCTACCGGAACTCCGTTTAAAGTGTATCACAATTTAGCAAAGAAAAACAGAAATTTAGCTGATGTTATTCATTTTGCTAAGCTTTCAGGGTTTGAACTAGGTGATCAGTTGTTTTACATTAGGCACTGGGATGAATATAATAGTCGTTCTAAATTCGAAACATGGAAGCGTAATATTTATATGCATCCGGTAGCTAAATTATCCGATCATGATATAGAAACTTTAATTAATGCTATAAAATCTTCAAAAGTTAAAAAGGGTATTTTGGCTTATGCTTCAGCACTTAATGTATTAAGAGATTATATTTTAAAGTATAATTTAAGTCCATTAAAGGATAGTAAAGTTAATTCAGTTATTGCAATGTCAGAAGCTCTGAATGACAGGACAAAAGAGGTTGTTGGTCGATTTTTTGGAGTTGAGGTCGTGTCGCGTTATTCTAATGTAGAAAATGGAATAATTGCACAACAGTTAGTAGGTTCTAATGGCGCTTTTCATATAAATTGGGCGAGTTATTTTGTTGAGATTTTAAAGTTAAACAGTGATGAACCAGCTGAAAGAGGTGAGTTGGGGCGTATTGTGGTAACCGATATGTTTAATTATTGTATGCCTATGATTAGATATGATACTGGAGATATTGGGTTAATGGGATATAATCAAAGTGAAATGTCTCAAGAGTATCCTGTTTTGATGCGTATTGAAGGACGAAAAATGGATATGATTTATGATGCAGATGGTAAATTTATATCGTCTTATGCGGTATACAATATTTTAAAGTATTCAAATATTAAACAGTATCAATTTATACAGGAAGATGATAAAAAATATGTTTTTAAATTAAATGTTGAACCGGAATTTAATTGTGAAACACAGATTAAAAATGAATTCAAGGCGCTTTTAGGTAAAGATGCTGAGCTAGAAATTGAGTATGTAAAGGAAATTCCATTGTTGTCTTCGGGTAAGAGAAAATTGGTTTTAAACAGAAATAAGAAAAATAAAGTAATTAACTAAAATTAGTATCATGCAAATAACAAAAAAAGGAACCCAAAGGTTCCTTTTTTTGTTCAATATGTTTAGATGTTTTACATCATACCTGGCATTCCGCCACCACCCATAGGAGGCATAGCAGGAGCATCTTCTTTAATGTCTATTAAAGCACATTCTGTAGTTAAGATCATTCCGGAAACAGAAGCTGCATTTTCTAATGCAATACGTGTAACTTTCTTAGGATCTATAATTCCTGCAGTTAACATGTCTACATAAGTTTCTGTTTTCGCATCGTAACCAAAGTTGTCTTTTCCTTCTAGTACTTTTGATACAACTACACTACCTTCTCCACCTGCGTTTTCTACGATAGTTCTTAACGGCGCTTCTATAGCGCGTGCTACGATTTGAATACCTGTAGATTCATCTGCATTTTCAGTAGATAATTGCTCTAATATAGCTTTAGCTCTTACTAAAGCAACACCACCACCGGCAACAATACCTTCTTCTACAGCGGCTCTTGTAGCGTGTAGCGCATCGTCTACACGGTCTTTTTTCTCTTTCATTTCAACTTCACTTGCTGCACCTACATAAAGTACTGCAACACCTCCAGCTAATTTAGCTAAACGCTCCTGAAGTTTTTCTTTGTCGTAATCGCTTGTAGTTGATTCAATCTGAGATTTAATCTGATTAACTCTGTTTTTAATCATTTCCTTATCGCCAGAACCATTCACGATTGTTGTATTGTCTTTGTCTAATGAGATACGCTCTGCGTTTCCTAACATGTCGATAGTTGCATTTTCTAAAGTAAATCCTCTTTCTTCAGAAATTACAGTTCCTCCAGTTAAGATTGCAATATCTTCTAACATGGCCTTACGTCTGTCTCCAAATCCTGGAGCTTTTACAGCAGCAATTTTAAGTGAACCACGTAGCTTGTTTACTACTAATGTTGCAAGAGCTTCGCCATCCACATCTTCAGCAATAATTAATAACGGTTTTCCAGATTGTGCTACCGGCTCAAGTACAGGTAGTAAATCCTTCATTGTAGATACTTTTTTGTCGTATAATAAAATGTAAGGATTTTCAAGGTCAGTAATCATCTTTTCACTATCGGTTACGAAGTAAGGGGATAGGTATCCTCTGTCGAATTGCATACCTTCCACAACATCAACGTAAGTGTCTGTTCCTTTTGCTTCTTCAACAGTAATCACACCTTCTTTACCAACTTTTCCAAAAGCTAAAGCGATTAAATCTCCAATAACATCATCGTTGTTTGCAGAGATAGCGGCTACTTGTTTGATTTTCTCTGAAGAATCTCCAACTTCTTTAGTTTGCTTAGCTAAATCTTCAACGATAGCTTCAACAGCTTTGTCAATTCCACGTTTTAAATCCATTGGATTTGCGCCAGCGGCAACGTTTTTTAAGCCTTCTTTTACGATAGCCTGAGCTAATACTGTAGCAGTAGTTGTTCCGTCTCCTGCTAAATCGTTGGTTTTAGAAGCTACTTCTTTAACCATTTGAGCTCCCATATTTTCAAGAGCGTCTTCTAATTCGATTTCTTTAGCAACAGATACACCATCTTTGGTAACGTTTGGAGCTCCGAAAGAACGACCGATAATTACATTACGACCTTTTGGTCCTAAAGTTACTTTTACTGCGTTTGCTAAAGCGTCTACTCCGCGTTTTAAACCGTCGCGAGCTTCAATATCAAATTTTATGTCTTTTGCCATAATACTTATAAATTTTTAATGTACTTCAACCGTATTAGTTGTTTTGAGTTAATTAGCCTGGGTTGAAGCGAAAGAGTTTGAGTTTTTAATGAATTAAATGATAGCCATGATGTCGTCTTCGCGCATCATTAAGTAGTCTTTACCTTCTAATTTTAATTCAGAACCAGAGTATTTTCCGTAAAGAACAGTGTCTCCGATTTTTACAGTAAGTGGTTCATCTTTTTTACCTGCACCAACAGCAACAACGGTGCCTTTGTGTTGTTTTTCTTGAGCTGAATCCGGGATGAATAATCCAGAAGCTGTTTGAGTTTCTGCAGGAAGTGGTTCTACAAGAACGCGGTCTGCAAGTGGTGTGATGTTTACTTTACTCATGTTATTATGTGTTTTTAATAGTTTAAAATTTCTGTGGGTTATAATTCTAAAATTGTGCCAAGCTAAAGGGACTGACAAACTTTCAGATATAAAAAATGCCAACTGTAATAGTTGGCATTTTTTATATAAAGATATATGAGTTTTTGTTTATTCAGCAGCGTCTTCTGTAGTTTCAGGAGTAGTGGCAGCCGGTTCCGGAGTTGTAGTTGGTAATGGTTGAGCTGTAGATTCAGCGTCTAAAGCTTTAGATTCTACATTTCCAGCTCCTCTGTTAATAGCTACGTTAGATAATAAAATTAATACTAACATTAAAGTAGCTAATGTCCATGTACTTTTGTCTAAAAAGTCTGTGGTTTTTTTAACCCCTCCGATTTGCTGAGAGCTTCCTCCGCCTAAAGATGAAGATAATCCGCCTCCTTTAGGGTTTTGCACCATAATTACTACTATTAATAGAAATGCTACTACAACGATTAGGAATAAAAATATTGTAAACGTACTCATTAGTTTTTATTATTTTGTTCTTGTATTTTTTTTATTGCTTTAATTCGGTCTGCAAAGAAACCACTTTTTTCTGGATATTTCAAACTTAATATGTTATAAGATTGAATTGCCTTTTTATAATTTTTTTGCTCGACATAAATTCTTGCCAAGGTCTCTGTCATCAACGACTCTGGCTGAATCATATGTGATTCAGCAAGATTATGACTTGTTGTGGAAGTCGATTTTTTTGGGTCGATTTTCGGACTTGAAGAAATAAATTTATCTATCAGTTCAAATTTTTTCGCTTTTTCCGGACAAGGTTTAGGGGTTGGTTTTGCCGGTTCTTCGGGCTTAACCTCTGTGACATTTAGACTGCTTTCATCTTCTTGAGATGGATTTGAGCGATCAATCGGATTAAATTTGGCAAGTTTTAACCATTCATTAAAGGAATGTGTTTCGCTTTTGTCGAATTTTAAAGGCTTACCTATTTCTAAGATAGTTTCAGGAGAATCAGATGCTGTAGCTTGAGTCTCTATGCTTTCTTCTGTATTTGTGACTTCAGGAGTAGGGGATAGCGTTTTTTCTAGAGTAAAAGCATCAATTTTAGAAGGGGTGACTTTGGGTTGAAACAGTTCCGGGTCTAATACGCCTTCAGTTTCTTCTATTTGTTGCGTTAAACTGTCGTCTATCGATGTTTTTTTGTTTACAGAAAGATCTACCGCATCTACTTCGATGTCTTTAATATGCTCTGCATTTTGTTTTATATATTCCGAAATTTCGTTTTGCAGAAACACTTCAGACGTAATAAAATCGAAAAGAATACTGCGGTCTGTAGTATATGCAGCTGTGGTTTTTAATTCCTGATTGTATTTAAAACTATCCTGTTTTTTTAAGCCTTTTAGGAATAATGCTCGTGCTGGTTGAAAGTAAGGAAATTCATTTAAAACAGTTTGCAGCTCCTCGGTTTGCTTTGCAGATAAAGCCTCCGGGTGTTGCAAGATGTATGTAAAATCTGTACTGGTCATAAATTAATTACCACTGTGCCAGAGAGGCGTTAAATATATCCTGAGTTAAACGTTCTAAAATTTCGTCGTGAGCTGTTGCCTTTACCGAACCAACCAACTGCGCACTACCTGCATAATCGTAAAAGAAAGAAAAGCGTTTTTCAAACTCTGCATTTTCATCCTGTTTGTTGTAAAATCTTACGTTTACAGCCATAGTTAACCTGTTTTGAGCGGCTGTATTGTTTGCTGTAGCCGTGGTAGGTTCAATACGATATTCAACAATCTCTCCTTCGTAAACCAAATCGCCATTCGATTTTACCAACTGTAAATTGGTTTGGTTTAACAATAAATCGGTTAAGGCATTGGTGAATTCCAGATCTAAGCCAGGTTCTATTAAATTAGAATTATTTTGAAAATAATTAACCTGAAACGTTTTAGTGTTCGGGTTTACTTTCGCTCCGGTAAAGGAGTATACACCACAACCTATAGCACTTAATGTAATGCAAATTAATAAAATATAATGCTTAATTTTCATGTTTTATAAATCGTACTGTTTTATTTTTCTGTACAATGTGCGCTCGCTAATTCCAAGTTCGGCAGCTGCCAATTTACGTTTTCCCTGGTGGCGCTCCAACGATTTTTTTATTAATTCCAGTTCTTTGTCCTGAAGAGAAAGTGTTTCTTCCTCTTCAATTTCTTCAGCAAAATGATACTTGTCCTGGTTGCTTGAATTGGAGTCTATTACAGCAGGGCTTGATGTCTCCGGAATTGAAAGGATTTCAAGATCGTCGTCAGATTCCTCATACTGGGCATCCGATTCGTTACCATATATTTTTTGAATAAGCCCTTCGTTGTTTTTCTGAACATCTTTGTCGTTACCATGTTTCATAAGCTCCATCGTAAGCTTTTTAAGATCGTTCAAATCGCTTTTCATGTCGAATAAGACTTTATAAAGTATTTCGCGCTCACTGCTAAAATCGCTGTCCGATTTTGTGTGCGAAATAACGGCAGGAAGATTAGAACCTGTGTCCGGTAAATAACTTTTTAAGGTTTGCGAATTAATTAATCTGTTTTCTTCAAGTACAGAAATTTGTTCGGCAATATTTCGCAATTGTCTGATGTTTCCGCCCCATCGGAATTTTAAAAGAGTTATTGCAGCATCATCGGTTAATTTTATAGTAGGCATCTTGTATTTAAGAGCAAAATCGCTGGCGAATTTTCTAAATAGCAAGTGGATGTCTTCCTGGCGATCGCGTAATGGAGGAAGATGAATTTCTACAGTGCTTAGCCTGTAATACAGGTCTTCTCTAAACTTATCTTTTTTAATAGCCTCGAACATGTTAACGTTGGTGGCGGCTACTATACGAACATTAGTTTTCTGAACCTTACTGGAACCTACTTTTATAAATTCTCCGTTTTCCAGAACACGAAGTAAGCGCACCTGAGTGGTTAAAGGTAATTCTCCAACTTCGTCTAAAAAAATGGTTCCACCATCGGCAACTTCAAAATACCCGCTTCGGGTTTGGGTGGCTCCGGTAAACGATCCTTTTTCGTGTCCAAATAATTCACTATCAATAGTGCCTTCCGGTATGGCTCCGCAGTTTACAGCAATGTATTTGCCGTGTTTGCGGTGCGATAACTGATGAATGATTTTAGGAATACTCTCTTTTCCCACCCCGCTTTCTCCGGTTACGAGAACCGAAATATCTGTAGGGGCAACCTGTATGGCTTTTTCAATGGCTCGATTTAATTTAGGGTCGTTACCTATAATTCCGAAACGTTGTTTTATCGCTTGTACTGATTCCATAGTATTCTTATCTAAAAATAGCTGGACAGAGAAACAGGAATTATTTTATACTGTTTCTCTGTTGAATTGTAATTAATTATTTTCTGAATATCCTACCGCTTCACCTATAAGTGTGGCTGCAGTACATTCGGTAATTTTTACATTAACAAAATCTCCTGGTTTATAATTTTCTTTAGGGAAAACTACTACTGTATTCTGGCTGTTTCTACCAGACCAGTGAGCGTCTGATCGTTTTGAAGCTTTTTCAATTAAAACCTCTTCAACTCTGCCAATGTGTTGCTGAGTGCGATAAAGCGCATGGTCTTGTTGCAGATTGATAATTTCTTCTAATCTGCGCTTTTTTATATCGGCAGGAACGTCGTCTTCCATTTTACGTTCGGCCATGGTTCCTGGTCTTTCAGAATAGGCAAACATAAATCCAAAGTCGTATTTAACATATTCCATCAGACTTAAAGTGTCTTTATGATCTTCTTCGGTTTCGGTTGGGAAACCTGTAATCATATCTTGTGAAATAGCACAATCAGGAATAAGACGTTTAATATTGTCAATTAACTCAAAATACTCTTCACGTGTATGCTGACGGTTCATTTCCTGAAGGATTCTGTTACTTCCGCTCTGCACCGGTAGGTGAATGTATTTACAAATGTTGTTGTGCTTAGCCATGGTTTCTATTACATCCAAAGTCATATCCTGAGGGTTGGACGTAGAAAAGCGGAAACGCATTTTTGGCTGCGCTTTAGCGCATAATTCTAAAAGGTTAGAAAAATTAACAGCTGTGGCTTTTTGCATATCCGAAGCTTTAACGAAATCTTTTTTAAGTCCGCCGCCATACCATAAATAGCTATCTACATTTTGCCCAAGAAGGGTAACTTCTTTATAGCCCTTATCCCAAAGATCGTTAATTTCTTCTAGGATACTTTGCGGGTCACGACTGCGTTCCCGGCCTCGGGTAAATGGAACCACACAAAAAGTACACATGTTGTCGCAACCTCTGGTAATAGATACAAATGCGGTAATGCCATTAGAATTTAAACGTACAGGAGAAATATCGCCATAGGTTTCTTCTTTAGACAGGATAACGTTTACGGCATTTTGTCCTTCGTCTACCTCTGCAACAAGGTTAGGTAAGTCTTTGTATGCATCAGGTCCTACAACCAGGTCTACAATTTTTTCTTCTTCTAAGAATTTGCTTTTAAGACGTTCTGCCATACAGCCTAAAACACCGACTTTCATGCCGGGATTTATTTTTTTTACGGCATTGTATTTCTCTAAACGCTTTCTTACGGTTTGTTCTGCCTTGTCTCTGATGGAACAAGTGTTCACTAAAACCAAATCGGCATCTTCAAGATTTTGAGTTGTATTAAATCCGTTTTCTAATAATATAGAGGCTACGATTTCACTGTCACTAAAGTTCATTTGGCAACCGTAACTTTCAATAAAAAGTTTGCGCTGGTTTCCTTCTTTCTGCTCTAATACAAGGCTTTCTCCTTGTTTGCTTTCATCAATTGTCTTTTCCATAATAATATTGAAAAAAAATATGTATTAGTCAATAAGGGTGCAAAGATACAATTATATTTAGGTTTAGTGACAAAGTGTCAGCTTTAATTTTGTTGTTTTTCTGTTAAAAAATAGTTCTTTTACAACTCATTAAACCATACGCTATTATGAAGTTTGAGAATGTGGAAACTATCGATTTTTCCAAACCTTTAGATTTCGGAACCATTTTTAACCAGTCTCTGGAATTATTTAAGAAAACCTGGCTACAGGGTGTTATTACAAATTTGTTGACTCTGGCTATTATTTTTCCCTTTTACCTTATTATTTATTTGCCGTTTATGGCTTTTGGAATTATAGATCCGGAAGCATTTCGAGATAATCCCGATTCGAATCCTTTAATGTTGATTCCGGTTGGAGCTCTGTTTTTAATTTTTAGTGTAGTTATTTCGGTAATAGCATTGGCTTTAAAATCGGCGTTTTATAGAATCTGTAGGCAGAAGGACCTTGGGATTGAAGGTGCCGATGATTATTTCTATTATTTCAAAAAAACTTACCTTATAAAATTACTAAAGTTGTCAGTGGTTACTATGGTTATATCACTTTTGGCAACTATGTTATGTTTCTTACCTATAATATATGTTATTGTTCCATTATCCTTTTTTAATGTCATTTTTGCTTTTAACCCGGAGTGGACAGAGTTAGAAATAACCAAAGCGAGTTTTAAATTAGGTAATGCAAAATGGCTAATTACCTTCGGATTAATGATAATCTGCGGATTACTGGCTCAGCTTGTAGGGATGATGATGTGTCTTGTCGGAGTTTTTCTTACGGCGTCTTTTGCTTATCTGCCTGCTTATTTTATTTATAAAGAAATGTTTGGTTTTGATGAATTTCAGGAAGAAGAAGATTTAAAGATTTTAGAAGCTTAAAATTGTAATTTTATCAATTTTAAGCTGACAAATTTATTGTAAATAAACAGTTATATTTTGCTAGAATGACTGTTGATGCGTTATAAAATTAGGATGATGTATTTTTTTTGATTTACATTTGTAACACCAAAAAAATAAAAATGGCGAAGAATTTAGTAATAGTGGAGTCACCTGCAAAGGCGAAGACGATCGAAAAATTTTTAGGTAAAGACTTTAAAGTAGAATCTAGTTTTGGACATATTGCCGATTTACCATCCAAGGAATTAGGTGTAGATGTAGAGGGCGATTTTAGTCCGAAATATCAGGTCTCGAGCGATAAGAAATCGGTAGTTAAAAAACTTAAAGACTTGTCCAAAAAAGCCGAAATGGTTTGGTTGGCAAGTGATGAGGACCGCGAGGGAGAAGCCATTGCATGGCACTTAGCGGAAACTTTAAAGTTAGACAAAGCGAAAACCAAACGTATCGTTTTTCACGAAATTACTAAAACGGCCATTCAAAAAGCAATTGAAAATCCACGCGGGATCGATTATCATCTTGTAGATGCGCAGCAGGCGCGTCGGGTTTTAGATCGTATCGTGGGTTACGAATTATCTCCGGTTTTATGGCGTAAAGTTAAAGGTGGCTTGTCTGCCGGTAGAGTGCAATCTGTTTCTGTACGTTTAATTGTTGAGCGCGAGCGCGAAATTCAGGAGTTTAAACCTGAGGCATCTTACAGAATTGATGCTGAATTTTCTAATGAAGCCGGACAAACCTTTAAAGCGAAACTTCCAAAGACTTTTGCAACAAAAGAAGAGGCGTTTGCCTTTTTAGAAGCTAATGCGGCAGCCGATTTTAAAGTTGCCGATTTGGAGAAAAAGCCAGCGAAAAAATCGCCTGCTGCACCATTTACTACATCTACACTGCAGCAGGAAGCTGCACGTAAATTATATTTCTCGGTAAGTAAAACTATGACCATGGCGCAACGTTTATACGAAGCCGGTCTTATTACTTATATGAGAACAGATAGTGTTAATTTATCTGATGAAGCTAGAAAAGGAGCTCAGGCAGAAATAGAAAATGCCTATGGTAAAAACTATTCCAAGCCAAGAAATTATACCGGAAAAACAAAAGGGGCTCAGGAAGCTCACGAAGCTATTCGTCCTACAGATTTTGCTTTACACACTGTAGATATCGATCGCGATCAGGCGCGATTATACGAACTTATTTGGAAACGAGCTATCGCTTCGCAAATGAGTGAAGCAGAGCTGGAGCGAACTAATGTTAAGATTTCGGCATCAACCCATAAAGAGTTGTTCACTGCTAATGGAGAGGTGATTACGTTTGAGGGATTTCTGAAAGTGTATCTCGAAGGGACAGATGACGAAGATTTAGAACAGGAAGGCATGTTGCCTGCTATGAAAGTAAACGAGGGCTTAAATAATAATTTTATTACCGCAACCGAGCGTTATACCAGAGCGCCATACCGCTACACCGAAGCATCATTGGTTAAAAAACTGGAAGAGCTGGGTATCGGTCGTCCGTCTACGTATGCACCTACAATTTCTACAATTCAAAATAGAAATTATGTTGAAAAAGGAACTGTGGAAGGCGAGGAGCGCGAGTATACTCAGATTACTCTTAAAGATGGAAAAGTAAAAGATAAGAAACTTACAGAGAAAGTAGGTTCAGATAAAGGAAAGTTAGTTCCTACAGATATTGGAATGATAGTGACTGACTTTTTAGTGAATCATTTCGAAAGTATTTTAGACTATAATTTTACAGCTAAAGTAGAAGAAGATTTTGACGATATAGCAGAAGGGAAAGAAGACTGGACGAAGATGATGAAGGAATTCTATACTAATTTCCATCCGCATGTTAAAGATGTTCAGGAAAATGCAGACAGAGAGTCTGGTGAGCGTATTTTAGGGACAGACCCTAAAACAGGTCGTCAGGTTAGTGTGCGTTTAGGGAAGTTCGGTCCCATGGCTCAAATTGGAGCAGCCGACGAAGAGGATAAGCAGTTTGCGAGCCTGTCTCCAGAACAACAATTAAACACCATAACCTTTGAAGAAGCTTTGGATTTGTTTAAGCTGCCAAAAATGCTGGGAACTTACGAAGGGGAAACTGTAGAAGTTAATAATGGAAGATTCGGGCCTTATATAAAATTTGGTAGTGCTTATGTGTCCTTGCCAAAAGGGGTAGAAGCTTTAGACGTGGAATTAAATCAGGCTATTGAGCTTATAAAGGAAAAACAAAAGGCCGATGCGCCTATTTATACCTATAAAGATTTACCGGTTCAAAAAGGAAAAGGTAGATTCGGTCCGTTTATAAAATGGAACAATATGTTTATTAACGTAAACAAAAAGTACGATTGGGATAATTTATCCGATGAAGACATTGTAGAGTTAATAGAAGATAAAATTCAAAAAGAAATAGATAAGGTCGTTCACAATTGGGAAGAAGAAGGGATTCGTGTGGAAAAGGCACGTTGGGGACGTCACAACGTTATAAAAGGAAAAATAAAAGTTGAGTTAGATAAAACAGTAGATGCCAAAAAACTAACCTTAGATAAGGCAAAAGCTTTAATAGAAGCTAAAACGCCAAAACGAAAAACTGCAACCAAAAAGAAAACCACTGCAAAAAAGAAATAAATGGCAGACCTTAATTTCCTGGTTCCTGTACCAGATGTAGTTTTAGCTCATAACGAACTACTATCTCCTCAGGCCTTCGGAAGAAAACTATTAATCCATTCAGCTCAAAACGGTTTGCCGGAACTCGAAGGTGTTTCAATAGCACTTTTAGGGGTTTTGGAAAATCGTAATGATGCCAACTATATAGGAGAGGCTTTTAGTCTTAACGAAATACGAAAAACACTTTATACGCTTTATCCGGGAAGCTGGAGTACTACTATAGCCGATTTGGGAGATATTCCAAAAGGTGAAACGATAGAGGATACGTACTTTGCGTTAAAAGAAACAGTAACCGAACTGGTTAGAGCCAATATTATTCCTGTAATAATTGGAGGAAGTCAGGATCTTACCTTTCCGGTATATCGTGCCTTCGATAATTTAATTCCAATGGTAAACATTGTAAATGTAGACCGAAGATTCGATTTGGGTGATTCTTCGAAACCTATGAAAAACGATAGTTTTGTTGGAAAAATTATTCTGGACGAACCTTATAATCTATTTAACTATGCTACTGTAGGCTATCAAACGTATTTCAACTCTCAGGAAGAAATAGATTTGATGGAGAAGTTATATTTTGAATCTTATCGCCTAGGAGAAGTATCTAACGATATTACTTTGGTAGAGCCGGCTATGCGCGATGCCAATATTGTGTCGGTAGATTTAGGTGCTGTAAAGGGATCTGAAGTAAGTTTAAACCAGAAAGTGTCTCCAAACGGACTGGATGGAAAAGAAATTTGTGCCATAACACGCTATGCCGGTATTAGTAATAAGGTAAGTGCGTTTGGTATTTTTGAATATAAACCTTCTAAAGATGATGAAATGACCTGTCTGTTAATTTCACAGATGATCTGGTATTTTGTAGAAGGATTTAACAATAGAGTGAATGATACAGATTTTAAAGATGAGAATTTGTATCAAAAATTTATTACCTTAGTCGACTCCCACGAACTCATATTTTATAAAAGCATCCGCACCGGAAGGTGGTGGATAGAAATTCCATTTTTGAGTGAAATCAATAATAAATTAAAGCGTCATACGTTATTACCATGCATGCATGAAGATTATTTAGACGCCTGTAACAATATTATACCTGAAAGATGGTATAAAGCGTATCAAAAAAACTGCGTTTAAATGCATAAAATTAGGATGAAATGTGCACTTCATCGATGAAATACATGATTTTTACGATGAAATGAGTAATTTTTCCTAAAAAAAGTTGTTTTTTAGAAAATATATAAATATGTTTACGCTCTTAAAATTAAGGTACTAATACTAACCTCGAGTTTTCTATGGATATGAAAAAGTTTGTTTTATTAACAGTTGTTTTAGCAGTATTAACCAGTTGTGGTTCCTCAGATAGAGGAGAATTGGTTGGTGTACAAGGAAAAAGGTGGCACCCGGAAAAGCCGTACGGAATGACATTGGTTCCAGGTGGGTCTTTCATTATGGGTAAAGCAGATGATGATGTTGCTGCCATTCAGGACGCTCCGTCAAAAACGGTAACGGTTCGCGCATTTTATATGGACGAAACGGAAATTACAAATAGTGAGTACAGACAATTTGTAAACTGGGTACGCGATTCTATTATCAGAACCCGTTTAGCTATTTTAGCCGATGAAGTTGGAAAAACACCAGAAGATGGTGGAATTGGTGAATATGCATTTACAGATGCCGATACCGCCAGCATGACAGTATACGAAAAGTATATGTTAGATAACTACAGCGGTTTAGGGCCAACAGGATATGAAGGTAGAAAATTAAATAAGCGTGTAGACCTTATTTATGACACAGCTGATTATCCGGATGAGTACTATACTGAAGTTATGGATACGATGTACATTCCTTTAGAAGAGTCTTACAACGGACAACGTACCTGGGATGTAACAAAATTCAAATTCCAATACACGTACTTAGATATACAAAAAGCGGCTAAGAATAAAAATCTTAAGCGTAGCGATGCCTTGGTTCAGGAAGAAATAGAAGTGTATCCTGATACTACAGCCTGGATTAGAGACTTCGCATATTCTTATAACGAGCCTATGCATAACGATTATTTCTGGCACGATGCTTACGGAGATTATCCTGTAGTAGGTGTAAGCTGGAAACAAGCTAATGCGTTTTGTCAATGGAGAACATTGTATAAGAATTCTTACCAGAAAGAAAAAAGAAAGCAGTATGTAAACTCTTTCAGATTACCATCTGAAGCAGAGTGGGAATATGCCGCTAGAGGTGGTCTGCAAGCAGCGACTTTCCCATGGGGTGGGCCTTATGCTAAAAACGACAGAGGTTGTTTTATGGCAAACTTTAAACCGTTACGAGGAGATTATGCTGCAGATCAGGCGTTATACACTGTAGAAGCTAAATCTTACGAGCCAAACGATTATAACTTATATAACATGGCAGGTAACGTTGCAGAATGGGTACATTCATCTTACGATCCTGCATCTTACAACTATTCATCTACTATTAATCCAAGTGTTAACGACCCTAGTAACCAACGTAAAGTGGTTCGTGGAGGATCTTGGAAAGATGTTGCTTACTTCTTACAGGTAAGTTCCAGAGATTATGAATATGCAGATTCTGCAAGAAGTTATATCGGATTCAGAACCGTACAGGATTATATGGGAACTGATATTACTAGTAATTCATCAAGAAAATAACAACAATCAAATATTTAATTAACCTATCAATTAATCAACCTATTTAAGGTGTAAACCTTAAAACTTAAATTTAGAAATTATGGCACAATCAAAAGCAAGTAAAAGATTTATGAACATGGCCTACGGTCTAGGGGCATCAGTAGTAATTATTGGAGCATTATTTAAAATTACTCACTTTGAGTTAGGACCATTAACCGGTAACGTAATGTTAACTATCGGTCTTGTTTCAGAAGCAATTATCTTCGCAATTTCTGCATTCGAACCAGTAGAAGAAGATTTAGATTGGTCTTTAGTATATCCTGAATTAGCAGGAGGACAATCATCAGTAAAAGGTAAAAAAGAAGAGCCTAAAGATGCTGAAGGGTTATTATCTAAGAAATTAGACAACTTATTAAAAGAAGCTAAAATTGATGGTGAGTTAATGGCAAGCCTAGGAAACAGTATTAAGAACTTCGAAGGTGCTGCTAAAGGAATCAGTCCAACAGTAGATTCTATTGCTGCGACTAAAAAGTACGGTGAAGAAATGTCTTTAGCTGCTTCTCAAATGGAATCTTTAAACAGCTTATATAAAGTGCAGTTAGAAAGTGCTAATCGTCAAGCTTCAATCAACCAGGAGTCTGTAGAGAATGCAGAGAAATTAAAAGTTCAAATGCAGTCTTTAGCGTCTAACTTATCATCTTTAAACGGTGTGTATGGCGGAATGCTTTCTGCAATGAACAAAAAGTAATCTAATTAGAATAGAAAGTTCTAAACAACCTTAACTAAAAACCTAATTAGAAATGGCAGGAGGAAATTTATCTGCAAGGCAGAAAATGATAAACTTGATGTATTTAATCTTCATCGCGATGTTGGCTTTAAATATGTCAAAAGAAGTGCTTTCAGCATTTGGAATATTGAACGAGAAACTGGTTGAATCTAACCAGGCGGCTACAGACCGTAACCAGGCAATGTTATCTAATCTGGATTTGAAAGCTGAAGAGCAGCCGGAAAAGTTTAAGCCACTTAAACTAAAGGCAGACCAGGTAAACACATTAGCTGATAATTTTTATGCTTACCTGGAAGAATTAAAGACTAAAATGTATGCTACCGTAGAAGATCCTAAGGATTACGAAACTATGGATAAAGGAGACTTTTTAGATAATTATTTCTTTATTGGTGATAACTACAAGCCAGAAGGCGAAGAGTTTTTAAAGCAAATTGCAACCTTTAGAGACGGTGTTTCTGAAATTTTAAAATCAGATCCTAAATTAGCACCATTAGCAGACGATGTATTAGCAACATTTAATACTGAGCCTGTAAAAAACAGAGATGGAAATGCTGTAAAATGGTTAGATTACCACTACAAAGGATTCCCTTTAGTAGCGTCTTTAACAAAAGTAACTCAGTTACAGGCAGACGTTAAAACTACAGATTCTGAAATTTTAAACAGAATGTTAGCAGGTCAGTTAGCAGCAGAAGCTTCTATGACTAACTATACAACATTGTTAGAAACTTCAAAATCGGCTTACTTTAACGGTGAAACGTTTGATGGTAACATTGTATTAGGTCGTAAAGATGGTTCTACAAAACCAAATAAAGTAGAATTAACTTTAGATGGTAGAGCTTTAACAGATAAAGATTATACTATCGAAGACGGTAAAGTAAAATTAAACTTTAATACAGGAAATCCTGGTGAGCACACTATCGAAGGAAAGTTAGTTTTCGAACAGGATGGAGAGGAAATCGAAGTACCTGTTAAATCTACTTTCGCTACAGTATCTAAGCCTAATTCGGCTACGATTTCTGCAGACAAAATGAATGTGGTTTATCGTGGAGTATCTAACCCAATGACAATTTCTTTTGCTGGTATTGCAGACAATAAAGTATCTGCAAGTGCACCTGGTTTAAAGAAAGGTTCTGGTGTAGGTAAATACGTAATGAATCCTGGTCAGGGTAGAGAAGTAACTATTAAAGTAACAGGTACATTGCCTGATGGGAAAACTGTGGGTGATAATGCTACCTTCAGAATTAAGGATATTCCAAGTCCAACTGGTACAATCCGTGGAGAAGATGGTAACGTTTCTATGCAACGTAACAGTTTAGAAATTGCTACTATTGGAGCGAAGTTAGACGATTTTGATTTCGATTTACCATTATCTGTAACATCATTCAAAATTAAAATACCAGGACAACCAACAATTTCTGTTGGAGGAACTAAACTTAACAGCCAGGCTAAAGCGGCTTTACGTAAAGCCAGACGTGGTGACGCTGTAACGATTTTCGATATTAAAGCTCAGATTAGTAATAATTCATCTTACAAACTGAAGAAAGTTTCTCCGGTTATTATTGAGTTAGCTAACTAATACAAAAGTATCTATAAGGATATTAGCACAACAATTAAAAAATTAGACAATGAATTATAAAAGTTTTTTATTAACCCTATGTAGCATTTTAGTCGCTTCTGCATCTTTTGCTCAAGCAAATATCTTAAATGCAAAGAGCCCTCAGGAGATTGGTTTGAGAACCGATGCCCAAAAGGCAATGGATAATGATAAGCCATTAGAATATGGTTATGTAGACGACCGTGACCTGTTGTTCTCTAAAATGGTATGGGAAAAAATTGTGCTAGACGAGCGTGTAAATTTCCCGCTGTATTATCCTGTAGATACCAACAATATTGGAACGAACAGACGTTCTCTGTACGATGTACTTTTAAAAAGTATAAAACAAGGTAAGATTAAGAATATTTACGACGATTCTTACTTTACTACAAAGAGAACATTATCAGATATTCAGTATGCTTTAAAGAAGGTAGATACTACAGACATCGGTTACGAACAATATAATGCCGAAGGTGTAGTAGATGCACAATATATTCAAAGAAGAGAAATTTCTTCTTACGATATTACAGAATACTGGATTAAAGGTTTATGGTATTTCGACAAACGTCAGTCTGAATTAAAGTATAGATTGTTAGCCATTGCACCAGTTGCTCCGGATGTTAACTTTATAGATTCAGAAACACCAGATTTAATTCCGTTATTCTGGGTATTCTATCCAGATGCACGTCAGGTGTTACACGATGCTAAAGCATTTAACAACGATAACAGTGCTATACCGTTCTCTTTCGATCATATCTTAAATGCGAGACGTTTTAACGGCTACATATTTAAAGAAGAAAACGTATATGGAGACCGTACCGTTACAGAATATATTGAAGATAATGCCTTAATGCAGTTGTTAGAATCTGACAGAATTAAGGAAAGTATCAGAAATTTTGAATTAGATATGTGGTCATACTAATTACAAGATATAAATCAAAAAAAAGGCTTACCATTTGGTGAGCCTTTTTTTTGTGAATACATTATAAATTATAATCGGGAACCTAAATCGTTCATTGTTGTAATGAAATTAGAAACGATAGATTCGTAATTTATATGTGCGCCTTGTTTTACAACCCATTTCCCATTGATGATGGTGCCTAATACATTCGAAACATCACTGGAATACACAAAGGTATTACACAGGTTTTTACTGGCTGCGGATGCAGTTAAAGGCGATTTAGCATCAAGTATTACAGCGTCCAGTGTAGCGCCGATTTCGAAAAAGTCGCTACGCGTTTCTCCCATAGCCTTCTTACCGCTTATCCAGGCTTGTTTTAGGGCATTAAAGCCACTGTCGCCTTGCCCCGGTAGAAAATACGTATTGCGTTTATGATTAGTTAAACGCTGACCGTAATCTAAAAGTCTTAATTCCTCAAAAGGATTTAAGCCCACGTGGCTATCTGTACCAATACTCCAGTTACCCTGTAATGCTTTATAGTCGGCAAAGCGGAATAAACCATCTCCCAGATTACCTTCTGTAGAAGGACAAATGACTACGTTCGCACCAGATTTAGCGATTCCCTGTACTTCCACATCATCCAAATGGGTGGCGTGAACCAAATGATAGTTTTCATTCATATCGGTATGATTCAATAACCATTCTACCGGGCGTTCCCCGCAATAATTAAGAGAATCTTCTATTTCCTTGAGTTGTTCCGATACGTGGATATGGAAAGGTGTGTGTTTTTCAAGGTTATTACACACACTTATAATGTCATTAGCTTTTACAGCTCTTAAGGAATGAATACCAATACCTACAGCGGCATTGTTATAGCGCTTAGCTGCTTTTTTACTGCTTTCCACTAATTTATAGTAGTCTTCAATCGTAGCAGAAATAAAACGCTTTTGTTTGTCTTCTGCAGGTTTTCCAAAACCACCTTGCTGATAGAACATCGGCACTAAAGTTATATTAATTCCTGCGCGCTGGGCAGCCGCGATTAAACGTTCGCCATGTTCTGCGAGATTGGAATAGGGTTTGCCATTTTTATCATGGTGTAAATAATGGAACTCGGCAACAGCCGTATACCCGTGACGGGCCATTTCGGCATACAGCATAGCAGCAATGGCTTCCAAATGGTCTGGAGACATAGTTAAGGCCAGGTTATACATAGCCGTTCTCCAGCTCCAGAAATCATCTGGTGTACCTTGTCCTTCGTGTAATTCGGCTAAACCGGCCATGGCGTATTGAAAGGCATGTGAATGTGCATTTTGAAATCCAGGTAGGGCATATCCATCAATATATTCGCCCTCGGGAATATCAGATGCTTTTATAGATTGAATTTTTCCATCTTCGTTTACTGTAACCACAGCATTAGGTATCCATCCACCTGTTGTTAAAAGTCCTTTGAAAGTATATGTTTTGGTCATTATAATATGTTTATTAATGCTTTAAACAAAACTATCAGATGTTCCCTTGTCTGCTTAGCTCTTGTTTCGTCATATTGTGTTTCAGAATCATCCATATAATTTGTTTTTGCCATTTCTAATTGCAAAGCATGGATGTTGTTTTCAGGGTTACCAAACGATCTGGTAATGTGTCCCCCTTTAAAAGGATGATTATGTGTAAGGTCTCTACCAGCCGCTTGTAATGCCTTGTATGTTGTATTAATTATTTCTTCAGAAGCAGAAGTACCGTCGTTGTCGCCTAAGATAAGATCGGGAAATGCAGTATCCTGAATACCTGGAACCATTTTTCGTATAGAATGCGCATCGAATAGCAAGGCTTTGCCAAAAGTATTTTTAGTGTCTTGTAATAACCTTTCTATAGTATTGTGATAGGGCTTGTAATAGGTTTGAATGCGTCGTTCAATTTCTTCCTGACTTGGAGTTTCATTTATATATAAATTTTCTCCGTTAAAGTTTGTCGTTGGAACTAATCCGGTTATTACGCGTCCATCATTATAAAGCGGTTTACTTTCCGGATTTCGGTTCAGGTCTATTACCCAGCGGTTGTAATTTGCTGTAATTAGCGTGATGCCGAGCTCCGGAGCAAAATCGTATAGCTTATCAATAAACCAGTCGGTGTCATCCGGATTATTAATTGTCTCTGAGCGAAAAGCTGGTGTGATATCTGAAGGGAAAAATGTTCCTGAATGCGGGGAACTGATTATTATTGGAACCTTTTGGTTAGTAGGTTCAGTAATGTTAAAAATGTCCATAAATATCTTCTTTGTGTCTATTAGTCAGGACAAAAATACAAGGAAATCATGAAGATGTTAGAAATATCAGTGTTTCATTTTAAAAAGCGGCTAAATGAAAAGGACCCGATAAAATTGTTTTTAAGAGAATATCAGATCCATTTAAATGGAATGGCTATTAATGTTAGGAAGCCTGCACGTATGGGGCTATTTTTACATTTATTTAAAGCAGATTTAATTTATGCTTTAAAACTTCCCCTGGTAATGTTAATATTTTTGCAAAAAATTAAAAAATATTAACATGGGATATTTAATAAGCATCATTGTGTTTCAGATACTGTTCACCTTAATGTTAATTTTGGTAACAAAAGATAAAAATAATGCAGTATTTGAAAAATTACTTACCATGTTGCTGCTACTTATGTCGGCTCATTTCTCCATAAAATTAATTTTTTTATTTACAAAACTCGCTTACTTCACGCTACCATCAAGCTTTTCGTTAGTTTATGGCCCTGTGGTTTATTTATTAATCAAGTCTTTGCTAAAAAAAACAAAACGACAAACCATCATTCTACATTTTCTACCGTTTATAGTAATGAGCATTGCCTATGTGTTTGTTCTATTTCAACTGCATGCGTTTCCGCTTAAAAACAATCTTTCGCTACCCTTGTACAACAAATTAGTGATTCTGGATTTTATTTCTATAACCTTCTACAACGTTGTTAACCTGTTTATACTGTATAAAAACAAAACGAAAATAGACCATTTAAAATTTAAGTTACTACGCTTTATCTGTATAACATATTTAAGTATGATTTTCGTCCCTTTTATATTTATGATTCTTGATGAATTTGGTATACACATAGATACCAGACTGGTTTATATCGGCACATTGGCTGTTGTATTAAGTATTGCTATTTATAAGGTGAAAGCAAAGGATGTAAAAGTTGAACCTTTATCTGAAGTAAAGCCACAGGATAAACTCCAAAAATACAACAGTTCTAATTTAAGTGAAACTGATCTTGATGCGTACCAATCGAAATTACAGGCTTATTTTAAATCTAGAAAACCGTATTTAGAACCAGAATTAACGCTGCAATCTCTTTCCAAAGAATGTCAGATTCCGAAACATCATTTAACTCAGCTTTTAAACACCCGATTTAATAAAAATTTCTATCAGTACATTAATGAATTTCGAGTGAATGAAGTAATAAAGCACATTTCTTCTAAACGTAACGAGGCTTTAGTGGATATTGCCTACCAATGCGGATTTAATTCTAAGTCTACTTTCAATAATTACTTCAAAAAAATTACAGGATTAACCCCTAGCGAGTTTAAAAAACAGAACGATCTGGCAGCTTAACATTTTCTTAAAGATAAGGTGTTTATTTGTTAAGACGTTGTTTGTTGTTGTAAATCAGGTGTTTAAATGTGTGTTTTGTGTATCTCACACGAGTTGTACGTTTAAAACGACCGCCTCACACAGCTAAAACCTGTATTGCAAATCGCCTGCAGATATTTGCCGAAAAATTAATTAAACAACAATGAAAACAACATTACGATTACTAAATTATTTAGGAATTATTATGGTATTATTTTCACATCTGGATCTAAATGCTCAGAGTGCGAATAGTACAAAACCGGAACTAAGAGACTTTAAAGTTTCGGGAGATATAATACAGAATTCGGAAATTATTGGGGTGGTTGCAGATAATCTGGGACCATTACCTGGGGCGAATGTTATTATAAAAGGAACCGATATCGGAGATGTAACCGATTTCGATGGAAACTTCAGGCTTGTAAACGCTTATGCAGGAAAACAGACTTTACTTATTAGTTATCTGGGATACGAATCTAAAGAAGTCGAAATTAATGTTAAAGACAGTAAACAAATTAACGTCGGTAAAATTATTTTAACCGCCGGATCTGAGAAGCTTGATGAAGTCGTTATAAACGGAGGCTATAGATCGTCTCAGCAAAAAGCCTTAAACCTTAAGAAGCAGTCTTTAGCTATTATGGAAGTTATGGCATCTGATGCTATTGGAAAATTACCGGATAGAAATGCTGCCGAAGCGGTACAAAGAATGCAGGGGGTTTCTATTGAAAGGGATCATGGAGAAGGTCGATATGTTATTGTAAGAGGAACACCTATTGCCTGGAACTCGACTTTAATGAATGGAGACAGAATGCCGGCTACCGAAGGAACTTCTGATAACACAGGAGGAACGCGTGCAGCACCTTTAGATATATTCCCTTCGGAAATGATTGAATTCGTTCAGTTATCTAAAGCCATTACACCAGACATGGAAGGAGATGCTATTGGAGGATCTGTGAATTTTATTACGCGTACTGCGCCTTCAAAAAAGACATTAAATATTAACCTGGGGTATGGAGAGAATTTCCAGGCTCAAAAACCGGTACAAAATGCATCTATCGTATATGGCGATCGTGTTGCAAATGGAAAAATAGGATTTATGATTTCCGGTACTTACTGGAACAGAAACTGGGGTACCGATAACTATGAGGTCGTTTACGAGGACAATCTGGCGCTTAATAATCTGCAATTGCGTGATTATTTAGGAAAACGTACTACAGCAGGATTTAATGCAGGCTTTGAGTACAAGCCAAACTCAAACAATAAAGTATATTTTAGAGGCTTGTATACTGATTTTACAGATGAAGAGTCGGCTGCCGAACATACCTTTAGCTTTACAGATAGCGAAATGTCTTTAAGAGTAAGACATGGTGTAACAGGAATCACCTTATTCGGATCTGAAATAGGAGGTAACCATAAATTCTTAAATGGTAAATTAGGATTAGACTGGAAAGCGTCAACCTACGATGCCGAAATGGGAAATAGAAAAATTCCTAATTCCAACTACGATGGCGAACCGTCTTACAACATGGTAACATTTTCAGCACCTGTTACCTATAATAATTTAACCAGCGACGGATTTAAATTTTTAGATATCGACTCACCTGCTGGATATAATGGTGATCATTTTGATAATATTCAACCGTATTTATCACAACCAGTAGATGGAAGTCAGCTACAATTAGACAATCAGATTGCATTTAAATCTTACAGTAAAGAAACTGATTATACCGGACAATTGGATTTAACCTTTCAGCCAACAGATAAATTAAAATTTAAGGCCGGTGGAAAGTATAAAACCATGAAGTTGGAGCGTGGTGCACCTTATAGTTACTACTTATATTTAGGAGGGAATTACGGCGCTCCGATCCCGATGACTAATTATAAGACCACTGAATTTCCATATAATGGAGGCTATTTATCAGAAATAGGAAGTCCGTACGATGATGTGTTATTAAACCCTATCGACAAAAAAGAGTTGTCTACATTATTCAGTACAGAGGCTTTAAGCAACCCGATGCTATACGAAATAAACTTTAACAAGGAAAATCCATCATCTGCCGGATCGTTCTATTCAGGTAGCGAAAATGTGGCATCGGCTTATGTAATGAGTGATATAAGTTTAAGCGAGAAATTAAAAGTAATGGCCGGGGTACGTTACGAACACACGTACTTAGATTATAAAGGCCATGGTGTTACACAAACAGCAGACGGACCAGTAATTGAAGAAGTAGAAAACGACAACGATTTTGGTTCTGTATTACCAATGTTACATGTAAAGTATATGCCAACAGATAAGTTAAATTTAAAATTAGCATATACCAGAACTTTTGCTCGTGCTAATTTTTCAGACCTGAATCCTACAGAAACTGTTAGTATGTTGTCTACACCATCTACCATCTCAAGAGGAAATATAAAACTGGAACCAACATATTCTAATAACTTCGATTTTATGGGTGAGTATTTCTTTGAAAACGTTGGCTTATTAAGTGGTGGTGTGTTCTATAAATCTTTAGAAAATCTTATTTATTCGGCAAGAAGTTACGAAACTATTAATGGCGAACTGTATCAGGTGACACAACCAACAAACTCGGAAGAAGGTTGGTTAGCCGGTTTTGAACTTGGAATATCTAAACGTTTTACTTTCCTTCCGGGATTCTTAAGTGGTTTTGGAGTTGAAGCTAATTATACTTTTGCAGATTCTGAAATGAATGTTCCTCTGTACACACTAAATGAAACTACCGGAGCTATCGAAACATCCACAACAACCGAAAAAATACCTAATCAGTCTAAACATATTTTTAACTCGGCATTATTCTACGAATATGGAGGTTTAACGCTAAGAGTAGCTGGGAATTATAAGGGAGAATCTCTCGCAGTTGTACAGGGTAACCCAGAAAATTACAGATGGTATGATAAAAACTTTACTGTGGATTTTTCATCATCGTATAAAATCAATTCCAAATTAAGACTGTATTTAGAGCTTAATAACTTAACCAACGAGCCTTTAAGATATTATCAGGGCAATACTAACCGACCAGAACAAACAGAGTACTATTCGTTAAGAGGACTGTTCGGTATTAACTACAACATATTTTAATTTAAGATTATAAATTCATGTATAAAAAAATAATATTCAGCCTTATGGTTTCAGGTATTTGCGCGGTAAATTTAACAGCACAAACCTCAGAACCTTATAAAATTTATGACACCCATGTAAAGTTGCAGGGCGAGGAGAATTTTAGAGATCTAGGCGGTTTTGAGGGAGCTGAAGGCAAACGCGTGTTATACCGAAAATTATTCCGTTCGGGAGATCTTTCTGCTTTAACTGAAGCGGATCAAAATATCATTAAAGATCTAAATCTGGAACAAGTTATCGACTTAAGAACAGCCAAAGAAATTGAAGACAAACCAGATAACATCCCTGCCGATATAAATAGGTATTTCTATCCGTTAATGGCAAACGATCCATCGGGGAAAACCACAAATGCCGAATCGTTTATTGCCGATGTCATTTCAGGAAAGTACGAAGTATCAGAAAAAATGACTGAGTTTTACGGCACTATAGATACCCAAAAGATAACAGGTTTTGAAACCATTTTCAACCTACTGGAAAGCGGAAAAACTACCCTTTGGCATTGCCAGGCCGGTCAGGATAGAGCAGGAATGACAGCAGCTCTTGTTTTGTGGTCTTTAGGTGTGGACAGGGAAGCTATTGTTAACGATTATCTTGCAACCCATAAATACCTTTCGGCGTCCTATAAGCAGTACGAATCTTATATAAAAACGAAATATGGCGAAGAAGCCTTAAAAAAGCTAATGAAAAATTCTGGCCCAAGAGCAGCATACATCAATACGTTTTTAGATAGTATTGAGAAAGAATACGGGAGTGTTGATGCGTTTCTAAATGCTATTCATGTAGATGTTGATGCCATGAGAGCGAATTATTTAGAACGATAGAAATGGAATCTGAATTAAAAAACTATTACAATGAAATTTAAATTGAATCATACTTTTGCGGTTATTACGGCCGCACTGCTGGCCAATGGTTGTGCCGATTATCAAAAATCGGAAAAGCCGGCTTATACCTTAAACGAAGCAGTTTTTGTTGAACGTCTGGATAATCACGATTATAAATTAACGCTGAATACTACAGGAGAATGGGATGTGTATTCAGGAACTGAGCGTAACCAGATGAATTGGAGTAATCCGCAAAAATTGTCATCTGAAAAAGCAACGTTACAGGTTAAAAATAATACACCGCAGCAGCGTATGTTTTTTGCCGCGGTAAAGGGGAAAGATACCTTATACCTGTCCGAACGTGAAATCAATCTGGAACATGCTTTTAATTTTAGAGATCTTGGAGGAATTGCTACTACCGACGGAAAGCATACAAAATGGGGTATGTTATATCGTTCGGGGGAAATAGCGGAACTTTCCAAAGCCGATTTAGCGTATTTGGAAGCCTTGCGTCTTAAAACAATCTTGGATTTAAGATCGGATGAAGAAATTGCAGATAAGCCGGATAAGTATCCGAGTCAGGTTTCCTGGAAACATCTCCCTATTGGAGATATGGGAAAAAAGAGTAAAATGAACGAGATGATGAAAACCATAAAAGAGGCCGATCCGGAAACCTTTAATGCCGATGACATTATGGAATTGGCTTCGGTTCAGTTTGTAAATAATACGGCTAAATTTAAAGAACTTTTTCAAGCGCTTTTAGATGAAAATAACGACCAAACACCATTGTTGTTCCATTGTACTGCCGGTAAAGACAGAACAGGTTTTTCATCGGCTTTTATTTTAAAAACGCTGGGGGTAGACGAGCAGACTATTATGGATGAATATTTACTTTCTAATTATTTTAGATACGATACTAACGAAGAAACCATAGAAAAGGCTGCGAAATATTACGGGCTGGATCAGCGTATTTTGCGTCCGATGATGGGCGTAAAGGCCAATTGGTTGAAACGCGGGTTCGATGAAATAGAAAAAACATACGGATCTTTCGATAATTACTTAAAAGTAATAGGCGTAGATTCTACCGCACAGGCTGCTTTAAAACTTAAGTATTTAAGGTAAGCTTTGTTGTTCATTTTCATTGAAAAAGCCATGGGAAACCATGGCTTTTTTTGTGTTGTTTAGGGGGAGGACTTTATTTTATTATTTGTAGGATAAATGAAAACTCTTTGATTATTTTGAATAAAAAACAAAGAAAAAAATTTCCTTGGTTTTAAATTTTAATGTTTTACAGTTATCTTTTTAGCACCGATATGGTTTCCTTCATTGTCTTTTACGACCAATACGTAAAATCCGCACGATAGTCTGTTAATAGGAATGGTATTAGGGTGATTTGTATAAATTTCAGATTGTGAAATTAACATCCCATTAAAGAAGTTATATAAACTTGCAGTTAATTTAGAATCCATTTTGGATTTAAGAGTAACAGTTATAGCTTTTGATGCCGGGTTGGGATAAACAGAAATAGAATGCTTGTTACTATCAGAAGTGTTCGAATCAGAAGAGTTACATGGTCCTATTGTTGCTCCTTTACTCAAATGTCTTTGTACCTGGTCAGCTTTAACACATAATTGCAATGTCGCTCCATTTTTTTTAGTGTAGCAAATTATAGTACCTCCTTTTTTACATTTGGTTTCTTCGCAATTATCGGAAGGATCGAACGGGCAGCTGTCTAAACAATCTGGTGTGCCATCTTCGTCTGAGTCTACGGTATCATCCTGATTTTTACAGACATCATTACAATCTGAGACACCGTCTTTGTCCTGGTCTTTATCCTCTTCTCCACAACCACATTGTCCGGGATCTGTTTTATTCGGGTCGTCAGGACATTCATCTTCGCAATTTGGTGTGCCATCAGCATCATTATCATCTTGACATTCAATGTATCCACAATCTTCACTAAAACTAGTTGTTGAATCTAAATAATGACTCCAGTTTTCAGAAGAGTATAATGCATCATCAACCTGAATACAAGTTAAATTAGGGTTGTTGGTAGCTTCCAGGTTTAAACTTCTACCGTTAGTATTTTGTATAATTAAACGACTTAGATTATTATTGGAGCAAAATAAATCTAATAAATAGGGGGAGCTAGACACATTTAATTCAGTAAGTTGATTATTCCAACATTCTAGGGTGTATAATTCAGTGTTTTTGGATAAATTTATTGAAGTTAAATTGTTGCCGCCACATTCGACTTCCCATAATGATTTTGATGGACTTAGATCTAAGTTTGTTAATGCATTGCTTTCACATTTTAAGTAATTTAATGTTGAGCTTTCAGGAAGAATTAGGCTAGTAAGGTTATTACCATAACATTCCACGCTAATCAATTCTGTGTTATGGCTCAGGTCTAAAGAGGTTAATTTACTATCAACGCAATATAAATATTTTAGTTGTGTATTTTTGCTTAAATCTATTTGCGTGAGTGGGGTTAAATAAAATTCTAACCTAGTTAATGATACAAAGGCTTCAATTCCTTTTAAGTTATAAAAGTCTTTAGATCCTAAATTTAAATACTTTATACCAATAATATTTTCGGTGAGAACATAATCATCCAGAACATTATCGTAGCCTAAATCTATTAAGGCTTGCTCAAAATTGTCGTCAGGAACGTGGGTGCTGTATAATGAACAATCTAAATTAAATACTGTTGATTCATCTTTATTGGTCCAGTTATAAGTGGAGTAAGTTACATCATCAACTTCAATACAGTTTAAACTAGGATTGTTAGAAGTATCGAAAGTTTTGAAATTAATGTTATTCCCGTTTTTAAGATTGAGTTTGAAAAGTCGATCGTTATTTTTAATCTCCAGATAAGTTAAAGATTTGTTTTGACTTAAATCTATGGCAGAAATTGGATTGAAGTTACAAGTTAAACTTTCTAATGCTAAATTTTTACTTAAATCCAGAGAGGTAATTTGGTTATCACTGCAATTTAATTGTGTTAAGGCTTTGAAATCTTCAATTCCTTGCAGACTACTTATGTTTAGACCAGAAAGGTCTAAACTTGTAACAATGCTATTAGTTGTAGTATTTGCATAGTTATCAAGCCTATTATCAAGATTTAAGTTTATTAATGCCTGCTCGAATTTGTCGTCAGGTATAAAAGTCTGATTGTAGGAGCAGTTTTCACTAAAATTGGCAGTAGAATCAATATTATTCCAATTGGATTTAGAATAATCTAAATTGTCTACTTCTATACAATTTAAGTTTGGGTTATTGGCAATATTAAATTGGTAGATATTAATATTGTTTCCGTTTTGGATATTTAAAATATTTAGAAGGTTATTTTGGCAAGATATTTCCCATAAATTTGAATTTTCACTTAGGTTTAAAGTGGTTAGCAAGTTGGAATCACAATATAGATAATTTAAATTTGAAATTTGGTTTACAACCAATGTGGAGAGTAAGTTATTTGAACAGTTTAAAATACGTAAAAAAGGGGTCTTGTTTATTATTAGAGTTTCAAGTTTATTATTGGAGCAATTAATACTATTTAAAACAGGTTTTTGAATAATCTCTAAGGATGTAAGTTGATTGTTAAAACAATCAATAGTATTTAGTTCGGGATTTGTCCCGAATTTCAAAATAGCGAGTTGGTTGTTTTCGCAATTTAGGTAGTTTAATTCAGTGTTTTCGGTAAGATTCAGAGTAGTAATTTGGTTGTTACTACAATTTAATCGGATTAAGGATATATTTTTAGTTACATCTAAATTTGTTAGTTTATTTTTAGATACACCTAAATTTGTTAATGTTGTATTTTCGGAAAGTTCTAAGTTGGTAAGTTGGTTGTCGTGGCAGTATAATGCAGTTAATGCTGTATTTAATGAGACATTGAGGGTGCTTAGTTGGTTGGAGCCGCATCCTAATTGCAATAATGAAGTGTTTTGGGATAGATTTAAAGCTGTAAGTTGATTCGAACTACATTGCAAATTAGTTAAGGCTTTGTTTTTGCTTAGGTCTAGTTCTGATAGCTTATTTCCATCGCATTGTAAGTTAGATAATAAGGGGGTTTGAGAAAGATTTAATTCAGTAAGTTTATTGCTAACGCAATTCAAATAAGTTAAAGATGTGTTTTGGGAAACATCTAATGAGGTAAGTTGGTTGTTTTCGCAATTAAGATTAATTAACGCCTTATTTTGTGTAATTTCCAGAGAAATAAGTTGGTTATTACTACACCTTAATGTTGTTAACAATTTATTTTGAGAAAAATCTAAAGAAGAGATAGAGTTATCATGACAATTTAGAGAAGTCAAGGAAGAAAAATCTTCAATTCCAGTAAGGTCTGATATATTTTGCCGGTAAATTTCTAGTACAGTAATATCTCTAATATTCTCTGTAAGTACATAATTGTCTAGTACATCGTCGTAGCCCAAATCTATAAGGGCCTGCTCAAAGTTGTCGTCTGGCACATAGGTGGTCTGAGATAAAGCCGGAAACCAGCTTAAAAGAACGCTTAAAAAGGCGAATGTGAATAACCGTTTCATAATGTTTTGGTTTTAGTTATTAATAAAACCCATAACAAGTTTAATTGAGCGCAAAGAGTAAGCGGGCATAAGACTGCTATCAATTAAACCATCATTAATCAACAATAATTCTTCTATAAAAGGGAGGCATAACATTTTAGCTAAGTTATGAGCTAAAACTCAGGTAAAAGTAGATTTACGGACGATATCTTTAACTTTTCCAATTGCAAAGTTATGGAAAATTAGTTTTTAATTGTTTGATTTTTAGTTAAATAAATTAATTTCTTTCTTTTTTGTAATGCTATTTAGTAATTAAGTGTTGGAAGGTAAACTATAAAAAAAAGCGGCTAAACATTTCAGTTTAAAGCCGCTCTATATTTAAAAATATATACTTTTATTATTCAACAGCAGGTACTCCGGTTGTTGTGCGAACCACTTTTTTCATTAAGCCATTTTCATCATATTCTATTTTGTCTACACATACACTTCTGCGGAACGGACCTCCGGTTGTAGAAGCAGCATTGTGGTAGAACATATAATCCTGCCCTTTAAATGTCACGATGGCCTGATGATTTGTAGGTGAATTATGAATAGTATCATTTATTACCCCCTGATATTCCCATGGACCGGTAATACTTTTAGACGTTGAGTATTCGGTTGTTGAAGGGTAGTGAGCGGCGTATGATAAATAATATGTGTCTCCTTTTTTATGAATCCATGGTGCTTCAAAGAAGTTTTTAGCTTCAACGGTGTGAACCGGCCCATCTGTTTCAATCATGTTGTCTTTCAATTTTACATAGCGCGCTTCGTTCCATGACCCCCAGTACATATAAACCTGACCGTCATCATCGACATTAACAGCAGGATCAATATTTAATGGTATAGAATTGGCCGTAGTATCGCAAATAATTGGCTTGCCCGAAGCATCTTTATATGGTCCAAGTGGGTGATCGGCAACAGCAACACCCATGGCAAATCCTTCATTTTTAATAAGCGTTGTGTCTTTCACAACCATAGGGACATACCACCAGAATTTTCCATGGTTTTCAACACAATGTCCAGCAAAGGCATTATGTGCAGCCCAATCGAAATCTTCTACGGTTAGTTTTACACCGTGGTTCGTCCAGTTTACCATATCTGGTGTTGAAAATACATACCATTTTTTCATGACAAAACCTTCTTTTCCCGGAACAGTTTCATCACTCCCAGTAAACAAGTAAAGGGTGTCTTTATATACTAATACTGCAGGATCTGCGGTTAATGGTTTGTCGTCAAATAGCGGATTACCACTGTATTGTACTTTAGGTTTTTGGCAGGAGCTAATTACTAAAGCTAGTGCTGCCACAAAGAAAAAAGTTAATCTTTTCATAGTCTGTTATGTATTTATGTTTGTTATCCTCGCAGGGTCTTTATGAATGCCTGGTAGACATTCAAATCACTAGTTACAAAAATAACGAAAATCGAGCTGATAAGAGGGGTAAACGAAGGTAAAATGACAGGGATATTGGAAGCAGGTCAAAATTATTTTCTGTCTTAAAGTTGTGGAACGTAAAGAGGCTAACAGTTTCTTTTTTATTCTGATTCCTCGACCTTCATTGGTGAAAAATGTTCATGAGTAATTCTCCAGACGCCTTTATTCTTTACAAAGACAATTGTCCCTTGTCTCCAAAGTTGAACTATATTTTCTCCTATTGTAAGTCTGAAATCTGCATTGAAAGTAACTATGGCAACTTTGTCAAAAATGTCAATTTTTAAGGATCCAAGGTCGTATTTAAATGCAGAAATTTTTTCGATAAGCGCTCTTTCATATGTTTCATTTTCAGATGAGCCAGTTCTTGGAAGTCCATCGCGAAATTCGGTAAACTTGTCCGAATACAAATGGTTAGGAAAGTAATTCTTCAATATTTCTATTTTGGATGCTGGCAAATAAACTATCCAAAACCGCCTTTACTTCTTTTTGTGCCTCAGGAAATTGCTTTGAGATTAGTTCAGTTTCCTTTACTTCCTCGAGAGTTTTCTGCTCTGGTTTTTTGCTGCAGCCGGCAATTACAATTCCTATAAGCATTGTTAAAATAAATACTGATTTAGTTTTCATGATGATTAATTAGTTGGTTATGAAGATAGAATATGTTGTAATAGCTGTGCTGTGTTTTAGATGGTTAAAAATGCATATGAATGTGATGATGAAAGCCTAAGATAATAAAAATGTAAGTTTTTTCCGAATAAAATTCAAAGGCAATGAGTTGCTGAATTTTCTGTTCAATATTTTATTTTTCAGGAGTTGGCTCTGTCCATAAATTATGAAGAGATATCTATTTTGTTTGGTACTGGAATTATTTGGTGAGCTTTTTATATTCAAATAATTAAGGTGTTTTTTCAATTTAGCGTGCTATCCTGCAAAACGATTTTTAGCAGTTATGAACCCGGTTTTTCAATCTTTTTAAGCATTTCAAGGAATTTAGGTTTGCCAATTTTTCCGACAGCGTAATCAAGTACGTTTCCCTTGGAATCAGTGAAAATTGTTATTGGTGTGGTCCCAATTTTATAATATTCCACGAACTCTTTCATGTCAGGGTCATCAATATCAATCATTACTGGTATAACTTGCGTATTAATGGCTTTCATGACTTCCTTATCCGCAAAAACTTCACGCTTCATAATTCGGCAGGGTACACACCATTTTCCAGTGAAAAACAGCAGCATATTTTTATCGGACTTGTCGGCAAGTTCACGAGCGGATATCATGTTGTTAGCCCATGTTACATCATTTGAAGGGACATAAAATGAATACCAGGCATAGGCAAGGGAAACCACCAGAAAGGTAAGCCAGAACCATTTCCAGAATGGTTTAGATTTAGGGTTCTTTATCTTCGATAGGTTTGTTTGTGTATAGTCGTTAGTATTTTTCATAGCGTTTTTTATTTTTCAGTTTTTTTTTATTTCGTTTATCCGGGAATAATATACTCCCAACGACGATACTTAAGCAACTTAATGCCGTTCCGTAGATGGTAGCGTCTATTCTGGTTTCATAAATAAAACAGAAGAACCATGTAAGACCTCCAATGATTATGGCAGCCCAGGCTCCTGACACAGAGGCTTTCTTCCAAAATAAACCAAAGGTAAAAGGCGCAAAAAGACAGACCAAAATAAGACTTAGAGAGGCTGCCACCAAACCTACAATATCAGAATCATCAAAAGCGAAATAACAGGAAATGGCTGCGATTAAAACAACACTTAATCTGGTATACAGCAGTAACTTTTTATCTGAAAGATCTTTCACGAAAGGCTTAATTAAATTTTCGCCTATAACTGTTGCAGGAGCAAGCATTGCGCCACTTGAAGTACTTAATATAGCTGATATCATAGCGCCATAAAAAAGTATTTGTACGGGTGTACTGGTCATTATTTTAACCAAAGACGGTATAATATCCTGACTATTACCATTATCTAATAATTCTGGATGCAGGTATACACCTCCTAATCCAATTATAAGAGGAATACTAGGAATTATAACCATAAGGATAGCTCCTAAAAAGAGACCATTGCGAGCGGTTTTCTCATTTTTTGCAGAAAATACCCGTTGATAGATTTCTTGAACAGGTATGGCTCCAACAGTAAATGCCAGTAAAAGGGCAATATAATCGGACCAGGCATCCAGGCCACCTTGAGGGGTTAAATTAAAAAAATCATCAGTTTGATTTTTAAAAACAGGCATTAGTCCATTAGTTTCATGTAATACTTCAAATAACAATATGAATAAGCCTGCAAGGATCATGATGCTTTGAACCATGTCTGTATAAGCTACGGCCCACATGCCACCTATATAAGTGTAAAAAACGACTATTGAAGCTCCTAATACAATGCCAATGTTAAAGGGGATATTCATTACGGCATTAAATAAATAGGCTAGGGCAACAAATTGTGCAGCAATCCAATGCGGATAAGAGAAAACCATTAATAGGGAAGAGGCGGTTTCAAGTTTTTTATTATATCGTATTCTGAAGAAATCGTTTATAGTAACAATTTGCATTCTGTATAGTTTTCGGGCATAGAACTGTCCGACAATATATAAGCAAATTCCGCCTGATAGCGTTAGTGTAATGTAAGACGAGAATCCATCTACAATGAAATAGCCTGGATTTCCCATGATTTGACTACTTCCAAACCATGTGGCAAATAATGTAACTCCAACAAGAGAAGTAGATAAACTTTTTCCGGCAAGGGCAAAATCGCCGGAAGTTTTAATTTTTTTGGAAGCCCAGAAACCAATACCAAGTGTAACCAATAGGTAAAATATTATGAAGAAACTTACCATATTTTGATATTTGATTGATTAGCGATGATTCACAAAAGCATTTGTAGGTTAGTTTCTAATTACCTTAGGAGTAATGCCGTTAGGAATTATAAGTAGACATGGATGCCTGTTAAAGGTAGTGTTTTTAGATTACAATTTTTCTTTAATTGCTTTTCTCCAAAAATAAATTCCGAAAACAGAAGTAACCATTGCAAACATAATTCCGTTTTCGCCAAGCCAATGTTCCGTTCCTTCTATTTTAGTTGTGAGAGGAGGCAATATTTTTTGAATATACACATTGCTTACTGCGTGAAAAATTACCGCGGGCCATAAACTTTTAGACTTAAAAGTATAGTAGGTCATCATAAATGACATTGATATAATTACAACATAAAATGTTATCAATTCTAGGATTACATTGTTGCCATAATATACTATTACGGGCCAATGCCAAGTTGCCCAGATCATGCCACTGAACAGTGATACTCCAGTGAATGAAAGGACTTTTCTTAATTCATAAATGAAAAAACCTCGCCAACCAATCTCTTCTCCTAAAGTGGTTGCTGCAGACCTGATGACTTCAACAGTTCCCAATAAGATGATAGATATAAATATTATGGGTGTTGGACTCAATGTTCCTATGCCAACTAAGCCAAGTTGGTTTGCCCAATCTAGAATGACTTCTGTATTCACTAAGGTTCCAAAACCTAAAGCCCAGATGAGTACATAAGTGATGATGCTATATAAGGCAGGAATAACATAAGAAAGTCGAATATATTTCCAATCGCCCCAATTCCAGTTTAGGGAAGAAATGGGGCGTTTCTTTATTTTTAATGTAATGATTGCAGCTATAGCAGGACACCACATTATAGCTCCAACATATATCCGTGAAGGATATAAATTTACTATGGCATAATGTAAAGGTGAAGTAAGTGCAACAACAAGAACAAGAAATAGAAAGATTGTTTTCCAAGCTTCTCTGCGTTCCGATAAATTTTTAAGCATTTGGTTTTTGAGGTTGGTCTCTGTTATTAAGACGAAGTGGTATGTGTTTTGTTACTTTAAACTCAAAGCAGGGGAGAGACTTGTTAAGTTGTAATTTAAAATCGTTTACTTGCGTTGGAGTATTGAAATTGAAGACATAAAAAAAGGGTTGTGAATACACAACCCTTTGATTTTACTAGCTTTACACTTTGTAGCGGGAACTGGACTCGAACCAGTGACCTTCGGGTTATGAGTTCAATCCTTGATTCTTAATCTATTGATTTTTAGTAGGTTGAAGAACTACATTTTCCAAAAACATATGCATAATCTTATGCATATTTATATATAGTTTGAAGTTGTTTGTTAAACAAATATTTCTACTCGAATATAGCAATTTTTTTACTTCAAAAATGAATAAAATTTATTAAAAAAAAGACTCTTATTAACCTTCCCTTAAAGAAAAAATAATTGAGGAAAACCCTATAAAGGCAACTTGCGTTTTTATTATTTTAGTGGAACCAACCCAAGCAATCAATGTTGTATATGATGGGAATCTGAACCATAAACAGCGGAAATAATGATCCAGTTTGCTACTAGACATGAATTGTTATTAAGCAGGGGGGGATTTCAAATTTAGGTTGCTCAGTTTTTCCGGCGCAGGTGGTCCTATACTGCCGTTTTTTGCATCATCCCATATAATTCCCTTGAATTAAGATGTTAAATAAATATCAAAACAACAAACGCCCTTAAAAAGGACGTTTTTATACTATGTTTCTTGAAAATTATAGGCTTGTGCAACGGTTACCATTGTTGGCAACTGGCTTTTTTGTTAATAATCCTGAATCAAAACTTCAGTAGGAATGTGAAGAGTCGTGTTCAATTTTCTAATCATATCCAAGGTCAGTTTACGTTTTTTATTTAAAATTTCGCTGACTCTACTTTTGAAACCAACAACCTCCGCTAAATCCTTTTGCTTCATTCCCATTTGTTCCATTCGGAACTTGATGGCTTCAATTGGGTCCGGCATTCCAATTGGAAAATTCTCATTTTCATATCGGTCAATCAAAATTGAAAGGATTTCTAATTCGTCTCCCTCCTCTGTTCCTTTTTTTGCATCAAAAATGTTCTCAAGTCTGTCGAGTGCTTTTTGATAATCTTTTTCATCTCTAATCGGTGCTATTTTCATAATCAGATGTTATTTGCGTCAATTTTATCATATTCTGGATGAGTTCCTATAAACCTTATCCAACATAGTTGGAATTCAAAGTTGAATTTTACAATCAACCGATAGTTGTTTCCTTTAATGTTGTAAACAATCCTGTTGTCTTTTAAAATACTGGCGCTTGGATAATCATTTTTTAATTCGTTAATGTTATTCCATTCCGATTTTTCTGTTTCCCGATACCATGACTTTAATTGTTCTTCACAGTCAGCGTGTTTCTCCCAGAAATCTCGTAAGGTTTTTTTTGCTATAACTCTCACATTATACTAGTTTGTCGCAAAAATATAAAATAAGTTACCAAATTGGTAATAAATATTGCTTTTTTAGCTTGTAGCCAACGGGAGGCTGCGCTGTAACTGGATATGACAGGAACCTAAACCATAAACAGCGGAAATAGTGATTCAGTCTGCTACTAGATATTAAGTGTTATTAAACAGGGGTTTGTCTCAAATTTAGGCATGCTCAGTTTCTCCGCCCTATCCATATATCTAAAAGTAAATTACATTTTTTTTTCATTTAATTCTTTCTCTTTTGCTTCTATAGTTGGTAGTTCTTTAATGTAGGTTTCTACATCCCAAATAAGATTCCATCTATTTAGATTTTCTTGCATGGTGTTAAGTCCCATTTGTGCTCTTCGCATATCAACATTAGTTGGGTCTTCTAATGGCAGGACATAAGGTGTTTTAAGTTCATTATTAATGGCTAATTGAGTACCATAAACTTGTCTCTTACCTCTTCTTAAAAGTAGTCTGTCATAAAACATAGCATATTGTCTTTTAGGAAGATTATCATCTTGAACAGCTTTTTCAATTAAGGGTAAATATTTTTCTTGAGCTTCTTGATTGGCATGCTGTATCACTAAAAATAGGGTAGAAGTACCTCGTTTGCCAATAAGTGATTTACTTGGCCATCCTCGTTCATCTAGAATCTTACTAACCTTAATAAGATTAATAGAATCTTTTTTAAGAATGGTTTGCCAAAAGTCATCCATTTCAATTGAATTCCTTCCATACTTCTCTTCCATAGAACGGATTTGATTTCGAGTACTTTGATCATCAAAATATATTTTGTCTAATATAGTTACCAAATCTTTGTCAAAGTGTGCTTCAGTCTCTACTTTATTTTGCATGACGATTGACTTTAATTCTTCCCATCGTTTTTCTGTATGTAAAACTTTTAAATCACTATCATTAATTAAATGATCATAATCATCCCACTTTAAATCATTTGCTATAATAAATAGATGGTGGAAAGCCGAATCTTTGTTTCCAGCTAATGCATAAATACATGATGCATTATATCGGTCACTTAATGGCACGTTTTTATTTAGTTTAAAAGCCGCTTCATAGAGCTTAGCTGAACTAGCAAAATCTTTTTCTAAACAAAGCTTCCAGCCATCTCGTATCAAATCAGAATATTCAGAACTAGTATTTTGAGAAACACTAATCATAATCGAAAAAAAAGTTAAAGTAAATGTTATTAATGCTTTACGTTTCATGTTATACAGATTTATAATTAATGTTGGCAAATTATAGAGCTTATGAATTCATAAATAAAAAAGTAGACCAAGCAAGACTAAATGAAGACAGAAGTATAATATTGAAGTAAAACCTATTTAGTTTGCGTATTATTACTTTCCGTTGCCTACAATCTAACTTCTGTCTATTAATAAACAATAGTTTACCTTTAAATTGTAGATTTACTAACACTTTAAAAATTAGTGATTACTGTTTATGTCTTTCTTTTTTAATAAAAAAATATTGGGTCATGTATTATTTTGGATAGTAATGCTCATTTATTTCATGAGTATATCTTGGCCTTACGAAAAGAATAAACTATTGTTATTTGAATCTGTTTTTTTAAAGTTAATACTGCAAATAATTTTAGCGTATTCTATCATAAATATTTTCATTCCTTATTTACTAAACTCTGGTAGAAAGTTTCTTTTTTTTGTTTGCTGTTTGACCTTAATCTATATTTTATTTATTAGCTATTCTGTCTATAAGTCATACATTATGATACCTTCATATCCCGAAGAATTTTCATATAGGCCACCCTTTATTCTAGCAGACAGATTTACTAACTGGCCAGCATATATAGGCAGTATTCCGGAATATCTTTTACCGACAGTAATTTTAGTTATTTTTAATTATTACAAAAAACAAAAAGAAACGGCTATTTTATTAGAGAAGAAAAGAACTTCAGAATTAAATGCTCTAAAAAACCAGTTAAACCCTCACTTTCTATTTAACACATTAAATAATTTATATGTACTGTCTTTAAAAAAATCTGATAAAGCGCCAGAAGTAATTGCGAAACTTTCAGAAATTTTAGACTATTTGTTATACCAATGTAATAGCAATTATGTGTCGTTAAAGCATGAAATATCACTTTTGCACAATTATATAGACCTAGAAGAAGTTCGCTATGGAAATCGCGTGAAAGTTAGTTTTAATAAGGAAATATCTAATGACGCTAAAATAGCACCATTACTTTTGCTTACTTTTTTAGAGAATGCATTTAAGCATGGGGTTACCCAAGAGATAAATGTAGCTAGCATTGAAATATATATTAAAGGTGACGCTCAAAATATTGAATTTAGAATTGTAAATACAAGGCCAGCAAATTCTGAAAACAATCAGGACGCAAACCGAGAAGCCATTGGTTTGAAGAATGTAAAAAAGCAGCTAGATTTATTATACCCAAATAGTTATAAATTAGATATTGATAATAAACCTAAAATGTATTCTGTAAACTTAAAAATCACTTCCAATGCTTTATAAATGTCTTATAGTTGATGATGAAAGTTTGGCAAGAGAGCTAATCGAAACTCATTTGTCTCAGCTCGATATTTTTAAAATAGTTGCATCATGTTCTTCGGCACTAGAGGCGCACAAGATATTACAAGTCGAAACTATAGATTTAATGTTTTTGGATATAGAAATGCCTGTATTAAAAGGAACTGATTTTTTTAAAAATTTAAAACATAAACCAAAAGTCATTTTTACGACAGCTTATCGTGATTATGCGCTTGAGGGGTTTGAATTAAATGCTGTAGATTACCTTTTAAAACCAATCACATTCCAACGCTTTTTTAAAGCGATTGAAAAGTTTATAGATACAAGTAAGTCATCAATTGAAGCTACAGAAAATTCAAAACTTAAAGATTCATATATTTTTGTTCAAAGTAACATGAAGAGTATTAAAGTCTTTTATGATGATATAACTTATATAGAAAGCATCAAAGATTACATTAAAATTCACTTACAAGATTCTTCTTTAATTATAAAACACGGGCTAACTGCTTTTCAAGAGAAATTAGATGCTCGTTTTTTAAGAGTGCATCGATCCTATGTAGTCAATTCAACAAAAATTTCAGCATTTACAAAGCAAGATATTGAAATTGGTAAGGTAGAGGTCCCAATTGGTGATTTTTATAAGGCTAATGCGATGAAGCAACTCAAAAATTATGAATAATACATCAATCAAAAATGAAATGTTTACAAATAGTACTGTTAATTATAACGTTGTATAGGACGTAAAGCTAAACCATAAACAGCAGAAATAGTGATCCAGTCTGCTACTAGACATGAAGTGTTATTAAACAGGGGGGTATCTCAAATTTAGGCATGCTCAGTTTAACCCGCTGCGGGTGAATCAGTTTGTCCTCCATATCCAGAATAGAATAAAACTTTTTTTGGAAATTAAGGGGGCTAGTCTTAAAATATGGATACAGGTTAAATGTTGTTTAATTATTTATGATATAGAGTATTGGTATTGTTGACAGTTTTTTATTTGTCTTTTACAATTCTAAATCCGAATCCATCATTTCGGGTATTTATTGGTGATTGATACCTTACTTCGACACTATCCCGAAAAGTGTGTAAGTTATAAATTGATAGCGGTTTGTAATAAACTGTTAAAACAAGCATTTGCTGTAGTGAAATCAGGAGTATTATATGACAATAATTACAGAAGTCAACTGCCGTTAAAAAGTTAAAAATTTACTTGGTTTTTACCACAGTACTTTGTTGGCAATAGTTTTTTTATTAGTCTAAATAATTATTGGTCTTTTTTCTAAAGTATGGTTTGAGAATATTTCTTAAGGTAATTACTGAAATAATAATAATCCAAATGGTTACCATTCCTCTTGGACTAATATTTTCATCTTTCATTCCATTTATGAAATAAAGTACCGTTCGTATTCCCACTAAGATTGCTAAAATCAAAGCGATTTTATATATGTATTGTATCAATTTCCAAATTGACCAATAAATAACTTCTTTATCTATTTTATCCAAGTAATTACTTTTTTATTCCGCTTTCAAAATCTTTAAATGATATTTTATTTTTTGTTTTGAGTATCATAATATTTTCTTTAAAACGGTTTTCCATAATTATTGCCAACGGTTTGGCTATGATTTCGGCGTGGATAAATCCGCAGGATTTGTCCGCAGAGAAATCAGCTAGGTTAAAGTAATAAATTTTTCAAGATAGTTCATAAGCCACGCTGAATTATAGCCGGTGTTGTGGGTAGTTTTTTATTCAATTGTTAGTTCTTTAATTTTATTTTCAAGGTGTCTTTCAGTTTCCCTATACGATTTGGTTTTTCTGCCAACTAATAGTTTCTTTCCTAATTCATTAACTCCTGCAATTCCGATTTCAGCAAATTCTTTGGCGATACTTTTGTTTCCAAGCAAGAGGTTTATCTCTTTTAAAAGATTAGCCAATTCAATGTCGTTTCCGACATAATATTTTCCAAGTATTTTATAATTGTCACTTGTTTGTAAATCTATCGGTTTTATTTTATCAAAAGGATGAGGAAAGTCCGCAAAATCATTGTAGAACTTTGCTCCTTGGTTTTGAAAAGCATTCCAAATTGAGTTTACTTCCTCGAGATTTTTTTCTTGGTCATTATGAATATCCCAAGCTCCACCTGTCCTTTCTAATGGGTGCAACCTTTTTCGAATTAGACAACTTGCATATGTGCTTTTCTCAAAAGATAAACCAGCTAAATCGTTCATAAAATCAAAGCAAATAGCAGTTTCACAATAAATTGTTCCGCCCCATCTACTTCCTTGAAGTCCAAAAATATTGATAATATGATTTTCTTCTGGTTTTCTGTAATGAAATCCAGAACCTTTCCATCCTAATTCACGAATTTTCGGTGAAAAATGTTTTGCTATCAATTTTCTAAATTCAGCCGAGTCCATAGTTTAATACTCTTTGTTTAAATTACCCACAACGGTTTGTATATGGAAAGTTGCGTGTTTGAGTGCGAGGATTTTCCGAAGGAAAATCGGATGCAAGCAAGCAAAGCAAATCACATTGGTTAAGCTAAAACTAGCAATTTTTTATATTCTTTGTTGTAAGCAGTTTTTTTATTTTTCTATTTCCTTAAATATTCTTTTTAAAGCACCTTTAATTCCATCGGGTACAGTTTTTACTGCATCAGGATAATCCAAATAAGAATTTCCTTTTTGTGTGTTGTGTTTTATATGCAAAACCAAATTTCCATCAGAGTCAAAATATTGCATTTGAACTTCTGTGTCCTGACTTTTGCCAATTGGAATAAGCATCATGCTATACTTTGTATTAATGAACTTAAGTTGTGTAAAAATGATACCGTCCAATTTATTTGAAGTACATATATCGGATATTTTTTGTTTTTCAAGGTCAGTCCATTTTTCAAAGTTTGGGTAATGTATGTTTTTAGATTCAATTTCCATTTTTTTTAGTTCAGAACTCATTATTTTGTCATAATTTTCGGAAGTTCCGTTTACAATTTGGTCAATTATTGGTTCATTTTCGAGTTGACTAAATCCGAGTGTTTTTGGTTTTGTCAGAACTATAGTTTCTTTTTTATAAAGCGTTTTAGTTCCGAAAGCAGCACAATTTGTTAAGAGAACAGTTATGCCTAAAATTAATGTTAGTTTAAGTAGGTTTCTCATTTTCTGAAATTGCTTACAACGGTTTGGCTATGCGCAGTGCGGGATTAAAAAGCCGAAACTTTCAAACTTGCACAAACGGTAGCCAAAGCTGCGTTTTGTGTTTTTAAATTTATTCAACAAAAACGTCAAAGCGGAGCTTTGGCGGGCTAAAAGCACCGACCTTTCGTTTATCTCGTCAACCCGCATTGCGTATAGGTTTTGTTGGCATTAGTTTTTCTTTTTCTTTCTGTCGTCCTAACATTAGCGTCAGGTAGAAATAAATCCACATTAATCCTGCTGCTGTCCACCAAAAGTCACCTTCATAAATCAAGATAAGTGTAAGGATTGTTGTCAAAACTATTAGAGTTAAATACCAATAGTTTATTGATTTCAGGTCGAAATCTGTAATTGATACAGAAGTCCTGAATGGTTTCTTTAATCCAATCAAGTTAACTGCAAACCAAACTGAAAAAATTAGCAACAATCCTGGAACTGACATTAGTGGAATTCCTAAAGAGTCCGCCCAAGGGGGATAACTGTCTCTTGTCATTTCTAAGAACAAATCACCAACATAACCACCAATGGTTAATAAGACTGCTAATGCCCCAATCAAGATTGTTATCCCTTTATATTTTGGTGATTTAAAGTCTTGCCATTTTTTTGGTATTAAAATCAGTGTGTATAGACCAAGAATTATGCAGACAAGTCCATAATTTTCTAACTCGAATTTAGGGGTTAAGTAAGATTCTCTAAGTTCAAAAAACTTTTGAGAGTTGTTTTCTTCCCCCATAATGGAATTCATTTTTTCGTAGAATTCATCTTTGTCCGTAAATGGGTCTAAAGTCATTGAATAGGCAAAAAGTCCAATTCCAATAGTTAGTATTATGATTCCTATATATTTCGTCATTTTCAAATTAATGCCAACGATGGCAATAACTGAAGTAGCGGTAAAGTTTGTAAGAATGATCGTCCGAAGGACGGTCAACTTGCACTGACCAAATTACCTGCACAATGCTGCTATTGCTGTTATTGTGTGTTGTGCTTATGTTGCTTATTCTTCATTTTCCTCAAATATAATAATCTCGGGTGGGTCAGGAAAAACTGTCAATCCGTAATGAACGGAATCAAGAAACGAAATCCGTTCGCTATCTTCATTCATTTCGAGACGAGTTTCATTGCTTAAAATGAAATCATCGGCTGAAACAGTACCCAAAAACACATTTGAAAAATATATTGTGTCCCGTCCGTGTATTTTTAATCGCATTTTTGTTTCTGTATCACCGAGTAGATTATTTAATCCAATCTGGATAGAGTTTTTTGGTGGCAGAATCAAATCCATATAACTGTTTCCACACCAACTAAACCACCAATATTGAATCGGCTTCCATTCACCTTTGCTGTCAATTGCCTCAATCAATCCAATTAAGCTTCCATCTTGATTTGGAAAAAGAATCGTGTCGTTTGAGTTATTCTGAATCCAAACTACCATGTCCATAGAATTTGAAAACTGGTTCTCCGCAAATGCCAATGAATCCCAAAATTCTGAAGTCTTTTTATGGTCAATTAAATAATCTTTATAACTCTTAAATTCAGTCCGTTTATATTTTTTGAAAAAATCTTTCGACCAAGGCTCTTCTTGAGAAAGTCGTTGATAGGATTCCTCCTCACTTGAAATGAAATCAATCGGTTTATTATTTGTATCAGCTATTATAAATCCAGATGATTCTTTAAATCTGATGCTATCAATAATCTGAAATGGATACCATGCTCTATCCATCGAGTCAATTTTCGTGACAGGGCGAGTACAATTAAAATCAGCCTGGGCAAATCCAGAAAGACTAATTATCAAGAAGGTTAATATGTGTACTATGTCTCTCATGCAATTAAGCACAACGGTGTGTGTATGATTTGTTGCGTGTTTCAGCAACTAAATTAGCAAATACAAACCGAATAGAAAATCCGCGAGGATTTTCGTAAGTAGGCGAGTACTAGCAATGAATTATACACGGTGTTGTGTGTTGTGCTTTTCTACAAGTTAAATTTATAGATTTTTATTTTATTAATTAGCCAGTTCTCATATAATCAATCGATTGCCGAATGCAAATATGTCAGTTAACTAGATTAAAATATGTCAAAATTTCATAAAATTAAGCGGGTTTTTTATATAAAAACTAGCTCTGTTTATTTTGGTATTTTTTTTGTTTTAATCAAATCGAAATCAATTAAGATTTCAAATTTGAAAAAATGTTTAATTTAAATTTTTTAATTATGAGCAATTTAGCAACTGTTCCTAAAAATGGAAGTTTAGTTAACAGCAATTCAAATCAAAACTTCCCAACTTTGTCAAATTGGTTAGATGACATTTTTAATAGAGACCTACCATCAGTATTTAATTCAAATTTCAATACTGGTATTACTTTACCGAAAGTAAATATTAAGGAAACTGCTGATGCTTTTGTAGTAGAAATGGCTGTTCCAGGGTTAAAAAAGTCAGATTTCCATCTTAACCTTGATAATCAAGTATTATCGATTTCTACAGAGATAAAAGAAGAAAATGAGCACAAGGAAGAAAACTATACTCGTAGAGAGTTTGGCTATTCCTCGTTCAAAAGAACCTTTAATTTGCCAGAAACTGTAAATGATGAAAAGATTAATGCAAAGTATGAAAATGGTATTTTAAACATTCTTTTACCAAAAAAAGAAGAAGCTAAACAAAAGCCTGCAAGAAGCATTAAGATTTCATAATTGTTTCACTAAATTTTAGAGTGAAATTTTGAGAAGGATGCTGATTTTTTCAGCATCCTCTTAGTATTAAGTTTAACTTAAAATCTAAAGTTATGAAAAAGTGTATTTTATTGTTTATGGTCGGCTTGTTAAGCGTTAGTTGCCAAGGACAAGAAAATGAAACTAAAGAAAATGAAAAAGAAGAAAATAAGACTAACATAGTCGAAGAGCCTAAAGGCACTTGGAAAGTTGATAAAGAATTTGACGAAAATGGAAATTTAATAAGATATGATAGTATTTATTCTTGGTCTTCCGACAGTCAGTATGACAATCTATCTTCTTTCGATAGAGATAGTTTGATGCAATCGTTTAAATCAAGATTTTTTACAAATTTTTCAAGGTTTGAAAATGAAGGATTTGAAGATGTTTTTTCTCAAGATTCACTTTTTAGCAAACGATTTTTTAATGACGATTTTTTTGAAAGTCCATTTGGAAAGGATTTTATGGATATTGACAAAATAAGGCAACAAATGATTGAAAGGCAAAAGAAGTTTTTAGAAAAATATCAATCAGAATTTATCAAGCCTGAAGACGAAAACTAAAAAGTTTTCGTCTTTTTTTCTTGTTAGTTCTGATTTTTCTCGCATTACACACAACGTGTTTGTATAAGAATAGTTGCGGTTTTGTGTGCGAGGATTTTCCGTAGGAAAATCAGATGTAACAAAACAGCAACGACCTTTGGTTTAGCCTAAAAATAGCAATTATTTTTATACGGTGTTAGCATACGTTTTTAGTCTTATTTTTTCGGTCAAATTGATAATTGCCGAGTCAAAATCAGAAACTCTTAACTTGACTTTTTCCTCTCCATATTTTAGTCTTAAAATATCAAATGCGTTTTCGATAATTTCTTTATTACCTTTTTTATTTAAAATGTCACTTAAAATTTGTTTGGTCAAAGAGTCGTATTCATTTTCAGGAGCACCGTTTCTAATCCGTTCCAAAAGGTCAGATTCGTTTATTAAATTTCTAGCAATTTTAAAATCATTATCGAGAGATTCTTTTGTTTTTTGGTTAGAGTTTTTTCTAACATAGATTCCCCAAATACAGTTTGAAAATTCTCCAGCTACAAACTCAATTTTTCTATTTTCTAATTCAATCCAAAACTTGGTAAAGGACTTTTCTTCTCCGTAATTTGGGTCTTTAATTAAAACAGACTCATAGTCAGATTTCCATTTGTAATCCCAAATGTTTATTCCGTCTAATCCACAATATTGGCTATCTCCAATAGTTGCATAATGTATCCAATCTTCGTTCATTTCAAAATGTATGCTAACGGTGTGTATATGGAAAGTTGCGGTTTTGTATGCGAGGATTTTCCGAAGGAAAATCAGAAGTAGCAAAACAAGCAACGCCAATCGGTTTAGCACTAAAATAGCAATTTTTTATATACGTTGTTACCTACAGTTTTATTACTTTCGTTTTATGAGATGGTTTTCATTTACCTTATTTATTTTTTCCATTTACATTTTTTTGTCTTACCATTATGAGTGGGAACATTCAAAAAAGCATTGGCAAAAAGGAGTTCCTTATTCAAGGTTTGACAAAGTATTTGGTTTTTTATTTTCTATAGCGATTTTAATTTTTGCCGTTTTTTTATTTATCAAATCATTTTGATTAAATAACAGAGTATTTTTTATTCAATTCGTCTAATTCAATTAAATGTTTTTTTGTTGAATGTTTATTGATTATAAACTGAGACCATTCGTCTAACAAAATCAGTTTATTAGTTTCTTTTATATTTTCAAATAACGGTTTTGTATTAATTATATTAATTCCATTAGGAATGTCATATTCTATAAATTCAACTTTTGTTCCTGCGAATTCTGAATTTAGTTTTGTTAGATAGTCTATTTCTTTTGTTGTTGCTAATGGATTTAAAATATATTCCCAGCCTTCAAATTCCGCAATAACTTCATAGAGTTCTTCTTTTTGATATTGGCGAATTACTTTTATTCCTCCATCCGAGTGTGAATTGCCTAATATTAGCCCACCAGGTGTTCCATCAATAATTCCATTTCCTTCTGCAATTGGTTTTAAATAAGATAAAGTGAACATTAATTTTCCGTTTCTCTCTATTGGCATTTAGTAAGTTTAAATTGTAGGTAACGTGTTTGTATATGGAAAGTTGCGGGTTTGCGTGCGAGGAATTTCCGAAGGAAATTCAGACGTAGCAAACGTGCAACGACCTTTGATTTAGCACAACACCAGCAATTTTTTATATACGGTGTTATACGTAGTTTTTATTTTTCAGATTATTATTTTTCAAAATGCTATGTCAAAAATATAGTCAAAATAATGATTAGAATTAAGACAGTCAAGGCAATTATTATTCTTTCCTTTTTTCGTTCCGATTCCGCTTTCTTTCTAATTTCAGTTTTAATTCGAGCAAGTTCTTCCTCGGAAACTTTTTTAAAGGTCAGTTTTTCAGATTCACCACTTGAAAAGTTCAAATCTCTATTATTAGATTTAAATTTCGGCTTGTTAGATGTTTTCATAGAACGATTTTGTTTCATTCTATTATTCATATCCGCAACGTGTCCAGCTCCTCCGCTCATTTAATTAATACTTTATTTTCTATTTCAGTTCGGTTTTTCTCAAATTACGTACAACGGTTCGTATATGGAAAGTTGCGGTTTTGCATGCGAGGATTTTCCGCAGGAAAATCAGAGTGAGCAAAATTGCAACTACCTTTAATTAAGCCAGAAACCCGTAATTTTTTATATACGTTGTTAGCTGGCGTTTTTTTCTTTATAATTCTGTTCGAACTCTTCTAATATTTTGTTCAATTCAGCTCGATGAGATTCCGATATATCATAATCCATGTCGTCTAAAACTTCCTTAATTACATAATATTCGTCAAGGTTTTTTATTTTTCCTTTTTCCAGTACTTTTTTTGGAACATTTCTAATTTGAGAAGTCAGAATATTTATTGATGGATAATTGTTTTCTATTAAACTCTTATTCATTTCAGATATTAAGTCAGTCGGCAATTCTTTAAGTCCAGTTAGTGTGTCTCTCAGTCCTTCTTTTAGTCCTCTTCTCGCTAAAGATAGATTCTGTTTTTCCCAACTTTCCAATACCTTTAATGGCGAATAATCAGCATTTGGGTCCATATTGGCATATTTTGCCTCAATTTCCCAAATCACTTTGAAAATCCCTTTGTAAAATTCGTAATTCGATTTATTTATGTTTATCATTTTTAAATGACTGCTAACGGTTCGTATAACCGTCAGTTATCGGTTTGGGTTATATTGTTTTTCGGTTTAGCACTGTCGTTAGCAATTCCGAGTGGATTCGGACCTAGTCGAATCCGCCGTAATTGCGGTTATATAATGTTGTGCCTAGTTTTTTATATATTTTTTGTCATTAGGAATTCCCCTAACCCAAGTTTTAAAGCCAACTCTTTTTCAGTTAGTTTTAAAATGGTTAACTCAGTCGTAGTTTCTTGGGGGATTTTGAGAATAATCTTTTTAGAATCTTTTGTCAATTCCCACTTGCCCTTTTGATTTTCTCCCATCATGTATGCTTCAAATTCACCATTATGATTAAAAGTAAAAGTCATTTTATTGATTATTTCCGATTGTAGCATTGCTAACCCAGCTTCATCAATTTTGTCTTTATTATATGCGTCTTTAAAAGTCCATTTACCAACAATTAATTCATTTGATTGAGAAAATGCCGTATTTGAAATACAGACAAAAAGTAGTAGGATAAGTAGTTTTTTCATATTTATATTTTTCAAATTAGGCACAACGGTTCGTATAACCGTCAGTTATCGGTTTGGTTTACTTTGTTTTTCGGTTTAGCACTGGCGTTAGCAATTCCGAGTGGATTCGGACGTAGTCGAATCCGCCGTAATTGCGGTTATATAGTGTTGGCAATAGTGTTTTTTTGCTTAAAATGGCCATCCATTTATTAATTTATAATCAGTTTTTGGGTCAAATTCAATTCCTATTTCTTTTTTCGGATTCCATTGTTGGTTTATAAATTCTGCTGGATTTTCTGTGATGTCAGTCCAATTAGTGTTCGGGAAAACATAAAGTTTCCAATGGTCAGAATCCCAAGTTCCGTACAATTTTTCATTCGGTAAGTAGAGTAGGATATATTCAGGATCATAATGTTCGCATTTGTCAGTCAGATTGATTGCTGGAATTTCGTAATAAGATTTTCTGCTAACAATTCCCTCAATCCATATTTTACCCATTTCCAATTTGTCAAAGTCAATAATTCCTACAAAGTCAGGTTCCACGGATTTATGGTCGTAAATTAATTCTGATTTTGATTTTAAAAATTCTGTTAAGTCTTTAGGTAAATCCATATTCTGTCCAAATATTGGAAAGGCAATTAAATAAATTAAAATTATGATTCTATTTCGCATTTTGGACATTATTGCCAACGGTCACTTGTAAGTTGTCGTTGCGGATTTCGGAGCTAGTTCCTGTCCGGCAGGACGGAACGATGTTGCGAGAATCCAGCGTACGGCACACAATGAACCCCGCAATGCAATTTACAATTTGTTACCAGTAGTAATTTTTATTTCTAAATCTTTCTTAATTAATGTTTTTATATTTTTTGCATATAATTCGCAATGCATTTTAAATGATTTTTGAGTGACTTTTAGTGATGCAAAAATTCTCAATGGAATATTAAAGAGTTCCTGGTGTAGTTGATGTTTTATGTCCCCAACATCATCTTTAACAACAAAATAATCTTCATCTTCAATTACTTCTGGATAATGCAATCCAGCTGCGTATCCGGTAAGGTTATCTGGGGCGCTATAGACTTCGTCGACTACAACTAAACCATCAAGTTTCGGAATTTTTAATATTATTGAAGCCTCTTCAATGTATTTATATCCCAAATTGAAAATAGAAATATTACATTTTGCAGAGTTTTTTTCAAATACTTCGAATAAATCATGCTTGTAATAAGTACTTTCTACATTTTTCAAGTTTTCTTCAAGAGTTTCAATACTTCTGCTTCTGTATGGTATTCCACCTCCTGAGATTGCAGCATTCATGTAATCCATTGAATTTGAAAGAGAATCAAAATTATAATCTTGCATTCCCAAGCTTTTATATTTTTCTTTCTCTTTTCTTTTTTTGTCTAAAATTGTTTGAATCTTTTCTTTCTTAATTTGAGAGGGTCTTTGAATATCTTCAAAAGATACAAGTTCAATTTGATTTTTTAGATTGTCAGCGATGAAAGTGATTTCAATATCATCATTAAAATATTTTTCATCAGCTTTGTTTTGCATGTACTTGTCAAAATCAGCTCTAACTAATCTCGTTTGATGAGTTCCTTTTCTAATAAAACCTTCTCCTTTAAATAATTTTTGCTTGCCATTTCCATAATCTTTTTTCATCAGATAAGGAGGATTGATACATTTTGAAATCTTTAATACTCCAAGTTTTGTTTTTTCGATTGGAAAGGGAAAGTAATCTAACGAGAGTTCAGGTTCTATATTTTCATGAACCAGTTGTTGAAATGTTGCTGAATCTGTAAGTTCTCCATCTATGCCTTTTATTCCTCTATCTTCAATAGATTTTGGTTTTAATCCAATAATTATAAACCTTTCTTGTGTTGAAAACGCATTAGCCATTGAAAGGACATCTTTTAATAATGAAGAATAGTCCTCTTTCCTGTACTCGTCACGTTTAAAATCGAGTCGAGTATTTTCGTTTTCATAAAGAATTAAATCACGAAGTTCTTCCATCGATGGCTCTGTATTTTTATTATTACTGGTAACGGCTCGTATAACCGTCAGTTACGGGTTAATATGCGTTAATTTTCGGTTTAGAACAGACGTTAGCAATTCCGAGTGGATTCGGACGTAGTCGAATCCGCCGTAATTGCGGTTATACATTGTTATGCACAGTTTTTTATTCAAATTTTACTCCGATTTTTTCTGCTTTAGTTACTAAATAGTTTATAAAAGCACTACACGAAATTAGCATATACTTTGCATCTGAAAAATCAGGTTCAATTGGTGCAATCACTATTGCGTGTCTTATTCCATTGTCCTTATCGTTTGTGTAGGCATATATTTTATCAAACCCAGATTTTAATTGATTGTTTAAATTCAGTCCTTTTGCTTCTAATTTATTTAATGCCTTTCCTAAAGTGTTTTCTCCAGTTATTATTCTGCAAGCAGATTCTACTGCTGAAATTGATTCCTTTACTGAATTTCGATAATTTGGATTTTTCTTGTCAGATATTAAATCAATAGCGTTCGTTAAGTGAATATTAGCACCTTCTAATGCTGTTAGAAATTTTGTTTTTTCTAGTACAGCAGTAACTTCATTAAATTCTAATTCATTTGCTATTGGAACTACTTTTTCATTAATAATTCTATATCCAGCAAATTCCTTTTCTAAAAGGTTATTTATTGATTTTATTATTTTGTTTTTAGTCATTTCATTTGATTGAATGCTAATTATAAATTCAATCAAATCATAAACTTCATACCATTCCGATTTAAAGAATTTATTACGTATTTCTAAATCAGTATCTCCATCGTAATATGGAATGTCATCAATCGGTAGTTTGTAAAAGTTATGCCATAACATTTTAGTGAATTTCTTAAATTCAGGAACACCATAATTGTGTGACCTTTCTAATTCATCTAAAAAAAGCATTTTCAATAAATTCCAAACGCCATTCCTTAATTCTTCATCAATCCAGTCAATTTGAATATCTTTTTTTGCTGGCGTTTGTCCTATTCTTTGTGAAAATCTCATAGTTTAATCAAATTGTGCATAACGTGTTTGGCTATGGTTTCGTTGCGTGAAAATCCGGAAGGATTTTCCGCCGTAAACCGAAGATAGCAAATTAGCGAGGACTTTCCGAAAGGAAAGTCAG
>NZ_JAENDK010000002.1:0-1005928 GCF_051172795.1 Formosa sp. S-31
GTAGAAGCTGATGCCGGAGACGATCAGACGATTTGTGCAGGCGAGAGTGTGACACTAACCGCAAGCGGAGGTTCAGCTTATGTCTGGAGCAACGGAGAAACAACAGCAAGTATCACAGTAAGTCCATCAGAAACAACGACGTATACAGTAACAGTTTCCGAAGGTGATGTAAGTGCAACGGATGATGTAACAGTAAATGTAACAGCTTTACCAGTGGCCGATGCAGGAAACAATCAGACCATAGAACAAGGTGAGAGCGTAACCTTAACCGCAACCGGAGGAACATCTTATAAGTGGAACACAGGCGAGACTACAGCCAGTATCACAGTAACACCAAATCAGACCAGAACCTATACCGTTGAAGTGTTTAATGACGGCGGTTGTTCGGATAGTGCTCAGGTAAAAGTGACTGTAAATGCAGTTAAAGTTGAAATCACAGCCGATGCCGGAGCCGATCAGACAATCTGTGCAGGCGAGAGTGTGACACTAACCGCAAGCGGAGGTTCAGCTTATGTTTGGAGCAACGGAGAAACGACAGAAAGTATCACTGTAAGCCCATCAGAAACAAAGACTTATGTAGTAACAGTTTCCGAAGGTGATGTCAGTGCAACGGATGCTGTAGCAGTAAATGTAACCGCCTTACCAGTTGCGGATGCCGGAACGAATCAGACCATAGAACAAGGCGAGAGTGTAACCTTAACCGCAACGGGAGGAACATCTTATAAGTGGAATACAGGCGAGACAACAGCCAGTATCACAGTAAGTCCAAATCAAACCAGAACTTATACCGTTGAAGTATTCAATGACGGCGGTTGTTCAGATACAGCTCAGGTAAGAGTAACAGTAAATATCCCAACAGTAGAAGTTGAAGCCGATGCCGGAGACGATCAGACAATCTGTGCAGGCGAGAGCGTAACTTTAACCGCAACCGGAGGTTCAGCTTATGTTTGGAGCAACGGAGAAACGACAGAAAGTATCACGGTAAGTCCATCAGAAACGACGACTTATACAGTAACAGTTTCCGAAGGTGATGTCAGTGCAACTGATGCTGTAACAGTAAATGTAACTGCTTTACCAGTGGCTGATGCAGGAACAAATCAGACCATAGAACAGGGTGAGAGTGTAACCTTAACCGCAACCGGAGGAACATCTTATAAGTGGAATACAGGTGAGACCACAGCCAGTATCACAGTAACACCAAATCAGACCAGAACCTATACCGTTGAAGTATTCAATGACGGCGGTTGTTCGGATAGTGCAAATGTAACAGTAACAGTAGAAGTAATAGATGGAGGAGATGAAGAAGGTGATGATACAGAAGACGGAGAAGCATCGATAGTTATTGCTGATGCTGGAGCAGATCAAACGATTTGTATAGGCGAGAGCGTAACACTAACCGCAAGTGGAGGATCAGCTTATGTTTGGAGTAACGGAGAAACTACAGAAAGTATCACGGTAAGTCCATCAGAAACGACAACTTATACAGTAACGGTTTCCGAAGGTGATGTAAGTGCAACGGATGCTGTAACAGTAAATGTAACAGCTTTACCAGTGGCCGATGCAGGAAACAATCAGACCATAGAACAAGGTGAGAGCGTAACCTTAACCGCAACCGGAGGAACATCTTATAAGTGGAACACAGGCGAGACCAGAGCCAGTATCACAGTAACACCAAATCAGACCAGAACCTATACCGTTGAAGTATTCAATGACGGCGGTTGTTCGGATAGTGCAAATGTAACAGTAACAGTAGAAGTAATAGATGGAGGAGATGAAGAAGGTGATGATACAGAAGACGGAGAAGCATCGATAGTTATTGCTGATGCTGGAGCAGATCAAACGATTTGTGTAGGTGAAAGTGTAACACTAACCGCAAGTGGAGGATCAGCTTATGTTTGGAGTAACGGAGAAACGACAGAAAGTATCACGGTAAGTCCATCAGAAACGACAACCTATACGGTAACCGTTTCCGAAGGTAATGTAAGTGCAACGGATGACGTTATTGTTAGTGTAGCAGCATTACCGGTAGCTAGTGCTGGAGCAGATCAGACGATAGAACAAGGCGAGAGTGTAACCTTAACTGCAACAGGTGGAACAAGCTATAAGTGGAATAAGGGAGAAACAACTCAAAGTATTACTGTAAGCCCGGATGCAACTACAACTTATGAAGTAGAAGTATACAATGAAAACGGATGTTGGGATTTAGCGATAGTAATGGTAATCGTGGAAGAATATAAAGATGTTAATGATGATATTAGCGATGTTGTTAAAGTAAACTTTGACATCGATATGTATCCTAATCCAACGACAGGAATTTTAAATCTTAAAATTGTAGGATTAGATCAAACAGCGCCAATAAGAGTTTACGATATGTCAGGAAAGTTATTACTGAATGAGGTTGTTAAGTCAGATGGAACCGAATTTGTAAAAGTTATAGACTTATCAGCATATCCAAAAGGATTCTACTTGTTAACCCTACAGGTTAAAGGTAAAACGATAACCAAAAAGGTGGTGTTAAATTAAGAATGTATTCTTGTGAAAGTATAAAGCCTTCTAAGTTTTAATACTTGGAAGGCTTTTTTTATTAGAGTTACATTGTTATGAATTTATTATGTATTTTTCAACTTTAAGATAAACGATCCCAATGAATATAATGAAATTTGCTTTTAAATTATTTTTTCTAAGTGTCACTTTAATTAAAGTAAATGCCCAATATGCATCTAAACCCCTTTTTAGAGATCCTGTTTTTGATGGAGCAGCAGATCCAACTGTAATTTGGAATGAAGCAGAACAGAAATGGTTTATGTTTTATACCAACAGACGAGCTAATATGGATAAGGCTTCAGGTGTGGAATGGGTACACGGTACAAAAATAGGTGTTGCTGAATCTACCGATGATGGGAATACTTGGGTTTATAAAGGTGTTTGTAATATCCCCTATGGCGAAGTAGATTATTCACATTGGGCGCCAGAAGTTATAGCATATGATGGTGTATATCATATGTATTTAACCATTGTGCCTGGAACTTTTTCCGATTGGAAACATCCGCGATATATAGCCCATTTTACCAGTGAAAATTTACTGGATTGGGAGTATCAGTCGAAATTGAATTTGGCTACAGATAAGTGTATTGATGCTTGTGTTTTTCAGTTGCCAAATGGTGTCTGGCGAATGTATTATAATAACGAAAAGGACGGGAAATCGATGTATTATGCAGATAGTGAAGACTTATATCACTGGGTTGATAGTGGCAAAAAAGTAGTAGGGGATAAAGGAGGTGAAGGTCCTGATGTCTTTGAATGGCAGGGTAAATATTGGATGATTGTAGATAATTGGTCGGGTTTGGGAGTTTATAAATCTGATGATTTAGAACATTGGGAGCGTCAAGCCCAGAATATTTTAAAAGAACCTGGTACTGGTAAAGACGATCAGGTAATGGGAGGCCACCCGGGGATAGTTGTAAATAAAGATCGAGCCTTTGTTTTTTATTTTACCCATCCGGGAAGAACTCCAGAAAATAAAGGAAAAGATACTTACGAAACAAGGCGAAGTTCCATTCAGGTAGCCGAATTAGAGTTAGTAAATGGAGAAATCATGTGTAATCGTAATAAACCTGTTCGGGTGCAATTGCGTTAATCCAAATGAAATACTTCAACTAATTCGGTTGAAACGGGACTGTAATCGGGGTTAGTTTCCATGAGTTCTGCCATGTGTTTCCACCAGTTTTTACACGTTTCGGTTGAAGCTATAGCGTTCCACTGCGCTTCTGATTCTATTTCTACATACCCAAAAGTGTAGCTGGTATCTTCATCTAAAAAAATGCTGTAGTTATGTACACCATATGTTTTTAGTACATGTTTTAATTCGTCCCAAATTGGATTGTGTCTGAGTTTGTATTCTTCAATTTTATCGGCGTATAATTTCATTTTAAAAGCTTTTCTTATCATAATATTGAGTTGGTTTTAGTTAGGTTATTCTGATTTTAATAATGAGACATCATCGATTTGACAACTAGCATTGGCGTTACCATCAGCATAGAATCCGATGGTTATTTTTCCATTTTTTACTTCAATAGAATTCAGATTAAATTGTGACCAATGACCATTTGAAGTTTCAACGGAAATACTTTTTTTATTGCCGCCACTTTCAGCAAACATTTCGAGTGTATTAAATTTATTGTTGCTCTTTATTTTAGCCGACAAGGTGTAAACACCATCATCTAAGTTTACATAGGGTGTGGATTCTATAATTTGATAGACTTTACGTTTAAAAGCCACCCGGTCTTCTAAATTCAGGCTCTTTTCTCCAATCACCTGATGTCTGTCTTCTTGATTGTTGAAATAATTAAGTTGTGGAGACTCATTTTCTCCCACCACTACTGTATGGCCTTGGTAAAAATGTGTTACCCAGCCTGTAATATGCGCTTGTATGGGTTTAACCGGGGAAGGAATAGCTCTTCGATCGGCTTCAAAACTTGGGTTTTTTACAAAATTATTATCGTTTGCTGGGTGCCATTCACCAGAGGTCTCATTTAAATTCCAGGAATTTAATGAATTAAAAACAGGTATGTCATTTTCAAAAGATAAAGGCATCCACTGGTTATAACCTAAACCATTTCCAGCAAAATTGGCCCAACGGTCTCCGCAGTACAGTACAGTTTCGTGTTTAGAACCTTTTACATTTACAAAAAAGCCGGTTTGTGTTATGTGTGCAAAATCATCCATACAGCCTTGTGTAATAAGCATTTCGTTGGCAGGCTGATAGGGACCCTTGATAGAGTCTGAAACTAAATAGTAAGCGTAAGAGGAATCCCAGCCATAGAGGTTAGAAGCAAATACATAATACTTGCCGTTGTATTTAAACATACAATTGCCTTCTCGGCCCTTACCTTGAAAAATTTGTGTGCAATCCAATAGATCAACCTTGCCATTTATTAAACCAATTTCGGAAATGTAAATTTTATTTCGTCCACGTCCATAAGAATATACCAGATAGGATTTTCCTGTATCTTCATCAGTGAAAACTGTTTGGTCTCCAGTGTTAGGTGTCCCAATTCTATCAGTCATATCGATACGTTGATGCCATTTAAATTGACCAGTTGGCGAATTGGATAATGCAATTAACACGCCATTGTTATGTTGAATAAACATAGCATATTGTTTTAATTTTGAAATATGAGCAACCCCTAAACGTCCCATCCACCCGGTTTTAGAATCGTGTTTAACTGCTTCTTCTCGTTCAAGTACATTATTTTCGAAAGTCCAATGCACTAAATCGGTAGAGCTATAGCAGGTAACCGCTACAAAGTTGTCTTTGGGCTGTGTAATTGACGGATCCTTATAGTATAATTCTGCTTCTTTATAATGTGCTCCATACCAGTAATACTTTTGTTTACCTGTTTTTGGGTCATTAAATTTAAAAATACCACCTCCTTGACTGTATATAGGTTGCTCGTTTACCGTATTCCAAAACTGATCATTTTTGATATTATTAAATTGTGCATGTAACACGTTGTAAAAACCTACAGAGAACCATAAAAACCAGAATAATATCGTTGTGTTTTGAAGAGTCAATTTTTTACTCATTGGCTTTTAATTTTTTAATTATAGGCGATAAAAAACTCACCCAACGGGTATAACCTTCAGGCGTTAAATGGGTGCCGTCGTTTGTTAATTCATCTTTTATAAAACCAGTATTATTCACAAATTGACTGTGTAAATCGATAAATGTATAGTGCTGCTTATTTTCTTGAAGTATAGCATTAACTTCAACAATATAATTTTTTAAGAACTCATGTTTTGTAGGTAACAGGGTTTGCACATATATAATAGTACTAGGAGATTCTTTTTTGATATGTTCTGCTATGTTTACAATATTTTTACCGACATATTTCGCCGATGGTATACCTTCTTTTTTATGTAGATTAAATAAATCGTTAATGCCGATAAGTAAAAACACGGCTTTTGGTTTAAAGTAATTAATTTCGTTTAAGCGGGCTAAAATTCCATCGGTAACATCTCCAGCAATACCACGATTTCTAATACCTGTGGTTTGGAATTTCTGACTCCAATTTCTACCTAACTGAGTTAAACTGTTGCCTAAAAATACAATTTCGTTAGGCTTTAAAGGATCCTTTTTAAATTGTTGAATCCGTCTAGGGTATTCTTTTAAAGTCCAAGCGTTGTGATATGTTATTTTTAATGAGTCGGCTGGGTATAATCGATCTAAAATATGAGATTCTTGCGCCTTAAGGTTTAATACAAGACAAAAACCGAAAGTGATAAATATATATTTTAGCGACCGTAATGGGATCATGTTAAAGTTCTGGTTTTATAGTTATTTGTTTAATTCCTTCTGAATATTTTGGAACACCAAATTAGAAACCCGAATAATTGTACCGTGTCTGGTGCCTTTTGGAAATACAATTTTATCTGAAACATCCTCCCAATCTTTCAAATTTTTAGAGCGTACTGCACCGTATTGGTGTTCGGTATATTTATCGAAATATACCATCCAATTGCCATTAAACTTTACAGCTGTTGGGCCCTCTGCCCAATAGTTGCCTGTAATGGGATTACTCGCTTTTGAGTAAGGACCTATGAGTGATGAACTAGTAGCAATTCTGAGATTTTTTTCAGGTTTCGGCGCTTTAGTCTCATCTTTTAAAAACATGATGTAGCTGTTGTTTTCTTTCTGAATGGTTGCATCAATTACATTAAAGCCACCGTCGTAAAGAAGTTTTGTTTTACTAAATGAACTGAAATCTTTAGTGGTTACATAATACATTCTGTGGTTATAACCTTTATCGGCATCTGTTTGAGTTTCAGGAAATGTACCTGTAATGGTTGTTGCCCAATAGATTATAAATTGATTGGAAGTAGGATCGTAAGTTAGTTCTGGAGCCCAACAGTTTCGTGCTTCGGGCTCATGTTCCATTACAGGAATATACTGTTGCTTAGTCCAGTGTACTAAATCTTCGGAGGAAGAGTAACCAATACCTTTGTCTGTCCAACCTGTTGTCCAGACCATATGAAATGTTTGGTCTGGTCCTGAAATAATACAGGGGTCACGCATAAGTTTATTTGGCCCTATTTCAGGAGTAAGTATGCTTTTGTCGTTATTTAAAGCTTTAAAAGTATAACCATCTGTGCTAAATGCTAAATGTAATCCGTCTTCACCATTACCTTTAAAATAGGAAAATAGTAAAATGGAATCTTGCTTTGAAATAGAAGATGATAAAGTCTGTCCCTCAGCTTTTAAGAAGGACAGACTGAAAATGGTTATAAAAATAGCTGGTAATAATAAGTGTTTTTTAATTGTCATGTGCTTCCAATCTATATATTTCTGCTCCGGCTAAAAGAAAACAACCTAAGCCGTAATCTTCAAAATCAGGTACTTTGTCATAAGAAAGAGGTTGACCGTCTTTAGGTTCTTTTCCTGTAGATTGTAACCAGCCTAAGAATCCATTTTTATGAACTGCATCTTCTACCATGGCATTCCATCCTTTTAATATAACAGGAAGATAGGTGGTTCTGTCTAATATACCATTATTTACTCCGTATGCCATGGCATAAACAAATAGAGCGGTTCCTGAAGTTTCTTTACCTCCAAAATGTTTAGGGTCGTGCAGACTCACATTCCAGAAACCATCTTTTCGTTGTATAGGGACTAAAGCTTCAGCCATCGATTTCAGGTCTTTTACATATTGCTCTCTATGAGGTGCATCTTCCGGAATTATCGATAAAACCTTAGCTAGGGCAGCTATTACCCAGCCATTACCACGACTCCAGTAACTATCCTCACCATTTGGTTCTGTATATGGCGGGTCGAAATCGGCATCTCTCCACCATAGTCCGTCTTTTTCATTAAATAAACCATTATCCCCGTGTAGATTTCTGGAGTACATGTACATATCGTACATTTTTTCGAAATAACGGTTGTCATTTTCCAATACGCCTAATTTGGCAAAAACTGGCATTCCCATTTGTATGGCATCAATCCAGGACCAATCGTCGTTTTGAGGCGTGTTTAAAAGCATGTTTATACAGGCTTTTGTGTTTTTTAATTTTTTAGAATCCGGTTCTAAATTGTAAAGGTCTATATAAGTTTGAGCGGCACAATAGTCATCGGCATTTCGGTTAGCGCTACCGTATCTGAATCCCCAGTTATGATATTCAGCCCAGTTATAAGCATAATCATAATACGTTTCTTTAGGATATATTTCGTATAATGCCATTAAACCTTCGTAGTACACACCTCTGGTCCAGATGTTACTAGGGCGTTCTTTGTTGGTAACAATAGTTTTTCCAACATCCGGCCATTTTTTCATAAAATAATCGTTGGTTAACATCATCGTTTCCAAAACAGCCTTTCTGTCGGGTAATTGCTGTGCAATTGTAGACAAGGAAATTAGAGTTAGTAGAGTAAAAAGAATTTTATTTTTCATGAGTTATTTGTTTTAAAGGAGATAAAGTTATTGGACTAGTTAGGCCGGAAGGCATAGGTTGCCATTTTGTAGCATCGAATGTTTTATAATCCTTGTCTACCATATTAATTTCATAGAAATTTTTCCATTCTTCACCTCGCATTTCTTTGGATCTTATGCGGTTGGCTGCAAGGTTGGTAACTTCTATTGTTAATTCGTTGTCTCCTGATTGTAAATTATCTAATTGTATTTGATAAGGGACAGACCAGGCGGTTCCTATATGTTTACCGTTAAGGGAGACTTTGGCGCTTTCTCTAACATCACCTAAATTTAATGCCCAGTGCGTAATCGTTGTATCAGGATTATTAAAAGTGATGCTGTATTTTGCGGTTCCAGAAAAGTCTTCGTAGGCTTTACCAAGTGAGGTCCAGGATTCTAAATTATCCAGTTTTACCGGTTCTGGAAGTGTTGGCCCTCCTTTTATAAAGTCGATTTCCCAGGTTCCGGTAATCGGGTAAATCTTATTTTCTATAGTAAAGTACTCCCAATCTTTTACTGTGCTATTGGTAGCAGTTTTTAAAAATAGCGATTCCCCGGGACGTATCATTAATTTTACAAATGTTTTGCCGTCTTCAGTTTTGGTTGCAGCTTTCCCGTAAGCTCTGGTTAACGGATCAAAAATAACAACATCTTTGTTTGTTGCATTAACAGGAATAAAATCATTAATGCCTGTCGAGGTGTGGTTAACTAAATAATACACCGATTCTCCATCAACATGGCGTTTAATATATTTTAATCCGGAATCTACTAACTTTTCCGGGGTGATTTTAGCTGATTTTAAATCGGAAAAAATATCAGCACTCGGCGTAATGGTTTTTGAGATTTCGTTAAGTGTGATGTTGTCTTGTTCAAAATTATAGTAACCAGGCACAGTTTTCGGTAGCGCGGAAAATATAATAGCTGCGCCTTGATCTTTTAAGTCCTTAAGTTTTTTTAGCGTTTTTAAAGGCATATTATCACAGTCCGGAATCACAATGGTTTTATATAGTCCACCAGGAACTTTTATATATCCATCGGAATAGGTTGCGTTTTCAATAAATTGATCGGAGATAAAATCTAAAGCATACCCTTTTTGCATTAATTGGTTTGTGGTCTTGTAAAACGGGGTATCGTGAAGCCATTCATTTAAAGAATGAATCTTAAATTGAAAGAATAAATCGCCATTTAAATAGTTGTCCCATACATCGTAAACAGGCCAATACAACAAAATATCGTTGTCAGGTTCTCCAGCCTGAAGCATGGATTGACAATTGGCAATGTAATTGAATAATTCAGATTCGTCTTCACCAATGGTTAGATTCGGGTTAAAATTGACTGAGGCATAAAATTTCCACCCCGGCCAGGCGGCACGTTCAGGAGAATAAGTGGTACCGTGTAGAAAAACATGATTTACACCATTTAAAAATAAATCTTCTACTTCTGGTTTACATTGTGATAGTGCTACTTTAAAGTGGTCCCGCAACCAAGTAAAGGTTTCAGAAGAGGTTAAAGGCTTTCCGGAAATATGTGCTGCAGACGACGAAAATTTAAGCATAATAGGATCTGCATCACCTTCGCGAATATCTTCTTTTTCGCGTCTAAAACCAGGAATATCGTAAGGCATAGAACCAAAAGTTTCACATTCTGGAATGTCTGCAGAGGCGTACATGTCTATTAGATTACCAGGTGAACCATGAGCCTGTAATCTGGATTTAAATCCTTTTGAGTTTGCCCATCCGGTCCAGGGTTCATCAAAATCGTGTAGTAATAAGTCCGATAAAGTTTCGCGATAATCACTCTTTACACGATTAGCTAAGGTATCATCCTGTTGTTTTAAAAGTAAAGGTAAAAGGGTTTTTAAATCATACCCTCGTAATGATTGAAAGGCTTTAAAAAAATGCGGTGTAAAATCAGTGCCATATACTTCGTAACTATCATTAAAAATGGAACGAATTTTTCCATTAAATCCAACCAGAGCCGTATCAAATGGTTTAACATAGGCCTTTAAAGCTTCTGAGGAATAATGGTCTAAAGTAAACCCGCTGCCTCCCGGTGCAGCACGCTTTACCTTTTGGCCTGTTTTACCTTCAAAAACAGCATAAATTTCGTAATCTGTATCTTCTGGTATCCAATTTAGGGTTTGGTTGGTAACCTGCTCAGTCAGGTCTTTAAAAGTGCCATCTTCTCCATAAGCCAGAACATAAAGTAAGGTAGAGTTGTTTTTATCTTTAGGGTTTTCCGGAATTATTTTTTTTTGGAAAAGCTGATTTTTTTTAAGATGGTATTGTGCAGTAATAAGTTTGGTGGCAGCAAATTCAGGAGTAACCTGAGGTCCACCGTAAGGCCAGCCTGTCCCTAATGTTAAATCAACCTGCATATCTAAACTATCTGCAGTTTTTATAGTAAAGTTCAGCATCTTCATCCAGTCGGGGGACAGGAAATTTATAAAATGGTCTTCCTCACCTTTCACACCATAAATAGGAGCTATTTCTACACCTCCAATGCCTGTATTTTGAAGGTTTATTAAGTTTTGCTTTATTCCAGCAGAATCGACAGCGCTTCCCATCCACCACCAGCGTGTCCAGGGCTTAGTGGTGTTTATAATCTTTGGCCAGGCATTAGTTTCTTTGCTGTTAGCCTCCTTTTTAGAGGAGCATGTTATACTCGCAGTAGCGGTAAGACAAGCGATAAAAATTAATTTTATTTTCATGTTTAAATGTTCGATTTTTTTATTTCTACTGCATATATCTGAGTGTCGCCTTCAAAGTTTGCTCTAAAAATAATCCATTCTCCGTCAGGAGAGAAATGCACGTTAGGTTCAAGATCGTAATTATGATATTTCATATTTACTAGTTTTTCTGAAACCAGGGAATCTTTTTCCGGTGTAAAGTGGTATAGCCAGGTTCCGTTTTTCGCCTGTGCTACCTGACTTTCGTCTCCGCCATCTCCGGCAAATGTTTTCATGTCTGGCGAAATATTATAATGTATAGACCATTCATCCCGTTTTAGAGCATATCTTGTTTCTTGTTTAGTTTCCAGATTTTTACCCGCCAAATAGAAGGTTTCTCCTCTTGGAATCTGTAAGTCAAACCAAATGGTTTTTCCATCCGGGCTAAAAAATTCATGTCCGGCAATTTCCCGTTCTACCGTGCGCTCATGTATTTTTATTGGTTTGGAGTAGTCAATATTTATATTCCAGATACGATCTACTTTATGCCATGGTCCTTCATGGCAATACATGAGGTTGTTAGGATCTGTAGGCGAGAACTGCAAATGGTTTAACCAGGCTTTTTCCGAATAAAATGGTGTCATGGTTTTGGTTTCTAAGTCCAATTTCACCAACGAACGATTTAGTTTGGCTTCGTATATTTTATCGAAATTGCCACGGCCATTCAAGGTATTTCTTAAGGCTTTGCTCGCTGCGGCATTCACAATTTTTCCTGCTAAGATGTTTTCTGAAGCGTTAATCGTTACCATAGAACCAACGATCGAATCGGGAAATTTATAAATGAAATCCGTTTCCTTGGTATCGATATGCGTCGCAAAAAGGCTATCGTTAGTCGTGTAAAATACTTTTCTGGAGTTTCTAGCTAAAATCTCGCCGGATTTATTTCCCGGTTTTGTGGTGATTTGTTGCGTTTCTTTTGTGGATAGATTAACCGTATACAATTGTTTGTTTTTACGATTATTACCATAAAAGACCATTAAAATTTCCTTTCCGTCTACTGTTGGTAAAAACGGATTATTATGAAAATAGAAACTTCTGTTACTCCCGGTACGATCAGTTAGCTTTTTTATTTTATGGTGCGTATCCTTATCTATCCAGATTTCCGGCATTCTATTCTGTTTTCCGGTTTCTAAAATAGGTATCGCATTAAGCGTAGGAATAGGATCTTTTGATGATTGATTTTCTGCAGGTTTGTTCTTACAGGATAATAAAGATAATATTAGAAGTGTACATGTACTAAATGTTATTTTATGTTTCATGGTTTGTTAAAAATGCCATTAATAGGATAAGTTAGTAAAATTAGTTGGCTAAAATTATCTCTATTCATTCATAATACTATCCTGTGGCATCCTGAGAAGAGTGTGCAGAGCCTCGTTGTGTGATAAGTGTAGGTATGAAACTCTTATTGGTTTAGTGACTAAACTTATGGTAATCAATAGATTGTTGTTCGATTTTTTGCCTGTTCATATTAGGTGATGAATTTTGCTATTATTAAATTCTTGGTTATTTGTTATTTTTGTTGATTAATTTTTAGTATTTGTTGTTTTATTTTGAGATAATAGTAGTCTGATATGAAAATTATAAAATTTTGTTAAAAATTTAAACCATTGAATTTCAATGTATTGTAGTGTGTTTTGTTTTTTGTGAGTGAAAAGGGCAGTATAGTGCAGGATAGTATGCAAAAATTGCTTAGATACTTTTGAGCTAAACAAATACTAACTTTTTATTAATATGAACAATAAACTAATTTATTTAGTGGTGTTTATTTTTTCTTTATTGTCCGGTATTGGATATGCTCAGACCAAGGTAATAAAAGGAATAATAAATGATGAGACAGGTATGTCAATACCGGGAGTAAATGTGGTAATTAAAGGAACCACTAAAGGAACCGTTTCCGATTTTGACGGGAACTATGAAATTTCTGCTATACCAGAAGAGACCCTGGTTTTTTCTTATCTAGGATTTCAAACGATTGAAATTGAAATTGGAGCATCAAATACTATCGATGTAACTCTAATTCAGGATACAGCGCAATTGGATGAAGTTGTTGTTGTGGGGTATGGAACTCAGAAAAAAACGAGCGTTACCGGGGCTGTTGCAAGCTATTCTGCAGAGGGGTTAGATGAAAGACCTCTGGTAAGGATGGATCAAGCGCTTATAGGTCAGCTTTCAGGTGTAAGGGTTAAGCAAACCAGTGGTGTTCCAGGTGCGGGGTTTCAAATTCAGGTTCGTGGATCTGGATCAATAAATGCCGGAAATGAGCCCTTATATGTTATAGATGGTTTCCCTTTAGATACAGACGGACAACCTTCTAATATTAATCCTAATGATATTGAATCTATTCAGGTGTTAAAGGATGCATCTTCTACTGCAATTTATGGATCCAGAGGATCTAATGGTGTGGTTTTAATTACTACAAAACAAGGAAAATCAGGTAAACCTAAAATAAGTTTCAATACTTATGCAGGATGGAATGAAACCGTAAAAAAACTAGATGTTTTATCCTCGGAAGACTGGATAGAACGCGCTATGGAACATCAAAATTATTCCTATGTAAGAAATTATGGAGATGTTGGAGCTTCTTCTACAGATACAAATGATCAAAGACGTGCAATTTTAGGATTAGGGCCTAACGATTTTAACGTTAATTATATGTATGATGAGCGTTGGTTACAGGACGGGCATCCGGGTTTAGATTATGTAGATTGGCAGGATTTGTATTTTAGAAAAGGTTATGTGCAAAGTTATCAGTTATCTGCAACCGGCGGAACAGAAACAACAAAATATTATGTGTCAGGAGATTATTCAAATCAGGAGGGGATAGCTATTGGTGTTAACAATGAGCGATTTAATTTAAGAGCTAATGTAGAAGTATCTCCTTCAGATAAATTAAAATTCGGATTAAACCTGGCACCTTCATTTGGAACTATAGACGATCCGGGAGTTGAAGGTAAAGATGCGATTACTCATATAGTTGTAAGTATGGCTCCTATAGTAGAATCGTCTGTTGGAGCTTTATATACAAATACAGGAGATTATACAAGCTATGCCTGGGCGGGGAGTAGAGTTAGTCCTTTAGCAGAAGCAACATTTCGAAAAAGATCTACTGATAGATTCAGAAATCTGGCAACTTTATTTTTAGAATATGAGTTTTTAGAAGGCTTACATTATAAAGGGACTATCAATCATGATTTACAAACCAATACAACAGATAGTTTTACACCGTCTTGGATAAATAGAAACAGAACAGCATCAGGATCTCAATCAGGGGAAACAAGAAATTCTTTTGTTACCGAGCATACTTTAAATTATATAAAATCATTTGGAAATCATAATTTTAATGTATTAGGAGGCTATTCTTATAATATGTTCGATTATGAAGGATATTCCATTAGCGCTACAGGGTTTCCTTCTGATGATATTCAAACTATAAATGTGGCTTCTACGACAAGTGGAAGCACAACAAAAAGTAGAAATACATTAATCTCTTATTTTGGAAGATTTATGTATGATTATAATGAAAAATATTTCTTTCAGGCTACTTTAAGACGTGATGGTTCGTCAAGATTCGGAGATAATACTAAGTTTGGAACTTTTCCATCCTTTTCTATGGGATGGAGAATTAGCGAAGAAGATTTCTTAAAGGACAGTGAATTAATTAATGAGTTAAAATTAAGAGGAAGCTGGGGATTATCTGGTAATAATAATATTGGTAATTATGAGCATATAGCTAATTTAAGTAATACCAATTATAGTTTTGGAGGCATTCTGGCAAATGGTCAATCTCCTTCAAATTTCGCAAATCCTAATTTAAGCTGGGAAAAATCGGAATCGATAAACATAGGTTTAGATATAGGTTTATTTAATAATAGAATATTTAGTTCTATTGAGTATTATACCAAAAGAAATTCAGATTTGTTACTTAGTATTCCTGTTCCAACAGCAAGTGGTTTTGGAACGGCTCTTACCAATATTGGAGAAGTGTTAAACCAGGGGTGGGAATTTGAATTGACATCCCGAAATATAGAAGGGGATAATTTTAAGTGGACTACCAACTTTAATATAAGTCACAATTCAAATGAAGTTAAAAAACTAGGGCCAAATAACACACCAATTTTAGGTGGAGCTTTTGATATTACTCATAATATCTTAGAAGTAGGAAAGCCAATGTATACTTTATATTTGGTACAGCAAGATGGTTTGTTAACTACTGAAGATATTAATAATGGAGTGCCATTATATGGTAATCAGGAAGCCGGAGATCCTAAATATGTCGATATGGACGGTGATGGTTTTATAACTCCAAGCGATAGAACGTATTCTGGACATCCAAACCCTGATTTTGTTTGGGGTATGACGAATACTTTTAAATATAAAAGTTTTGATTTATCGGTACTGTTACAAGGACAAAGCGGAGGTAAAATCTATTCAACATTTGGTAGAGCAATGTACAGAACAGGGCAAGGTGCAGCAGATAATACATTAGGAAAATCAAGAAACAGATATAGATGGCAGGAAGGAGCTATTGTAACCGAAGCAGATGTTGCCGGAAAAGAGCATAAGTCGCCTTCTAGTTTTGGAAGAATTAAAAACACAGACTGGCTTTATTCAAGTGATTACTGGAGAATACGAAATATTACCCTTGGTTTCGATTTAGGTTCTCAGTTTCAGTCTGAATTAATTTCAGGAGCGAGAGTGTATTTCACTATGGAAAACTGGTTTGGGGGGGATAAATATGATGGCGGATTTAACCCTGAAGCAGTAAACAACAGTGGAGATGATTATGGCGCTTTCCCATTGTCTAAATCGATTGTATTAGGGCTTAACTTAAACTTTTAGAATTTAAACGTAGAAACAATGAAAAGAATAATATTATTAGGAGTTTTATCAATTTTTGGATTTACCGCTTGTGAAAGTGAGTTGGACCAGGCTCCGTTGTCAAATAGAAACGCATCTAATTTTTATAATAACGAAACTGATTTTGAACAGGCTATTGTAGGTGTTTACAACGCATTGAATTATCATGAAATATCACAATTCTTTTTGTCGGAAGTTCGCTCAGATAATATCTATATAGCCGGTTTGGCAGGTGTAAGAGATTGGATACCAGTAAGTAATTTTTCGAGAACTTTAATTACTAATCCTCTTATAGCCAATGCTTGGAACGATCCGTATGTTGGAATTTTAAGGGCAAATACTGTTATCGAAAAGTTAAATGAAAATGTGGTGCCAGATGAAAACGTAAGAAATAGAATGGAAGGAGAATCTAAATTTTTGAGAGCTTTTTTCTATTTTGATTTAGTACGTTTCTTTGGGGGAGTACCTGTTATTGATAAAATAATAACACCTACTGAAGCCTTAGCAATTTCCCGATCAACACCTCAGGAAGTTTATGACTTAATTGTGTCTGATTTGGAGGATGCAATAGCTTTATTACCGGAAACTCCTTCTGAACAAGGTAGACCCTCATCTGTCGTTGCTAAAGCATTGTTAGGAAAGGTTTTCCTTACTATGTCAGGACCAACTTATAATATTAGCGGACCTGGTTTGGGTGTAGATAATACATCAAAAGCTTTGACGTTATTTAATGATGTAATTCGAAGCGGACAATATGGTTATGTTAATGATTATGCTTCAATTTTTGGTTCAAGATCAGAAGATAATGCAGATATCGTATTTTCAATTCAGCATATAAATGATGGCGTAGGAGGAAACAGAGGTATAGGAACTACTTTGCCTACAGATATGTATCATGAACCATGGGCTCGTGTAAATATGCCTTTTGGAGGGGGAGTGCCAAGTGATGGACTAATTACACCTTCAAATCAAATTTTAGCTTCATTTGAAGATGCAGATGTAAGAGATGACTTCTCTATTTTGAGAAATTGGGTAGATGCGAACGGTAGTACTAGTAATGAGGCTATGATTACCAAGTTTCTGGATTTAGCAGATATTCCTGTAGATCGTTTTAATTGGGGAATTAATTTTCCAGTAATCCGTTACACAGATGTTTTATTAATGAAGGCAGAAATTTTATTAAAATCAGGACCTAGTCAGGAAGTGGACAATATTGTAAATTCTATCAGGTCCAGAGCAGGGTTACAACCTTTATCTAATGTGGATTTAGATACTTTATTATCAGAAAGACAGAAGGAATTTTTTGGAGAAGGCTTAAGATTTCACGATTTAGTTAGAACTGGTAAAGTTATAGATGTTATAAATGATTGGGAAGACATAGATGATACAGCAAATGTCATGAATCCTATGGAAGCGAATTTTATAATTTATCCAATTAGCCAGACTCAAATAGAAGTTAATCCGGGGCTATATGAACAAAATCCTGGGTATAATTAGTAAGTAGTTTGATTAGTTTTAAAAGAACGCTACAACCAAATTTGTTGTAGCGTTTTTAGTATTGGTTTTTTAACCTGTAATGAGTTTTGTTAAGCTATAAAGCTTTATCTATAAATCTTTTTAAAAAAATATTATTACGATATGAATACTTGGCTTTATAAATTTGTTTTGTGTTTTCCTGTTTTGTTTTATTCTTGTCAAAAAAAAGAAAAAGTCATTGACATAGTTCAAAAACAGGATGGGGTAAACATTTTAGTTATTATAGCAGATGATGCTGGCTGGAATGATGTAGGATATAATGGATCAGAAATAAAAACACCTAATCTAGACGCCTTAGCCCAAAATGGTGTACAGTTAAATCGTTTTTATGTAAATCCAACCTGTTCTCCTTCCCGGATATCGTTATTAACAGGAATGCCTTCGAGCCGAATAGGCGTGGTTGCACCAATAAGCGGAAAGAGTAAAAAAACATTACCAGATTCTATTACAACCTTACCACAAGCTTTAAAAAAACAAGATTATCAAACAGCTTTATTAGGAAAGTGGCATTTAGGACTGGATGTTGCAAACGGACCTAATAAATTTGGCTTCGATTATGCTTATGGCTTTTTACATGGGCAGATAGACCAATATACGCACAGGTATAAAAATGGTGATGCCAGTTGGTATAGAAATGATAAATTGATAGAGGAGAAAGGTCATACCACCGATTTGTTGACTAAAGAAACAATTAACTGGTTGACTAAGGAAAGAGATACAACCAAGAATTTTTACCTGCAATTAGCTTATAGTGCCCCTCATTTTCCGCTTCAGGAAGAAGAACATTGGAAAACACCATATTTAAAAATATTTAAAGATCAATCAAGAATAGATTTTGCTGCTGCAATGTCGCATATGGATCATAGTATAGGAATGGTGATGGAGACTTTAGAAGAGCAATCTTTAGATGATAATACACTGGTTATCTTTATTAGTGATAATGGGGCTATGGAAAACTGGTATCCCACGTATCAGTACGATGGGAAATTTAATCCAAATCCGGTACTGGGAAGTAATGCTCCGTTAAGAGATTGGAAAACATCTAATTATGAGGGGGCAATTAGAGTGCCAGCGATAATGTACTGGAAAAATAATTTAAAACCTCAGGTTAATTCAAATTATATTTCCATACAGGATATTATGCCTTCTATTTTGTCTTTAATAGGGGGAGATATTCCGGATAAAGTTGAGGGTGTAAACCTCTGGGAGTCTATCAAAAATCCAGATGTATCTATAAGTCATGATATCTACATTCGAGGACATATACAGGAGAGTTTAATACATAAACCCTGGAAGATTATCCGAAACAGATATAAAATTGGAAAGAAAGAAACATATCAGTTGTATAATTTAGAAACAGATCCGGAAGAAAAAAATAATATCATAGACCAAGACACTACGTTAGCTAAAAGCATGAAAATATTACTTCAGAATCAGTTTTTAAAAGACGATAAAACAGTAAATGTAGAATTGCCATAAGATAGCGATTTATAGTGCTGCGGTGATTATTATAAAAACAAATCTATGAGTATAATGCAATCTAGTTAGTCTTTTGAATAACAGTTGTTTGTGATGATTTTAGGGTTAGAGGTTAAATAAAATCGAGTACAATTAACTTATTGACTTTTTAAATTTTCGGTTTTTTTATTGTTTATTTTTCACTCTTTTAGTTGGTAAAATGAAAATTTGATATATAAAATCAAAAATTATAAAATTTTGTTAATAACTTAAATACTTGTTAGTCAATGTTTTATTGGATTAATTTATTTGTTTGATACATGAATACAGTATAGTGCAGGATACTTCAAAGGAAGTGGTTAGATATTTTTGAGTAAAACAAATACTAACTTTTTATTAATATGAACAAAAAACTAATTTTTTTATTGGTGTTTATTTTTTCTCTATTATCGGGTGTAGGTTATGCCCAGAGCAAGGTAATACGAGGAAAGGTAAATGACGAGACTGGTATGCCAGTACCAGGCGCGAACGTGGTGATTAAAGGCACAACAAAAGGAACAGTTTCCGATTTTGACGGAAACTATGAAATTTCTGCAATGGTAGGAGAAACTCTGGTTTTTTCTTATGTAGGATTTCAAACGATTGAAATCACTATTGGTAGTTCAAACACTATAGATGTGACGTTACCAACGGATACCGCCGTTTTAGATGAGGTGGTTGTAGTTGGATATGGAACCCAGAAAAAAAGTGATGTTACTGGAGCTATTTCTTCGGTATCTTCTGAGGAATTAGTAATTCAGCCTACCTCAAATGCTTTGCAAGGGGTACAAGGTAAAGCGGCTGGAGTTGACATTGGGTCCAATACAAGACCTGGTGAAGTTGGGAGTATTCGAATTCGAGGGAATAGATCGATCTCTGGGGGTAACGGGCCTTTATATGTTGTAGATGGAGTACCACTACAAACTGGAGGTATTGAAATGCTGAACCCAAATGATATTCAGTCTGTCGAGGTGTTAAAAGATGCCTCTGCTACTGCTATTTATGGGTCTAGAGGAGCTAATGGTGTTATTTTAGTTACGACCAAAAAAGGAAAAGAAGGAAGGTTACAAATAAATTTTGATACTTCTGTAGCATTTGAGCAAATTAGAGATTTAGCCGATTATTATAATGCAGGTGAGTATGCAGAATATCGTCGAGATGCATTAAGAAATGCGGGACTTTATAATGATGCTAATGGAAACGTTATGAATTATGCCGATCCAGTAAAAGATTTTCAGTATTTTGGGCAAGATGCTTCGGCTTGGGAAAGTATAGCTGCTGGTTATTCTTGGAATGATAAGGATAATTTAATACCCCAAACCAATGCAGATGGCACACCTGTATATAATGCTAATAATATACCGACAACAGATTGGGTTGATAATGTGACACAAATGGGGGTAATGCAACAATATAATTTAAATGTTAACGGAGGTACGGAGAAAGTAAAAGCATTTGTTTCAGGAGGATATTTAAATCAAGTTGGAGCCGTAATAGGGCAAGATTATTCAAAATATACTGGATTAGTAGGCGTTGAAATAAAAGGGAGTGATTGGTTTACTATGGGAGGAACAATTAATGCGCTTTATAGTGATCAGGAGTATGGTTATTTAGCAGGTGGATCTAGAGGAGCTAGAACTTTGTATGAAGCAGCTAGAAGCCAATTGCCTTTTGCAGTACCTTATGATGCTGAAGGAAATTATATTTTTAATCCAGGAGGCGATACAAACATTGTTAACCCTATTCGTGATAATACAGATAATGTAAGAAATGAAAGGTCAAATGTAAGAGTTTTTGGAAGTTTCTTTACTGAATTTAAATTCTCGGATGCTTGGAGGTTTAGAACTATTTTCGGTCCTGAAATTAGAAATTATAGAAATGGACAATTTCAAACCGCTGAATCGAGTTTAAGAGGAGGAGGAGCTCCATCATCTACTAATTATGCGCGACTAGATCAAGGACGAAATTTATCTTGGACATTAGAAAATCTATTGTATTATGATAAAACTTTTAATGAGAAACATAGAATAGGTGCTACTTTTTTACAGAGTTCTTCGTCTTATGAAGGAGAATCTTCAAGTATGGTAGCTTCTAATTTACCATACGATAGTCAATTATGGTATAATTTAGGATCAGTAAGTAGTGGAGCTCTTGATGGTTGGGGATCTGGATATTCTAAACAAACCTTGCTCTCTTATATGGGGAGGTTAAATTATGCCTTTAATGATAAATATTTACTTACAGTAACAGGTAGGTATGATGGATCTTCAGTGTTAAGTGATGGTTCTAAATGGGACTTTTTCCCATCTGCAGCTTTTGGATGGAATATCGATAAGGAAATGTTCATGCAGAATGTAAATTGGGTAAGCCAATTAAAATTTAGAGCTGGTTGGGGTACTGTCGGTAATCAAGCTGTTGATCCTTATGGTACTGCAGGGGCTTTAGTTCAATTACCATATCAATTTGGAGAAATTCCAGCTTTGGGATATGTAACAGGTAACCCTAAAGGGACATCGAGCCAACAAGGATCTATACCTAATAAAACTTTAGGTTGGGAAAAAACTACCCAATTAAATTTTGGTTTAGATTTTGGTTTCATTAAAAATAGACTTTCAGGTTCTATTGATGTATATAAAGCAAATACGAATGATATTTTGTTAGATAAAAGACCTAATTCTGTAACTGGATATGGTAATATTACTATTAATGCCGGGAAAACTCTAAATAAGGGGGTTGAGCTTGCAATAAATTCTGTGAATGTTGAGAATCAAGATTTTACTTGGACAACAGATTTTACTTTTTCTAAAAATACTACCGAAATAGTAGAATTAGTAGATGGTAAAGTAGATGATTTATCAAACAGAAGATTTATAGGAGAGCCACTTAATGTTTACTATGATTATAAAAAAATAGGTGTTTGGCAAATAGAAGATGAGGCTGAAATGCAGCGTTTTAATGATAACGGAAATAATTTCAAAGCAGGAGATATTAGAGTAGCAGATTTAAATGGAGATTATATTATTGATGCTAATAATGACCAAGAAATTGTAGGTACTTCAGACCCTAAGTGGGTTGCAGGTTTACAAAATACTTTTAGGTATAAAAATTTAGAATTATATACGTTCTTTTTTTCAAGATGGGGACAAACTGTTCTTGGAGGCGCTGTAGATATGCAGGGCAGGTATGTGCATAGAAAGGTAGATTATTGGATGCCCGATAACCCTACTAATGCTTATCCAAGAGCAGACTATAATAATGGAGGTCAGCCATTATACTATAGCGCTATGAATTATCAAGATGGGTCATTTATAAAGCTAAGGAATATCTCCTTAGGGTATTATATGCCTCAAGATTTTTTAGAAAATTATGGATTAACTAAATTTAAAATTTATGCACAAGCGAATAATCCTTGGTTGTATTCTAAAACCGATTTTTTAGATGCTGATTCTTGGTATGGTAGTAACGGATCAAATAATAGTGTATCCTCTGTAACAACTGTTAGTTTCGTTTTAGGAGTTAACGTTACATTTTAATTAAAAAAATGAAAACAATGAGAAAAATATTAATATTAATTTTAATAGGTGTTACAGGATTAGTATCGTCTTGTAGTGATTTTTTAGAAGAAGAAATGGTAGCTACTCTTACACAGGGTAGATATGATACCAAACCTGGAATTGAAGAATTAGTTAATGGTGCATATGAAGGTTTACGTTTTCATTTTAACTATGAGTGGTCTGTTGGTATGACAAACATGGGAGTGGATGAATTTACTAATGGCGCTGGTGTTTATCGTTTGCAGTATAATACGTATGACCCAACTTTAGATTCTAATGAAGAAGCAATATTAAGGCCTTTTTGGGATAATTTATATGCACAAATTAATCTTTGTAATATCGGAATCAATAAGATTCCTACGGTCTTATCAGACCCTTTAGATGAAGATCTTCAAAATACAAGAATGGGAGAGCTAAAGTTTTTAAGAGGATTTAATTATTTAAAATTAGTTGAACAATTTGGAGGTGTACCGATTTCTATAGAACCAATTACAGAAGATACTGCTGAGTTTCCGAGAGCTACTAAAGCTGAGGTGTTTGATTTAATTTTGGATGATTTAACAACAGCAGAAGCCTTATTACCTGTAGTAGAAAGTCAAGAGGGTAGAATTACTAAGGCTGCAGCTCAGCATTATCTAGCTAAAGCCTTCTTAACCAGAGCTAGTGAATTAAATGCAGATATAACACAATCTACAGATTTAGAAAATGCTGCAAAATATGCCGAAATGGCAATTTCGAGTCGTACATTGGCACCAGATTATAATGACATATTTAATTATACAGAAGTTAATGGTCCAAATGAACAATTAAATGAAATTTTGTTAGCAGCTCAGTTTGATGATACTCAGGCTCTATTAGGTCGTTATGGCAATCAAACACATTTATATTATCTATCCATTTATAGAAATTTTCCGGGTATGACACGTAATTTATATGATGGTAGAGAGTTTAGCCGTAATAAGCCTACAGATTATGCTTTAGATATTTATGATCGTAAAAATGACTCGCGTTTTTATAAGAGTTTTCAAACGAGTTATACAGCTGTAGTGGAGTCCACAAATATTCCGAAATGGACTGCAGAAAATGCGCCAAGTTCAGATTTGATAAATCAGCCTAAATTTTCAGTGGGAGAAACAGCCGTTGTAATGTTAGTTAACGATAAGGATGATACAAGATTTACATCTCAGTATAAAGATTCTTTTGCGCCTCTAATGTTAGTAAGATATACCAACGATGGTAATATGACAGATTGGAATATTCAAACATACCCTTCATTATCTAAATACAGAGATCCTTTTCGTACCAATTTTAACGATGCAAAAGGAACCCGAGATGGTATCTTAGCCAGATTAGGAGAAACGTATTTAATAGCTGCCGAGGCTTACGGAAGAATGGGAGATTATGGTAGTGCATTAAATTATATTAATGTCTTAAGAACAAGGGCAGCTTATAAAGAAGGAGAAACTCGTAGTTCTGTGTATTATTTAGCTGAAGAAGTTGCAAATAACGAACAGATTAGTACTGAAAGCGAAATGCTGGCTACAGAAGCCTATTTTACGTCAGGTACTCCAGAGTCTGTTGGAGAAATGTATCCAGCAGGGGTAGGATCTAAATCAGAGATGTTTATTCATTTTGTTTTAAACGAAAGAGCTAGAGAACTCATGGGAGAATTTCACCGTTGGGTAGATTTGGCAAGAACAAATACATTAGTAACCCGTGCAAAAGCATTTAATCCAGAAGCTGCAGCTAATGTAGATCAACACCATACTTTAAGACCTATTCCTCAAAGTTATTTAGAGTCAGTAACCGTAAATGGGGTCTTATTGTCTCCAGACGAAAGAAATCAGATGCAAAACCCAGGATATTAAAACATAATTTGTGTGTTAGTTAACAAGCGCTATTATAATTTTTATAATAGCGTTTGTTTTTAAAAACACGATTTATAGTCCATTATATTTTAAACTCTACAAACTATCTTTAATTATGAGATGTTTAACTTTATTCGCTACTTTTTTTAGCACCGTTCTATTTTTTGGGTGCAAAAAATCTAATACGAAAGAAGTTGCTATATCCGGGATAAATTTTGAAACTATTGCTGTAGAAGCCCCTTTTAATATGCCTGAAATTAAAATTCCCGATTTTAGTAATAGCAAACAATATGTAATAACCAAATACGGTGCTGTTGCAGATGATAAAAATAAAACAACAGAGGCCATACATAAAGCCATAGATCTAGCTAACGAAAACAAAGGCGGGACCGTAGTTATTCCAAAAGGGGAATGGTTAACCAAAGCCATTCATTTAAAGAGTAATGTAGATCTTCATTTGGAGGAAGGAGCAGTACTTTTATTTTCTGAGTCTCCCGAAGATTATTTACCGCCGGTCTATACGTCTTGGGAAGGCGTAGAATGCTTTAATTATTCACCATTAATTTATGCATTTCAATGCAAAAATGTAGCAATAACAGGTCAGGGCGAAATTAAAGCTAAAATGGATGTCTGGCAGAAATGGTTCGCTAGGCCAGAGGGGCATATGCAGAATTTAAAACGGCTTTATTATTTAGCTGCAGAAGATGCTCCGGTAGAAGAACGCCAAATGGTAAACGATACAGCAAATTTACGTCCACATTTTATTCAGTTTAACCGTTGCGAAGGTATTTTAATAGATGGTATTAAGATTACAAACAGTCCATTCTGGACAATTCATCCTTATTTGTCAAAAGATATCGTAATACGAAATGTAACGGTTTTTGCTCATGGTCATAATAATGATGGGGTAGACCCGGAAATGAGTCAGAATATGCTGATAGAAAACTGTGTTTTCGATCAGGGAGATGATGCTATCGCTGTTAAATCCGGAAGAAATAAGGATGCCTGGCGCTTGCATACTCCGGCTAAAAATATTGTAATGCGTAATTGTGTGGTTAAAAATGGCCACCAGTTATTAGCTGTTGGTAGTGAACTTTCGGGAGGTATAGAAAATGTGTTTGTCGACAATTGTACTTTAGCACAAGATGCTAAAATGTTTCATTTAGTATTTATAAAAACTAACGAACGTCGTGGTGGTTATGTTAATAACATTTATGTCAGTAATATAAATGCAGGTAATTTAAAAAATGGCGTATTGGGTATCGAAACCGATGTGTTATACCAGTGGCGCGATTTAGTGCCTACAATCGAACGTAAATTGACGCCAATAGAAAATGTATATTTAGAAAATGTATCAGCAGATTCCGTGCAATATGTGTCTCGACTTTTAGGAGACAAAGAATTACCTATAAAACAAATCGAATTAAAACATGTGTCCGCTAAAAATGTTTTAGAACAAAAACATATTCACGAAAATGTGGTGGAATTTTCAGAATCTGATCTGATTTTTAAACGATAAAAAATAAAATAAGATGAAAAATTACTTAGTAGCAATGCTGCTTTTACTTGTAACAATTCAGCATCAGTTAAGAGCACAAGATAATTTGTTTCCGGATGGCACACCAATCCCGGAGTGGTTTCAGCAAACAAAAAAAATTAAGCTAAACGACTTAGGAAAACAATACTCAGTTACCGATTACGGTGTTGTTAACGATAGTACGATAACTCAGACTGAAAAAATTCAGGAGGTTATCGATTTAGCAGCAAAACAAGGTGGGGGAGTTGTGGTTATTCCTGAAGGAGTATTTTTAAGTGGCGCTTTATTTTTTAAGCCAAACACTCATTTGCATGTAACCAAGCATGGTGTGCTTAAAGGATCAGATAATATAGAAGACTACCCAATTAGAGCCTCACGTATGGAAGGGCAAAATTTAGACTATTTTCCAGCTTTGGTTAATGCTTATGGCGTAGACGGATTTACCATTTCAGGAACAGGGACTATAAACGGGAATGGTTTAAACTATTGGAAAGCGTTTTGGAAACGTCGCGAAGAAAACCCTAAATGTACCAATTTAGAAGTGTCCAGACCCCGATTGGTTTTTATCTGGAATTCTGATAATATACAGCTTCAGGATGTAAAACTTATAAATGCAGGATTCTGGACCAGTCATTATTACCAGTGTAATAATATAAAATTACTGGATTTATATATTTATTCGCCTTACAAGCCTGTAAAAGCGCCAAGTACCGATGCCATAGATATAGATGTATGTAATAATGTATTGGTAAAAGGGTGCTATATGTCTGTTAACGATGATGCTATTGCTTTAAAAGGAGGTAAAGGGCCATGGGCAGATACGCAGGAAGGTAATGGAGAAAATACAAACATTATAATAGAAGATTGCGAATTTGGATATTGCCATTCAGCATTAACCAATGGGAGTGAAGCTATTCATAATCGTAATGTAATTATGAGAAATTGTAAGGTCGACGGGCCTTCACGGTTATTATGGTTAAAAATGCGCCCAGACACTCCGCAACTTTACGAATATATTCGTGTGGAAAATGTAAAAGGAAAAGTAGAGCGCGGTTTGGTAGTATACCAATGGAAACAATTTTTCGATTTAAAAGGTCGTAAGGATCCTCCGCTTTCGACAGGACAATTTATTACAATGAAGAATTTAGATTTAGACTGTGATCGTTTTTTTGCTGTTGATGAATATGACAATATAAAACTGAATGATTTTCATTTCGAAAATTTAAAAATCACATCAAAAGATGCTAAAATAAATCAGTCTTTAATTGAAAACATTTCGTTTAAAAATGTTGTTGTAAATGGAAAGACAATTAAATAACAGAATAAACAAATGTTTAAAAAGCTTCATGTTTTTATGGAGCTTTTTCTGTTTTATTAATAATGGATTCAGTCAGAAGGAAAAGTTAAAAACCTTTAAAATAACAGACTCTATAAGGATTACAACACTATATATTCTTCCAGAGTCCGATGCTTTAATTGTTTGGGCTGCAAAGCAACTGGCTGAAGATATTGAATTGATAACAGGCCTTCGACCTCAGGTTGTTAAAACAAATACATTTGATAATCCTGGAATTTATATCGGGGAACACGCACAACATTCTAAATTGGGAACAGCAGATTTCTCAAATCTAACAAAACGTTGGGAAGCTTTTAATATTTCTTTAAAGGAAAACAAATTGTTTATTGTTGGTAGTGATGTTCGTGGTACTGTTTATGGCGTTTTCGAATTGGCTAAACAGTTAGGCGTATCACCCTGGGTCTGGTGGGGAGATGTGGTGCCAAAAAAGCAAACAGAATTGAGTGTAGCGATTCCTGAAAACGGAATATTTCAGGAACCTTCAGTAAAATATCGGGGTGTCTTTTTAAACGATGAAGACTGGGGCTTACAACCTTGGGCAGCTAAAACATTTGAACCTGAAACAGGTGATATAGGTCCAAAAACTTACGAGAAAATTTTTCAGTTACTCCTAAGATTAAAAGCTAATACCATCTGGCCGGCAATGCACCCTTGTACCCAGGGGTTTTATACTGTAAAAGGAAATCAGGATATGGCTAAAAAATATCAGATTGTTATTGGAACTTCGCATGCAGAACCCATGTTGAGGAATAATGTAGACGAATGGGATAAAAAGCTTTATGGCGAGTATAACTATTTCACAAATAGTGAGACGGTTAATAATTACTGGGCCTCTCGCATTAATCAGGTTGGAGACTCTATAAACCAAAATATTATTACTCTGGGGATGCGCGGTGTACACGATAGTCATATGGAAGGGGCTAAATCTGTAGCCGATTCTAAGCAAATGCTTCAGAATATTATTAATAACCAGCGTGCTATGATTGATTCTTTAATGCAGAAGCCCATATTAGAAATTCCACAAGTATTTATTTCTTATAAAGAAGTACTGGAATTGTACGATAAGGGTCTATATCTTCCTGAAGATGTTACCCTCATGTGGACCGATGATAATTATGGTTACATACGACGTTTAAGCAACAGCAAAGAGCAACAACGTCAGGGAGGGAGTGGTGTGTATTACCATTTAAGTTATTGGGGCAGACCACACGATTATTTGTGGCTTAGTACAACCCAACCTGGGTTAATCTGGTACGAAATGAATAAAGCGTACGAAAATGGTGCTAGGAGCATGTGGATTGCCAATGTTGGCGATATAAAACCAGCTGAGTATAATACACAACTGTTTTTAGATTTGGCCTGGAATATAAATAGTGTAGATGTAGACAGTATTTATGAGCATTTATTAACCTGGTTTCAATTAAATTTAGGTGAAGAGGTGGCAGAAGAATCTGCGAAGGTAATATCTGAATATTATCGATTAGCGTTTATTAGAAAACCGGAATATATGGGGTGGAGTCAGACGGAACCGACCACGCAAGTGAAGTTTTCAACCCTTACAAAAGAAGAAATACAAGAGCGCGTTTCCGACTATAAACGTTTAAGTGATAGGGTTGAAGAACTATCTCTAAAAGTACCAGAGCAACAGCAGTCGGCCTGGTTTCAGTTTATAGAATATCCGGTTATGGCAGCAGCGAATATGAATTTTAAATTTTTGTATTGGCAGTTAGCATCTCAGGAAAAATCACAAACAAAGAAGGAGTCTTATGAAAAATGGTCTAAGGAGGCCTATGCTGAAATTAAAGAGCTTACGGACTATTATAATAACACTTTGCAAGAAGGAAAGTGGAACGGCATTATGTCCATGAATCCTCGAGGATTACCTGTTTTTGAAGCACTTCAATATGAATTTAACCCGGAAGATATTAAGTATTTGAAATCTTCTGAAAAGGTGCTTATAAAGGGAAGTGAATTTTCAAAGTCAGAAGGCGTTTCAGAATATGCATGGAAACCTATAAACGGACTAGGATTTAGTAATGCATCAGTAACATTATTTCCATTTCATTTTGCAGAATTTGATGAGAATAAACCTGGTTTGGAGTATAAATATACATTATCCGAATCGGGACATTATGTAGTTAAAGTTCATTTTTTACCAACGCATACCAATGTATTTAACCAGGAAGCCGATATAAGTTTGGATGACAATAAGTATCCTAATCAGTCCATTTCAACCGAGGGGAGGAGTGCACAATGGAAAGAAAATGTATTGCGTAACAGTGCGGTAATTGCACTTCCGAAACAATATCTGGAAAAAGGAAAACACCACATTAACATTGAAGTAAATCAGACCGGAATGGTTATCGATTATGTAGAAATTTTGAAGGAGCTATATTAGGGTGGTAAATCTAATGAAGTATAAAATAAAAAAGCTGGATGGTTTTTCATAGACAAACCATCCAGCTTTTTTTAGTACAAAGGTTTAGATGTTTAGAGAGAAGAGTGCTAAAAGAATATATAATCTCTTAGGCCAATGGGTTTCGAGTTTTTTAGGATTTTAGCCACGATTTTCGCAGTAAAATCAGCGCCTTCAATACCTGTATGGGTGTGATCTTGTGGGAAAAATGGTTTCACTTTTGCTTTGCCTAAAAGTTCGTACTGTACAGCAATACTGTCATTCAAATCAATAAAGGGCACATTTTCTTTTTCGGCAACTTGTTTAGACCATAATACATAACTATCGGCACGACGTTCCACTTTGCCTTTTGGCCATTCATTTCTAGGTGTTAAACTCAGTACAATTGGTTTAGCGCCTTTTGCTTTGGTATCTTCAATCATTTTAGTTAAATACCAGCCAAAACTGTGTACGGTTTCCGTTAGGCTATCACGTTCCACCACTTGAGTATCCTCGCCGATTCCATGAAGTGAACCACGATATTTTGCTTTATCGATCTTGCCGGCATCATTATGGCCAAATTGTAAAAATACGACATCACCTGGTTTAAATTCGTTTTTAGCGGCGTCCCATAGGCCTTCTCTGGTAAAGGTTCGGGTGCTGCGTCCACCACGGGCTTTGTTAATGACATTCACCCGCATGGTGTCTACATACTTCGGAAAAGGTACACCCCAACCAGTAGCCTTATCGTTGCCATTATTAGCCATCGTGGAGTCGCCTATTAAAAACATATTGAATTTTTTTGGTAAGATGATTTTTGGAGCATCAACAACATATTCTTTTAAGCTGTTATCTGTTGTTTTTAGGTCTTCAATAATACATGATGCTGCCAAGACGGCACCTTTAGCTGCAGTGTGAGTATGGTCGCGTTTATAAAAATACGTTCCCGTTACACCTGTTTCTCCAAAGGTTTCCAGCTTTGAAGCCATGCAGTTATTGAGGTCTATAAACGTTATCCCTTCTTGCTCGGCAATTTGTTTAGCCCATAAACCGTAGGATTGGTTGTTTCTAGGTATAGTCCCATTTTCCCATTTGTTTCTCGGGATGGGAGACATGATAATTGGAATGGCGCCTTGTGCTTTAGCATCGGTTACTATTTTTCGGATATACCAGCCGTAACTGTGAACAATTTCGTGTTCTTTAGTGATTAGATTATCAATCTCTTCTGTTTCGTCTCCAATACCCTTTATGGTACCACGGGCTCTGATGGTATCGTTTACAGGGCCATTATCGTTATGACCAAACTGAATTAAAACATAATCGCCTTTATTCAGTTTTTTATGCACACTGTCCCATAATCCTAAATTCTGATAGGTACGACTACTAGTGCCCCCCAAAGCATGATTTTTAACAGTAACTTTTGTTGTATCTAAAAACTGATTAATAAAATCGCCCCAGCCCCATAGGCCACCGTCGCCTTTTCCCTGACCATTTTTTACAGTGGAATCACCAACTGTATACACTGTAATTTTTTTAGCGGCGGGCTGTTCGTTATTACAGTTAATAAATGTAAAGCTTAGACAGGTTAAGACTAAAAGTTTTAAAATTTTCATATATGTATATTAATTAATTGGTATTAGCTCTAAAATCAAACCACAGTGACATGGAAATACCCTCGTCTCCGTTTTTTATTCTAATGTTCGTAGGTTGACTTTCCGGACCCTGATCTTGCAAGGACTTAAAAGCGCGCATTCCAGGAATTTCGAACATAAAGGAGATATTTCCTTCCGGGAATTCGGGTTGCGGAAATACTTTTGAAACCGCTTTTTTAGGTAAATCCGGAGTAAATAATCTCAAAAACAGTTTGTCTGATGCACTAAAGAATTTCAGGTCGCCATGTTCAGTTCTTAAATTTGCGGCCAGCATATTGGCATGATAGCCTTTAAATTCCGGGTATACGAGATTTTCGAAACTTTCTCCTGTTATGGTTTTATTATATTTTTTTTCCCAAAGGCCCATAGTTGTACCTTTAATTCTGTTTTTCCACACACGATAAGGTCCGTTTCCAATCCATTTTAAAGATTGTACACCCTCTTCCGGGAAGTCGAATGTTAGTCCGAATTTGCTAATCTCTCCCTGAATAAATGCACCGTCAAATCCACTACTTTGTCCTGCGTTTTTAAGCATTATGGCTTGCATTTTTAAACGGCCATCGTTGTACATGGTCCAGTTTATGTGGTCTATACCTCCAGTGTATTTTACATTGCAAACCACAGAATCTTTATAGGATTTAAAACTGGTGCTTTCAACTTCCGCTTTCATGCCTATAGGTCTTGGACCATTATTAAATGGTATTGAAGCCTGTTTGTTTTTAATGCTAACAATCTCTCCGGTATTACTGTCCAAAACCAGGGCTAAGGCTGCACTTGAAAGTGTTATTTGTTTTCCATTCTGACTAATTTTAGCAGAGTTGCTGTTGTTGTCTTGGTTTATAAATTTATCAGCGTAATGTGGTGCTCGGTGAATGGGCCAAGACCAGGTGTAAATTGTTCTGCCGTGTTGGTCTGTTGCAGTAATTTCCAACCAGTCACCTTCAAAAAAATTAGCAGGTAAATCAAAGGAAATGGCTCGTGTTTCCCCTGGTTTTATGTCGTTAATAACAATTGGGTTTTTAGCTATTATTGTTGAGGTTTCTTTGCTGTATAGGGCTTTTTTGTGTGCCTGTACAACACGATATTCCATTTTACAACTGTTTAAATTGGTGTAAATATAGTCGTTGCGAATCAGGAAACTACCATCGAATGTTGAGGTGATTTGTTTGGGTTCAAACTGGATAGGCGACCAGACTTCTTTAACAGTAAAGAAACTGCCTTCTTTTTCGCGATGAGGTCCCAAAACACCATCAGCAGCCAAATTGCCTTTAGAATCATATTTTTCTTCTCCTGTCCAGTCGGTACGTAAAACAGCCTCGTCCAGCATGGCCCACATAAATCCGCCTGCAAATAAAGGGCTTTGTTTGTAGCGGGTCCAGAAATCTTCCAGACCAGCTCCAATACCATTGTCGTAAGTTCCGTGCATGAATTCTGTTGGGAAAAATACATTTTCACCGTTATTAAAACGGTGCATTCCGGTTAAGTAAGTCGGGTAGTGGTGTGTGTCCCAGCCGTTAAAATCAGACCATGGGTGAATTACAATGCGTTTTTGGGAATCGAACTGATGAAAAACATCGTCAATTTCGTAATTCCACCCGCCTTCATTACCGTGGTCCCAGATAATCACTGAAGGGTGGTTTACATCGCGCTCTACGGTTTCTTGTATTAATTTGGTTCCGGTAGGCGTGTCATAACCGTTTTGCCAGCCGGCTAGCTCGTCAAGCACAAATAGGCCCAGTGAATCACAAACTTCCAGAAAATGAGTGTCTGGAGGGTAGTGAAAACGTACAGCGTTCATATTCATATCTTTAATTAAATTAACATCCAGTACGCTTATGTCTTTATCTGTACTCCTTCCCGATTCGGGCCAGATGGTATGTCGGTTAATGCCTTTCATTATAATTTTTTTACCATTAACGTAAATGCCATCTTTTTTTAGGAACTCTAAAGTGCGGAAGCCTATTCTGGTTTTAGATGTATGTAAAATGTAGCCCTTGTTTTTCAGGGTTAAACTTAGGGTATATAAATTAGGCGATTCAGGGTTCCAAGGCTTAACAGCGTCCCATTTGGTATTTATGATTTGAAAATTTTCCTTGTGATTCACAGGGAAACTTAGAGTTTTGAATGTATTATTTGCTCCCACAGGATTAATTGTAGCTTCTATAACACTGCCTTTTGGGGCGTTTACTACTTCGAGCTGAGCCGTTAAAGTACCATCCATTTTGGCGTCAACCGCGACATGTTTTATGTAAGAGTCTGGTGAAATTTCTAACCATACCGGTCTGTAAATACCTCCGAATAACCACCAGTCAGCCTTTCTTTCGGCATTGTTTACCGTCGGGTTAGCGGAGTGTTTGGAGACATGAACTTCTAAAATATTTTCTGAACCATAATTAAGTAGCTTCGAGATGTCGTATTTAAATTCATAAAAGCCGCCCTGATGAATGGGGCCGGCAGATTTTCCATTGATTTTAACTTCTGTATCGGTCATGGCTCCACCAAAAACGATGGTAACATGTTGATTTTTGTATCGAGCAGGAATATTAAATTTGTATTTGTAAAAGCCTTCTTCTTTGCTGGGTTCTTTTTCATTTAGCTCTTTATACCATCTTCCGTAAGTGTAGTTTCCAAATCCTTGTAATTCCCAGTTGGAAGGCACATCAATCGTGGTCCATGTATTACTGTTTCTACCACTGTTACACATAAATTCCCATTGCACGGGGTTTTTAAAGTCTTTACCGGAAAGGTATATTTTTTCTGTTTTTTGTGCATGGCCAATCAGGGTAAATAAAAAGGCTTGAAACAGGATAAAAAGTTTGCTTGTTGAATTTGACATGTAAATAGTTTTAATTGCCGTCTGGTTTTGTGTTTTCAAATCTAGAACTTAAAGGTAAGGTCCAGTTTTTATAATTATCAGGGTGACTTGGATTATAATTTAGAGGTTGTAGTAGGGCATCTTTAAGTGGTAGCTTTAAATCCTGAATGCCTTTAACTACACATTTTGCAATTTCGTTAGCACCAAAACTATTAAAATGCGTATTGTCTTCTAATGCTTTTGTTTGTCCTGGAAACGTATTTGCCGGATATTGAACAAAGGCCTTACGAGATATTTCATCTCCCCAGCTTTCATAAAGCACTGTGGTCATTTTGGTTAAATCAATTAATGGTACATCGAGGTCCTTTGCGACTTGTCTCATGGCATTAGGGAAATCGCCATGGGTAGGTTTTAAAGTACCATTTGTTTCAAATGCGCGGCGTTGTGTAGGGGTTAATAAGACAGGAATTGCTTTTTTTGCTCTGCATTCGGTAATAAACTCTTTTAATAAGTTAGTGTAAAGGCCCCATGCGCCGTTACCTTCACCTTTTATTTTTTCGTCATTATGTCCAAATTCAATTAAAAGGTAATCTCCAGGCTGGATAATAGACAGTATTTTTTCAAATCGTTTTCTGGATTTAAACGATTGTAAAGATTCTCCTGAGTTTGCAAAATTGGCAATGGAAACACTGTTGTTAAAATATGCTGTTATAAATTGTCCCCACGAAGCCCAGGGTTCTATGTCCTGGTCTGTAACGGTAGAATCTCCTGCAAGAAATACTGTAGTTACTGAGCTTACCGGAGTAATTGTAATACTTTTTACAGCTGGTTGGCCCAGAAATTCAAGAGTTAATCTGTCGTCCCAGTTTAAATCGTCTTTTTCTCTGTCTTTGACAGTAATGACTGAATGAGAATTTATTTTAGGGGTGCGCACATTAACTACAAAGCTTTTGTTCGCAGTTTGATGTTTTTTCAGAGTGACCTCATTTAGCATAAGTCTTCTGGATTCGGCTTTAACTGTAGTTGTTGAGGCTTCATTAGCGCCCAAAACGAGATCTATTTTGTAATTGCCTTCGGGTAGTTTTACCGAAAAATATATGCCTTTGTTACTTGTTAAACTCTGCTCATTTAATGTGGCATACTGTGCCGTATTAAAATCGAAACCATAACCTAATTCGTCAGTGTATGCTATAGGTTTTGTTATTGAAGTACCTGATTTTCCTGATGTTTCAGTACCAAAATTAAAGGTTTTTGTATGCGATTGGGAGAATACGGAAACGGAACACAATAAGTGGAAAAGCGTAATTTTAATTAGTTTCATAAATTATGGTTGCCTGTTTAAATTAACAGGAGTTATAGTTAGCATCTGTTTTACTAAAATATTATCAAATTAACAGAGAACTATCCTGTACTATTATGAAATTTGAAAAAAGTTTGATTTAGGTGTATAGTTAAGGAAGCTTATTTAAAATGAATGAAGCATGTAGGTACAGGATGCAAATAGTAAGTATTTTAAGGAAATTGGTATCAAATTTTAAACTATTTAGCATTGAAAGTGAAATTATTGTTGTTAGTATTTGTATTCTGCTGTCTATCCTGTAGCACTTCTAATAAACAGTCTGAAACTAAGGATTCTAAGCCTGGATGGGTGGAACAAGTCGGGGCAGAAGTTCCTGTTATACAAGATTCTCTATTTTATGTTAACGATTTTGGAGCTGTGAACGATGGACAAACTTTAAATACTGAAGCCATTCAGAAGGCCATTGATGCTTGTTATAAAAATGGAGGAGGCACCATTGTTTTTAAATCAGGATTGTATTTGTCCGGTTCTTTATTTATTAAGGAGAATATACGGTTTCGAGTGGATAAAGGAGTTACGCTTTTGGGGAGTGAAGATATAAATGATTATAAGATTATAGATACTCGGGTTGCAGGTGTAGAAATGAAATGGCCTGCAGCACTTATCAATGTTAGAAACCAGAATAATGTAATTATTGAAGGTGAAGGGATTATCGATGGCCAGGGTAAGGTGTTTTGGGATTATTACTGGAAACTTAGAAAGGACGTTTACGAACCTAAAGGACTTAGGTGGATTGTGGATTACGATGCCAGACGTCCGCGCACCATTTTAATATCTGATGCTAAAAATGTTGTACTTAAAGATTTGCAACTTCAAAAAGCAGGGTTTTGGACTGTTCAGATTCTGTACTCAGAATATATTACTGTAGATGGGCTTACAATTAAAAATAATATTGGAGGACACGGGCCTAGTACCGATGGCATAGATATAGATTCATCTAAATGGATACTAGTTAAGAATTGTGATATTGATTGTAACGACGATAATTTTTGTTTAAAAGCGGGGCGCGATTGGGATGGTTTACGGGTTAACCGACCTACCGAATATGTGGTGATTAAAGATTGTATAGCAAGACAGGGAGCAGGCTTATTTACTATAGGCAGTGAAACTTCCGGAAGCATTCGTCATGTGTACGTATCGAATATAAAAGGTTTTGGGACAAAGAATGGATTGAATATTAAGTCGGCCATGACACGTGGAGGAACCGTTGAAGATGTCTATCTGGAAAATATTAAAATGGATAGCGTCGGTACTTTTATAAAGGTATCTATGAACTGGAATCCTACATACAGTTATTCTAAATTACCAGAGAGTTATGATGCTGAGACGATACCTGAACACTGGAAAAAGATGCTTCAGACAGTAAATCCGGAAACTAAAGGGATTCCAGAATTTAAAAATATAACACTTAAGAATATAAACATAAAAGGGGCTAAAACAGCTGTAAATGTAAATGGTATGGCCCAATCTATAATTGAAAACATAAGTCTGAATAACGTGTCTATTGAAGCAGAAACAGCAGGAACAATTAATTATAGTAAAAACTGGCACTTAACTAATGTGGTTTTAAAAACTAAGGATAGCTCAAAAGTTAGCTGTAGTAATGTTTCAGAGGTTCTGTTTACAAATGAAAATTACACGTATTAGTTATGTTTAGAAATATTGTATTTAAATCCCTGTTTATTTTCTGGATTTTCAGTTGTTGTCAGCTTAGCGCACAAAATCATCCGGGAGTCTGGCACGATACTATACGGTCTTTGCATTATAAACCGGACGGAGATAGTTTTGTGTTGGTTAAGGGAACAAGAAAGTTTAACAGGGCTATTTATGGTACAAATACAGGTTTTCGTCTGGAGACAGGCGATTTGCCAGAATTTGCTATGTATTTGCCTGGTATGGGCGGCAATTTTAAATTGGGTTTTGCTCGAGGTGATAAAAGTAAATGGATAACAGCCGCAGACAGTATTAGTACACGATATCTTCCGGGAACCATGGTGTACGAGATCAGAGACGCCCTGCTTAAGGAAGGTTTTATTACGGTTCAGGTTGTGGCCTATGCGGATCGCGAAGGTTTTCTGGCGAAACTGACGACTAAAAATATTCCGGAAAACATCGACTTGTACTGGGCTTTTGGTGGTGCGAGTGGTAAAAAATTTCATCGGGATGGAGATATAGGTGCAGATCCCGAATCGGTATTTTATCTACAGTCTGATTATTGTATAAATAATAGTTATACTGTACGGGACAGTAGTTTTAAACTAGATTTTGGCTCGGAAAACAATAAAGCGAAAACAGGTAATAACCGGCATATTGTTGGTTGTTTTCCGCCATCTGAAGTAAAAATGACGAGTGCCGAACATCAGGAGTCACCTTCAGATTTGTTTGCTTCAAAAGCCGATACCTTACCAGTAATTTCAGGGAAATCAGCCTTAAAATTGGAAACCAGTTTATACTGGTCGTTTCAGAATAATGGAGCCGTTCTAGATCAGGGACAGGATGTTCTTAAGTTGGATTTTGAAAAGGGGGTGGAAAAAATGAAAGTTTTACGATCTCGAGTGAAGCTTAAAACTCCGGATCCTTACATCAATGCACTTGGCGGTGCTCTGGCTGTTGCTGCCGATGCTATTTACGAAGATCCGGCCTATTTACACGGTGCCGTAGCCTGGCGTATGCATCTTAATGCCTGGCGCGGGGCTTATGTTGCCGATCCCTTGGGATGGAAAGATCGTGCCGAAAGTCATTTCATAAGCTATGGTAAATCACAGGTGCTGCAACCAGAAACGGGGCCGGTAGTTTTAGATAGCTCACGGAATTTTGCACGTCAGAAAGAAGTTCTGGGGACTGCTATGTTTAGTAAGGGATATATAAGTCGACGACCGGAGAATAATACCATAGCGCATCATTATGATATGAATTCGGTGTTTATTAATCAGTTGCTACGTCATTACCTGTGGACCGGAGATCAGCAATTTATTAAGGAGTTATGGCCGGTAGTAAAACGCCATCTGGAATGGGAAAAACGAAATTTTGATGTGGACGGAGATGGTTTGTATGATGCCTATGCCTGTATCTGGGCCAGTGATGCGCTGCAATATAGTGGAGGAGGTGTAACTTATGCTTCGGCTTATAACTATAGTGCTAATAAAATAGCAGCTAAGATTGCTGAAATTATAGGAGAGAATCCCGCGCCTTATATTAAAGAGGCTAAGCTTATAAAAAAATCAGTGCAGGAGCAACTATGGGTGTCAGATAAAGGTGTGTTTGCAGAATATAAAGATGCATTGGGAAACAGATTGCTACATGATTATCCGGGACTTTGGACCGTGTATCACACACTGGATGAAGATTTGGCTGATGCATTTCAGGCTTATCAAATGCTGGATTATGTAGATCGGGAGATTCCGCATATTCCTGTTGTTACTGATCAGCCGGAACATAAAAACATGTTTTTATTATCTACTACAAACTGGCATCCGTATACCTGGAGTGTAAATAATGTGGCTCTGGCCGAAAATTTACATGGTGCTTTAGGTTACTGGCAAGGTGGAAAACCTGAAAAGGGCTTTCAGATATGGAGAAATGCGCTTATTGAAAGTATGTATTACGGGGCATCACCAGGCGGATTTCAGCAGTTATCTTTTTACGATGCTATTCGGGGCGAATTATATCGTGATTTTGCCGATCCTATAGGCATGGCTGCACGGTCTCTGGTAGAAGGTTTATTTGGTGTCCGACCTGATGCTACAGAAAAGGCATTAACAATTATTCCTGGTTTTCCGGACGATTGGGATTTCGCAGAGTTAGATATCCCTGATATGGAGTATAAATATTCAAAATCGGGAGATGTTACGGCTTTTCAATTTAAACCAAAATTTGATACTAAATTCAATTTAAAACTTATAATAAAAGCCGAGGCAACTTCTATTAAAAGCATCACAGTAAACGATAAACCTCTAAGTTGGAAGGTAGATACAACAGCCATTGGACATCCTAAAATCATTCTGGAACATCCGTATCATTCTTATTATGATATAAAAATAGTTTGGGCAGGAATGCCTCTTGAAAAAATTACTGATAGTATAACGGTGTTTCCGGAAAGCCCATTTGTTTTCAATATGTCGAAGGCCAGGATAATAGATGTACATGATCCGCAGCGGGTATTAAAACATATGGATTTTAATGCAGAGGAATTAAAAGGGGAAGTGAATAAGCTTGGTGGAGATAAAACAATGTTTGTGCAATTACAGCAGGATGAAATGCAATGGTGGCAGCCGATGAATATTCGAATTAAATCTAAATATGAAATTGTGCAGATAGATGAAAAAAAAGAAAGTTTTGATCTCTTAATAAAGAAAGATGAAATGTCGAGAGTTAAGGCTGTAAAACTAAATGGCAATACTATGGAGTTCAAGGTTTCAGTATCTAATACTAATATGTATCTCAAAATGCCACAAGCAAATTGTGTACCAGGAACTAATCAGGTTGAAGTGCTTACTGAGGATGATAGTTTTAAATTAACATTTCAAAACTGGAATTTAAAGTTAAGGCCTCAGGAATCTCAGGATGTTTTAGATATCCAGACTTACTTTAATGCCAAAGTCACGGATGTTTTTCAGCAACAGTACTTAAGTCCGCGACCTACATCACCAACGCTACAATTACCAACACAAGGGATTGGCAATTGGTGTTATCCTTATATTCAACCTGTAATAGATGATACGGGATTAAGGACAAAAGCAGCTTTAGGTACCATAAAATCTTTACAGGACATACCATTTAACTTGCTGGCTGGACAGAGCAATAATATTGCTTTCACTTCGATGTGGGATAATTATCCTGAATCGATTAAAATTCCGCTAAGTGGTAATGCATCGCATGCCTATTTTCTAATGGCAGGAACCACAAACCCTATGCAAACCAGAATGACTAACGGTGTGGTTAATGTTGTATACACCGATGACACTTCGGAAACTTTGGAACTTAAAAATCCAGAAAACTGGTGGCCTATAGAACAAAACTATTATACAGATGGTTTTGCGTTTACCACGGGAGCTGTAAAACCACCAAGGTTATATTTAAAATCAGGTGAATTTATAGATAATTTTAAAGATTTTAAACCTATAAAAGGATTTTCAGATTTTGGTGTAGACGGAGGAGCAGCCACGCTTTTAGATTTGCCTTTAGATGAAACCAAAATTTTAAAGCACCTGGAAGTAAAAACTCTGGCAAATGATGTGGTAATTGGCCTTATGGGGGTTACTTTAATTCGGAATTAATTTATGAACTACAAAACAAACTAACCTTTAATACTATGAGAAAATTATATGCGCTTTTTGTGCTATGTATTATCATGCCAAACTTATGGTCCTGTAAAGACAAAGTTGAAGAGCAGTCTGAATTGCAGCCTGAAAAAATAGATAGAAAAGCATTGGTGTCTCGTCATAATGTAAACATTAAAACATTAGATACTTTAGCTTCTTTGTCGGTTGGTAATGGGACTTTCGCTTATACAGTTGATGTTACGGGGATGCAGACTTTTCCTGAATATTATAAAGATGGTATGCCCTTAGGAACACAATCGGAGTGGGGATGGGACAGTCACCCTAATACCGAGAATTACAAATTTGAAGAAACTTTAGTAGATTATAAACAGAATGGCAGATCTGTGTCTTATGCTATTCAGAATAAAATTTCGGAACGCACCAAAGCCGCAACAGAATTCTTTAGGTCGAATCCGCATCGCCTTCAACTAGGAAATCTGGGGTTGGAATTATTTAAATCCAATGGCGAGAAAGTTGAGCCTTCAGATATTAAAAACATTAATCAGAATCTAAATCTTTGGACGGGGGAGATTAAAAGTGAATTTACAGTTGAGAACGTACCTGTGGTTGTCTGGACCAATTGTCATCAGGAGCAAGATGTTATTGGGATTAAAATTCAATCGGAATTAATTCAGAAAAAGCAATTGCGAGTTCGTGTACGTTTTCCATATCCCACAGGAGCATGGACCGATTTGGCAGCACAGTGGGAGGGTGTAAGACCCTATAAAAGTGAAATAGCAAAAGTGTCCGAACAGCAAGCGATTATATCTCGTGCTCTGGATTCGTTACAATATCAGGTGGGCTTGCAATGGAAAGGAAAAGCAAAACTTACAAAACAAAAAGACCATTATTTTTTGTTACATCCTGAAGACAACGACACATTCGAATTTACGTGTCAGTTTTCCGAGTCAGTAATAAATAAATTGATTAGCTTCGATGCGGTACAAATCAGTAGTAAAACCGAATGGGACCGTTTTTGGAAAAGTGGAGGAGCTATAGATTTTCAAGGCAGTACAGACCCCAGAGCCGATGAGCTGGAACGCCGTATAATTTTGTCTCAATATCTTACAAAACTACAATGCACAGGAACTTTACCACCACAGGAAACCGGACTAACCTATAATAGCTGGTACGGAAAACCTCATTTGGAAATGCATTGGTGGCATGGCGTTCATTTTGCCTTATGGAACAGACCGGGATATCTGGAACGTACTTTACCCTGGTATAATCGGGTGTTTAAAAAAGCAAAGCAATTAGCAGAACGGCAGGGGTTTGCTGGCGCTAGGTGGCAAAAAATGACAGATCCTTATGGAGATGAAGGACCATCGTCTGTGGGAGCATTCTTAATCTGGCAACAACCACATTTTATAACCTATGCCGAATTAATGTACCGTACTAATCCAACGCCTGAAACACTGGAGCTGTATAAAGAACGGGTATTCGCTACAGCCGATTTTATGGCTAGTTACCCTAACTTTAATACAGAAAAGAACAGGTATGAATTGGGGCCACCGGTAATTGCAGCCCAGGAACGTTTTAAAGCTGTAGAAACTTATAATCCAACTTACGAACTGGCGTATTGGCACTGGGCGCTAAAAACAGCTATTGCCTGGAAAACACGATTAGATGAAACACCGAATCCTGACTGGCAAACCGTGTTAGATGGCCTGTCTCCATTACCAATTCAGGACGATAAATATTTAGCAGCCGAAAGTGCGCCTGATTCTTATACTAATATGGAATACAGAACCGATCATCCGTCAGTTTTTGGAACCTATGGTATGTTACCGGAATCGGAATTACTGGATAAAACCATTATGAAAAATACTTTTGACTGGATCTGGAATAACTGGGCCTGGGAAGAGACCTGGGGATGGGATTTTCCTATGACTGCAATGACAGCAGCGCGTCTTGGGCAACCGGAAAAAGCAGTTGATGCCTTGTTTATGGATATTAAAACCAATACCTATCTTAAAAGCGGACACAATTATCAGGAAGGGAGATTACCCGTATACTTACCAGGAAATGGCGGTTTACTAACAGCCGTAGCCATGATGTGTGCAGGTTGGGACGGCTTGGAAGAGCACAACCCTGGTTTTCCTAAAGATGGCACTTGGACGGTAAAATGGGAAGGGCTGTCTAAAATGTTTTAAGAGAAAAGATAAGATGATTTCAAACAACAAAGGCTACCCTATGGGTAGCCTTTTGTATTTATATGAAATTTTCAGAGGGTGTTACACGCGAACGTGTCCATCTCCAAAAACGTAGTATTTATTCGTAACCAGTTCTTTAAGGCCCAACGGACCTCTGTGGTGTAATTTATCGGTACTGATAGCCAATTCGGCACCAACTCCCATTTTACCGCCATCGGTAAAGCGGGTAGAGGCATTCTGGTATACTGCCGCACAGTCTACATTTTCCATAAAATGAATAGCTTTTTCTTTACTGTTTGTCATTATGGTAGCAGAGTGTCCTCCGGAATAGGTGTTTATTTTAGAAACAGCTTCTTCCAAGGAATTAACCGTTCCGATACAACATTTTAAAGCCAGAAACTCTTCGTGCCATACAGCTTCGCTCGGCACTAAAGCTTGGTCTTTAAGAATATTTTGAGTTTCAGAATCTACTAAGATGGATACGTCTTTTGCTATTAATGTAAATTCTAAATCTTTTATTTTTTTCTCGTAGTCTGGAATGTCTTTATGGATAAGTATTTTGTCTAAAGCATTACAGGCCGAAATTTTATCGGTTTTAGCATTTAAAATCACCTTAAGGGTTTTCTCCCAGTCGGCGGTTTTATCGATAAACAGGAAGTTATTTCCGCGTCCGCTTACCAGCACAGCACAGCGTGCATGTTCTTTTACAAACTGAATTAAGCGTTCTCCGCCACGCGGTACAATTAAATCTAATTTCTCAGACGGGTTTTTTAAGAATTCCTGTGTCTCTTCGCGGTTTAATGTTAATAGCTGAATATAACTGGTGTCTAAACCATGCGTTTGTAATGCCTGATGCCAGAATTCAACTAAAACTTTATTACTGTTTATGGCTTCTTTTCCGCCTTTTAATAAAATTTTGTTGTTGGCTTTAAAGGCCAGTACAGCAGCTTCTATGGTAACATCTGGACGTGATTCGTAAATAATCATAATGGTACCAAAAGGCGCTGTTTTATTGGTTATTTCCAAGCCGTCTTCTAATAATTTATGCGAGATGGTTTGTCCAATAGGATCGTCTTGTAGCATGACTTCTTTAACTGCGGTTATCATGCCATCTATCTTTTTGTCATCTACGATTAACCGATCGTACATGGCCTGGTCGTCTTTATTAAATGCTTCTAAATCTTTCTTGTTCGCGCTTAAAAGTTGTGCTCTGTTTGTGTCCAGTAACTGGATCATGGTTTGAAGCACATTATTTTTTAAGTCGGTTTTTAATAATTTCATGAGTGTTTTTTAAATTTCTACTTTGGTTCCTACGGCTTTACCTTCTATAATATCTATTATGGTATTTTCGTTTTTACCGTTGGCAATTATGGTAGGGATATTTTTTGCAGCTGTTTTCTTGGCATAATTAAGTTTAGATAACATGCCGCCTCTACCTTCAGCTTCGCCTTTATTACTGTCGCTTATAAAATGATTCACATTTTCATCGATACCTACCTCTTCAACAAGAGAAGAATCGTCTGCTTCCGGATGTCCGTCAAATAAACCGTCTATATCAGTTAGAATAATCAGTTTATCAGCATCGATAAGCTCAGCAATTAAACTGGCCAGCTCATCGTTATCGGAAAACATGGCGTGTGAAAGCGATACTGTATCATCTTCATTAGCGATAGGGATTACACCCTCAGCTAATAAATTCATATAACAATTTTTCATATTTCTTCGGTGTTCTCCCGGATCAAAATCGTTTTTAGTAGGTAAGACCTGGGCACATTTCATCCCGTAATCATGAAAAATATTATAGTATAAGCGCATCATACGCGGCTGTCCGATGGCAGAATATACCTGCCGTCTGGATGCCTGATCTTCGATTTCTGAATGCCCTAAGACTTCCATTCCGGCTATAACAGATCCTGAAGAGACTAACACCGTTATAATGTCGCGCTCGTATAGTTCGGCAATTTGCTTAACCAAGCGGTCTAAAACCGGACGTACGATTCTATTGTCTTTATTTGTCATTACGTTAGTTCCAACCTTAATGACAATCTTTTGCTTGTATTTTTTATTATTTGTCATCGGCACCAAGTTCTACAGCTCTGTTAAATGCAGCAAAGGCCGCTTCTTTTATAAGCTCGTTAACATTATTGTCATCCATACTGTCTAATGCAGCTCTTGTGGTTCCACCTTTTGAGGCAACACGTTCCATCCAGCTAGTAGGAGATAAATCGCTTTGGTTGAATAAATCGACAGCGCCAGTAAAGGTTTGACTGACTAATACTTTAGAATCGTTTTTAGAGAAGCCCATTTGGAGTGCGGCTTCCATCATACTTTGCATAAAGTAAAATACATATGCCGGACCACTACCAGAGATTCCTGTAGAGGCATCAATAAAGTTTTCGTTGCTAACCAGAATAGATTTACCTGTCGTATTTAAAAGGTTTTCAATAGTTAACAATTCAATTCTTGATACCGCATCAGAGGCTGTATACGAGGTTAAGCCTTTACCAACTTTAGCTGGTAAATTAGGCATGGCTCTCACCACTTTTGCCAGGTCTAAAGCTTTGTGAATGTGTTTAATGGTTACTCCTGCCATTAAGGAGATTACAATTTGTCCTTTGGTTACTAAAGGTGCCATTTTTTCGAATAGATCGTCTGCATGATAAGGCTTAACGGCTATAAAAATTAAATCGGCCTGTGGTACACAGTCTTTAGGATCTTTGAAGACGTCGAAATGAGAGACTTTATTAAGACTTTCTATTTTCTCATCCGAGTTGTCCAGAATCATGATATTTCTCTTTTTAAGAAGTTTTGATTTGGACATGGCTTCGGCATAGGTAAGTCCCATATTTCCCGCTCCAATTACTAATAATTTCATTATTATTTTTTTAAGTTAAAATTAAATATACCTACATAATACTAAAATATGTGAGTTATCAAAATCTGAGCCGTTTAATGCTGATTTTGAGGTGGTTTTTTATTGGTTTTCTAAGGTTTTAACAGAAAGTATAGAGGATTAGTAATAGGGAGGATTTATAGTTTGTATAGATAATCTTTATGTTAGAAGCACAAAAAATCCGCTTGACCGGAGCCAAGCGGATTAAAGATAATAACAATTAATCAAACGAATTATTAGTTGCAGTTTAGTAAACTTCCTCAGCTAAAATTTATTCAGAATGATGATTTTTTGGAAAACAAATCAAATTATATTTCAAAGCTTTGTTTTGAACATTATTCCCGAGGTACTGAAGCATGAATTTGTACAATGGCCCAGGATTTATTTCGTTTTTCCAGAACACCTGTAATACGAATATCATTTAATTTCAGGGCGTCTCCTAGTAGTATCAGACTCCAGTCAGTAATATCGGTAAACCGGGCTGTTTAACCAGTTGGACTTTAAAAATACAGTCAGTTTTTTAGAAAACGGATGTAGAATAGGAATAAAATGAAGCCTAAGGTTAGTCCTTAAATTTTTACTGTAATAGAGATTGTTTATAGGGGTAATTAGTGCTTGTTCTTTTTTGATTTAAGTATTTTGTAATCAATGTATTAAAGTGTTTTATTTTGACTTTAAATTTAATATGTTAATAGGTTGTTTTTAAGCTGTTTGACAGGTTGGTTTAATCGGTTTTAAGGGTTTTATCGATTGCTTCAATAAGGGTTCTGGTTTTTGTTTGTATCACTTTTATGGCTTTTAGTGTATGGTGTTTCCGGTACAAATTTGCACGGAGTCTGTTGTTGCCGCTTACTGTGGAAATCTGATTAATTAAATATGATTTCTGTTCCTGTTCAGAATTTATAAATGGAAAATCTTCATGAAGATACATGAGTTCGACATCAGGATTGTAATACCAGTATTCGGCCTCTTTAATAGTAAGATCGCGTTCAAAATTCAGGTAAGTATCAAACTTGTTCTTTACTGTCGTGTAATAGGTGCTAATGTCGTTGTATACATTTGCATGTGCTTCCAGATTCGGAATGTTATCATTTATAGCTTTGTTGTAGGCTCTCGCATTTATTTCTACCATATCGTACAAGGGCTGTACCAGACTTACCAGAGAATCTAAGTTAAAAGTGTCGTAAGTCTGATGTTTGAGTAATATGCGTTTTCGGTTACAGCGGTCTTCAAGAAACAGTATGTAATCTTCAATTTGAATAGCATTTAATTGTAAATCTGCTTTTATTTCAGCTAAGTTCTGGTAGGCCAGAGTTCTGTTTTGGGCTCCCAGATTCATATTGTTTATTTTTAAGGCAATTAAAATACCTATTACTACCAGTATAATTTCTCCTGCGGCATAGAGTAGATATTTTTTTATTTTATGTTCTCTGATTAGTTGCTGTTTAATTCGATGTAACAATGTTGTTATATTCAGAATTTTAGAATGATGTGATTGTTACTAAGTTACTTAAAAAAGGTAATGAATGTAATGGTAATTTATGTGTTATGAATAAAATGAAGCTTAGGACGTTAGTACAGCATATTTAGTCTAATTCAGCTTTTAATTCCATTAAAGATTTTCCCGACTGTCGTTTAACAAACTTATGCAGGTGGCTTTCGTCTGTAAAACCAAAATCAAGTACCAGTTGTTTCGAACTGCGTTGTCCGTTTTTTAAACGTTGTTCCAACAGGCTAAAGCGGTATTCCTGTATGTATTCTTTTAAGGAGGTCCCAACCTTGTCTTTAAAGTAAATACCAATGTAATTAGGGGACAGGTGGAAGGCCTCTGCAATACGTTGCTTAGTAAGAAATTTTGGCTGATAGATATGTAACGCAATATACTCCAAAAGGGCTTCAGTGCTGTTTGCCTGTGGTTTTCTTTCACTTATGTTTCCGTCACAGTCCAGATTCCGTTTAATGATTAAAACCAAAGCTTTGAAATGCTGAAAAATGATTCTTCTTCCCAAGAGGTCGGTTTTCTCATATTCATCAGCAATTAAAGTCATGAGGAGGTTTACGTGCTTAATATCGTTATTGAGTTTTAATATATTGCCGTTTTTACAATTTCGGGATTTTAAAATAGCATCTATGGTACGATTCCATTCCCCGGGATTATCAACATCCTTAGTGTCTAAATAGAAGTTGGTAAACTTGACATAAATAAAACGGGTGCGTTTTTCAATTTGAAATTCATGCTCGTCTTCCGGACCTAAAACATACAGATGACCTTTTTTATAAGGCATACTTAAGCCGTTTAACTGATGAACTCCGGAACCTTTCATGATGTAAATAATCTCAAAATGATTGTGATTGTGTAAGGGATGATTCCAGATGTCGGTTTCCAGGTCGGCGACTACAAGGCTATTGAATTGTTTATAACGCTCCATAGTTTAAAATTACAATATTTTCATTAGTTTTTACAAAAAGCTTACCGTTAGTATTGCCGAACTTTGATTAAAAATTGTAATGAAGAATCCTTTGATGCATACAGCTGTACTGGTACGTTTACCGCTGGCTATTAGTTTTTTAGGCCACGGACTGATTCGTTTGCCTAAATTATTTCAGTTTGCCGCCGGAATGGAGGCCGCTTTCGAAGCTACTATATTGCCGGGAATTGTAGTCTATGTTTTTGCACTGATTCTGCCGATTATGGAGCTTGTGCTTGGAGTTTTATTACTTTCAGGATTTAAGGTCAGACAGACTGCTAGTGTTGGCGTACTTTTAATGTGTGTATTAATTTTAGGTTCTGTGTTTCAGGAAAACTGGTCGGCTGTTGTCATTCAAATGTTTTATGGGTTATATTTAACTGGGCTGTACGGTTTAAGTGAAGCAGCTTATGTTCCATGTAATTTAAAAGACTAGCTATGAATTTAAAATACGATATAAAACAATGGCTTCTGGTACTTATGCTCTTAAGTACCGCTATACTGCGAGCCAAAGATATTGAAACCATAAAGGTGAAAGACAATGTGTATATGGTTGGCGATCGCACGTATTCCTTGTTTTATATTACAGATTCCGGGGTGATTGTTATTGACCCCATCAGTGAGAAACATGCTTCGGCAACGCTTAAAGCTATAAAAGGATTAACGAGTTTACCGGTAACGCATGTGTTTTACAGTCATAATCACTGGGATCATATTCGGGGTGCACAGGTCTTTAAAGCTCAGGGAGCAACTATCATCAGTCACGCAGAAGCTAAGGCTCAGATAGCTACGAATACTGAAGTAGTTTTGCCGGATGAAACCTGGGCGGGGACTTCGACGCACTACAGCATTGGAAATAAAACACTGGAACTGTTTTATTTTGGGAAAAATCACGGCAACGGGATGACCGTATTTCGGTTTCCAGAGCATAATATGGTATTTACAGTAGATCTGGTCGTTCCCGATAGGGTATTGTATGCCTATCTGCCGGATGCCAAACCTAAAGCATGGGTAGAGAGTTTAGCGCAAATAGATGCTTTGGCTTTCGATACTTTACTGATGTCGCATGTACGAGCTGTGGGGAGTCGGGACGATTTACACATTATGCAAGGTTATTTTAAGGCTTTGTATGCCGCTGTTCAGGCGGAGTTGGATAAAGGTACTAACCTGTTCGATATTCCGTATTCGGTAAAGCTGCCACAATATAAACACCTTATGAATTACGAGGTGTGGCTGCCCATGAACGTGTGGCGCATCCTTATGGAAAAATCCATAGGGCAATAATTTTAAATAGTTTAATAATTAGATAGATAGAACATGAAAAAGATAATCATAGGAGAAACCGATTTAGAAGTAGCTCCAATAAATTTAGGAGGCAATGTATTTGGATGGACTTTAAACGAGAAACAGTCTTTTGATATTCTGGATGCCTTTACGGCTGAAGGTTTTAATTATATTGATACAGCCGATATGTATTCGTACTGGGTAGATGGTGGAGCAGGAGGGCAGTCGGAAACTATTTTAGGACAGTGGATGAAATCCCGTGGTAATCGCAAGGATGTTATTCTGGCCACAAAAGTGGGCGGACAAACGGGAGTACACCCTGTAGATACCAGTAAAAAACACATTCTGGAATCGGTAGATAAATCACTGCAACGCCTGCAAACCGATTATATCGATTTGTATTATACGCATTTCGATGACGAAAAAACGCCGGTAGAGGAAACACTGGAGGCTTACGATGACATTATAAAAGCGGGAAAGGTACGTTATATCGCCGCTTCGAATATAGCACCGGAACGTTTAGTGGCTTCTTTTGAAGCCTCGGAAAAATACGGATTACCTAAATACCAGGCTTTACAGCCACATTATAATTTGGTGGAGCGTGCGGGTTACGAAAGCACCTATGCCCCGTTAGCAGAACAGTATAATTTAAGTGTATTTCCTTACTGGTCGCTGGCTTCCGGATTTCTAACCGGAAAATATCGCAGTAAAGACGATCTTAAAAAGAGTGTGCGCGGAGCCGATGTAGAGAAATATTTAACCGATAAGGGATTATCGATTTTACAGGCGCTCGATGCTGTGTCTAAACGTTATAACAGTACGCCGGCAACGGTGGCTCTGGCCTGGCTATTGGAGCAACCTCATATAGCTGCCCCTATAGTAAGTGCAACCAGCGAACGCCAGTTGCAAACCCTGTTCGATGCACCAAAATTGACACTCGATTCCGAAGACTTGAAATTACTGGACACTGCGAGTAAATAAATAGCTGCAGTCTGGAAAGTGAAATCCCCGAACATGGTGTGGTGCTCGGGGATTTTTTATTTTATAAATCAGGATATTGTTGACAGGTTTGTATTAACTGTAAAGCTTTATTTTAGAAATTTCATTTATATTTTAAATCAATATATTCAATTCCAGATACTTTGTTTTCATTGTGCTTAAAGCAAAAGCAGAAGCCGCAGCAGTAAAAACCGAATAGTCGAATGCGCCTTTTACACCGGTAGAAAAACTCATGGATAAACCAAATACTAAAAGCAGGTAACCACTTAATTTGGCAAACAATTCTGTTTTAAAACCTATAATCAGGAATATGGTAAATACAATTTCGGCAGTAGTGGCTATAAGTCCTGCCGCAGATATTAATGATTCCGGAAGCCAGGGATTTATGACCTGAGTATAGGTTAAAAAGTTATCCCAGTTGCCCCAGGTTGACAGGTCTTTGCTCCAGAGCCCAAAGCGGTCGGCTACGGCCGATAAAAAGCTGAAGGCTAGAGCGCTTCTTAAAAAATAAAGTTTTATGAGGTTTTATTTCATATTTATATTTTTTTGTCCATTAACACCTTTTCATCTGAATATAGGAGCTATTCATTCGCTTTATAATACTCGCCTTTATATACGACGCCGTTAATTTTAATATCCTTAATTTTAATTGGGTCTGTTTTAAAAGGGTTATCTTTCAAAATTGTAAAATTTGCACGTTTACCAATTTTAATAGAACCAATAGAGTCTTCGAGGTTAAGGGTTCTTGCTGCTGAAATGGTAATGCCTTTTATTCCAGTAAATATATCTATACGTTGATCCTGTGAAAATTTACTGTGTTCGGCAGTTTCTCTGTTAATTGCAGTCCATGCCAGAGTTAAGGGTTCGGCCGGTGCCATTGCAAAATCTGAATGAAAGGAAACAGGAATACCCCTATCAGTTAATTCTTTTATCCGAACCAGGTTTTCTGCGCGTTCTTTTCCTAAGCCAAACGCTGAATATTTATCAGCCAAAGCCCATAAATAGTATGGGTTTACCGACGATTCTATGTCTAGGTCTTTAATTTGCTGGGCAATATCTGCGTCAAAATACCCCATATGGTGTAAAGTAAATCTGTGGTTTTCTCTAGGATATCTTTTTTGATCATCCGAATTAAAATCTATAACCTGCTGGATACCCAGATCGCCATTGGAGTGTACATGAATTTTATAATTGTTATCCCAGTAAAAACTTAACTGTTCTTTAAACAAAGAAAGTGGTAATGTCATCCATTGTCCTTTAAATGCATCACCTATGTAGGGGTCTTTCATTTGCATAGCCAAAGAATAAATAGCCCCGTCCGAAAATAACTTTACTTGATTGGGCAGAAATGTAATGTTACTTGTGTTGTATTTTAACGGTAAAGATTTTATCATCTCCAAAGCCTTTTCATTACTATTGTCATTCATGCCATATAATTGCGTCCCATTTGGAATCAGGTATACATCATAAGGTGGATTTTTGTCCATTTCTTCTTTTAGTAAATTATATTCCATTTCGAAGTTGGAACTAGGAAACCCGGGTTCATTAATAGTGGTGATACCATTTCGTAACATCAATTGAGTCATTTTTTGTAACCCCTCTCTATAGGATTGCGGATTTATCAATTCAGAACCGATAATTGGCACTAGTGCCAGCCAACCTCCTTCAAAAAAATGTCCATTTAACCAGTCGACCTGCGGATTGTTTTTATAATCATCTTCTTTTATTTTAAATAATTCTATAGCCTTATCGTTTAGGTATATTTCATGAAAAGAACGATGTATTACGCCCACTGGTTTGTCGGGTGATAATTCATTTAACATTTTTCGGGATAAGTCTCCATGCCATAATTGATGGTAACCCCATATAAAAAGCATTTTGTTGGATTTCGCATTTTTATCTATGGCCTCGGTAAGTCTTTTTTTGTATTCTTCGGGAGTTTTAGCTGCTTTTGAAACGCCATCTGGTTTATGCCAGTCGTGTGGTGCGATAGTTATATTAGGTAACATGATAGCTGCAATAGATGGATGCAAATGAGGTTCTATAAAACCAGGTAAAAGCGTTTTTCCTTTCAAATCAAATTTTGCAGTAGGAGAGAAGTTTTTTTCTGCAGTTTTTAAATCACCTACATAAATAATTTTTCCATCAGATTCAATTACGGCTTCGGCATATTGCGGTCGATCTCCTTCCATTGTAATGATATCTCCATTAAAAAACAACAAGGAAGAGGCTTTTGTTTCGCCTTCGGGATTTACTTCCTTTTTTAAGGACCCGCTGCATGAAGCATTTAAAATAGAAATAAGGACGATCTGTAAAAATAAGACTGGTTTCATAAGGTCTGGATTTTGATTTTCGAAATTATAAGTTGTGGGTTTTAGAGACTTTATTATTGGAGCTGTGAGTTATTTTTTTTGCGTCAACTGATATCTGATATGGGTGGTCAGGTTCGACGGTATGACTTCCGATATTATAATGTCGTATTTGTCTTTATCTATACTTTCAAACAGTCGAATGCCGCTGCCTAGAAAAACAGGAGCAATATGTATAAAACATTCGTTTATAAGTCCGGCATTCAGAAATTGCTGAATGGTGTTTGCTCCACCTTGAATTCTAATGTCTTTATCCTGTGCCGATTGTTTTGCTTTTTTCAAAGCACTCATAATTCCATCGTTAATGAAGTAAAAAGTAGTCGTTCCGTTTTGAATCCAGGGGGCGCGTTGTTCGTGAGTCAGTACATAAACATCTGCTTCAAATAAATCTTCAGCCCAATGGACTTCACCTTCTTCATACATGCGTTTTCCCATAATATAAGCACCGGTTCGAGCAAATACACGTTCAATTAGTTTACCATCGGCACTGTCTTCATCGCCGCCTTCAGCTTTAATGTGTTTCCAGAAAGCCTTTTGTTTAAACATCCACTGGTGTAGTTTTTCAGAAACACCACCCATGGGATTTTCAGGGCTTCTGTTTTCACCCGCAAAGAAACCATCCAGAGATATGGCGCAGTCGAATATTACTTTGCTCATAATGTTTAAGTAAAAGCTTGTGGTTTGTATTAGAGTTTGATTTTTTAGCGATTTATAATTTGATTATAAATGTTAACTGGAGCTGGTAATTAGTTTATGGCAAAACAGGAGCATATAAAATCAATGTAATTAACCCTGTTTAATCTTTCCTTTTTATGAGTTTTTAAAATGCTATGAACTGTAATAGTTTACCTGCTCTTTAGTCAATCCTAAAGTTACTATCTTTTACTATACAAGTCTAAAGGAGCTATGGGCGGTTGACAAACGTTATTTTAAAGGTCTAATATTTCAGTTATTAGGGTTTTGTATTTTTCAGTATCCTTTTTAAATTTTCTATTAGCTGCAATCCAAAGAACTATTCCTAAAGCGATTATTAGTCCACCGAAAATGTAATTTTTTGTTGTTAGGAATAATCCAAAAACAAGTCCTAAACCAAAAATGATATGAATAAATAGTATTAAACGAATTAAAAAATGCTGATTAAATGAGATTTCCATATTCGTGTCATTCTCTACATTATCATTTAATAGTTTTCCGTTAACAATAGTCCAATTTTGAAAAACCATATAAAAAGGGTAGAGAATTCGTTTTCTAAAACTAAAAGTTGTCGGCTTTTTTTCGTCAAATACAAAGCCTCCGATAGAATTAAGTTCAGATTTTAATCTCTCAATAATTTCTTTGGGTCTCTTTTTTATTTTAAAATTCCAATTTTCCATTCTTCTTAGTTTTAATGTTTGCCAACCTTGTAATAAAGAAAATTAATCATTAAAAAGATGGCTATAGCGCTAATGTTGTTAACCAAAAACTACCCATTATTTTAGTTTTTTAACGTTCATCTCTTTTTCTAAGTTTTTAATGAGCTTAATCTTATTTTAATCGAATAGTACAATATAATATAAAGTTAACTAATTCATTTTTAAAATACTAAAACGTTTAGAGTCCTTTCTTTTTTACGCCGAACCGGTATTGCAAGCCAGTCATTAAAAAACGTTGGGAATCGGCTACTCCGTATTCGCCACGTAACATCCAGTGTTTGTTGAATTGTAAATTAAACCCGAATTGAAACGTAATGGTTTGTATCAGTTCTTTACGGATAAAATAATCGATTTGCGTTGAAAATAATCCGCTGTCGTTTACGGTATCCTGAATGGTGTGCAAGGCCTGATTCTGTGCCTGAAGTTTCAGACGTTCCGGTATGGAAGTTCCCGGATCGTCTATTAATTCCTGATTTGCGGCAATCTTGCCTTCTATCCTCTGGTTAAATGTAGCATCCAGTTCCGGGAATACCTCATTAAAGTTAATTTGTCCGCCACTACCATCTGCACCAACAAAATCACGAAACATCATACCCAGATACGGGCCAATAAAAAAATCCTTGTTCTTTTTACTTAAGCCGAAGGTGTGCCCAAGTCGTGCCGACATGGTTAAATAACCAATTTGTTCTTTTAGTAAATCGGTATCGGTACGAGAATAATTCATGTCCACACTCGAAAAATAACCATTCCACCCAAATACGAGTGTCGTTCCCAAACCATAGGCCAGCGCATCAAAATCGACTTTCGATGAAAATTCTGGTAATTGCAGCATGATGTTTCCGGTACCGTCTTTCCAGGCCGGCTGCAGACTTACTTCGGTACCACCCTTAACCGTAGAGAATAAGGCGTATACATTCATAAACGGAAGTACCCAGGCATCGGCTCTGAAATTTACACCATTGGTCGTTCCGTTTACCTGCGTAAAGTTTAAGGTTTCAGCATTTATAATTCCCGTTAAATCCTGATTGCCCGCCAGTAGCTTAAATTCAGTGATTTCGAGATCAACAAAGGCGTTAACATAGTTCACGTTGAAACCAAACGGTAATTGTAGCTGATTCGCCATGCCGCGATCCTGGACCTTCTGTCCCCAGATTGGTAGTACATAAGGGTATTGGGTACTGGTACTGTAGGTTTGCGACCAGCCTTTGGTATTAAAAAACAGACTTAGTACTAAGAATATAACGGAAAATGGTTTTATAAATCGGTTTAGCATTGTTAGAGGTTATGATTAATAGAAAATTTTGGTTTAAGCTAAAATATCGAATTAATTATCAATATAATATTTTAAGCGCACAAAATGAAGGGATTAAGAGGTATTAAAGAACAGATTTAACGTTTGTGTGCTTTTGTATTAATATAGCGAAGAAAAAGGTATGTATTAAAACTGGCGATTTATATTGCAAATAAATCGCACAGTCTAATTTTTTAAATTTTAATCGTCCTGTTAGCTTTAAGGTTTTAAGCTGTATAGATCTTGGGTGATAAATTTTACAGTATTAGTTCCAATGTTTACGGCTGCATCTCCTTCAGGACCTCCAATAAGAGCTAATCCTGTTGGGAATTCTGCTATACTTTTATTGTTTTCTACATCGTAAAGAGCTAGTGTGCCACCTTCCAGAAAATAAATAGTGTGATACGGATGTTCGTGCCAGCCAACAGTATCTCCGGGTTTCATAGTGAACTCGTACATTACTATACCCAGTGAGTCTCCAAGCATTTTGGTCATTTCGGCACCTACAATATGGCAGCCTTTGTCGGGATTGTAGATAGTGGAAGTTGTATGCATGGTATCAGTAATAGTAATTACTTCTTTATCGATTTCATACGTTGGGGCAGACTTAGTCTTGTTGCAGTTTGTTAAAATTAACAGCAGCATTGCAAAACCAACAGAAGGGAAAAGTTGCGACGTTTTCATAATGTAATGATTTTAAAGATTAATACTGTTTTTAAATGGTGCTATTGATTAGTCTTAGAGAATCATTTAAAATGAGAATGAACTTTTTCATTAAGAAGGTAACGGAAAGTAGAGAAGGATATTTGCTATCTTTCTAAGTTACTGAAAATAAGAAAGATATCCTAAGTAAATTTCTCAATTTTAAATGCGGTTATTTTATTTACTTTTATATTTAAAGAAGTTAAAGTGCTTTAAATCAAAATTATTTTTACTAATTTTGACATCTATGAAATCAATATTTTCCAAAATATTAGCATGTACAATGGCTTTGGTAGTGGTATTTTCTACCCTGTCCTTTTCCGTAGATATGCATTATTGTGGAGATTCTTTGGTGGATTTAGCCATTAATAAAGAGGCAAAAACCTGCGGTATGGACATGCAGGAATCTACGACACCTCAAATGTCTAAAATGGCAAAAGGCTGTTGCTCGGATACTAAAATTCAGGTTGATGGTCAGGACGAACTGAAATTGAATACGCTGGATCAGTTGAGTTTCGATCAGTTTACCTTTGTTGCCACTTATTTTTATGTTTACATTAACCTTTTTGAAGGTTTAGAAGAACATATTGTGCCTTTTAAGGCCTATTCTCCTCCTTTGTTGGTCACGGATATTTCCGTAATTAACGCAACTTTCCTTATTTGATATTTAAACAATAAGCTGTGTGCTTTCAAGAATAAGCCTTGGAAACACAAGATAGTTGGTGCTTTGCACTAAGGTTTCATTGTTTAAATATAGTGTCATGCTAAATAAAAGCATAAAATTTTTAATAGAAAATAAACTAGTAGCGCTACTGTTACTGGTCCTTTTTGTAGGCTGGGGAATCGTCAATTCACCATTTGGTTGGGATACAGGGATATTGCCCAGCGATCCGGTAGCGGTAGATGCTATTCCTGATATCGGCGAAAATCAACAAATTATTTTCACCAAATGGGATGGTCGTTCTCCTCAGGATATCGAGGATCAGATTACCTACCCTTTAACAACGTCGTTGTTAGGTATTCCCGGGGTTAAAACCATTAGAAGCTCGTCGATGTTCGGTTTTTCAAGTATTTATGTCATTTTCGAAGAAGATGTGGAATTTTACTGGAGTAGAAGCCGCATCCTTGAAAAATTAAATGCCTTACCGAGTGGTTTGTTGCCAGAGGGCGTGAGTCCGGCGCTGGGACCGGATGCTACCGGATTGGGGCAAATTTACTGGTACACATTGGAAGGACGGGATGAAAACGGACAGGTTACCGGAGGCTGGGATTTACAGGAATTACGAAGCATTCAGGATTATTTTGTGAAGTACGCCTTGTCTTCAGCCAGTGGGGTTTCGGAAGTAGCGTCAATCGGGGGGTATGTTCAGGAATATCAGGTGGATGTTAATCCGGAAGTGATGAAACAATACAACGTGTCACTTCAGCAGGTGGTTAAGGCTGTAAAAGGAGCGAATAAGGATATCGGCGCCCAGACGCTGGAAATAAATCAAGCCGAATATCTGGTACGGGGTCTGGGCTATATTAAATCGGTTTCCGATATCGAGAATGCCGTTGTTGTTTCCAGTAATTTTACAGCAATACGTATAAAGGATATTGCCAGAGTCAGTCTTGGTCCTGCAGCCCGTCGGGGAATACTTGATAAAGAAGGTGCTGAGGTTGTAGGAGGTGTGGTTGTAGCCAGATATGGAGCAAATCCTCTGGAAGTAATCAACAATGTAAAAGATAAAATTTCTGGTTTGGAGGGCGGTATGCCAGTAAAAATGTTGGAAAACGGTCGTAAATCTACCTTAACCATAGTGCCATTTTATGATCGTACTGAATTAATTCATGAAACACTAAACACCTTAGATGAGGCTTTAACGCTGGAAATATTAATTACGATACTCGTAATTGTAGTTATGGTGTTTAATTTAAGAGCTTCCATTTTAATTTCCGGATTGCTGCCTGTGGCGGTATTAATGGTGTTTGTGGCCATGAAATATTTTGGAGTAGATGCCAATATAGTAGCACTTTCAGGTATTGCCATTGCCATAGGTACCATGGTAGATGTCGGGGTGATTCTCGCAGAAAATATTATAAGGCATTTGGATGATAATGACCAGAATCTGCCAATAAATCAGGTGGTGTACAACGCAACGGCTGAAATTTCCGGAGCCATTGTAACAGCGGTTATGACTACGATTATAAGTTTTATTCCGGTGTTTACCATGGTTGGTGCAGAAGGGAAATTATTCCGACCGCTGGCATTTACTAAAACCATGGCACTAACTGCTTCCATTATTGTAGCTTTATTTTTAATTCCGCCGTTTGCAGCATTTTTATTTCGAAAAAAATCCATGAAACGTCAGTTGTCCTATGTGATAAATGGCATTTTAACCCTATTAGGTTTTTATGCTGTTATACAAGGATATGGCATTGGTATTTTGCTGGTAGCATTCGGAATAACTGGCGTATTAAAATGGCAATTGCAGATTTCGGACGCCCGCGTTAATATAATAAACAGTGTGCTTGCCATGATTGCCATCGTATTTTTATTGGCAGCGTATTGGAGGCCATTGGGTGTAGACAAAAGTTTAATTCTGAATTTAATTTTTGTAGTTTTTATCTGTTTTGGTTTGCTGGGGGGATTTACGCTATTCAGAAGGTATTATTCACGGATTTTAAATTGGGCTTTACAGCATAAACTTTTGTTTTTAAGTATTCCTGCAACGGTAGTTATTCTTGGAGCCGTAATCATGAAAAATACAGGAAAGGAGTTTATGCCTGCTTTAAATGAAGGCTCTTTTTTACTTATGCCTACATCGATGCCACATGCTGGGATTGAAGAGAATAAGCGGGTATTGCAGCAGCTGGATATGGCAGTAGTGAGTATTCCTGAAATAGCCACGGTAGTTGGAAAATCCGGGAGAACAGAATCAGCTCTGGATCCGGCACCATTGTCTATGTACGAGAATGTCATTCAGTATAAACCGGAATATATGTTGAATGCTAACGGGAAACGTCAGCGTTTTAAAGTTAACGAAGATCAGCTGTTTGTTACTAAAAACGGCACACTGGTAGGTAATCCTAATCTGACCGAAACTGAGACTAATCTGGTATTTTCGGACCTTACTGTAAAAGACCTTATTCCGGATGAGGATGGTGCGTTCTTTAGAAACTGGCGACCAGAAATAAAGTCGCCCGATGATATCTGGAATGCCATAATAGAGGTTACCAGATTGCCGGGAGTGACTTCTGCGCCTAAATTACAACCCATAGAAACCCGATTGGTGATGTTGCAAACAGGGATGCGGGCGCCGATGGGAATTAAAATTAAAGGACAGGATCTTAAACAGATTGAAGATTTTGGGAAGGCTCTGGAGCCGATTTTAAAAGCTGTAGAAGGTGTGAAAGCTGAGGCAGTTTTCGCCGATAGAATTGTAGGGAAACCGTATTTGCTTATCGATATAGATCGCGAGAAGCTGGTACGTTACGGAATTACCATAGAAACTGTGCAGAATGAACTGAAAGTAGCAGTTGGAGGTATGGAGTTAACCCAAACCATAGAAGGTCGTGAACGCTATGCCGTGCGTGTACGCTATCCGCGGGAATTACGTTCCAGTCCAACTGATTTGAGTTCTATTTATATTCCGGTGGCTTCAGGAAAACCGGTGCCTTTAAGCGAACTGGCCAGTATTCGTTACGAGCAGGGCCCTCAGGTGATTAAAAGTGAAGATACCTTTTTGGTAGGCTATGTGCTTTTTGATAAACAGGATGGTTTCGCCGAAGTAAACGTGGTGGAAGCGGCTCAGCAATTAATCGAAACTAAAATAAAAAGAGGAGCTTTAATCGTTCCTAAAGGAATTACGTATCAGTTTACAGGAACCTACGAAAATCAGTTGCGGGCAGAGCAAACATTACAGGTGGTTGTGCCATTGGCTTTACTAATTATTTTCCTGATTTTATATTTTCAGTTTAGATCGGTTGCAACTTCAGTAATGGTATTTACGGGTATAAGTGTAGCTTTTGCAGGTGGCTTTATAATGATGTGGCTTTATGGACAGGACTGGTTTTTAAATTTTAGTGTATTTGGTGAGAATTTACGCGATCTGTTTCAGATGCACCCTATCAATTTAAGTGTAGCCGTTTGGGTAGGGTTTATTGCTTTGTTTGGTATTGCTACTGATGACGGGGTGGTTATGGCCACGTATTTAACCCAGACTTTCGCTAAAAATAAACCTCAGGATATAAAAAGTATCAGAAGTACAGCAGTTGAAGCTGCCGAAAAACGTATTCGTCCGTGTTTAATGACAACAGCAACAACCATATTGGCATTGCTTCCAGTATTAACATCGACAGGACGTGGGAGTGATATTATGATTCCCATGGCCATACCATCGTTTGGCGGGATGATTATAGATATTACCTCGTATTTTATTGTTCCCGTGTTGTATAGCTGGAGACAAGAGCTTAAAGTGAAATCATTTAACCTTAGAGCAGCCCATGAAAACAAATAATAAATTAATAACCAAAGGTGTTTTAAGCGCCGTGCTCGGCCTTGGGGTATGTTCCACTGTTTTGGCGCAGTCTCTGGAAACCTTTATTAAGTTGGGGTTAGAGCAGAGTCCGGAACTGGAAAAACTGGAATTGCAGTATCAGATTGCTTCCGAAAGGGTAAATGAGGTAAACACTATTCCGAATACCGAACTGGGGTTTGGATATTTTGTAAGTTCACCCGAAACCCGCACAGGACCTCAACGGTTTAAAGCTTCGGTAAAACAAATGATGCCTTGGTTTGGTTCCGTTACTGCACGAGAGCATTACGCCGGGGCTATGGCCGATGCGCAATACGAAGCTCTTGCGATTGCTAAACGTAAATTGCTTGCTACAATTTCTCAGTTATATTATTCCATGTGGAGTATAAAAGAAAAGCAGGATGTTTTGGAAACACAATTAATATTACTGAAGACATACGAAACACTGGCGCTTACAGCTGTAGAGGTGGGGAAAGCTTCGGTGGTAGATGTATTAAAAATTCAGATGCGGCAGAATGATATAGTACAGCTCAAAGCTGTTTTGGAACAGGAGTATCTGGCACAGCAGTCGGAATTGAATTTAACGTTGAACAGAGCAAAATCGGAAAAAATTCTGATAACAGAACGTTTGGAATTACCTGCTGAAGACGACCTAATTAATACCGAAGTTTCAGGTTTACATCCTGAATTACTGCAATACGACAAATTATACGAGTCAGTTGAGCAATCTGAATTGTTAAATCAGAAAGAGCGATCACCTATGATTGGTTTTGGTCTCGATTATATTGCAGTCGATGAGCGTACGGATATGGAAGTGCCAGACAACGGTAAGGACATATTTATGCCAATGGTGTCTTTGTCGATTCCAGTCTTTAATAAAGGGTTCGGCTCCAAGACCCGACAAAATGAATTAAGAAAACAGGAATTAACCAGTGGGAAACAGCAAAAGCAAAATGCTTTGGAGACCGTTCTAGAGAAAGCTGTAACCGCCAGAGCCAAAGCCCGGATAACCTATAATACCCAAAGAAAAAACTTGGCGCAGGCCAAAGATGCTCAGGACATTTTAATGGCGGGATATGAAACAGGACAAGTCGATTTTAATGATGTTTTGGATATTGAGGAACTGCAGTTAAAATTTGAGCTAAATAAGATTGATGCCATACTACAGTATTATCAGCAACAAACCATTATAAAATATTTAAGTAAATAACAATTAATAATAAGAATCATGAAAAACGTAAAACAGATTTTAGGGATAGTAGTATTAAATGCCATTTTAATTTCAGCAAGCGGCTGTAAGGAGGATAAATCAAACGCTGGTAAGTCAGAAATGGAAAACGCAGCACATTCAGAAATGTCGACTCAAAATACCGTGCCGGAATTTAAGGATGCTTCAGTAGCGAGTACATTTCAGCATTATCTGCATTTAAAAACGGCGCTTGTAAATGGAGATATGGCAGAAGCTAAAAAAGGAGCGCAAATGATGGTGGAAGTGACTAAAGATTTAAAGATTAAAACTATAGCATATTCCATTGCGGAAGCTGAAGATATTAAAAAGCAACGGGAAGTGTTATCGGAATTAACAACGGCTCTAAAACCACTTTTAGTTGAGCATATTACTTCGGGAGAAATTTATGAACAACACTGCCCAATGGCATTAAATGGGGGAGCGAACTGGTTTGCTGTAGAAAAGGAAGTTAATAATCCGTATTACGGCGATGCCATGTTACACTGTGGCGTGGTTCAGGAAACATTAAAATAAGGCGTTGTTTGCCGTGCGATTTAAACAGGTTTTATTATAGTAAGTGTGAAATCTTGTAAATATTGTCCGGAATAATACAAACTAAAACGCAGTTATGCTATTAATTTTAAAGTATTAACACAATATGATGAGACATAAATACAAAATAGGAGGCATGTCCTGTAACGGTTGTAGAAAACACGTTGAGGAATTATTACAGGGTGTTCATGGTGTAGAAACGGTAACTGTTAATTTGGAAAAAGCCGAAGCAGAAATTAGTATGTCCAAGCATATTCCCATAGAAACTTTTAAATCTGTTTTAAAGGCAGATGGCGGGACGTATAGTATTTACGATTTTCATGCCGAAAGCGTAAAGACGATGTCTAATATGACGCATACTTATCATATTACCGGTATGTCCTGTAACGGTTGTCGTACTCATGTGGAAGAGGTGTTGAACACGGTTAAGGGTGTGGTAAAAGCTAATGTTGATCTGGATGAGGCTAAGGCGACTATTGAAATGTCTGAACACATTCCTTTGGAAACGTTGCAAAAGGCATTTCAGGACGATGGCGGACATTATAGCATTCATGCAGACGGAACTATGCCTAATGTACAATCTGAGGATAAACCTAAACCAAAAGGTCGGGGAACAGGCGTGTTTTATTGTCCGATGCATTGTGAAGGCGAAAAAACATACAATCAGCCGGGTGACTGCCCTGTTTGCGGAATGGATCTGGTTGAAGAAATGAGTTTAAGTTCCGGAACAGAAAGCCAGTTTACCTGTCCGATGCATCCGGAGGTTGTCTCAGATGAACCGGGAGCTTGTCCAATTTGCGGAATGGATCTAGTGCCTTTGAAAGCTGATTTATCTGCAGAAGAGAAAACATATAAAAATTTGATTGGAAAGTTAAAACTAGCTATCGCTTTTACGCTCCCGGTATTTATAATTGCCATGTCCGAAATGCTGCCTAATAATCCTTTATACCGCATTTTAGACCGGACGTACTGGAACTGGATACAGTTTGCTTTATCGATTCCCGTAGTGTTTTATGCTACCTGGATGTTCTTCGAGCGTGCTTACAAATCGGTAAAGACCTGGAATTTAAACATGTTTACTCTAATAGGTCTTGGTGCAGGTGTGGCCTGGTTGTTTAGCGTGTTTGGTTTACTATTCCCCGGTTTTTTCCCGGATCAGTTTAAAACCGAATCCGGCGATGTGCATGTGTATTTTGAAGCGACTACTGTAATTTTAACTTTAGTATTGCTGGGACAGGTTTTAGAGGCAAGAGCTCACAGTAAAACCAATAGTGCTGTAAAAGAACTACTGAAACTGGCTCCTAATAAAGCCACGAGAGTGGTGAATGGAGAAGAAGAAACCATAAGTATCGATAAAATTGAAGTGGGTGATTTACTTCGAGTGAAACCCGGAGAAAAAATTCCGGTGGATGGCATCATTACTGAAGGCAAAACTGCGGTGGATGAATCGATGGTTACAGGTGAACCTTTACCAGTAGAGAAATACGAGGGAGATAGTGTTAATAGTGGTACTATAAATGGGAATCAGTCGGTAATTATGCGGGCAGAAAAAATTGGTTCAGATACTTTACTGTCTCAGATAATAAATATGGTCAATAATGCGAGCAGAAGTAAAGCCCCAATTCAGAAACTCGCCGATAAAATATCGGGATATTTTGTACCTATAGTGGTGCTTATAGCACTTATTACCTATGCTGTCTGGGCTATTTGGGGACCTGAACCAGCTTATGTGTTTGCTCTTGTAAATGCTATAGCTGTACTTATTATCGCTTGTCCCTGTGCTCTGGGGCTGGCGACACCTATGTCTGTTATGGTTGGTGTTGGTAAAGGCGCACAAAACGGCGTACTGATTAAAAACGCAGAGGCACTGGAACGCATGAATAAGGTTGATACTTTAATTGTAGATAAAACCGGAACCTTAACCGAAGGGAAACCCTCAGTAGAACATATTGGTGTATTAGGTAAGCTTGAAGAACAGCAGGTGCTTCAGTTTATAGTGTCTTTAAATCAGCAGAGCGAACATCCTTTAGCCGATGCTACAGTGAGTTATGGGAAAGAAAAAGGAGTAGAGCGTTTGAAGCTGGAACATTTTAATGCTGTTTCAGGGAAAGGTGTTGAAGGTGAAGTAAACGGTCGCCATGTAGCTCTGGGTAACGAAAAGATGATGGCTTATGCTCAGGCAGAGTTGAGTGCAGAAGTGCTTTCTAAAGTAAAGCCATTTCAGGAGGAGGGAAAAACCGTATCCTTTGTGGCTATAGATAAAGAAGTTCTTGGTTTTGTCGTTATTGGAGATAAAATTAAGTTAAGCAGTAAAAAGGTAATTCAAGAACTGCAGGAGCGGGGTATAGACGTTATAATGCTTACTGGTGATAATGAAACTACGGCTAAGGCTGTAGCAGGTGCTTTAAATTTAAAACATTTTAAAGCAGGATGTCTTCCGGAAGATAAATTAAAAGAAATAGAACATTTGCAAAGTGAAAACCATATTGTGGCCATGGCTGGAGATGGAATCAACGATGCGCCGGCGCTGGCGCAAAGTGATGTGGGTATTGCCATGGGTACAGGAACAGATGTGGCTATAGAAAGTGCAGCCATTACCTTGGTAAAAGGGGATTTACATGGTATTGTTAAGGCTAAAAATTTGAGCGATAGCGTTATGCGGAATATAAAACAAAATTTATTTTTTGCTTTATTCTATAACACCATTGGTATTCCAATTGCGGCAGGGGTATTATATCCGGTATTCGGATTGTTGTTATCTCCAATGATAGCTGCTCTGGCCATGAGCTTTAGCTCGGTTTCGGTTATTGCTAATGCCTTGCGATTGCGATCTGCCAATATAAATTAAAGCATTATGAAATCTTCTGAATCATCAAAATCAAACAAAAAGTATACAACATTTTTTTTAATGTTGGCGGTTTCTTTTATCACGATGTACATCACTATGTATTTAAATACGTATGCACTTGATCATGTCTATTTTAGTTTAACCCGGTTTTACATGACCTGCCTTGGAATTTCGGTAATGTCCATAGTAATGCTGTTGTTTATGCTGCCGATGTATACCAGTAAAACTAAAAACAGAGCAATTTTTGCAGGCAGTGTACTATTGTTTGTAACGGCGTTAACTTTAGTGAGGGCACAGAAGCCTGTAATTGGTGATTTACTATGGTTGAAAGCAATGATTCCGCATCATTCCATAGCTATTTTAACTAGCGAACGTGCCGATATAAAAGATCCTGAGGTGAAGCAGCTGGCAGAAGATATTATTAAAACTCAAAGAAAAGAAATAGCCGAAATGAAGGCTATGATACAACGATTACAAGAAGAAAAACATGAATAAAAGCAGTATTTATATCGTATTGGCTCTGCTTGCAGGTCTAGGGTTGGGGTATTTTATTTTTGGAAAGACTTCGGAAACTCCAAAGTCAGATTCTGAGAATAAGGAAACTTTACACGGGCATGGCGTTGAAAAATGGACCTGTTCCATGCATCCGCAGATTTTCTCAGGTGAACCGGGAAATTGTCCTATTTGCGGTATGACCTTAATTCCGATGGAACAGGATGCTGAAGGTGTAACTGCTCAGCAGTTTAAACTGACTAAAAATGCCGAGGCACTGGCCAATATTACTACGACCACTATTGGGAGTAGTACAGCTCCAGTGGCTACTTTAGTATTGTCGGGTACCATCACAGAAAATGCTGATAAAGTCTATGTGCAGCCAGCACATTTTAACGGTCGTATAGAACGATTGTATATCACTTCTGTTGGGCAGGAAGTAAGGAAAGGGCAACTGGTAGCCAGTATATATTCGCCGGAGCTTATAAAAGCACAGCAGGAACTCATTACGGCTTATAAATTAAAATCTGCGCAACCTAAGTTGTATGAAGCCGTGAAAGCAAAATTTAAAAACTGGATGATTACCGATGCGCAACTGGACGATATAGTAAAAAGCGGAGAGCTTAAGGAGCAGTTTAAGATATATTCACATGTTTCGGGAACGGTTTCGGAAATCAGTGTCAATGAAGGCGACCATATAATGGATGCAAAAGCTATTTTTAAAGTAGCTGATTTAAGTACGGTCTGGGCAGAATTTGATGCATACGAAAATCAAATTGCTTTTTTGAAAACCGGGCAGACACTGGAAATGCGTTCTAAAGCTTTTGGAGATAATACGGTTAAGGCAAAAATCGATTTTATAGATCCCGTGCTCAATGCAAATACACGTACGGTAAAAGTAAGAGTGGTATTAAACAATACTAAAGGCATGTGGAGACCTGGGATGTTTGTAGAAGGACAGCTTCAAGACTCGAATGTTCAGGAAGATGCAGCGATTAGTCTTCCGGCTTCGGCAGTACTCTGGACGGGTAAGCGTTCGGTGGTTTATGTAAAAGTACAACCCGATGCGCCTGTATTTGAAATGCGGAATATTGAACTTGGTACTAAAACAGGGGAAACCTATAGGGTGATTAGTGGTTTGCAAGCCGGAGATGTGGTTGTAACACATGGTGCTTTTACAGTAGATGCGGCTGCCCAGTTACAGGGAAAAACGTCGATGATGAACCAATCAGATTCATCTCAAAGAACTAAAAAAACAATGACATTTCAAGAGAAGGGTTCTGTAGAGCCATTTGTGGTGCCTAAAACATTCAGAAAGGAAATTAATAAATTACTGGAAGGGTATCTTGAGTTTAAAGATGCTTTGGTTGCTGATGATTTTGAGGCTTCCAAAAAAGCAGCTAAGTCACTTAAATTACGTCTGGAGCAAATCGATTTAAAATCAGTTCAATCGAATACTGATATTTTGGAATATGTTAATGAGATGAAATCCATGATGCTTTCAGAATTAGGCCACGTAGAAACTTCTAGTGATATTACTATGGTACGCCAGCAGTTTCTGGTAATTTCTAATCAGATGCAAAATATGCTGGAACACTTCGGAACCGATAAGACTGTGTACGTTCAGTTTTGTCCTATGGCGAATGCTAATGCCGGAGGGTATTGGCTTAGTTTGGAGGAAGATATCCGCAATCCCTACTTTGGAGCCGCGATGTTGACCTGTGGAGAAAATAATAAAATACTAGGTAAAAAATAAGTCGTATTTGTCATTATAGCAATAAGTTAGTGTTAATTTTGAGTTTTGTGTAAAACTCTGCAATTCAAAAAGTGGTCAAAGTATTTTTTATTTCAATAATATTATGCTAGTTTGGTAGAGTTAAAAACCTAATAATTAACTAAAAACCAAGGAAAATGGACATCTTATTGGATAACGTAATACCGGGAAATCACAATCGAATGTTCGAAACTAACGCCACTGATGAGCAGGATTTATTGCAAATTAAGGAAGCTATAATGCGCATTCGTGCTATTGAAAAAGTTGAGATTAAATCGAATCGATTTCCGGTAAGAATTACAGTTTATGCTTATAAACTGGTTGAAATAGCCAAAATTGAAGAAGCAGTACACGATTTAGGATTCAATATTATTCCTAAACAGTTTTTATCTATTTAATTACGGCCAGGCTTAACACGGTTCGTATTTAAAAATTATAATAATCTAAGTCTGAAGTTTTAAAACCAAGACTTAGATTATTTTTTTTATGACTCTTAATTTATGTGTATGAGTGCGTTTATCGACATTATAAATTCCGGAATGATCTAAACGATCTATACGTACTTTTCCGTGAGAGTGGATAATATAGTTGTCGTTCATAATTATGCCCACGTGTACAATCTGGCCTTCGGCGTTATCGAAAAAGGCTAAATCTCCGGCTTCACTTTCTTCAATAAAGCTTAAAGGTTCGCCTTGTTTTGCCTGCTGTGATGCATCTCTGAATATTTTATAGCCGTTTAATTTGTAAACCATTTGTGTAAATCCGGAGCAGTCTATACCAAAAGGTGTTTTGCCTCCCCATAAATACGGTGCATTTAAATATAAAAATGCAGTACTGATTAAATTGGTTTTTGGTAATACTTTATCGGTAACATTACCATCGTGTTTATGATTTAAAAGGTTCAGACAATTTAAACTGGCTCCTAAAGGAATAGGGTACAACTGGTCGTTGCTATCATGCACAAATTCAACCAAATCGCTCGCCAGTTTCGGCATTTCCTTATCTAGAGCATCATACACTTCCTGAGTAACTTCCAGATATTGCTTATTGTCTATCCAGCCTTCGTATTTGTCGAATGCCAGACGGATTTTACTCCAGTTTTTTCGCTGCTCTAATACTTTAAAATGTTCGCCATATAAAACTTGAGAGACGAGTTCACTGGAATCTGAAGGATCTAATCGTAAAGGAACAATGCTTAAATTACAAACGCCGTATTGCATTAACTGGATTTTGGTTTTGGGCTTTAAATATAGAGTTTAAAGTGTTTCTAAAAAAAAATAATTGAATTAAACGCGTTCGATGACCATAGCCGAAGCACCGCCACCACCATTACATATTGCAGCAGCACCAATTCGTGCATTATTCTGTTCTAAAACATTTAATAGCGTAATAATAATACGCACTCCAGAACATCCTAAAGGGTGTCCCAGAGAAACAGCACCTCCATTTACATTTACCTTATCGTCTGATAATCCAAGGATTTTCATGTTAGCCAGACCAACAATAGAAAAGGCTTCGTTAAATTCAAAGAAATCCACATCTTCAAGTGTAATACGGGCTTTGTCTAAGGCTTTAGGTAAGGCTTTTGCTGGGGCTGTGGTAAACCATTCCGGTTCCTGAGCAGCATCGGCATAACTTTTTATTACGGCCAGTGGTTTTAAACCTAATTCGGCCGCTTTTTCTTTACTCATTAAGATTACAGCTCCGGCGCCATCATTTATCGTAGAGGCATTTGCCGCTGTTACGGTACCGTCTTTGGTAAAGGCAGGGCGCAGCGAAGGAATTTTATCCAGTTTTACATTGGTAAACTCTTCGTCTTTAGAAAATATAACCGGTTCGCCGCGACGCTGAGGTATTTCTACAGGAACTACTTCGTTATCAAATTTTCCAGAGTCCCAGGCCGCTTTAGAGCGTGCATAAGACTGAATAGCAAAGGCATCCTGATCTTCGCGTGAGAACTTATATTCAACTGCACAGGCATCGGCACATACTCCCATGGCATTATTATCGTATGCATCAACTAATCCATCGTTTTGCAGGCCGTCGATTAAAGTAGCCGGACCGAATTTAGTTCCGGTGCGGGCGTGTAAATAGTGCGGAATCATACTCATATTTTCCATACCTCCGGCAACTACAATTTCGGCATCGCCCAGAGCGATGGTTTGCGCCGCAGTCATAATTGCTTTCATCCCGGAAGCACACACTTTATTTACTGTTGTACACGGTACAGTATTAGGTATGCCTGCGTAAATCGCCGCTTGTCTTGCCGGAGCTTGTCCGGTTCCTGCCTGTACCACATGGCCCATAAATACTTCCTGAACTAAATCGGGATTCAGATTAATTTTGTCTAATGCGCCTTTTATAGCAATAGCTCCTAATTTTGGTGCCGGGATAGTAGATAAGGACCCCAGAAAACTCCCTATAGGTGTTCTTGCAGCCGATACAATTACGACGTCTTTACTCATGGTTTATGTTTTATCAATTAGTGTTGCGAAATTAGTCAATTTTTAAGGAATTAGGAAGGATTCCTGATTTATAAACCTGTTAAAACGCTTTAATTTTTCTTACATTTGATTTTCACTTAATTCAGTTCATGAAAGACTTTATAAATACTTTATACAGGAATCATACCTTGCTATACAAAGGCTTGCTTTTTATCTGTACTACATTTTTAATTGTGTATTTATTTCCGAAAAGCGGCCGGTTTAAATACAATTTTGAAAAAGGAAAGCCTTGGCAGTCAGAGAATTTGTATGCCCCTTTCAATTTTGCCATAAAGAAGTCGAATGAAGAAATTACTTCTGAAAAGCAGGTGATAAATGCTAATGCGATCAGGTATTTTGATATTGACAGCGGTATTAAAGACGAGGTGTTTAGTGCCTATAAACTGACGTTTAAGGAAACCGTTCCGGATTCTGTTTCCGGGCGGGATTATCGGGCGTTGTATAATTTAGGAACTAAAATTTTAAACGATTTTTATCAGTATGGTATTTTACACGAGGATTATAATTTTACACCAAAGAGTTATGTGATATTACTGGAAAATCGGGTTGAAAAATTAAATACCGAATACTCGAATTTGGTAAAACAAAATAACATAACTCCCATTTTGGTAAAGTCGCTAACAGATGCTAAGCTGAATACTTACCAGAAGTTGTTTATTTCCATTTTCTACGATGTTATAAAGCCAAATTTAACTTACAATAAGGAATTTACAGAACGCGTTCTTGAAGAAGAACTCAGCAAGATTTCGTACACGCGTGGAAGCATAGAAAAAGAAACCTTGTTAATCTCCAAAGGGGAGGTAGTGGAAGGCGATAAATTTCAGATTTTAAAATCCCTCGAATCCGAATACGAATCCCAGGTATGGAATGCTTCGAATTATAACTGGATTGTATTTGCTTATACATTACTGGTGTCTTTGGCGCTGTTAATGTTGTTGTTGTTTTTGCGAAAGTACAGGAGAGATGTGTTTGAAAACAATCATAAGGTCACTTTTATCTTTTTTAATGTGTTATTAATGGTGTTTATTACTTCTTTGGTGGTAAACTATAATTCGCATTATATTTATGTTGTACCCCTTTGTATTTTACCACTGGTTTTAAAGGCGTTTTTCGATGCGCGTTTAGGCTTATTCACACATGTGGTAACAGTGCTTTTACTGGGGTCTATCGTGCCTAACAGTTACGAGTATATGTTTTTGCAGATTATCGCTGGGATAGTAACTATTTTAACGGTTTCTGAGCTATATAAGCGTGCTAATCTGTTTATTTCTGTAGGACAGATTACTTTAATTTATATTATCGCTTATTTTGCCTTTTTCGTTATTCACGAGGGTAGTATTGATAATTTACAACTTGAAACCTTTTTAATGTTTATTCTATGTGGTCTGGCAACTTTGTTTGTACAGCCATTAATTTATGCCTACGAAAAGATGTTTGGTCTGGTGTCTGATGTGTCGCTTTTAGAATTATCAGATACCAATTCAAAATTGTTAAAGGAACTTGCCGAGAAAGCTCCCGGAACGTTTCATCATTCCTTAAATGTGGCGAATTTAGCAGAAGCATCGGCAAACGAAATTGGCGCAAATGCCATGTTAATACGGGTTGGAGCTTTGTATCACGATATTGGTAAAATGAAAAATCCAACCTACTATACCGAGAATCAGTCTACGGGATTAAATCCGCATGATGAATTGTCGCCAACAGAAAGTGCGGCTATAATTATCGATCATGTTTTAAACGGGATAGAAATAGGTAAGAAGCGGAATTTACCAGATCGGGTTATCGATTTTATACGAACGCACCATGGTACAAGTCTGGTGTATTATTTTTATATGAAAGAGAAGCAGTCGAATCCAGACGGGGTAGATATTGAAGATTTCAAATATGGGGGACCGAAACCGTTTAGTAAGGAAACGGCCATTTTAATGATGTGCGATAGTGTAGAGGCGGCGTCGAAAAGTTTAAAGGAACCAACGTCGACAAAAATTGATGCTTTTGTAGAAAATATCATAAATAAGCAGATGGAGGAGGGGCAATTTCTAAATTCTAACATTACCTTCAAAGAAATTCAATCCATCAAAAAAGTGCTAAAACGCAAGCTTGCAAATATTTACCATTTGCGCATCGAATACCCCGAATAATTTTTTAAAAAAAAGCTCAAAAAAGGTTGTGAACTTCGAGAGTAAAGTATACATTTGCAACCGCAAAATAATTGCAACGTTCATAATTTTTAGGAGAGGTGCCAGAGTGGTAATGGAGCAGATTGCTAATCTGTCGACGCGTAAGTGTCGCCAGGGTTCGAGTCCCTGTCTCTCCGCAAATATTTCTTAATGATCCGGGATAAAGAAATACTTAAAATATACACCTCGGGGTGTAGCGTAGCCCGGTTATCGCGCCTGCTTTGGGAGCAGGAGGCCGCAGGTTCGAATCCTGCCACCCCGACTTATTTTTTTTAACCTGATACTATTTTAAAGTATCAGGTTTTTTTTTTGACTTGAAATTCGTTTTTAGTTTTTTGTAAGATATTGATTTCAAATTGGACGATTACTGTTTTTTTCTGAATAACAATGTTTAAGTACTAAATAAGCTTATTTATGAATGTAATATCCTTTTTGTTTTACCTGTCCTTAGCTTATTTGTTATATAAATTTTATAGGAGTTGGTTGAAAATCAGGGGTAATGATCCGGAATTGGCTACAAAGATTCAGGCATTTGAATTATGGATATTTATTGTATTATTAATAATTGTTGCGGTTTTTAAGTTGTTTAAAAACGAATAATAGTAACCTATTCGGTTACCGCTTTTAAAAATGCAGAGTTCTAATTGTAGCGACCTTGATTTAGCTATTAAGTATAGTTTTACCTATGAAAGAATTAATAAGAACTATCAATTTTATAAATTTTAAGCTAACATTAGTCATTCTTGTTTTAAGTATAGTTTTTATTTTTTTGAATGTATTAACAGGGCTTTCAGGGCATCCTATATTTGTTTATTTTTTCGACAGCAAAAGTGTAGTTTCAATTTATAATAGTGCTGTAATTTTTTCAATAGTATTTCTTGTAATCAGCTTGGTGTCCTTTATAAATGAGTTACTTCTTTTATTGTCCAAGCAAACTACAATTAAGGATTTTTTTCTTGCTCCGAAAGTTGTAACGGGCTGGTCTTTTTTTGTAATACTCACGGGAGCTTTATACATCCTTATATTTTAAAAGTCTGAATTAAAATCCTTTTATTATTCTGAAACGGAAAACAATATCGTTTGTTCTTACTAATTTACTTGAATCGATGCCTGCTTTGGTATAATGATAGGCTAAACTGGCTAACAGTTTAAAGTCAGGATCTATTTGATATCCTATACCGGGAGTAACCCTGATGACGTCGTTAAATTGACTTACTTTAAAAATATTAAAAAAGGCCTCGACCGAAATAGGTAAATAAAACCCTCTTTTCTCCTGAAAAAAAAGCCCCTGTAAGTCTATAGTTCCTGTAACCTGATATCGAAATCGCAGTCCGAAAAAATCATGCTTTTCATTGTCTGAAAATAAAAAGCGTTCTTCCAGTCGCAGTAATTGCCCGAGATTAAACCTAGGGCTAATATTAAATGAGATGCCATAGTTTTGATGCGGTCTGATTTCAAAAGTGTTTTTTTCGTATTCACTGAGGAATAAAAATAACCCGATTCCACCTGCAATTCGTTCTTTGTGTTTGAAACCTTTGAAAATGATTGAGTCTTCAATAAACTCTTTGGATACTCTGGTAATGACTCTATGCCAGCTTTCCGGCTTAACTGTACGATAACTAAATTCGCTAATAATTTTACTATTGTTGCTAACTGTCCAATAGGGTTGGAGGTCTATCCAGATTTGACGTGTAAAATCATGATCTTCTATTGGGTTTTCTGTACTGGATTGTGACCAGCCTATGGTGGTAACAGAAATAAAAAAATAAAAAAAGAAGCTTTTTTTATTCATAGTCCTCATCTAAAGATTTGTTGTATAAATTACACAATAAAACTAAGAATTCAGGATAATTTAAGGCGAATGATTGTTCAGCTTTATCTTGGTGTAAAACGAATAATATTAAAACGATGCTCTGAGGTTTATGTTTTAAGATTAAAACGGTGCTTTACAAATAAAAGTTAGTTCTTTCTTGCTTATAGGGTGAACAAAAGTAAGCTCTTCGGCATGTAAATGTAATCTGTCAGCTCTTGTCCCGTATAAATCATCTCCTGTGATAGGAATTTTTAAACCTTTGCTATGGGCTGCATGTACACGTAATTGATGCGTACGACCTGTAATGGGGTAAAAGTGAATGCGGGTTTTTCCGTTTTCTATGGCAATGACTTTAAATTTGGTTTTAGCGGGTTTGCCGTGTTCGTAGCAAACCAGTTGTTGCGGTCTGTTATCCAGATCTACTCGTAATGGTAAATCAATCAAACCTTCGGTCTGCGTTAATTCGCCATCCAGTAAAGCAACGTAGCGTTTTTTTACCGTGCGTTCTATAAACTGTTTCTGAAGCTGTTTGTGTACGCGTTCGGTTTTTGCAACCAGTAACAATCCGGAAGTGGACATATCCAGACGATGAACCAGAAGCGGACCTTTGGCTTTTGGAAGGTAGTCTTTCATTTTACTTAAAACCGAAAGGTTCTGGGTTTTTCCCGGGACCGATAAAAATTCATGCGGCTTATTAACCAGCAGTAAAGCATCATCTTCAAAAACAATTTCTATAGTTTTGTCATCAGTAATGGCCTGTTGAATGGGGTTGTCTTCTACCTGAAGCCCCTGCATCATGTGTCCTAAAATGGGTTCGCATTTGCTGCGGCAGGACGGATAAAACTGTTTATGCTTGCGTACTTCCGACTTCGGTGAGGCGCCCCACCAGAATTCAGCCATAGCTATAGGTTTTAGCTGGTTTTCATACGCATATTGAAATAGTTTGGGAGCAGCACATTCTCCCGACCCAGCAGGAGGCATTGGAGAAGTGGTGCTCTTAAAAATATCCAGTAAATCTTTTGTCTCACCTTCTGCATTTAAAAAGCGGTATTGTTCATGTAGGCGCTTTTGCAAGCCCGCCGATTGTGCTGCACGTTTGGCTTTAAGAGCTTGTATGGGTTCAAGTAGGGAATTTAAGTCTGTTTCAGCCGTTTTAATAGCCTCTTCCCAGTGTGCTTTTAAATGCTTTAACTGTATTTGATACCCAATACTTTCCCGCTTCAAATCTTCAAAAAGTTTTTGAAATTCGGTATCACTAAGCAGAGGTTTAGCCTCGTCTCGTTTTTTGTTGCGCAGTTTCTTTTTGGCTTTCATTACAGCTTTAAACTCTTGGAGTTCCTTTTTTGCAGCAGCTTTGCTTTCGGCCAGTTGTTTATTGGCATTTTTAAGTTTTTCCGAATTTTCGAGTGCTTCTATAGTTCTGTTTAAAGCATTTAACTCAGCTTCCCCTTTTTTATAAAAGCCAGATGTGTTTAACGTGTCGAATACTGCCGGTACAAATCCCTTTAAGTGATTACTTTCAGCCAGTTTTCCTGAAAATGCTGCCAGATAAGCTAAATTACCTTGAGAATCCTGAACGACCATAACACCAAACATCTTGCCAATAACCAGACCCGTTTGTGTAGTGTCCAGTCCGAAATTATGATTAAAATCGGTTTGCGATTCCAGATATTCCTGTAAATCTTTAGCAGCCAGAATACTTAATTGATTCGGCTCGTAATAAAACGGAAACGTGAATTTTTCAGGTAATTCAGTTGTCGTATTCTGTTGTAAAGGGTGTACTAAGGTATCGGTAAATTTTAACATAGGGCTTTTAAAAAACGCTGCAAAGAAACGAAATAATAAAGAATGAACCTTGTGCTTAACTATGTAATATGGCGTTTTTAGAAAAATAGGATACTTGGGTTAATAATCAAAATAGCGTCCAGAAGGGATGCGTTTTAAGTGACTAACCGATAAATTATAGAGATAAATCCAGGTTGCTATGGTTTCGTTATTTTCTAAGTTTGCCTTAACCAGTGTTCGTGTATATAAATAAGGCGGATTTAAACGCTTGTCTATACCTTCGTAAGGATCTAAGACTTCAAAAACGGTTTCCGGCGCGTCGAGTTCAAAAATCTGTCCATATACTTTATCGTTGCTGTCTTTACTTAATATAGCGCCTGGAAATTCCGTAACATCGTATAATTTACCCTGGAAGCAGGCATTTCCCAGATACTTGGAATGCGATTTCAGAAATACCGACATCTCATGATCAGATTGTTGCATTAAAGTGCCGTAAACAAATAGATATCTGGAATATTTTAAAGTATGTTGATTCAAAGGTATAGGCTTAATAATTTTTGTGATAAGCGTTTTAATTGTAATTGCTTTGTTTTAAATTTAATAGAAATAATTATGAATTAAAACAGAGTACCATGGATTATTATTTTACGACTACCGTACAAGGTAATTTTGAAGCGACTATCGATAAAGTAACGGCGCTTTTAAAAGATGAAGGCTTTGGGATTTTAACCAGTATTGATATTAAAGAAACTTTGAAAAATAAGCTGGATGTCGATTTTAAGAAATATAAAATACTGGGGGCCTGTAATCCGCCTTTTGCCTATGCAGCATTGCAGGAAGAAGATAAAATAGGGCTTATGTTGCCTTGTAATCTGGTAGTTCAGGAAACCGCAGCAAATACCATAGAAGTTTCAGCTATAAACCCTATGGTGTCTATGCAGGCTGTTAAAAATGAGGCTTTAGGTCGTGTCGCTCACGAAGTAAGCAGCAGACTCGAACATGTTATTAATGAATTGAAAGTAGCCGTTTAGACCTTCAAAAAATAATAAGTTTTAAGGTTAATCTAAAGTAATGCTCTTTTCTCGTTAGCTATAATGTCTTTAACGGTCTTTTGGTATTTCGCCGGATTACTTGCTTTTTTTATGGCTTTGTATGCTTTTTGCGGATTGGAGCAGGACTGCGCAAAATATTCCCAAAAGCCCAGCATTTTCATTTTTATAGGCGTAGGACCGGATAGGTAGGCGTCGTAGTCGGTGTAAATGGTGTTGTGAAATGCTTCAAAAATATCCCAGCGGTCTTTTGGATAGTCCTGAGTGTCGTTTTTTATCATTTGTGGCAAAAATGGATCTGCAATAAGTCCGCGGCCTATCATAAAATGATCTATAGAAGGAAAACGCTCCTTAAGCGCTTTAAAAGCTGAAACGCTGGTAATATCTCCGTTGTAATACATTTTGTGTCTGGTATGCGACAGGCAGGTTTCTAAGGCATCCAGATCAACCGGACCTTTGTACAGTTGTTTGCCTATTCGGGCATGAATGGCAATATTTTTAAGCGGGTATTGGTCTAAAATCGGGAATACATCCAGAATTTCCTGGGCATTGTCGTAGCCCATACGCATTTTCATAGATACCGTAATATTGGTTTCGGTATGAGCTGCTTTTAAAATGTCATCTATCTGTGGCGGATTACAAATTAAACCGGAACCCATACCAGATTTAGCAACCATAGGATAAGGACAGCCTAAATTCCAGTTTAATTCGGTGTAACCTAAACTTTGCACATATCGGGCCACAAATAAAAATTCCTCGACACTATTGGTTATAACCTGCGGAATAACTTCTAACGTAGTATTGTTTTCTGGCAGCAAATCGTTCTCGTACGACGATTTAATTTTAAACTTACCATTCAGTCGTATGTAAGGAGAATAAAACGTATCGATACCTCCAAAATACTGGTGGAATGCATTCCGGAATCTGAAATCTGTAAAACCTTGTAAAGGAGACGAAAGTAAGGTTAAAGCCATTTAAAAATTTTCGGCAAAGGTAGCTATAAATGTTTTATACCTTATAAATAAATGTAAAACATGGTTTAATTAACGAGGGCTATAATACGCAGAGGCGCACCGCTACCACCTTCAATTTTCATGGGTAAAGCAATGACTTCGAAACCACGGTTTGGTAAGTTGTTCAGGTTTGTTAAATTTTCGAAAACAGGAATTTGTTGCGATAACAAAATAACATGCGATTTAAAGTATACCGATTGCCCGTAGTCTATACTTGGTGTATCTATACCAATTGCTTTTATATGGCGGTGGTCTGCCAGCCATTGTGCAGCATCGGGAGAAAGGCCGGGAAAATGTAAATCTTTAACAGCAGCATCGCCACGTTGACTGGTGCCCAAATATTTTAATTTATCGGGATAGTATATGGAGTGTCCGGTTTGTAAAAGTACAATAGAGTTGTCCGGAATGGAAGTTTGGTGTTTTGTTTCCCAGTCTTTAAGGTCTTCTGTACTTATAAGATAGTCTGGATTTTTTAAGGCTTGACTGGATACATCAATTTTAATGGCAGTACCAACTAAGTGTGCCAAAGGAATCTCGTCTACAGTTTGTCCGTCTTTGTAGAAATGAATGGGAGCATCGAGATGTGTGCCTCCATGTTCTGCAGCTTTAAAATTATTCGCAGCATAAAAATACCCCTTGTCCGACATGCCGTTAAAAACAGTATCTAAAGTAAATTCTTCAGCTGTTACCCAATATATTGTAGACTCGGAAAACGGATGCGATAAATCGATTATGGTTTTTTTATTTAATGTTGTTTCTGTCTTTGTAGTAGGGCTGTTGGTGGTACTACAGGTTAGAAATAAGGCGAATAAACCGAAGTATAGCACTTTTTTCATAAAAGAAGATTAAAAGTTAGAATTTATACGACGGGGCCTATATAAAGATAGGTATTAAATTAGATATTGAAAATTAAAATGATTTGTTAATAGTAATGAGGTCATTTTATAAACATGTTTAAAGTAAAAAGCGTCTTAAAATTTTCTGTACATCTACAGAATCTTTCTGCGGAATTAAAAACGGTTCCAGGTCTTCCGGCTTGTTTATTTGCTCTGTTTTACTGATAAATCCGTAGCCTAAATACAGACCTTGTTGTATCAAAATAAAGGCGTCTTCATCCGGGGTTCGTCCGGTTTCTTTCAAAATAACATCTTCAAGGCTGTGTTGTATGTGTTTAATGGCTTTTCTGACTCTAGCATTATAATTGGTTATAGGTTCTTTTTGGTCGCAAATACCTTTACAATTGGTAATGCTGTGATGAGAGCAGGAGCTAACCTGTTCCTGTAGATGACAGAATTTAGGACATAATTCAAACTGTTTGCAAATAGTTTCCAAATAGCTGCGGCAGTCGCGAATATTGTGGAATATTTGTAGAGGTTGAGGTAGTCCTTTTAATTTGTTAAAAGCCAGATGGATGATTCCTTGTCGATCCTGATAACTAAAAATGGCATAGCTGGCAGGGTTGCGTTTGGCTAGTTGATTGTATTCGGGAAAATGTTGTTTAATGGCGGCATCTTCCATAAGTAAAGCTATGGTTTCGCTACCTGAGAGCTCAAAATCGATATCGGCTGTTTCCCGGCATAGGCTAAGTTCTTTATCGGTTTTGGTGTAGAAATGACTCAATACACGTTTCTTTAAGTCTTTGGCTTTTCCGACATAGATTATTTTTCCCTTTTTATTTTTAAAATAATATACGCCGGGGGCCTGAGGCAGGGCATCAAAGACCGTATTAGGTAAATGAGGCGGAAGTGTAGCCTCTTTGGACGTTTGTTTTAAAAAGTCTTTAAAGATAGTTTCGGCGTCGTCCTGAGCCAGCAGCAGGTCGAATAAAATAGCGGTAGCATCGGCATCGCCTTTAGCGCGGTGCCTATCGGATACCGGAATGTTTAAGCTATTGCATAGTTTTCCCAGACTGTATGATCGGTGCCCAGGAAGTAGTTTTCGGGATAAGCGGATGGTACATAGCTTGCGGCGTCTAAAATCAATGTCTATAGTTTTGAATGTGTTACGAATAATATTGTAATCGAAATTTACATTATGGGCAACAAAAACAGTGTCTTTAGTAAAATTTAATATTGTGTCTGCAATTTCCGGAAATGTTGGGGCATCGGCTACCATGGTATTATCGATACCTGTTAATGCGGTAATGTAATCCGGAATATAGGTTTCCGGGTTAACTAAAGAGGTAAAGGTATCGACTACCCGGGTGCCGTCGTGTTTTAAAATGGCTATTTCGGTTATTTTATTGCTACTGCCTGTAGTTTCAATATCTATTATACTGTATATCATTTTACGAGTTGTTCTAAAGCTTTAAGTTCTACACCAAGGGTGTTAAACATTTGAATGATACTGCTTATTTTTAGTTCCTGCTCGTCGTATTCCTGAGTGTTTATACTACAGGTAAACTCCCAGAGTTCCAGAACATCTTCAATAGAGATATCATAAGGCTCGTAGGTGGTATTGTCTGATACCAAACGCAGCGTGTTTTGCGTGTCAATATGGTTATATACACGTTTGTAAACCATACCGTCGTTTTTAGTGATGAGGACGTAAGTACGCCCGCTAATAATGTCTAAACGACTTTCTACAAAGCGCCCAACAACATAAGCACCGGGTTTCATAGGAAGCATGGAATCGCCTTTTATAGGAAAGGCACGGTGTTTTCCGGTTGGTAAAAACGGCAGTTTAATTTTTTGTAATTGCTCAATGTATTCCGGATCGTCGTAACCCGCCAAATACCCGGCAGATGCTTTTACAGGAACGACTTCTATAAGATTTTCATTATCGCTGTCTACGGTAATAGGAAAGAGCACACGCTGATTGCCGACTTCTATAAACGAAGCATCCTGACCTTTGGTAAGGTCGTTTCTTAAAAGTATATCTATAGGCAGTTTAAAATAATCGGAAACTGCAATTAAAAACTCCAGAGTAGGTGCTGATCGTCCTTCTTCGTAAGAACTGATACGCGATCGGGTAACCTGCAAATCTTCGGCAAGCACTTCCTGCGTTAACCGTTTTAAATGTCTGAGGTGTTTTAGATTTTTAGCTATTAAAGTCATAACGTATTTAATTTAAAGGATAAAACAGAGGTGTTGACGTTAAAATTTTTATTTGCTACAAATGTAAGCAATAAATGATTGTAAATGTAGCTAATTTTGCAATATGAATAAGAATATATTGCATTTGGATTTAGATACCTTTTTTGTGTCCTGTGAACGTTTGATTGATAGTAGGTTACAAAAACGTCCTTTGCTTGTAGGAGGAACAGGCGATCGAGGAGTGGTATCGGCATGCAGTTATGAAACCCGTAGGTTTGGTGTGCATTCAGGAATGTCTATGAAAGTAGCTAGGCGCTTATGTCCGGAGGCTGTGGTTATTCGGGGGAATGCATCGGTATATTCTAAATATTCTCATCAGGTAACCGATATTATAAAGGAAAAAGTCCCGGTTTTTGAAAAGGCGAGTATCGACGAGTTTTATGCCGATTTAACAGGTATGGATAAGTTTTTCGGGTGTTATAAATACGCTTCGGAATTGCGTTCTACAATTATTAAAGAAACCGGATTACCTATTTCTTTTGGATTATCTGCAAATAAAATAGTGTCTAAAGTGGCCACTGGTGAAGCTAAACCTAATAATAAATTACACATAGGACATGGGTATGAAAAAGCATTTTTAGCGCCTTTATCCATAAAAAAAATTCCGTCTGTAGGCGATAAGACTTACCAGAAGTTACGCCATTTGGGAATCGATAAAATACAGGTAATACAACACATGCCGGTAGAAATGTTAATTAGTGTTCTGGGAGTTAACGGTCGTACTATCTGGAAGCGTGCTTTAGGAATAGATAACCCGCCGCTTATTCCGTTTCACGAGCGTAAATCCATCTCTATGGAGCGCACGTTTGGTAAAGATACTATCGATATGAATATGTTGCGTACCACCATTTTTGCTATGGCCGAAAGTCTGGCGTATCAGCTGCGGAGTGGAAACAAATTAGCAGCGTGTATTAGTGTGAAAATTCGTTATTCCGATTTCAATACTTATTCCAAACAAATGCAAATTCCGTATTCAAGTGCCGATCATGTTATTATTCCTCGGGTGCTGGAATTGTTTGAAGCCTTGTATCAACGCCGTTTATTAATCCGTTTGGTGGGCGTAAAACTAAGTAATCTGGTTACCGGAAATTATCAGATTAATTTATTTGATGATACCGAAGAAATGCTCAATCTCTATAGCGCAATGGATCGTATTCGGAATCGGTTTGGAGAACACAGTATTCAAAAGGCCTCGGCTATGGGGGCTAAAACCATTGGAGGAACTCAAAATCCGTTTAATGGAGAACCTCCTATCGTTCTGGCACACCGTACACAGTAATTAAAAACAATAATTTATTGTTATGTATCTCAATTGTCATACATACTATTCACTGCGTTTCGGGACATTTTCCGAAGTCGAACTTCTGGAGCTCGCTCAAGCCAGGGGTGTAAAAACTTTGGTATTAACCGATATTAATAATACTTCGGCCTGTTTAAATTTTATCAGAAAAGCACCAGAATATCATATTAAATCTCTCGTAGGAATAGATTTTAGAAACGGAGCTAAGCAACAGTTTGTTGGGATTGCAAAAAATAACAAGGGCTTTCTGGAGTTAAATGAACTTTTATCGGGGTATAGCCACAATAAAAAGTGTGTTCCAGATCAGGCTCCGGAATTAAAAAACAGTTTTATAATTTATCCGTTTGAAGCTGTATTGGAGCAGGATAAAATCAATTTTAAAACTAACGAATATATCGGCGTCTCAGTAGTAGAACTTCGTAAACTTCCGTTTACAAAGTATATTCAGTTAAAAGATAAGTTGGTTGTACAGCAACAGGTTACGGTTAGGAATAAACGCGATTTTAATGCGCATCGTTTGCTACGGGCTATCGATAATAATACCTTGTTAAGTAAACTTCAGAAAACAGAAGAATGCAGTGAGCAGGATAGTATGCTTGCTGTGAATGATTTGAAAGAAGCGTTTAAGCAGTTTCCGTTTATTATAGAAAATACAGCACACATTTTAGAACAGTGCAATATTAAGTTTTCTTTTGGAACAGCCCGTATTTCTCAAAATCAACAAACTTATTTAGACTCTAAAGACGCTGATTTTAATTACTTGAAACAATTGTGTGAAATTAATTTGACTAAGCGTTACAGTGCGCCTTCAGAGAAAGTTAAAGCACGTTTGCAAACCGAGCTTAATACTATAAAAGACATGAATTTTGTGTCGTATTTTTTAATTAATTACGATATCGTGTCTTATGCTAAGCACCGTGGTTTTGTACATGTGGGGCGTGGTAGTGGAGCTAATAGTATAGTGGCCTATATTATAGGTATTACCGATGTAGACCCTATAGAACTGGATTTGTATTTTGAGCGTTTTATTAATCCGTTTCGGGCTTCTCCTCCCGATTTCGATATCGATTTTTCATGGAAAGATCGCGAAGAGATTACACAGTATATTTTTAAACGGTTTAAGCATGTGGCTCTATTGGCGACTTATAATACTTTTAAGTACCGGGCTGTAGTGCGAGAGCTGGGAAAGGTGTTTGGATTGCCTAAAGAAGAGATAGATAAGCTTGCTGCAGATAAATACCACACGTTGGAATTGGATGAGATTGGAGCTTTAGTGGTAAAATATGGCGCTCTTATTCAGGGCTTTCCTAATCATTTGAGTGTGCATTCTTGCGGAATACTTATTTTAGAAGAAGCTGTACACGGGTATTCTGCTACCGATTTACCACCTAAAGGTTTTCCTACCGTACAGTTTGATATGATTATAGCTGAAGACGCCGGAATTTTTAAGTTTGATATTCTGGGACAACGCGGATTAGCAAAGATTAAAGAAGCTATAGAGATTATAAAATATAATCGTCCGGAATTACCTCCTGTAGATATTACTCAGATAGAACAATTCAAAAAAGACCCTAATATAAATAACTTGCTTAAGAGCGGAAAAGCCATTGGGGCGTATTATGTGGAATCTCCGGCTATGCGAGGTTTAATGCAGAAGTTGCAAACCCAGGATTATATTGGTCTGGTAGCGGCGAGCTCTATAATTCGGCCGGGGGTCTCCAGCTCGGGCATGAAGCAGGAATTTATAAAACGGCAACGCTTACCCGAAACCAGAATAGAAGCTAACCCCAAATTGCTGGAAATAATGCCCGAAACATATGGAATTATGATTTATCAGGAAGATGTACTAAAGGTTGCAAGCCAGTTTGCAGGTTTAACTTTAGGAGAGGCCGATGTTTTAAGACGGGGTATGAGTGGTAAGTTTCGATCGCGGACAGAGTTTCTGGAGGTCGAAACTAAGTTTATTTCTAATTGCAAGGCGCGTGGATATCCAGATAATTTAACAATGGAAGTATGGGAGCAGATAAAGAGTTTTGCAGGTTATGCTTTTGCCAAAGGGCACTCGGCATCTTATGCTGTTGAAAGTTACCAAAGCCTGTACTTAAAATGTTATTACCCTTTGGAGTTTATGGTTGCAGTGTTAAATAATGGTGGAGGTTTTTACAGTGCAGAGCATTATATACACGAAGCGAAAATGTGTGGGGCAGAGGTGCAGCCACCTTGTATTAATACCAGTGATCATTCTAATATTATTAAGGGAAAGACAATTTATTTAGGTTTTGGATATTTAAAAAGCCTGGAACATCTGGTTGTACAACGTTTGTTGACAGAGCGCCAGTGTCATGGTGCTTTTTCATCGTTAGACGATTTTATAGATCGTGTGCTTATAAGTATAGAACAACTTACAATATTGATTAGAATAGACGCTTTCAGGTTTACAAAGCAACCTAAAACAGAGCTGTTGTGGCAGGCTATTTTTAAATGTAATGCTAATAAAACGAAAACTGTACAGTCGCAACTTTTTAAACCACAGCAAAAGACTTTTGTGTTACCAAATTTGCAAACCACAATAATAGAAGATGCTTACGACCAAATGGAATTACTTGGTTTTCCTTTGTGTTCGTATTTTAGTTTGGTAGACGAGTCGCTACAGCCTCATATAAAAGCAAAAGCTTTAAAAACATGCATTAATAAGACTGTATTGTTATATGGAGTGTTGGTAAATACAAGGTTTCATAAAACATCACAAGGTAAACGTATTCGGTTTTGTACGTTCACAGATGCAGAAGGACAGTATTTCGATACGGTACATTTTACAAAAGTAGTGCATCAGTATCCGGTTCTTGGAGTAGGAGTATATGCTTGTTATGGTAAAGTAACTTCCGACTTTGATTTTTGCAGTCTGGACATTATCTGGAGTAAAAAATTACCGCTGAAACCAGATCCGAGAGGTGATTAAGTCATTTTTGTTTTTTTCTCAAGTTCAAGTATACTGCTTATGGTTTCTTTAATATTTAGCAAGGAAAGGATTAAAATTAACTCTTTAAAGTGAAATCTTAATGCTAAGGGTAATATAGTAGGAATAAAAGGTTTTTATGTGTAATGTTTAGTAAAGACAAAACCTACAAACTAATTAATACTCGCCTTTAATAACCACATCCAGCATAGACATGGCAACATATAAAAGAATGATTAATGGAATGGCGGCAAATTGCAGAACAATTAATAACACGACACATAACAATAGAAAGATGTAGCGCGTGGCATTGGCTTTGAATCCCCATTCTTTAAATTTTAAGGCAAATAGCACTATAGGAGCATTTAATAATATTGTACTGACTATGGTTAGTGCAATTAAAAAGCCTTTATTAAGGATGATGGAATTCATAAGCTCGCTGTGCTGTAGCTCTAAAATGAGTGGCAGGGATAGAATCAGCAGGGCGTTGGCTGGAGTTGGTAAGCCTTTAAAATAGTTTTGCTGTTCGTCGTCGATATTAAATTTAGCCAGACGATAGGCAGAAGATAAGGTGATTAAAAATCCCATAACCGGCCATAAGGACGGCATAATAGCTTCACCACTAAAAAAGGCATTCCAGACACTTTCTTCAACCGGGGTTTCAGGTTTGTCTATGGTAAGGCTAAGCAATTTACACATAACAATTCCAGGAACCAGACCACTGGTAACCATATCGGCTAAAGAGTCGAGTTGTAATCCTAATTCCGATGATACTTTTAGTTTTCGGGCAGCAAAACCATCGAAAAAGTCGAAGAATATACCGCCAAAAACAAACATGGCAGCCACAATAAAATGATTGTGCACCGCAAATATGACGGCACAACAGCCACAAAATAAGTTTAATAAAGTAAGCGCGTTTGGAATTTGTTTTTTAAACGACATACGGTGTTAGTTTGTGTAAAAATAGTAAAGAATTATGGTCTTAAACAAAAGCACTCTTAAAAATAACACAATAAGCCTTCAATTTTTAAGTTAGAACATAGGCAGATTGTAAAACCAGATGCTGTACAATGTAACGGTGTTATATATGGTTTTGGTATAAAATAAAGTTTTTACCCCAACAAAAATATCTGCATATTTGTAAAAAATTAGGTATTGAGGATTTTATTTACGTCGTTTCTGATAGTGTTTACCACGGTTGCTTTTTCTCAGGTAGCCCGAAAATATTCCAATGAGTTTATGAATATCGGGGTCGATGCCAAGGCTTTGGGGATGAGTCATGCCGTAACAGCACAGTCGGCCGATGTGAATTCCGGTTACTGGAATCCTGCAGGGCTGGTGCATCTGGAAGACAATCAGCTGGCCTTAATGCACTCCAGTTATTTTGCCAATATTGCAAATTACGATTATATAGCTTACGCCATGCCGATAGATCATCAAAGTGCTGTAGGGGTGTCATTAATTCGTTTTGCAGTAGATGATATTCTGGATACCACACAGTTAATTGATGATGAGGGGCATATAAATTACGATCGTATTAGATTGTTTTCCACTGCAGACTACGGTTTAACCTTTTCTTATGCCCGCGCTTTACCCATTCAGGGCCTGAATTACGGGGTGAATGCTAAAGTGATTCGTCGTATTATTGGTGATTTTGCCAATTCCTGGGGGTTTGGTCTGGATGCGTCCATTCAGTTTGAATCGAATTCCTGGAAAATTGGTTTAATGGCACGAGATATTACGACCACATTTAATGCCTGGCAGATAGACGAAGATAAATTTCAGGATATTCAGGATGCGGTAGAAGGTCAGAACCAGGAGTTGCCAGAAACTACAGAAATCACCATTCCGAAACTGCAGTTCGGGGTGTCGAAAACATTCATTTTTCATTACGATTATACTTTGGAAACCGCTGTGGATCTACAATTCCGTTTTGAAGAAAATAACGATATCATTTCGTCGTCTTTTGTAAGTGTAAATCCCTCTTTTGGATTTGAATTCGGATATCTGGATATGGTGTTTTTACGTGGCGGTATGGGGAACTTTCAGCAGGAGCTTCAAATTGATAACAGCGAGCAGCTTAGTTTTCAACCCAGTTTAGGGGTTGGATTTAATTATAAAGGGATTCAGGTGGATTATGCGTTTACCGATATAGGCGACCAGAGTGTGGCCTTATATTCGAATGTGTTTTCATTAAAAATGGATTTTAGTATCTTTAGACGATAAAATGATTTTGAATCTTTTTTAACCTCAGGTTTATACGTGAAAAAACTGTTCCTCGCCCTGACTTCAGGAATTTTACTGGCATTAGGCTGGCCCACCTATGGCATGCCTCTTTTGCTTTTTGTGGCATTTGTTCCGGTATTAATACTTCAGTATACTATTTTACACCAAGAAGCTAAGCATAAGGGATGGAAGGTCTTAGGCTGGTCGTATTTAAGTTTCTTTATCTGGAATTTTATAACCACCAACTGGTTGCAGTATGCCGATGTATTTGGTGCGTCTTTTGCCATTCTGGTGAATAGTTTGCTAATGGCACTGGTATTTGTAGTGTATCATAAAGTGGCTCAGAAAACCACCTTGAATAAAGCCTTGTGTTTTTTAATTTGTTTTTGGATTGCTTTTGAAAAGATGCATCTGGGGTGGGAGTTTTCCTGGCCGTGGCTGAATCTGGGCAATGCCTTTTCGGAATACCCGAAATGGATACAATGGTATGAGCTTACCGGAACTTTTGGTGGTACCCTGTGGATCTGGCTAGTCAATATTATTGGTTTTAAAGGCTATTTAAAGTATCGTGAAACCAAAACAAAATCAGCACTCAGACCAGCAGTACTTGGTGGACTAAGTCTGATAGCACTTCCTATAGGACTAAGTCTGTTGCGCTATTATACTTATGAAATGCCCTCCACGACTATTGAAGCTGTAGTGGTACAACCCAATATCGATCCGTATAATGAAAAGTATAACACAACCAATGCCCGTGTAGAATATTTATTGGAAGAACTGGCGAAACCTGAGCTTACAGACAGCACGCGATTGTTAGTAACCCCTGAAACCGTACTGGCTGAAAATTATGGGGTTAATTTACCAGGTTTTGGCAGGAGTACGGAGTATTTTAAAGCGAAACAGTTTTTATATGGCTATCCGAATTTAAATTATTTGCTTGGACTTCAGTTTTATCAGAAGCATACCAGTGAAGCGTCGATACTGCCGACTTCCAATAAGTATAATGATCATTTGTGGATAGATTACTTTAATTCGGCCGCTTTTATAAATAGTAATCCCGATTTTGAGGTGTATCACAAGTCAAAACTCGTCGTAGGCGTAGAGAATTTTCCATATCAAAGCGTGTTAAAGCCTGTAATTGGTGATGCCATGCTGGATCTTGGAGGAACAGTGGCTATGAAAACAACCCAGACTGAACGCAGTGTTTTTAATTTAATAGATACACCTTATAATGTTGGATCTATCATTTGTTACGAATCGGTATATGGTGAATTTGTAACAGGCTATGTGCGTGCCGGTGCCAGTGTGCTAGCGATTATGACTAACGATGCCTGGTGGGGCAATACGCAAGGGCATAAACAGCATTTAAGTTATGCACGCCTGCGTGCTATAGAAACCAGACGTGCCATTGCCCGGAGTGCCAATACCGGAATCTCTGCATTTCTGAATCTGAAAGGCGATCTCATAAAGACGCTGGATTACGAAAATCAGGGTGCTTTAAAAGCTGATATTCCAGTGAATGATGCTCAGACCTTCTATGTTAAAATGGGAGATTATATCGCCCGGATTGCTATGTTCCTGGCATTGGGCATTTTTGTTATAGCCTTTTTTAGAAAACCAAGAGGTTAGTTTTTAGTCGTGCATGGTATAATGGTGTAGTAGTTTAATGGTGTAATGGATGGGGTTAGACTGTTTTACACTTATACTATTAGTCGAATATACGATTACGGCATTTTTAATACTCAATTCTAAGTTCTTAGGGAAGTCTACGTTATTAGTGAAACGTGATACGTGATACGTGAAACGGAATATAAGAAGTAGTAGATGAGTAGTAAAAGGCAACGTTTAACAGTTCACGATTAACGATTAACGATTAACGAAAATTCAATTATGCTATTATACTGCAACATAAAGACTCTGTCACTTCGAGTGATTTTGCGAAGCATAGCAAAGCAAAATATTATCGAGAAGAGATTAGCTGTAAAGCGAGGAATTGTATAATGGTATAGTCGTGTCATTGTTAAAAGGTAAAATATAGCGTTTAACAATTCACGATTCGCCAAAATACAATTATACAATCTAATCCTAATCTATACTTGGTGTAAATTGTATGCCTTAAAAATTAGTCCTTTGGTATTAAGGTTTTGTATCTTTAATCAAAATCCGTAAAAATGAAATTTATAGTAAGCACGTTTTGTTTTTTAATATGTTGTAATTTACTTCAGGCTCAGGACGCCGTCGGGACCAATGAACAAGGAGACCCGCCATTTAATGCTACAAATCCGTATGTACACGATCCGGTGATGGCGAAGGATGGCGATACGTATTATGTTTTTGGGACAGGAGTGGGGATTTCGGTAATGTCTTCTAAAGATTTAAAAACCTGGAAAAAAGAACCTCCTGTTTTTAATACTGTTCCGGAATGGACTAAGGAAGCACTTCCGGGATTTGGTAATCACATCTGGGCTCCGGATATTATGTATTATCAGGGACTGTATCATTTGTTTTATTCGTGTAATGCTATGCCGGGAAAACCTCATGCAGCAATCGGGCATGCAACCACGCCTACCTTGAATCCGAAGGGTAAGAACTTTAAATGGACCGATCATGGTAAAATTGTACAATCAGTTATGGGACGTGATACCTGGCAGGCTATTGACGCCAATGCGATAGTAGATGAAAGTGGAACGCCCTGGTTGGCGTTCGGTTCATTCTGGGATGGTATTAAACTGGTAAAATTAAAACAGGATATGAGTGGATTGGTCTGGCCACAGGAATGGCATACGCTGGCGAGAAGACCTAGTACCCAAAAACCTTATGATTATGAGTTAACCGATAGTCAGATTGAAGCGGCATTTCTATTTAAAAAAGGGGAGTATTACTATTTGTTTGTGTCTCTGGATATGTGCTGTCGTGGAGTAAACAGCGATTATAAAATAGCCGTAGGTCGATCGAAACAGATTACAGGGCCTTACTTGAACAGGGTAGGTTTTGATATGCTGGAAGGAAATAGTACCGTTATAGCTGTGGGTGATGGAAAGACATTTGCAGCTTTAGGACATAATTCAGTATACACCATTGATGGAAAGGATTATCTGTTTGCTCACGGATATTCAATCCCTAATAAAGGGGAATCTAAATTAATTATTACTGAAATTATATGGGATAAAGACGGGTGGCCGGTTATTGATTTGGATAAACGATTAACACAATAGTTTTGTTATAGTTTTTAGTTGGTAGTCTCTAGACTTTAGTCGTTAGATGTAAGGCGTGAAACGTGAAGCGAGGAATAGTGTAGTAGTGTAGTCGTTAGTGGGGGAGCGTGAATTGTGAAGCCATCTCATTATTTGGGACCGGATTTTACAGAGTACTTTAGTAATACCTTTATCTGCTGGTTATACGATGTTTACAGCTAAGTTAAATAGGTGAAATAATTTTGAAAAACAAACTTAATGTGATTACTTTGTAATAACAATATTTTGTAATATGGAAGTGTCAATTGTTAAAATAGGGAATTCAAAAGGTTTGCGTTTAAGTAAAACAATTTTGGAAAAATATAACATTAAGGATAAAGTGGAGCTTATACTTGAACAGGGACAGATTATTTTACGTCCAATGGCTACTCCCAGAGCAGATTGGGCAGAAAAGTTTAAGGATATGCATGATTCAGAGGATGATAAACTTTTAATTCAGGATGTATTTGAAGAGGAAGATTTAGAAGCATGGAAATAAAGCAATATCAAATTGTACTTGTAAATTTAGATCCCACAATTGGAAGTGAAATTAAAAAAACGCGTCCCTGCGTTATATTGTCTCCCAATGAAATGAACGCGTATTTAAATACTATTGTATTAGCTCCCATGACTACAAATTTAAAGGTCTATCCTACGCGTGTCTTGGTAAGTCATAATAATAAACAAGGCATGATTGCTATAGATCAGATTCGGACAGTCGATAAAATTAGAATTATAAAAGTATTTGAAAGCTTGTCTGATTCTGAAATTCAAAACTGTAAAGCGATTATTAAAGAAACTTTTGTGGATTAGGTTTTAGTTTTTTAGTCGTTAGTCTGTAGTCTTTAGTTGTTATGTTAGTCGGGTAGTAGAGTAGTGGTGTAGTGGGATAATGGATTTGATTTGGATTTAGCTTATTTAATAATTATACTATTAGTCGATTATTTGATTACGGCATTTTTAATACTCAAGTCTAAGTATTTAGGAAAGTCTACGTTATTAGTGAAACGTGATATGTGAGACGTGAAACGGAATATTAGGAGTAGTAGATGGGTGTTAAAAGGCAACGTTTAACAGTTCACGATTAACAATTCACGAAAATTCAATTATGCTATTATACAACTAAACAAAAACCTGTCACTTCGAGTGATTTAGCGAAGCATAGCAAAGCAAAATTTTATCGAGAAGAAGTGTGTTGAAATTAGTAGTGTCTCAATTCTCACTACTCAAATCTCAATTCTATTTGGAAACCTTTGGAATTTGAATATTGAATATTGAAACTTTAATTTCACTACCGACTACCGACTACCGACTACCGACTACCGACTATCAGTTACTTACTGTTTCGAAGCAATAAGCTGTTCCAGAATGTATTCCACACCTTGTTCTTCGTTACTTTTGGTTTCAAAGCGAGCAGCTTTCTTTACGTTTGGATGGGCGTTTTGCATCGCATAACTAAAGTATGCCAGTCCCAGCATTTCCAGATCGTTATTGTAATCCCCAAAAACCATCGTTTCTGCTTCGGTAACGCCCAGACTATCCTGAACCTGTTTCAGTGCAAAGCCTTTATTGGCATCGGTGTGTGATACATCCAGCCAGTGTTCTCCGGATACTTTGACCTGTAGTTCGGCTTCCAGATGTTTAACATGCGGATAAATATAAGTTTCAGAATTTACCGGGTGATAGATCGCCATCTTTAAAAACTCATCGGAATTTACCTGAGTCAGATCCTCTACAATTTCAAATTCCGTGTAATACTCACTGAGTAATTTCGGGAAGTGTAAATCTTTAGTTTCTATATAGGCTTTGGTTTTTCCACAAAGCACAATAAATACATTGTCCAACGTGCGCAATAAAGGAATCAGACTGTCAATTTTATCCTTGGTGAGTAAGGTTTTTGCCAGTTCCTGATTGCCGCGCTTGGTAATCCCTCCGTTTTCGGCAATGATGGTAATCTCGTCTTTAATGGCATTTAATTTCTCAATAATGCTGTAATACTGTCGGCCGCTGGCGGCTACAAAATGGATGTCGTTAGCCTTTAATGCCTCGTAAAGCGGATAAAATTTCGGACTTAATTCACCATTGTCATTTAGTAAAGTCCCGTCCATATCGGTGACAACTAGTTTTACCTGAGATAAATTCATATGCTATTTTTTAAGTGTCAAAAATACAGTAATTATTGATATTGAGGTGTTAAGTGCGGGTTAATTTTGTTGGGGAGTCTGTTGTTGTTAGTCGATAGTCGATAGTCAGTAGTAAGGAGTTGTGAGTCGTTAGGGATGAAACGTTAGGTGAAGAATGGTATAATGGTATAGTTGTTTAGTGGTTTTAGTTTTTAGTTCTTAGTTTTTAGTCGTGAGTTGTGAGATGTGAAACGTGATTCGTGAAGTGTTTAGTAATCCTTTGTTGATTTTAGTTTTTTGTGTCACTTCGAGTGATTTTACGAAGCGGAACGGAATAAAATTGTATCGAGAAGTGTATTGTATCCCCGGTCTCGATACTTAAGTCTTTAGGTCTTAGTTTGCAGTCTTTAGTTGTGAGTCGTTAGAGGTGAAACGTGAAATATGAGGCGAAGAATAGTTAAGTGGTTTAGTCGTGTAGTGGTTTTAGTCTGTAGTCTGTAGTCTTTAGTTGTGAGACGTGAGACGTGAGAGGTGAAACGTGAATCGTATAGCGTACTAGTGGAGTAGTAGTTTAATAGTTTACTTGTATAGTGGTATAATGGATTTACTGTAAAACTATTTAACAATGATACTCTTAGTCGATTATACGATTAGGGTTTGTTGTTAAATTTAAAGGGATTAGGCGTGTTGGATTTGATAATTAGCTTCAGATTATTATATTAGCTAGAACTAAAACCAATCGCTATTGAATTCCTCAAATCCACCAGAGCTGCCATGGCTGTATACCATTTCGTCCAAGCGTAAGCTTTTCGATTTTAATTTTAAGGAACTCTGGCACTATCGGGATTTACTGGTTTTATTTGTAAAGCGCGATGTGGTTACGGTATACAAACAAACCATACTGGGGCCTTTATGGTACTTAATTCAGCCCTTGTTTACTGCAATTACCTTTACTCTCATTTTTAATAAAGTCGCCAATATTGAAACCGGAACGGTGCCGCCATTTTTGTTTAATCTGGCAGGTATCAGCATCTGGAATTATTTCAATAACTGCTTAACGTCTACCAGCGATACCTTTAAAAGTAATGCCGCTATATTTGGTAAAGTCTATTTTCCAAGACTTATTATGCCCTTATCGGTAATCATTTCCAATCTGTTGAAATTCGGAATTCAACTCCTAATTTTTTTAGCGTTTTATATGTATTTCGTGTTCCAGGGAGCTGACATTCAGGTGCACTGGACGCTTATTTTTTTCCCATTGCTCATTATCATGATGGGCCTTTTAGGACTGGGACTGGGCATGATTATTTCATCGTTTGTTACGAAGTACCGCGATTTAAAATTTTTAATCGGTTTTGGGATTCAGCTGTTAATGTATGTCTCGGCTGTTATGTATCCGCTAGCCCTTATGCGAGAAAAATTGCCGCGCATAGCCTGGCTGGTGGAATACAATCCTTTAGCCTATATTATAGAAACCTGGCGCTATATGCTCTTAAGTTCTGGTACGCTTAGTCTCCCGGGCATTCTATATACCATTGGAGTGACGCTGTTTGTTTTGTTAACAGGGATTCTCATATTTAACAGAACCGAGAAAACGTTTATTGATACGGTTTAGGAGCGTGTTAGTGTAGTGGAATAATAGTATAGTGGTATAGTAGTGTGATGGAAGTATATAATTTTGAATTTAAAAGGAGTGAAAATGAATCATAAGGATTTAGATGTATGGAAGGAAGCTATGGTCTTAGTGGAGCTGGTTTATAAAATAACTACAACGTTTCCGAGCTCCGAATTGTATGGGTTAACATCGCAAATCAGGAGATCTGCAGTTTCTATTCCATCCAATATAGCAGAAGGAAGTGCCAGAAACGGATTTAAAGAATTATATCAGTTTATTGGTATAGCCATGGGATCAGCCAGTGAATTGGAGACTCAATTATTGATATCAGAAAAGCTCAATTATATATCAAGCGATTTTGAATTAGTGGAGAAGCAACTGCATAAAGTGCGTAAATTGTTAATAGGATATAAAAATTATATTAAGGCTAAACTTTAATCTTTTTAGATAAAATACATAGAAGGACAATTATTCCATTATGCGACTACGCGATTATACAATTAGACAATGACTATCTTAAAAGCCGAAAATATAAGTAAACAATACCGCCTGGGTACGATTGGAACCGGGACGCTGAGCCACGATTTAAATCGGTGGTGGCATCGTATTCGGGGTAAGGACGACCCATATTTAAAGGTGGGGGAAGTGAATGATCGCAGTACTGCCAGTACAAGCGATTATGCCTGGGCTTTGCATGATATTAATTTTGAAGTGCAGCAGGGGGAAGTGCTGGGTATTATCGGGAAGAATGGTGCCGGGAAGTCGACCCTCTTAAAAATATTATCCCGGGTTACGAGTCCAACGACGGGCGAAATTAAAACCCGCGGACGTATTGCTAGTTTACTGGAGGTGGGGACAGGCTTTCACCCGGAACTTACTGGACGGGAAAACATCTATTTAAACGGGGCGATTCTGGGGATGACCAAAGCGGAAATTAAGGCTAAGGAAGCCGAGATTATTGATTTTTCTGGTTGTGCCCGTTATGTAGATACCCCTGTAAAACGCTATAGCAGCGGGATGCGGGTGCGTCTGGCTTTTGCCGTAGCCGCCTTTTTAGAGCCCGATATTCTGGTGATAGATGAGGTGCTGGCTGTGGGGGATGCCGAGTTTCAGAAAAAAGCCATCGGGAAGATGCAGGACATCAGTACAAGTGAAGGGCGTACGGTGCTGTTTGTGAGCCATAATATGGCTGCGGTCAAAAATTTGTGTACGCGAGCAATTGTACTGGAGCATGGCAGGAGTGTGTTTGAGGGGGATGTGGAGGATGCTATTGATTTTTATGTGTCCAGAAAAGATACTACCGTTGGGTTTAATAGAAATACTATAAAAAAAGAGACTTCAGGAATATCGATTTCAAATATTAGAATTTTAAATCGTTTTGGGGAGGAAAAATCCACTGTATTGAGTGGTGATGAAATTTATTTAGAGTTATCAATTTTAAACAAAGCTCTTGAAGGTCCTTTTTCACTTGGAGTGGGAATTTATGATATTAACGATATGCCTTTAATACATTGTTCAACTGAAGTCATGGATAAATGTTATGATGATATATCAGAGACTTTTTCTGCAACTTTAAAAATTTTAAAATGGCCTTTAGTTCAAGGGGAATACTATATGAATTGTTATATTAAAAGGAATAGTGATTTACTAGAACATTTAGAAGCTTGTTTTTGGATTTCAGGGGAGAAGGGAGACTTTTATGGACATGGAAAATTACCAAGTTGGAAGAAAGGAGTGTACATAGATTATGAATGGCAATAAACAAGTAATTCATTTTTTGTCTGCAGCAGACAGGATTAATTATGGCGATTTATTATTTCCTATAATATTTAAAAAAGCCGCAGAAAAATTAGAAATACCAATAGTGTTTTATAATTATGGTTTGGTATCAAGTAACTTAAGTCATTTTGGGGCTTTGAAAACTGAATCCTATAAGACGTTTCTAAAGAGAGTTAAAAAAGAAGGAGGTAAAGTCGTAATAGGAGGGGGAGAAGTGTTTTTTCCTGACTGGACAAAACTGTATTCTTATATAAACCCGATGTACGTTAAATTATTAAAGAGTTATAAATTTAGAAAATTAAATACAAAGTATAATCTAGCAGCTAAATTATTATGTAGTAGAAGAGTAAGAGAACCATTTTGTCCAGCACAATTTGAATTATCCGATAAAGTAAAGATACACTATAATAGTGTAGGGGGAGTTATAAAAGAGGACTTTCCTAGTGAAAGACAGATTGAAATATCTAGGGCACTTCTATCTGCCAGTTCAATTAGTTTAAGGGATCGAAGAAGTTATGATTCCATAAAAAAGATAAAAGAGAATGCAGAACTTGTAGCAGACTCAGCAATTATAATGTCGGATTTTTTTACAAAGGATAATTTAATAGATTTATGTAGTTCTGCTTTCAATCCTCTAAATAATGATTATCTCTTTATTCAAATAGGAAAATATTATAGGCCTAAAAATTTAAATGCATTTGTTTCCAGTTTAAAGGAATTAAGTATACAGTTAGATGTTAAAGTTTTATTATGTCCTATAGGTTTGGCCTTAGGACATGAGGATGATATTGTCTTAAGACAAATTAGTACTTTGGAAGAAACGTTTTACTATTGCCAACCCCAAAATATTTTTGAAATAATGTATTGCATTAGTCATTCAAAACTGTATTTAGGAACAAGTTTACATGGAGCAATAACGGCCCAAAGTTTCGGAGTACCTTTTATTGGACTAAATCCTAGTATAGAAAAGTTAGAGAATTACAATACAACTTGGATGGGAGAAAAGTACAAAAACGTTCCAATGGAAGAATTAAACAAAATTGAAGTTAGATTGCGGAATTGGGATTTCAAATATGTAAATGAAAGAGTAAAGAAACAAAAGCAAAGTGTTTATAACAGGATATTTAATATTTTAAATTAATATGCTAGTTAATTTCATAATATTAAATTACAATTCAGCTATAGAAACAATTGAATTATATGATAAAATAAAGACGTCATATAAATTTCAATATCGGATAAGTGTTATTGATAATGCTTCTGATGATTTCCATAAAAAATTATTAATTGATAAAATAGCTATAGAAGATTTAATTATTAATAAAGTTAATCTTGGATATTCGGCAGGGAATAAATTAGGTATAATGAAGGCTATAGATTTTAATATACCATATGTTTTTTTACTTAATCCGGATATTCGAATTGAAGAGTCTACTGTACAGCATCTACTTAATGAAATTGAGAAAGATCCAAAAATTGCAGCAATAGGGCCAAGAATTTGTTATAGGTCAAATTTAAATAGAATATATTCAGACGGAGGGATTATTGATTTATCTTATGGTGTTTTTACTACACATTTAAATTATAATAAGTTAAACTCAGAAGTAAAGAATTTAAATACACCTCATATTGTTGATTATGTAAATGGAAGTGTCTTTTTAGCGAGGACTTCTGTTTTTAAAGAAATTGGATTTATGTTAAACGATTTCTTTTTGTATTTTGAAGAAACAGAGTGGTGTATAAGGGCTAAAAACAATGGATATAAATTGATGGTTGATTCGAGAGTGTCCGCTTATCATTTATCTAGTAAGAAAGGGAAAACTTATTATTATTACATGGAGAGAAATAGGTTACTCATGGCTAAATTACTTAAAATTAATTATAGTACGGTTTTGTTTAATTCTAATAAAGATATAGTTAAAGAATTAATAAAATGTATTAAACAAAGAAAATTCCCAGATGATATTTTAAAAGCTCGGATAAAGGGCTGTTTGGCAGGTTTTTTTCAGAGAATTAAGAATTAAATGAAGATTTTAATCCCGACATTAAAAGATAAAAATCCATTTTTTGATGAAATTACGCATTGTAGTATTCATGATTATTATTACGATGAAAATGCAGTAGATATTTCTGATTATGATCTCGTTTTAATTCATTGGCCAGAACAATTGTTTAACTGGAAGGAGCCTACAATTAACCAATTATTGGATTTAAAGCAAAAGTTGGCGTATTGGAAACAGAAGATTAAAATTGTTTATATGGTGCATAATTTGCAACCTCATGAAGGAGGTTCAGTTATGTTTACTAAATTGTATAACCTAATCATTTCCAATTGTGACGCTATGATTCATTTAGGAGAATTCAGTAAAAAGAAGTTTGAAAAGATATATCCAAAAAGAAGACATATAGTAATTTCTCATAGTTTATATAAGTGTAGTTATAAAATAGAAGATAAATTTGAGGCTAGAAAAAGATTAGGTTTTAGGAAGGACTCATTTATCGTAATTGCTCCTGGTAGAGTTAGAAATTTAGAAGAACGTAAATTAATTATTAAGTCATTTAAAAAGTTAAAGGTAAAACATAAACAATTAATTGTACCAAGGATGTTATGGAAAAAGTCTGATATAGAATTTAAAGGTAGATGGCGTTTAAGAAAAATAATAGATGTAAAAGATCTTATTGAACGACTATATAATTTCAACTGGAATAGAAGGTGTTATTTTAATTATGGATTTTTAGAACATAGTAAATTATCTGAATTAGTTTCGGCTGCCGATGTTGTTTTTATTCCAAGGTTTAATTCGTTGAATTCAGGGGTGCTGTTTTTGGGCTTAACGTTTGGGAAAGTAATTGTAGGACCGCGGACAGGGAATTTAACTGAAATACTTGACAAATATGAATGTTATTCTTTTAATCCAAATAATTTGAATGCGGTTATTGAAGCTTTAAATTCAGCGGCGAAGGATTGTGTATTTAGTACAAAAAAATTAGATTCTTTATTATTAGATGAACTAGAACCCATAAATTTGGCAAAAAAAATGGATAATTTTTTTATGAGTTTGGGGTTGAACTAGTTATAAATATGAGAAAATATTGTTTCTTTTTTTTAATCTGATATTTAGGTTTTTAAGGTTTTTTCCAAGTTATTAACAATTGGAGTGTTAATAGGTTAGCTTAAAAGGTATTGCAAAGTAAGAAAATAGCTTCTTTTTGTGGTTCAAATGTGCTTTTTTGAAGATTAAATGTTGGTGATTCGATAAATGGTGTGTTTTATGTAAGAAAAAACACATAAAAGTTAAAGTATTCTATTCCTTTGTTGTTTATAAGTTTTTTTATTAAGTGATTGGTTTTCAGTTACCTTTATAAGCATGAAGGCAATAGTGCCGGATTCGCCTGAATAAAAGGGCGTTACAAATACCCCAAATAAAAATGGTTAAATTCAAGACCATTGGCAAGAAAAATCCTCAGGATTTACTTGCACAGGAAAAGTTCTATGCACAGGCTGTTAGTGATGGCCGCTTAGATCTTAAAGCTTTGGCGCAACTGGCAGCCAGGCAAAGTACAGTAAGTCGTGCAGATTGTTATGCTGTACTTATTTCATTATCAGAATTGGTAACCTACCATTTGGCAGATGGTAAAATTGTCGATCTTGGAGATCTAGGCAGTTTTCGTATGTCGCTAAGTAGTGAAGGTGTCGAAACCTCTGAAGAGCTTTCGGCAAGTGCCATAAAAAAGGCGAAAATATTATTCTCGCCTGGTTCTGATTTAAAAGCTATGTTAAAGACTGTAAAATATACCAAAGTGTCCGCTTAGTATTGTTTTTAACATGAACCTAAAGGCCTCGGATATGCTCCAACATATTCGAGGTTTTTTTATGGTATTAAATGTATTTTTTTCTTTTTAGCCTCCCAAATTTTAGCTGTTAAATTCGATATACTGCAGTTAATTTTAAGAGTCTTAAAGACCGTTCTAAAAAACGTACGGTGAAGTTAACTAAACGCACCGCATCTTTTACTTAAAACCACCGCATGTTTTTATCATTCGCACCGTACGTTTTTTTACACCTCTCCGTTAGTTACTTTTTTTTAGGTGAAATTCACACGAATTATCAGCTCGAGTGCCGACGGCAGGAGCTATATCGAGACCGGGTTTCAAAATACTTCTTGATACAATTTTGCTCCCCTGCGCTCCACAAAATCACTCGAAGTGACACCTAGTAACTAAAGACTGCCAACTAAAGACTACTGACTAGCTACACGTTTCACGTCTCACGTACCAAATTTCACAATTTAATATGTTATGTCAGGTCGAGTGCCGACTTCAGGCGGTGTATCGAGACCGGTTTTCAAAATACTTCTCGATACAATTTTACTTTGTTACTCTTCGTGAAATCACTCGAAGTGACACCAAGCAATTAAAGACTACCGACTAAAGACTACTGACTGGCTACACGCTTCACGTCTCACGCATCACCCTTAACGATTTAATACGAATTATCAGGTCGAGTGCTGACGTCAGGCGGTGTATCGAGACTAGGTTTAAACTGTACTTCTCGATACAATTTCACTCCATTACACTTCGTAAAATCACTCGAAGTTACACCAAATTACTAAAGACTACCGACTATAGACTATAGACTATAGACTACAGATTGACTACACGCTTCACGTTTCACGAATCATATTCCAGTACATAACAATTTACTGTATCCAAGTATTGCTATATAAACTCTCTACACATTCCCCGTATCCATAATATCTTAGTAACATAAAAGTTTAAGTAATTTAGGTGCGTTTAGGTTCTATGCCGTGATAAAAATAGTAGTAGAAGCCAAATTCTTATTTTAAAATTATTATTTTAGATTAGAGTAGATAAAAAGGAGCTATAGGATTATAGATTCTTTTCTTTAAACAGATAATTAAAATTCCGATTTAAATATTAATCCCTATGGCATCTTTACATTCAGAAGTTAATACAGCAGTAAATAAAACACATTACGATTCTGTTTATAGCTGTGTAAATATTTCCGGTATTTTGAAAAAATTGGAATATTTAGATGCCTTTTTGGATGATGCTACAACAACTGATACGTCTTGGGTTTGTATGTACAGAGATGATTTTAAAAACAGTTTAAAAGGAAAAAAAGTTCTTGAGCTGGGCTGTGGCGATTGTACTAATGCAGCGGTCATGGCGGCTTTGGGAGCCGAGGTTTGGGCAAACGATATCTCTTCTAAATCGGGCGAGATTGTAAAAGCTTTAAATGCAAATTATGCTTTTAAATATCCTATACGTTATTTGGAGGGCGATTTTTTAAAGATTCCGTTGCCAGAGACCACATTTGATATTGTAATAGGAAAGGCATTTGTGCATCATTTAACACATGAACAGGAAAAGGCCTTTTTAAAGAGAATTGTAGCTATTTTAAAACAAACAGGGCAGGTAAGGTATGTTGAACCAGCTGTAAATAGTAAAATTTTAGATACTTTGCGCTGGATGATACCCGTAAAGGGAAGACCCTCGAGTTTACAATGCGCTAAATTTAAGGCCTGGAAGTTAGCAGATCCGCATCCGGACAGGAATAATAGTGGTAGGCATTACAGCAGAATAGGAGAAAAGTATTTTTCGCATGTTAAAGTATATCCTTTGGGTATACTGGAGCGTTTCCATCGCTTGTTCCCCAATGCAAGTTGGAACAGGGCGTTTAGAAGAAAGGCATTTATATGGGAACGTTACTTACCACATGTTATACGCTACTTCGGCGCCCGTACGCAAACTATAGAGTATAGGTGTCCGTTTCAGGACTAAGGATGTGTTTTCTTAAAGAGTTAGTTTTCTGATACAATTTTGTTCCACGATGTTTTTTAAAAAACACTCAAAGTAACAGGTTCTTTGTATAGGCGTATAATAGCATAATAGTGATTCGTTAATCGTGAGTGGCTAAACGTATTTGTCTAATTAAACGATTATATAAAATCCTGTTTCACGCATCACGCATCACCCTTAACGATTTAATATGGAATGTCAGGTCGAGTGCCGACGTTAGGAGGTGTATCGAGACCGGGTTTCAAAATACTTCTCGATACAATTTTACTTCGTTGCTCTGCGTAAAATCACTCGAAGTGACAGGTTCTTTTATAGGAGTATAATGGAATAATAGTTTGATAGTGAATCGTTAATCGTGAGTTGTTAAACGTATTTGTCCAATTAAACGATTATACAAAATCCCGTTTCACGCTTCACGGTTCATCTTTGACGATATCATCATATTACTAAGTGATTATTTATCAATTACACAACTATACTATTATACCATTCCTCGCTACACGCTTCACGTCTCACGCACCACGTTTAAGGGTTTTAATATAGAATGTCAGGTCGAGTGCCGACTTTAGGCGGTGTATCGAGACCGGGTTTACATAGTGCTTCTCGATATAATTTTACTTCGTTGCGCTTCGTAAAAATCACTCGAAGTGACACCAAATAACTAAAGACTGCCGACTAAAGAATACTGACTGGCTGCACGCTTCACGTCTCACGCTTCACGAATCACGTTTTATAAATAAAAAACTACACTCTAAAGGGAGCGGACTACAAACAATTTATTATATTAGAACACAGCTATTAAAAACTACCCAGTCTATGACCAACTCACCATTGGTGTCCATTATTATTCCTACCTACAACCGTGCGCATCTTATAGGGGAGACGCTAGATTCTGTTTTGGCACAAACCTATACGAACTGGGAATGTATCGTCGTGGATGATGGCAGTAGCGATTCGACATCAGAAGTTATGACTAACTACTGCGCTAAGGATGCCCGTTTTCAATATCATCACCGCCCGGCAGACCGCTTACCAGGAGGAAATGCCGCCCGGAATTATGGTTTTGAGTTGAGTAAAGGGGAATTTATTAATTGGTTGGATAGCGATGATTTAATTGGAGAAAGAAAACTGGAGTTACAGGTAGAAAAAATATTTAAAATAAAAAAGTCAATATCAATTTGTTATTGGAAGAGATTTGTTAAAACACCTCAAGAAGATGAAAAGCAATGGAGTAATGTAAGTTATACTGATTACATTGTTCCTAGTAAGATTTTGGTAGATTTTGGTATAAATAGAACTTTTTTACCATCTCATTCATATTTGATTTCCCGTGATGTTGTTTTAAAATCAAATTTATGGAATGAAAGTTTGAGTGTTAATCAGGATGGAGAATTTTTTACAAGAATTATATTAAACGCAAGTTTTATAGGGGTAGTTAGAGATATACTAGTATTTTATCGAAGACAAGGAAAGGACTCAAAGAGTAAACTAGAAAATAATAGATTTAAAATTCAAGAATCTATTAAATCTTGGAGGATAATACAAAATATTTTAATTGAATATGGAATTGGATTACCACATCCTTATTTAGAAAATGCTAAAGATTACTTATACGATATAGTTAAACAAAAATATCCGTATTTAATAATATATTATCTGATGTTTTTTAAAAGTGCAATAAAAAGAGGCTCAATTTTGTTTAAATTAAAAGAAAAGATATTTTGAAAAAAATATTAATATTGGGGCCCTTTGGTGATTATGGAGGGAGAGATGTCGAAGTTAATATCATTGCGAAAGCCTTATGTAATAATTATAAAGTTAGAATTGTTTCAACTAGTTATATGACAAATAATTCTTTTGCTTTAAATGAAATACATGAAAAAGTTCAATCTTCAACTTTGGATAAGATTATTACAGATAGATATAGAATAATTAGAATATTAGCTTTTCTAAATGCTTTTAAAAATGGTAATACCAAGCATTTTTTTGGATATGCTTCAAACACTTGGGCTAAAAGGTATTTTAACTATTATAAAAAGAGGTTGAAAGTTCTTTATGATATATTATTGGAAAGTAATTTGGTTATTATGCCAGTACAGCTTTCTTCTTTATATTTAAAAGAAACAATACTTTTTTGTGAAACTAACAATATACCTATATTAGTAAGAACAACGGGAACAATTTTTAATGTTCCCAAAAACATAAAATCAATTTTAAATAAAGTAAATTTTTTTATTCATCATTCAAAAGCAAATGCTCGTAATTTAGAATTTTTTCTCCCTCATAATTATGTAGTAATAGATCAGTGTTGTACGTGTGAATCTCAACTTTTGAAATTGAAAATAAACAATCAGGGGCCATTGAAATTTGGTTTTTTAGGTCGTTTAAGTGAAGAAAAACAAATAATTCCGTTAACTAAAATTTTTATTGAATTGGGATATTCTTTTTTTATTGCAGGAGATGGACCTTTGCTTGGAGATATATTAAAAATGATTGATAAGGCTCCGAATGTTTTTTATTTAGGATTGGTAGAACATGGACAATTAGCAGATTTTTTTAAGTTGATAGATGTGTTGGTTGTTGCATCTAAAGAAGAAACGGGACCATTAGTTGGTTTAGAAGCCATGGCAGCGGGTAAGATTATAGTTTCAACACCTGTAGGTGCTATGATTGAACGGTTAGAAATGTCTAATAATTCATTTTGGTTTTCTCAAGATAATTTAGCTTCAATAGAACAAATAATTTTTAAACTAAATAAGTTAAAGGGGGATGCTGTTTGTAAAATTGGACTTGAAAATAGAAATTTATATTTGAAACAATATTCAACACATATTATTAAGAGAGAATATCAAAATATAGTTAGTTTAGTTGTTAATAATGCGTAAAGGTGTCAATCCTAATAAAAACAGAACTTTAGAAGCATTTGAATATATTCATCAAGTAGTACTGCCTGTATATATTCCTAACCAAGAGGGATATTTTAAAGATGCTTTAAAGATTTTACAATGTTGTTTGGAATCTTTATTTAAAACCATACATAAAAAAACGTTTATTACGGTAGTTAATAATGGTAGTTGTATGGATGTAACAAAGTACCTTCAGGAACTTTATTCAAAAGGACTTATTCAAGAACTTATTCATACCGGAAACATAGGTAAAATAAATGCTATTAATAAGGGGCTTTCTGGAGCTAGAATTGAATTAATAACAATTGCGGATGCAGACGTTTTGTTTTTAAATGATTGGCAAACAGAAACTATAAGAATTTTTAACAATTTCCCTAAAGCGGGTGTTGTAGGTATAGTTCCTCAATTTAAAATGTATGCTGATTTATGCAGTAATTTACTTTTTGAACATTTTTTTTCAAAAAAATTAACTTTTACTAAAGTTGTAAATCCTGAGTCTATGCAGCATTTTTACAAGAGTATTGGCTGGGATAATAACTATAATCAAGATTTTTTAAAAGTAAAACTTTCTATCGAGAATAAATTGGGTTTTAAAGCTATAGTAGGTTCAGGTCATTTTGTTGCTACTTACAGGTATTCAGCTTTGGCAAAGAGACCCGTTGAAGTAACTAATAAAAAAATGGGTATGATGTTGCGTAAATATTTTGATGAACCAGTATTAAAAATAGGTGGTTGGAGGTTGACTACTGAAAACAATTACGCGTATCATATGGGGAATGTACATGAACCTTGGATGGATGAAGTGTTTGACAATCTCAAGCAATTTGAAGGTGAAATGTTAAGTTATACCTATAAACCGCTTACAACCTCTTATTTGTCTTATTTTATGAAAAACCATTTGTTTCGAAAACTTATGGAGAATAAGAAATTTATCAATTGGTTTATTAAGTTTAAGGGGTTGCCTAAGGAAATGACAAAAAGACGTTGGCATTATTGATTTTTTACTCGAATAAAAAATTTAGCTTAATAGTAAATATATGGTCTCCATTATAATTCCTACATATAATAGAAAAGAATTGTTGACAGAAACAATTGATAGTATTCTTAAGCAAGATTATAAAAATTGGGAATGTATTGTTGTAGATGATGGTGGGGTAGATGATACATCAATTGTGATGAATGAGTTTTCTTTAAGAGATTCGCGTATACGTTACTATAAAAGGCCAGATAAATTGATAAAGGGAGCTAATGCCTGTAGAAATTATGGATTTAGATTGAGCAAAGGTGATTACATACAATGGTTTGATGATGATGATATTATGTTACCAGGTTTTTTAAGTAAAAAGGTAGCGCTTTTTAAACCAAATTTAAAGCTATTGATAACAAGTGGAGAAGTGGTTGACCGAAATTTAAATCATAAAAAGTTTTTAAATGTATTTGATACAGATAATGTTTATTATGATTTTGTTTTAGGAGGATTAGATGTAATTACACCAACTGTGATTTTTACTAGGGAGTTTTTGAAAGGTAGAGCGCTATTTAATGAGTCGTTGACAAAATGCCAAGAAATGGAGTTTTATAGTCGTTTGTTTTTTAAATTACATAGGGATGACTACGATGTTCAAAACATTAGTTTGTATCAGTACCGTATGCATGAAGATGGTTCATCTTATAAAAATCAACTTTCATATAATCCATTTTATAAAACGTCTGAAAATTATGCTTTAGCCATGAATTTAGAAAGAGCTATAGAATTAGATGATACTGATTTGATAAGAAGTTCTTATAGGATGTTAATAAATCAATTTTATAGAGCTGTGATTAATAAGGATGAAGAGAATTTGATATATATATTGGAGGTAATAAAACAGAATTTGAAAGCGAAGAATGAAAAGGTTGTTAAAGTATTGATTTTTTTATCTAAACTTTCTTTTTTGTCGAGTTTTCCAAAGTTTAGATGGGATAAAGTTCTAAAGAAGGTACCGGTAAATTAAATTTCATGGCAAAAACAGTTAAAGCAAGTATGAGTTCAAACCGAATTATAGTTATTATACCAGCCAGAAGGGATTCCAAGCGGTTGCCTAAAAAAAATGTGAGCGTTTTAGGCGATGCGCCTTTGGTGGCGCATAGTATAGCGTATGCCCAGAGCCATCCTGATTTAGCAGATGCTGTTTATGTTACTACTAATGATCCTGAGGTTAAAGCTATTGCAGTTGCTCATGCAGCACAAGTTGTAGATAGACCTGAGGTGTTGTGTGGTGATACCGCCACTACTGTTTCGGCTTTAAAACATGTGTTAGAAACGATTGCTTGTGCTTGTGAGTATGTGGTGGTGTTGCAGCCTACGAATCCTTTGAGGCCAAAACACCTTTTGCAAGAAGCTTTGGAAATTTTTGAAGAAGGAGGGTATGACAGCTTGATGACTGTGAGTAGAAATCAGCAGAAATTTGGTACTTTGGAAGGTAATACGTTTGTCCCCTATAATTACGCGTTGGGACAACGCAGTCAGGATTTGGAACCTTTGTATTATGAAAATGGCTTGTTGTATATTTCTAGTATTGAGAATATTAAAAAGGGAAGGCTTTTAGGGGATAATCATTACGCTATGGTAGTAGATCATCCTTTTGCTAAGATAGATATAGATACTTTAGAGGATTTTGAATATGCGGAGTTTTTGCTGGAAAGGGGGCTTCGACAGGCTCAGCCTGACAAGGAGGGGGAAGCTTAAACAGCGAAGCATTATAGCATTATATTAGAAATTGTATTTACTAATAGGAACAATTAAAAATTATTAAATGAGTCACCCATACATAGAAATTTCAGGTAGAAAAATAGGAATGGACTTTCCGCCTTTAGTTATTGCTGAAATAGGTATCAATCACGAAGGGTCTTTACAAGTTGCCAAAGAAATGGTTGATGCTGCGCAACGCGCTGGTGTGGAGGTCGTAAAACATCAGACCCATATTGTGGAAGATGAAATGAGTAGTGCAGCTAAAAGCGTGATCCCTGGAAATGCTACGGTTTCCATATATGATATTATGGAACGTTGTGCTTTAAGTGAAGCCGAAGAATATGAACTTATGCAATATGTTCAGAGTAAAGGCATGATTTTTATATCAACGCCTTTTTCCAGGGCAGCAGCCAATAGGTTGGAATCCTTTGGGGTCACAGCCTATAAAATTGGGTCTGGCGAATGCAATAATTATCCATTGTTGCAGCATATTGCTTCTTTTGGCAAACCTGTGATTTTAAGTACAGGCATGAATACTATCGAAAGTGTGCAAAAAGCAGTTGCTATTTTTGATAAAGCTAAAGTTCCTGTGGCTTTACTGCATACTACCAATTTATATCCAACACCATCGCATTTAGTGCGTTTTGGAGCTATGCAGGAGTTGCACTATGCCTTTCCGGATAAGGTGTTTGGCTTGAGCGATCATACTTTAAATAATAATGCATGTTTAGGTGCCGTGGCTTTAGGGGCTTCTATTTTAGAACGACATTTTACCGACCACATGAAACGTACAGGTCCTGATATAGTATGTAGTATGGATGAGCAAAACTGTAAAGATTTAATTACCAATAGTGCAGAAATAGCAACAATGCGAGGCGGTGTAAAAGCACCTGCCGAAGAAGAACAGGTTACTATTGATTTTGCATTTGCTACGGTTTGCAGTATAGCACCCATAAAAAAAGGAGAGGTGTTTACCAAAAATAATATTTGGGTAAAGCGTCCGGGCACCGGAGAAATTTTCGCAGAATATTATAACGATCTTATAGGTAAAGTAGCAGTAAGGGACTTAGAGAGTGATGTACAGGTGCGTTGGGACGATGTCCAGTAAAGAAGTAAAATTGCCAAATAATTATTGTGTTAGAATTGGGTTTACTTTATTTAAATAGTTGATCAGAAAGGGAATAATTGAGAAGGGTTAAAGCTTTTGCGTTTTGGTGCCGATTCTAGTTGCTATTTTTTTAGTTTCTGGTATAATTTTTTAAAGACAGATAATTGTATTTCGTTCTTTTTATGTTAGAGCGTTTATTATTTTGTTAAAATTATTATATTGCTGATAACTAACCTAAACTCCAAGCTATTATCAACTATTCAGTGCAACCTACTTCTAAAAACATACTTTTTGTTACCGGGACACGTGCAGATTTTGGCAAAATAAAATCGCTGATTGAGGCCGTAGAATTATCTCCAGCATTTAAACCCTTTGTTTTTGTTACGGGTATGCATTTACAGCATACGTATGGGTATACTTTAATTGAAATTGAGCGTTGTGGATTTAGTGAAGTATATACTTTCGCAAATGACACTAATGAAAGTACTATGGATCTTACTCTGGCAAAAACCATTTCGGGTTTGTCTGAATATGTAAAAAAATGTAAACCCGATCTTATTGTAATTCATGGCGATCGAGTAGAAGCTTTGGCCAGTGCAATTGTAGGGAGCTTAAATAATATACTGGTAGCACATATAGAAGGTGGTGAAATTTCAGGTACTATAGATGAATTGATACGTCATGCCACCAGTAAGATGAGTCACGTGCATTTCGTGTCTAACACAGAAGCAAAACGACGATTAATACAAATGGGAGAGTTAGAAAATGCCATCTTCGAAATCGGTTCGCCTGATGTAGATATTATGTTTTCTAATACGTTGCCGGAACTGGAAACAGTAAAATCCTATTATAATATTCCGTTTAAACATTATGGAGTTGTTATGTTTCACCCCGTAACAACCGAATATGAAGCAATGGGGCAATATGCTGAAAATTTAATACAAGCGTTATTGCAGGATTCAGAAAATTATGTCGTAATCTTTCCGAATAATGACCTAGGAAGTACAGCTATTATAAATACCTATAAAATACTAGATAATAACTCCAGATTTAGGGTGTTTCCATCCTTGCGGTTTGAATACTTTTTAACCTTACTAAAACAAGCAAATTTTATTATAGGGAATAGTAGTGCAGGGGTTCGGGAGGCCCCGTATTACGGTATACCGGTTATTAATATCGGGACACGGCAACATAATCGTGTTACTCACAGTGATATCATTAATGTTGATTATAGTTATGAGGCAATAACTAAAGCTTTAAATAAGGTCTCTCAGGCAAGGAGAAACGGTGTAAAAGCCAATTTCGGCTCGGGTAATAGTGCACAGCTATTTATGGATATACTGAATTCAGGTAGCTTGTGGACGTTGAATCATCAAAAACAATTTAAGGAGTTTACATGAATAAATTAGGTATAGTTATTACAGATGGTGTTGGATTTAGAAATTTTATCATGAGTAATTTTATGATGGAAGCTAGTAAACAATTTCAAGAAGTCATTATTTATTCGTGTTTACCAGAGGATGTTTATCCTGAATTTGATACGCCAATTAAAATTCGGCCTTTAGAGGTATATCCCGATCGTTTCTTTACCTGGTTGTTTTTAAAATTAAAAGAAATGGCGCATTTACAACGTCATAAAAAGGGGAATTTTGGAATTCAAGATAGTATCAGGATTAATAGAAAACCTAATTATACCATAAGAGGGTGGACTAAAAGAGTGGTCTTTTTATATACAGGTGTTCTGCATTCAGAACGCTGGATCCAAAGGTTTAACCGTTTACAGCAGGTCACTTTTAAAAACCATTTTATTACTAAAGGGTATTTGAAACTTTTAAAGGCTGATGCCCCTGATTTTTTATTTTTTACCCATCAGCGTCCGCCTTATATTGCGCCTTTGATTTATGCGGCTGAACACTTAAAAATCCCAAACGGAGCTTTTATTTTTAGTTGGGACAATTTGGCCTCCAAAGGACGAATGGCAGGTAATTTTAATTCTTATTTTGTGTGGAGTGCGTTAATGAAGGAAGAGCTGTTGCAGTTTTATAGTTCAGTGACCCCCAGACAGATTCAAGTGGTAGGAACGCCTCAATTTGAACCTTATGTGCTGACACGATATGCAACAGAAAGGAACGTGTTTTTGGTAAAGTTCCAATTGAATCCAAACGTGAAAACGATTTGTTTTAGCTGTGGAGATGTGTCTACCAGTAAGAACGATCCTTTGTATATAGAAACCATTGCTAAAGCAATACAGGAGGACCTTCTTAAGGGGGTGAATTTTCTTGTGAGAACGTCACCCGCTGAGACGCCAGAACGTTTTTTGTATTTAAAGGAAAAGTTTCCGTTTATTAAATGGAATTATCCTAAATGGACGTTAAGTAGAGAAGGACATCAGGAAACCTGGTCGCAACGGGTGCCTACGGTTGAAGATATGGAAGATCTAAGAGGCGTTTTGGAACATTGTGATGTGTTTGTAAATATGTGTTCTACGATGAGTCTGGATGCTATGTGTTTTAATAAACCAGTCATTAATCCGGTATTTGGTAATTCCGAAAATGGTCTATATGACGACCAACGGTTTTTAAAGTATGCACATTATAAGCGCGTAGCAGAGAGTGGTGCTGTGTCTATAGTAATGACTGCTGATGAATTGATAAATGCCCTGCAGGAATCCTTGGATAACCCTGAACTGAGACTGGAAGCGCAACACAGATTACTTAAATTACAAGTAGGGAAACCCCTAAACGGTACTTCAAAAGGATTTGTGGAAACTATAAAAGAAGTAGCTCTTGGAAACTAAACGAATTGCCCTTATCTGTAACTACCAGTTACGTTCTGATAGAATAGGCGGGATGGATCGGTTTTTTAGAGCCTTTGATACTAAGGCGAAAGACGAAGGGTATGTGGTCGATTGGTTTTTTACGAGTTATTCGGGGTTTAAGTTTTATAAAGAGTTAACTATTATAAGTTCCGAAGGGCAAGCCATAGAACAGTTTGCCCTAAACTATATACAAAAACATCAGAAACCCTATGGGGTGGTGATAACCCATTTTACGGAGTTGTGTACACCTTTTTATAAAGAATTAAAAGCTTTGACCAATGCTTATGTGATAGCTGTAGACCATAATCCGAGACCCTTAGCGGGTGTGCCTTTTAAAAAGAGGGTAAAGAACAAAATAAAAGGTTTTTTGTATGGAAGGTATATAGATCAGTTTGTAGGGGTATCTCAATACACGATGGATTGTATTTTAGAGGATTACGGTACATACTTACTTAGCAAAACTAAGGTGATTTATAATGGCATTGATACCACAGTTTTTAAAAAAAGAAGTGCTCCCAATGAAGGGAAATTTATAGTCGCTTCCCACCTTAGGCCTTCCAAAGGCGTGCAGGATTTATTACAGGCCCTGGCACAATTGGAGTCGTTTTTAAAAAATAATATACAGGTAGACATATATGGAGAAGGGCCGCTTGAAGCTGAATTAAAACAACAAGTACAGAAACTGGGGCTTGAAAGGACTGTGAAATTTTATGGAAGTACCTCACAACTTAACGACCTTTTTTGTAACTATAGTTATATGATACAACCTGCTTATATGGAATGCTTTAGCTTGTCGTTATTGGAAAGTTTGTCAGCAAACGTACCGGTTATTACCACTCAGGTGGGAGGAAATCTGGAGTTAGTAAAAAATGAAGATAATGGATTTGTATTTCAGGCAGGTGATGTAAATGCATTGGTTGCTATTTTAAAAGGGATAGTAAAAGGAGAACGTGGTATTATTAATACTGTAAATCTTCAGATTGAAAAGAATTTCAGTTTAGAGAAAATGGTAGAGGAGCATTTTAATCTGGTACGATGCATATAGGCTTCCTTACACCCGAATATCCACATGAAGACTTCACCCGTTCGGGAGGTCTGGGCACCAGTATTAAGAATCTGGCAGCAGCATTAGTGCAACAAGGGGTAACCGTTACGGTCTTTGTCACAGGCCAAAGGCAAGACAAAGCACTTCAAGACCAGGGGGTTCGGTTGGTAGGTATTACTAAAAAAAAAAATTTGGCTTTTAACTGGTATTTGGAGCGCAAACGACTACAGCGACGTATCCAAAAAGAGATTGACCTTCAGGGGATTCAGCTGATTGAAGCCCCGGATTGGACAGGACTTTCGGCGTTTATGACATTTACAGTGCCCCTGGTGATTCGTATGCATGGCAGCGATGGTTATTTTTGCCATTTGGAAGGAAGGCAGCAAAAATGGAAGCATCGGTTTTTAGAAGGGAAGGCCATGCAGAATGCGGATGCTTTACTGGCGGCCAGTACATTTACGGGAGAAGAGACTAAAGCTCTGTTTGGTTTAAAACAAGATATTACCACCATTTATAATGGTATTGATGTTGCTAGCTTTACCCCAGATCATTCGCAGATTCAAGACTGTCAAATTCTATATTTCGGGACCTTAGTGCGTAAAAAAGGTGTGTTGGAACTTCCCTTTATTTTTAATCGAATAGTAGAGCAACTCCCAGCTGCTAATTTGGTTTTAATAGGTAAGGACAATATAGATGTATTGACCCAACAATCTACATGGAGTTTGTTTCAGAACGCCTTAAGCCCAAATGCTAAAGCCCAGGTGAAACATTTGGTTGAGGTGCCTTATGAGATTATAAAAACCTACATTGCCCAAGCACAGGTTGTGGTCTTGCCCAGTTTTGCCGAAGCATTCCCCATGACTTGGTTGGAAACTCTGGCAATGGAAAAACCTTTGGTGAGTTCCAATATTGGTTGGGCTAAGGAGTTGATGGTGGATGGAGAAACTGGGTTTACAGTTAATCCTAGAGACCATGAGGCCTATGCTTTAACAATTGTTGAACTTTTGAAAGATAAAAATAAAGGACTGGAACTAGGTAAAACCGGTAGAAAACGCATTGAAGATTTATTCTCAACCCATAGGACTGCACAAAAAAGTATCGCGTTTTATAAGAAAATTATAAAGGATTATGACGGAATTTAAAACATATATCACCATGTCAGGAGATGTACTCCTGTATTGTGGTTCTCCTAAGCTGGAACTTTTGGATGAATTAGCTACTGGTCCTGGGGATGTATGGCATAGCAGTTTAGACCATGGTTTTAAAAACTGTTTTCCAGAGTTAGTATACCAGACAGCTGTGTATTGGTGGTTCCTCAATGATTTTGAAGGTGTTTCCCAAGCGGTGAATTGGAGGGTAGATGCCAATCATTTTGTGGTACGGGCTTCGGTGTGGAAAACTTTAAAGGGTTTTGATGCGGACTATGAAGGCGTTGCTGTAAAAGGGTTGGATTTTGGTTTTACATTATTGCGTTATGCCGCTGGTATACCCATGTATATAAAAGGATTGTTTGAGTATGATTCTGTAGCTGTTAAGGTCTCTACCCAAGATAGGTACCGTTTTTTTGCCAAACATTTTAAGTTGCGACATTCTTATTATATGTTGTGGCGTCAAGGGCTTTTTAAATTCCCAAAGGAATTCGCTGCATTTAAAAAAGCAAAAACGATTAATCGCTACAAAGCGCCTACAATTTCTTTAAGAGCGCTAAAGCCTATACAAGGGAATCCTACGGTAAGTTTGGTAATTCCAACCATGAAACGTCAGTATTATACCGAATTGTTATTACAGGACTATAACCAGCAAACCTATCCTATTAAAGAAGCGGTTATTGTAGATGCAACCCCTGAAGCAGAGCGTGACGTTAGGTACTATCAATCTAGGAATTTTAATTTTGATATTACACTGAAATGGCAAACTACCAAAGGGAGTTGTCGTGCCCGAAATGAAGCTATCGCATTATGTACAGGGGATTACATTATTTTTGCTGATGATGATGTTAGGGTCCTGCCGGATTTTGTAGAAAATCACATTAAGTTACTCCAAACTTATGGAGCCAAGGCCTGTAATGGCTTAGATATTATGGCGCAGCACGTGGCTCAGGATTTAAATGATTTAAAAAAACGTTTGAATGCTTTAAGTGAAGCGCGATGGAAAGTAGGGGTTTCTCCCATGTTCAGTAATGCTAATGGGGTAGTAAAGCGGGAGTTGGTTGCACAGTTACAGGGCAACGATGTTAATTTTGATGGCGGTTATGGCGAAGATTCTGATTTTGGTTTGCGCATTTTAAAAATGGGTGAGGTCTTGTTATTCAATCCGTTTTCTCCTAATTTACATCTCAAGCCGCCTCAAGGAGGTTATCGTTTTTGGGGAACGCAAGCGGGGGTTTTAGGAAAGAATAGAAAAACCCAGCCTTGGGAACTGGATACTCCTGTAAAATGGATTCGACCAATACCAAGCCCAACAATTAGTTACGGTGTTTTAAAACACTTCTCAATGAATCAAGTTAAGGAATGGCGAAAAAAACATTTTTTTATTTATTTTTTCAAAGGCTCTAAAAAACAACTGTTGCTAAGGTTTTTTAGGCTGCCTTACAAACAATTCCAATTTAGTAAATCTCTGGCTTATGCCAAACGATTGATTAATTTGGGTGAACGTTACTCTTAATAAGTATTAAGCATGAATTTTAGCCTCATTATCTGTACTTATCAACGTCCCAAAGCTTTATTGACACTATTAAAATCAGTAAAACAACAAACGTTGTATCCTGATGAAATTTTAGTTGTAGATGGTTCTTTAGATGACCATTCAAAACTAGTTTTGGAAAAAGATATATTTCCAAACCTGAAATATTATAAAGTGGATGATATTGACAGAGGCCTGACCAAACAGCGTAATTATGGTATTTCTAAAGTGAATAAAAATATAGATTTTATTTGCTTTTTGGATGATGATATCATTTTAGAACCCACTTATTTTGAGAAACTGTTGAGTACTTATATAAGATATCCGGAAGCTTTAGGGGTTGGAGGTTATATTACGAATGAAGTGGCTTGGAGTATCTCTGATGGTAAACAGAGTAAATATTGGTTTTATATAGAAGATTGGATGCGAGACGAACCCAAGCGATTTCGGGTGAGGCGGAGATTTGGTTTACAACCTGATACACCGCCTTGTTATTTGCCTACTTTTTCACACGGCCGTTCAGTGAGCTTTTTACCGCCTTCTGAAAGCATCTATGAGGTGGAACAATTCATGGGAGGGGTTTCCTCTTACAGAAGAGAGGTGTTTGATGCTTTGACTTTTTCTTCTTATTTTGAGGGCTATGGGCTGTATGAGGATGCCGATTTTTGTTTTCGGTTGGCCAGAATAGGAAAGTTATATGTTAATACTGGTGCTCGCTTGGAACATCATCATGAGGCCTCTGGTCGTCCAAATCAATTTACTTATGGTAAAATGGTATTGCGAAATGGCTGGTATATTTGGAGAGTTCGGTATCCAAAGCCAACATTAAGGGCTAAGCTTAAGTGGCATTTAACGGCTGGACTCTTAACCTGTTTGACGTTTTCTGGTATTTTCGGAAAGAGGAAAATTAATGCTTTTACAGAGGGTTTGGGGCGTTTTATGGGCTGGTGGAGTCTTATGTTTAATAAACCTAAAATTCAATAATGAAATTAGCCATTATCACTTTAGTTCAACATACTTATCAAGGCAGGAAGTATTATGGATACGGTCCTTATGTAAGAGAAATGAATCTATGGGGCAAATATGTCGACGAGCTTTTGGTCGTAGGAATCCAACGGCCAGACAATATTCCGACAGGGATTGATTCAGCCTATGATAAGGATATTGTATTTACACCAGTACCTGATTTTAATATCTTAACCCTTTTAGGGGTGCTCAAAAGTTTTTTTGCCATCCCAGTAGTTTTTTTTAGGATTTGTAAGGTCATGCATGAGGCCGACCATATTCACTTACGTTGCCCGGCGCATGTAAGTCTGGTAGCAAGCGTGGCTCAGATCTTTTTTCCTAATAAGCCTAAATCCACTAAATATGCAGGGAATTGGGATCCTAATAGTGGACAACCATGGACTTATAGATTGCAACAGGCTATATTACGTAATACGTTTTTAACTCGAAACATGAAAGTATTAGTATATGGCGACTGGCAGGGAGAAACCAAAAATATTTATCCTTTTATTTCGGCTACATATACCGAAGATGAAAAAGTAGTATTTAAAGCAAAAGACTATGCGCAACCCTTAATATTTGTTTTTGCCGGGATGTTAGTGCCTGGTAAGCGGCCCTTGTTAACCATTCAGTTTATAGAAAAATTAAACAAAAAAGGGGTGCCAGCCCAACTCGAGTTATTTGGTGACGGCCCTTTAATGCCAGAGCTGGAAGTTTATGTAAGAGAGCATAATCTGGAATCTTCTATTTTCTTAAGAGGGAATTGCGATAAAAGTGAAGTTAAGGCAGCTTTGCTCAAATCCCATTTTAATATTTTATTATCTAAAAGCGAAGGCTGGCCAAAAGCTGTGGCCGAAGGTATGTTTTTTGGCTGTATTCCTGTAGCCACTTCGGTATCCTGTGTGGGGTGGATGATGGGACATGGTACTCGCGGAATCCTTGTGAACCCTGAACTGGAAACTGCCGTAGCTCATTTTTTAAAGGTCTATAAAACGGAAAATCTTGAGCTTATGGCGCTGAAGGCCTTGCAATGGTCGCAACAGTATACTTTTGACCGTTTAGAAAATGATATACGACAGGTTCTGGACGGCAGTTTTAAAAGTTGGGTATAGGTCATTTGGGATTTATCGTAGAGGTTTACCGAGGCTAAAGGATAGTAGGTCGATAAGTTTGAGATAAATTTTGAAAACAGGATTTATTGGTTAACTTTAACAACAAGCCATTTAACTCCAATGTTAACCAATCTTTTTATTGAACGCTATGACCACAATATTAATTACAGGAGGTGCCGGGAATATAGGAAGCCAACTGGCAAAAATCCTTGCTGGAGATACAAATAATAGAATTGTAATTGTAGATAATTTATTAACTGGTGTACGTAGCCACGTACCTGAACGGGAAAATGTTATTTTTATTAAGGCCAATGTAAATGATTATAATGATATCGTGCCTATATTTGGTCGTTTCGATTTTGATTATGTATTTCATTTTGCAGCTGTAGTTGGGGTTAAGCGTACTTTGGCGCATCCTATTGCCGTTTTGGATGATATAGAAGGCATAAAGCACATCTTGTCTTTGAGTAAAAATTCAGGTGTAAAACGGGTGTTTTATTCCAGTTCATCGGAGGTTTATGGAGAGCCCTTTGAGGTACCACAACATGAAAGTACAACACCATTAAATTCCAGGTTACCTTACGCTATTGTGAAAAATGTAGGAGAAGCTTTTTGTAAAGCTTATTATAAAGATTTTGAATTACCATATACAGTTTTTAGATTCTTTAATACCTATGGTCCGCACCAAAGTGAAGATTTTGTTATTCCTCGGTTTTTAAAAGCAGCACAACAGGGTGCCCCTATTACTATTTATGGCGATGGATTACAAACCCGATCCTTTTGTTTTATAAATGACACTATTGAAACCTGTGTTAAGGCTATGACACAAAATCAATTTATTAATGGAGTTTTGAATGTAGGTAGTCATAGCGAGATTACGATATTAGAATTAGCGCATACCATAAAATCAATTACAAATTCAAGTTCTGAAATCATTCATTTACCGGCTTTATCAGAAGGCGATATGCGTAGACGTTGCCCGAATAACATTAAAATGAAAGCTATATTAGGACGAGAATTAACATCTTTACAAGAGGGGCTAAAGCAAATGTTATTGCAATGGGATCTGGTTAATACTTTATAATTTGGTGTTCAAAATAATGAAATAGTATTGCGTGTTTTACAGTTAATAGATAGTTTAAATGCTGGAGGTGCCGAACGTATGGCTGTACATTTGGCCAATGGTCTAACGTCTAAAATCAGTAAGTCTTATTTATGTGCTACTCGTGCGGAAGGAGACTTAAAGGATACGGTAGACGATACAGTGGGGTATTTATATCTGAAAAGAAATGGAATCTTAGATGTCAAGGCCTTGTGGCGTTTATATACTTTTGTTAAACAGGAGGATATAAGTGTAGTGCATGCCCACGCCAGTTCTTTCTTTTTGGCAACACTATTAAAGTGGGTTATTCCTAAAATAGATCTTATCTGGCATGACCATTATGGCCAAAGCGAGTTTTTGAGTCAGAGACCAAAACATGCCATTTTCTGGTGTTCTTATTTTTTTAAGGCTACTATTACTGTAAATGAAGCTTTGGCACGATGGCATCGGGTACATTTAAACTGTAAATGTGTGACTTACATTCCTAACTTTGTGGCAAACTCAAACTATAAAAGAAAAACCCATTTAAAGGGGGAAGTAGGGAAGCGTATTTTATGTCTTGCCAATTTAAGGCCACAAAAAGATCATTTTAATTTGCTGGAAGCATTTGGTTTAATAGCCCAAAAGTATCCGGATTGGACGTTGCATTGTGTGGGTAGGGATTTTAATGATGATTATTCAAAACAACTTTTTGAAACTATAAAGGTATTAGGTTTGGAGACACAAGTGTTTTTGTATGGCAGTTGTCCTGATACGGAATGGATTATTTCTCAGTCAGATATCGGTGTGTTGGCTTCCAAATCGGAAGGTTTGCCTTTATCTTTATTGGAGTATGGATTAGGAGGTCTGGCTGTCATTGCAACAGATGTAGGTGATAATAAGAGGGTGATTCAATCCAGGGCTTCAGGGTGTCTTGTCGCTAGTGCGCATGTAGAAACTCTGGCTGAAGCTTTGATGTTTTTTATGAACAACGAAAAGCAACGCAAGTCCTGCGGAAAGCACTTACAAAACCATATTAAAAGTGAATTTGATGCAGATGCAATTCTTGATCGTATTTTTAAAGTGTATTTATCTATAAATAAGAGTTATGCGATCCACTAAAAAACAAAAGAAAAAATATCATTTTACAAACGATTTGTATGTGGCTTTGGTGGTGTTACACCTTGTTTTGGGTGGCTGTATTTATGGTATTCCTGGATTCTCTAAACTGTATTTTACTGTTGTTTGTTTTTATTTTATTTTTAAAATTATTGTAGCTCCACAAGCAGATAAAGTTATGTGGGTATTATTCGGTTGTGCTTATTTGTCGGCTGCAGAGTCTTTGTTCCGGATGACAGGGGGTGGATTGTTTTACGAGTTTTCAAAATATTATATAATTTTATTAGTGCTTCTGGGGATGTTTTATACCGGGGTTTCCGGTAAAAGTTACCCGTATTTTATTTACCTAATTCTATTACTTCCTAGTGTATTAGTAGCATCCATAAATTTAGGTTTCGATTTAAATTTCAGGACTTCTGTCGCTTTCGTATTAAGTGGTCCCGTATGCCTGGGAGCTTCAGCCTTGTACTGCTATGATAAAAAAATTAATCAGGAACAATTGCTACAGGTTGTTGCCTGTATGAGTTTTCCAATCCTGGCTATGATGGTGTATTTGTTTTTGTATAACCCAAGTATCAAGGAGGTCTTGTCAGGAACAGGATCTAATCATGCTGCATCGGGTGGATTTGGACCTAATCAGGTATCAACCTTATTGGGGTTGGGTATGGTAGCCTTAATAGTACGCTTTTTTATGAAATCGCCTTCGGTGTTTTTAAAGGGATTAAATTTAATATTACTGGCTTTATTAACGTATCGGGCCTTGATTACTTTTAGTAGAGGCGGTGTAATAGCAGCGGTAATGATGATAGCTGGTTTTTTAGTTGTTTTATATGCACAATCTCGATTTAAAAGGCGGCAACAGATAATTTTTTCATTTGTTTTATTGTTAGCAGGTGTGCTATTAACCTGGAGCATTACTAAAAACCAGACCAATGGCTTAATTGAAAATCGTTATGTCAATAAAGATGCACTAGGACGAGAGAAGGAAGATTTATCTACAGGACGTGTTGATTTGTTTGTGCGTGAATTTGAAGGTTTTATTAATCATCCGTTTCTGGGAGTAGGTGCCAGTGTTATGAAACAGGTACGTCTCGAAGAGGAAGGGAACATTGTAGCCTCACACAATGAAGTGAGCCGAATTTTATCTGAACATGGCATGTTGGGGGTAATGATATTACTGATATTAATAATTAAACCATTGTCATTTCGGGGACAACACAAGGGGAATGTCATGTTTTATGCTTTTTTAATCTTTTGGTTTGCAACTATTAACCATTCCTCTATGCGTATTGCTGCCCCCGGATTTATTTATGGATTAGCTTTATTACGAGTAACTTATGACAAAAAACGTCCTGTACCTAGGCAACAACTTATCGAATCCTAAGACGAATACGGCTTTTATGCAGGGACTGGCTGCTGCTCTGGAAGATGAAGGGTATACAGTACGCTGTAAGTCGGGGTATACTGCTAAAGTTTTGAGGTTACTGGATATGGTAGGGGCTTGTTTCCGTTTTAAGACATGGGCCGATGTTGTGCTTATAGATACCTATAGCACCCAGAACTTCTATTATGCACTGGCCGTGAGTCAGTGTTGTTGTTTACTTGGATTACCATATATACCTATATTACATGGCGGGAATTTACCACAGCGTTTACAGGAACATCCCAAATTAAGTGAGCGTATTTTTAAGAATGCAAAAACGCTGGTGTCTCCTTCTTTGTATTTACAGGTTGCGTTTGAAAACGCAGGATATAGTAATGTCGTGTACATACCCAACAGTCTCAATTTAGAGCAGTACCCGTTTAAGACAAGAACTTATGACAATATCGGCCTGCTGTGGGTGCGTTCCTTTTCTAATATCTACAATCCGAAGCTGGCCGTGGACATTTTAAAGGGCTTACAGGAGAAAGGTTATCCCACTGAATTGTGTATGGTGGGACCGGATACCGATGGTTCACTGGCTGAGGTTAAAGTATATGCTAATCGTTTAGGTGTTCAAATTAAGTTTACCGGAAAGCTGAGTAAAGCAGAATGGATCAGCTTGTCTAAGGAATATAATCTGTTTATCAACACCACAAATTTTGATAATATGCCTGTGAGCGTGATAGAAGCCATGGTGTTGGGGCTACCGGTTGTATCTACTAATGTCGGTGGGATGCCGTATTTGATTGAAGATGGTGTAGACGGGGTATTGGTGCCACCTAATAATGCTCAGGCTTTTGTTTCAGAAATCATTCGGCTGGTACATCATCCGCAACAGACCAATACTTTGGCCATTCAGGCGCGTAAAAAAGTGGAGGGCTTTGACTGGGAGTTGGTAAAGTTGAAATGGATTGAGGTGCTTGGTTAGATGGTTAGTCTGTAGTCATTAGTCGTAAGTTTTTAGTCTTAAGTATTGAATAGTGAAGTGGGGTAATGGAGGAGTAGTATAGTGGTGTAGTCGAGAATCGTTAATCGTGAGTCGTTAGTTGTAATAACTCTTATTTCAAACTACCTGACATTGAATTTCTTGTGTTAGTTTAGTGTTTATTAATTTGTAATTTGTTTTTTTTGGCATTGCCCCAAAAGGAACCAAAAAGGTCTAGTCTGCAGATTCTTGTTCACCCAGAATCGTTTTGTCGGTTACATAAAAAGAACTCGTCGGCTTCAAGCCTCCTCAAACAGCTTTTTATGCTTAACACCGTCTTCAACGGCTGGGTCCCGAAGTCGAATCTGAGGACGAAAGCATACTTCTGAAATTACGGAGTAGTAAAGCGGGGTAGTTTTTAGTCTGTAGTAGTATAATAGGAGAATGGTATAGTAGTGTAGTCGTTAGGCGTTAATCGTGAAGCATTAGTTGTGAGTAGTGAAGTGGGGTAATGGAGTAGTAGTATAGTGGTGTAATCGTTAATAGAGAGTCGTTCGCTGTAATAACTCTGTTTTCAAGATACAAGAAGAATACGATTAATGTAAGCGAATGCCAAACATGGCCTACCGAAAGTATATCGTAAAACGTGACGTGAAGATTCCGTGAAATTTTAGGCTGCCTGCCTACCGGCAGGTAGGTTTGAGCGTAGCGAGTTCCTAAAATTTAGGAATCAAACAATACGTTTAGAAATACTTTCGTAAGCCTAGATTTTTTGCTTACTTTTTTATCAATGAAAAAAGTGAGAAGCATAAATTATTTAGAGGGGTTGTAAATAATTTTCATACACTTATCTTTAGCAGATAAGACTCTATCGAGACTCAAACTCTTCTCGATACAATTTTGTTCCCCTGCGCTCCACAAAACCACTCGAAGTGACAACGGATTTTAAATTTTATTCTTTTTGGCATTGCCCCAAAAAGAACCAAAAAGGTCTAGTCTGCAGATTCTTGTTCACTCAGAATCGTTTTGCCGGTTACATAAAAAGAACTCGTCGGCTTTAAGCCTTCTCAAACAGCTTTTTATGATTAACACTGTCTTCAACAGCTGGGGCCCGAAGTCGAATCTGAAGACGAAAGTATACTTCTGAAATCACAGAGTAGTTTAGTGGGGTAGTTTTTAGTATGTAGTCATTAGTTGTTAGTAGTTTGTAGTCTTTAGTCGTGAGTCGATTATACAGTTATTCGGTGAATCGTTTAATAATGAGTAGTTAGTCGGTATTCTTTAGTCAAGTGATGTACAATTAATTTTTGTTCTCTTCTCTATTTTCTAATATTTCAATAGTAATATATTTGGTCTCAATACTGAAATTTTAACACTTAGTATTCTATTTTTAGTACATAAAGCTTAGTCTTCAGACATGAATCTTGAATTGTTGTACGAATACTCATTAGGGGGCGGACATTATCTGGAGTAAAAAATTACCGCTGAAACCAGATCCGAGAGGTGATTAAGTCATTTTTGTTTTTTTCTCAAGTTCAAGTATACTGCTTATGGTTTCTTTAAATAGTTCACTCATGTTTTGGGCTTTGGAAATATCTTTTTCGGGAAGTGCAGTAAAAGGACAACTTCTGTAGGGAAGCGCAGTTAGTCCTCCGGAAACAAAGGAAACCGAAGTAAGAAATTTAGATTTAGCCGAGGAATTAGATTTGAACGTATAATGAAGATTATTACAAAGTTCTGTGATTTTTTCATCATCAAAACTAGCTATAACCACAGAGTGGCCAAATGCGTTGCCTATTTTGTGTATGAGCTCCAATTCGTGTAAGCGCTGTTCCGATATAAGGCCGAGTGCATGGCATATAAGAACGCGATTAGAAAAAGATCCTAAAAGCCCATTAAAATCCAGAAGTTGCTGTTTAACTTTTAGGGTGCCAGCAAATTTAAGTTTTAAGACTTTTTCTAAAAGAAATGCAATATGAGAGACGGCGAGTAGCGCACAGCCTTTGTCTGATTCTGTTATCAGTGCTTTTTTGAAATTCACATAATCAACCATATCGTCTTTTAAACCTTCAGGAAACCGATCTGAAGACATAAAAAGATCTACCAGCTGCTTTTGAAATTCAATAATATCTGCATCTGTGTATTCCATAATCCTAAAGATGTTTAAAGTCTTTTAAAAGTAAGGAATAATTTTAAGGCTGCTGTATGTCGGCTTTATAAACTTATTTTAGTATCAGTAGATTACTTAAGTTCGATTTTAAAAAAAGCATTATATTGTAACCAACTTATTAACTATAACCAAAGCTATTATGAAAAAATTACTAGTTATTTGTATCGCTTTTTTGGGCTTTACAATTCAAACGTACGCGCAACATAAATACAGAATGCAGGAAGGCCTGCGAATTGGCGGGCATATAGGCGCTCCAATGCGAGATGTGACCGATATTTCCAAATTGAATTTTGGAGCAGATGTATCTTACCTGGTACAGGTAACCCATGTATTTGCAGTAGGTGGAGCTTCAGGGTTTACTCAGTTTACAGGTAAGGAAGTAGGTTTAGATGGTTTAAACCTTAAATACGATAATTTTTCGTTTTTACCTATCGCTGTATCCGGACGAGGAAAGTTTGGCGAAAAGATTTTCTTTTCTATCGATTTTGGGTATGCTGTAGGATTTCAGGATGATTTAGACAGCGGTATTTACTATCAGAGTAAAGTTGGCTGGCATAACGGTTTTATAGATCTTTTTGCCTATTATAAAGGGATAAATGCAGCCTCAGAACGAGTGGTTTCTGTAGATAATGTAGCGGCTATAGGCGGCGGTATAGCTGTACGTCTGAATCGCTTTATAAAATAGAACTTAAAATAATAAATTAAATTAAGGCCTTTTGAAATCGCTAATTAATGGGATTTCGAAAGGTCTTTTCTGGTTTTGAAAATATGAATAATAAAGAAGACAATAAAACCTATTACAATTCCGGATAACAGTTCGCCTAAAATAGTAGGCAGACTATGTAAAAGTTCGTGTATATAAGGTATGTTGTGCATAAAAATACCACCGGATACCAGAAGCAGAGCAATAGTACCAATAACCCCAAGACTTTTTATAACTAATGGCAGACCTTTAACCAAGGCTATTCCTATTTTATCGGAAAAACTGTCGTCGCGTTCATTTAAATTAATAAGTTTTAATCCTAAGTCGTCCATACGCACAATTAGCGCGACTATGCCATATACACCCACGGTAGCCAATAAGGCTACAAAGGAAACTATTAAAATCTGATTTAAAAGTGGCTGATCTATAACTGTACCTAAAGCTATAATTACAATTTCAACAGATAATATAAAGTCGGTAATAATAGCGGCTTTAATTTTATCTTTTTCCTGACTTAATATCTCCTCTTTAGATAGGGATTTTTTGCTTTCAGTATCGTGAGACTGTTTATGAGGCACTATAAATTCGTATATTTTTTCGGCACCTTCATAGGATAAATATAATCCGCCCAGAATTAAAATTACAGGTATGGCCTGAGGTAAAACTGCACTTAATACAAAAGCGAATGGAAGAATGATTAATTTATTTTTAAGCGAGCCTTTGGTGATGGCCCATAAAACTGGGATTTCTCTTGATGATACAAAGCCAGACGCTTTTTCGGCATTTACAGCAAGATCATCACCTAGTATACCTGCTGTTTTTTTAGTAGCTACCTTGCCCATAGTTGCTACGTCGTCCATTAATGCAGCTATGTCGTCTAATAAAGCGAAAAATCCTGATGCCATTTATATCCCGTTTAAAGTTTTAAAATTAATTGATTTTAGATAACAAATGTAGTTAACACAATTTAAAAAGTAACACGGCTCGAAGCTAATGTTATTTAAAAAAGAAGTACTTTTATTTTACAAATTAGGATTATAGAAAACATGAAATTTAAACGCATAGAAGATTCTCAAATAACAATGACGCAATTAATGCTACCATCTCACTCCAATTTTAGAGGGAAAATTCACGGAGGGTATATCTTAAATTTAATGGATCAGATTGCTTTTGCCTGTGCTTCCAAGCATTCAGAGCATTACTCGGTAACCGCTTCGGTAAATAAGGTGGATTTTTTAAATGCTATTGAGGTAGGGGAATTGGTAACCTTAAAAGCGTCTGTAAATTATACCGGGCGCACATCTATGGTAGTTGGACTTAGAGTAGAATCGGAAAATATTCATACCGGAGTAGTTAAACATTGTAATTCGTCTTATTTTACTATGGTAGCAAAGGACAAAGATTATAAAAGTATACCTGTACCCGGACTTATTCTGGATTCGGAAGACAGTGTGAGACGCTTTGCCAGAAGTATAAAGCGTCAAAAGCAGGCAAAAAAGCGAAGTGCCAGTTTTGACCCGTCTGAATTTAATATGCATGACTACCTGGAAGAAATACAGGCGCATAATGCGAAATTAGAATTGTAAATTAGAAATAAATTAATAACTGAAAAAATGAAAGGCTTTTTAAAAGATTTGTTTAATTACCATCATCATTTCAATCAGTTATTAATTAAGCAGTGTCTTGAGAATAGTGCTCAAGTTTCCGTTCGCGCTCAGGAATTACTGTCTCATTGTTTTAATGCGCACCAAATATGGAATGCCAGAATTATAGGAGAAACTTCTCTTGGGGTAAACGATCTTCACACTTTTAAGGTCATGACAACTTTAGATGAGTCAAATTTAAATACTTCTTTAAGGATTTTAGAAACGATGGATATAAATACAGAAATTGTATATACAAATTCTAAAGGAGAACAATATACCAATACCATAAAAGATATTCTGTTTCATATAACCAATCACTTTTCTCACCATAAAGGACAAATAATTTTAGAATTAAAACAGGGAGGTATTACACCATTGGTTACCGATTATATTTTTTATAAACGGAATAATTAAGCTGAAAACACTCTGATTTAAAAAATTCCTGTGTAATTATTACACAGGATTTTTTTGTTTTTCACACTTTTTACTCAGTTTTTCCAGTGTGTAAGTTTTTGAAAACGATGTAGTTTGTTGTTTTTTAGGTGTTTAGGATGTGGTTTGTGATTTAAAGGATGAATGGCACGTTATTTTCAATAGTATTAGTAATAAACATGATTACAATAAATACAAACAACATGAAAAATATAGTTTTAGCATCAGCATTAGTTTTAGGAGGAGCAGCTTCTTACGCGAATCCTTCCCAAACCATATTTTTTCACGATGGTATTATGGATGAAATTTTTCAGGAAGAATTTTCAGAAATAACTATAAATAATTTACCGGTTTCAATTTTAGAGGCCGTTCAAAAAGATTTTACTGGAGCAGACATTGATCAGGCCTATGTAAATGAGCTGAAAGAATATAAACTGGAATTAAGTTTAGACGGTGTAGTAAAAGTAGTCTATGCCGACCAAAACGGAAACTGGATCAATAAATAAACCAATAACCACTCTTAGTACATTTAATTAATAATTTAAAAGAAAGAAATCATGAAAAAAGTAGTAATAGCAGCAGCATTAGTATTTGGTAGTTTTTCGCTAATTACGGCGACAAATTCACCTCTGAATAATACAATTGAAGTCGCTCAGGATAATTTTAAAGAAATTGCTGTAAGCGATTTGCCAATAGCCGTTACCGATGCGGTAGCAGCAGATTTTTCGGAAGCAACCATTGCTAAGGCTTATGTAAACGACGCGAAGGAATATAAGTTAATATTAAGTATAGACGGGGATTTTAAAACCATTTATGCCAATGAATCAGGAGAATGGATTAATATGTAATTCCATATTAATTAATTTTTTCAGAGTAACCATTAAAATAAATCCATCAATTCATATCATATCTCGTAAAGAGGACGTTTTTCGAAACGTCCTTTTTTTTGTACCTGTTATATAGTGGAGGAATAATAAATTGGTATTACTGGAGGTAATGTTTACCTAATTGTGATTTTGTTATTATATGGTATTTAATGGAAATACTTCAAAAAAAATAACTATATAGCTAGGAAGCTATTCATGGCCAGAGGGACTATTTACCTAAGAGCATTAAAATCTGTACAGCTAAAATTAAAATTGTTAAATAAATCATAATTTTTTTATATATTTAGTAAGCTATGTTCGGCTTTAAAGTCCGAAATCAAAAAAAACTGCGATATGAAACTGCTATTAAATCAAACTAACCTAAATGCTGCTTTATGAAAAAAGTAAAATTATATATCGCAATGAGTTTAAATGGAAAAATTGCTGCTTCTGACGGGAGCGTGGAATGGCTGGAGACTATTCCAAATCCGGACGAATCCGATTATGGTTACGCTTCATTTTACGACTCTATTGATACCACCTTACAGGGAAATTCTACCTATGCTCAGATTTTAAGCTGGGAAATAGATTTTCCGTATCGGGATAAACGCAATTATGTTTTTACCAGAAATAAAAGTCTGCGCAACGATAGAAATGTAATGTATGTTGCTGAACACCATCTGGATTTTATTCGCGATTTAAAATTAAAAGAAGGTAAGGATATCTGGTTGGTAGGTGGCGGACAAATAAACACCTTGCTTTTAAATGCTGGTTTAATAGATGAAATTCAATTATATATTATGCCAATCATTATTTCGGAAGGGATAGATCTTTTCGAAAACATTCCTAAGGAAACGAATTTAAAATTAAAATCTTCAAAACATTTTGCCAGTGGAGCAGTAGAACTTATATATGTTTTAGATTAGCAACTGGTTAACAAATAATTACTCTAAAGTTTTTTTAAAGGCGATAAAGTTTTTAACTTAATACATAGGTGTTTAAATTAAAAACTCTATGGAAGATCTTATTATTTCTTTTTATACAGCCTTTAACAATCTCAATCCGGAAGGGATGGTCGCTTGTTATCATCCGGAGGTTACGTTTCACGATCCTGCTTTTGGGACACTTAAAGGAGAACGCGCTAAAAATATGTGGCGCATGTTGTGCAAATCGCAGCAAGGCAAGGCCTTTAAAGTGCAGTATTCTAATATAAAGGTAGAAGGTAATGAAGGTTCGTGTGATTGGAATGTGTCTTATATTTTTGGTAAACCGGAAAAACAGGTTGTCAATAGAGTACATGCTGTTTTTGAGTTTAAAGACGGATTAATTTACAAACACACCGATGAATTTGATTTGCATAAATGGGCTAAACTTGCCATGGGGTTTAAAGGTTCTTTGCTAGGTGGTACTGCGTATTTTAAAACAAAGTTTCAGTACAAAACTAATGCTAAATTAGATGCTTTTATAAAAAAGCAGCAAGTGTAAAACCTGTTAAAATTTAAATACTTAACAATGAGGTTCGTTAGGTCTGCTAAGGGTGAAGGCATGTTAATCCTGATAGAAATCATAATTTGGCGTATTTTAGAATTGTAATTTTGACCCGTAATTCAGAAAAAACATAAATGAAGATAGTATCCATAACTGAAGCAGTATCGAAAGTAAATAGTGGTAACCGGGTTTTTTTCCAGGGAGCGGCTATGACTCCAAATTTTTTAATCGATGCTTTGAGTGATCGTTATAAAGAGTTGAAGGATGTTGAAATTGTTCAGATTCATACCGAAGGTAAAGCGAAATATACAGAAGAACCCTATAATAAAGCCTTTAAAATAAACAGTTTATTTATAGCTGGTAATGTAAGGAATGCCGTAAACGCAGATTACATGCCAATATTTTTAAGTGAAGTTCACCTGTTGTTTCGTCGCAATATTTTGCCTGTAGATGTTGCGTTTATTCAGGTGTCTCCACCCGATCAGCATGGATTTTGCTCTTTAGGAACATCGGTAGATATTACCTTGCCGGTAATTCAGAATTCTAAAATTGTTATCGCTCAAATAAATCCAAAGGTTCCTAAAACACATGGTGATGGAGTAATACATTTCAGTAAAATAGATTTTGGCGTAGAACATGAATCGGAAATTCATTGTGTGGAAAAACAAAATTTATCTGAAATTGAAAAGCAAATAGGAGCAAATGTCGCTGGATTGATAGAGGACGGAGCAACCTTGCAGATTGGTATAGGTAATATTCCTAATGCCGTCTTAAATAATTTAAAAAATCATAAACGTATTGGGATTCATACTGAAATGTTTTCAGATGGTATTTTGCCATTGGTTGAAAGTGGGGTAATTACGGGAGAGGATAAAGAAGTGAAAACAGGAAAAATTGTAACCTGTTTTGCTATTGGAACTAAAGCGCTGTATGATTTTGTACATGAAAATCCAATTGTGCATTTTAAAGAGGCAGCTTATACTAACGATACCGCTATAATCAGACGTAATCCTAAGGCGACTGCAATAAACAGTGCGATTGAAATAGATTTAACCGGACAGATTTGTGCAGACACCATTGGAAACAGACAATACTCAGGTGTTGGTGGGCAGATGGATTTTATAAGAGGCGCTTCGCTCTCGGAAGGTGGAAAGCCAATTTTTGCTATGCCTTCGGTAACGCATAATGGTATTTCAAAAATTACTAGCTTTCTAAAAGTTGGTGCAGGGGTAACCACTACAAGAGCAAATGTACATTATGTAGTAACGGAATATGGTGTGGCAGATTTGTTTGGTAAAAATCTGAGACAACGAGCAAGTGCACTTATAAACATAGCGCATCCTGATTTTAGGGAAGAATTGGAACGTGCTGCATTTAATAGTTTTAAAAGATAGCTAGCAATATATTAGACATATTGTTTACATAATTTTCGATTTTTTTAAGTGTAACGAAAATTTTGAAAAGGAATTTGTAGTAAGGGGTTGATATTTATCAGCTCCTTATTTTTTATAAATTAATTTTTTTGATTTAATAATATTGTTAGTTAAATCTTAGCATATTTACATTGAATAAACACATTGTTTATTCAACCGATACTTTTTTACTATATTAGATTTTAATAACCATAATTCAAAACAACTAACTAAAACTAATTAAAATGACATTGAGAATAATGAAACACAACTTTATATTAAGTATGTTATTTGTGTTTAGTTGCCAGAACCAAAGTGAAACAAAAAGTAAGGAAAGCAGTGGCGACTTGCATTCAGAAACCTATGAAGGTATAGAGTTTAAAATGACTAAGGTAGAAGAACCGCGCATACCAGACTATCAGGTAAACTTAAAAGATTTCGGAGCGGTAAACGATGGAGAAACATTAAACACTCAGGCTTTTACAGCAGCAATAGAGGCTGTAACCTCTAACGGTGGAGGAACGGTTGTTATTCCTCCGGGCGTGTGGTTAACAGGGCCTATTATTTTAAAAAGCCATCTGGAATTGCATGCAGAGCAGGGGGCTATTATAAAATTTTCAAAAGACAAAACCTTATATCCAATAATAGAAACCAGCTTTGAAGGATTGGATACCTGGCGGTGTTTATCCCCGGTTTATGGCGAAAATCTGGAAGATGTAGCTTTTACAGGAACTGGAGTTTGGGATGGTTCTGGAGAGGCCTGGCGTCATGTAAAACGAAGTAAATTAACTGCAGAGCAATGGAAAAAGCTGGTGAATTCAGGAGGCTTTGTAGATAAAGATGAACGTATCTGGTATCCATCAGAGCAATATAAAAATGCAGCTGAGAGTGCCGAACTTAACGTTAGAAAGGATTTGACTACAAAGGAAGAATTTGAAACTATTCACGACTTTCTTCGCCCGGTGTTTATAAGTATTCAAAACAGTAAACGCATTATGTTTGATGGGCCTGTATTTCAAAATTCCCCGGCATGGAATATTCACCCTTTAGGCGTAGAAGATTTAATTGTTAGAAACCTGACCGTTAGGAATCCATGGTATTCCCAAAATGGTGATGGGCTTGATGTAGAATCCTGTAAAAATGTGATAGTTGAAAATTCCAGTTTCGATGTGGGAGATGATGCAATCTGTGTTAAATCAGGTAAAGATAAAGACGGTAGAGATCGGGGAGTGCCAACCGAAAATATTATCATTAGAAATAATATCGTATATCATGGTCATGGCGGTGTTACTGTAGGAAGTGAAATGTCCGGAGGCGTAAAGAATATGCATGTTTCAAATTGTACTTTTATGGGAACCGATGTAGGTCTGCGTTTTAAAAGTAAGCGCGGTAGAGGAGGTGTTGTAGAAAACGTTTTTATTTCGAATGTTAGAATGCTTGATATTCCAACAAATGCCATTTCCTTTAATTTGTATTATGGTGGATTATCTGTTTCAGAAATGATGGAAAAAGGTGGAATGCAGGGACCAACAGACGTGCATCCGGTTACCGAAGAAACACCCCAGTTTAAAAATATTTCGATTAAGGATGTAGTAATTAACGGTGCAAAAATGGCTGTTTTTCTTCAGGGCTTACCCGAAATGAATATTGAACATATTTCGATAAGCGATATGATTATTCATTCAGATGAAGGGTTTGCTATAATTGATGCCAGCGATGTTAAAATTAACAACATTTCTATGAATATTGCAGATTCCAAGATCTTCGATATTTATAATACCAAGGATTTAGAATTGTCCGATATTACATTCAATTCAGAAGCTAAAGACGCAATTCGTATCAACGGAACAAAGAATAGCGATATTATTTTGAATTCAACAAACAGCACAGATTTTACCAAACTGACTACTTTAGGTAATGAAGTGGAATCTTCTGCTGTTGTATTAAAAATGAAATAATTCCGGTATGCGAAATTGTGTAAAAAAACTGGTGCTTTCTCTGCATTTGTTTTCTGTAATTATTTTATCGGCACAGCATTTAGACGCCAAGGCTACTATTCTTAAACGTATTAATGAACCTGAATTTCAAAATCGTGTTTTTTCTGTAATAGATTATGGAGCGATTGCAGATGGCATAACAAATGCCAAACCAGCTTTCGATCAGGCCATACAGGAATGTAAGCAAGCCGGTGGCGGAAAAGTGGAAGTACCAAAAGGGAATTATTTCCTGGAGGGGCCATTACATCTGGAAAGTCATTTAAATTTAGAATTGCAGGAAGGTGCTGTATTAAAATTCAGTTCTAATCCGGAGTCGTATCCATTAGTATTAACCAGTTGGGAAGGGACGATTTTGTACAATTATAGTCCGTTTATTTATGCTTATCAAAAAGAAAATATAGCCATCACCGGAAAAGGAATTATAGATGGAGAATCTTCAGATACTTTTGCGACCTGGCATCCATTACAAAAGGAAGATCAATTGCGTTCTCGCGAAATGAATCATAATTCAATTCCTTTTGAAGAACGGCAGTTTGGAAAGGGGCATTATCTGCGTCCGCAGTTAATTCAGTTTTTTGATTGTAAAACAATTTTAATTGAAGATGTTAGTATTGAAGATTCCCCCTTTTGGTGTGTACATTTGTTAAAATGTGAGAATGCAATTTTACGAGGGGTAAAATATGATGCTCAGAATAAAAATAACGATGGCATAGATTTAGAGTATTCCAGAGATATTTTAATTGAAAATATTCGTTTTAATAATAACGACGATAATGTAGCAATTAAAGCAGGACGCGACCATGAGGGAAGAGCAATGCAAATGCCTAGCGAAAATATCGTAGTACGCAATTGTGCTTTTAAAGGTCTGCATGCATTGGTTATAGGGAGTGAAATGTCTTCAGGGGTTAGAAATGTTTTTGTTGAAAATTGTACCTATGCGGGGTATGTAAAACGTGGGGTGTATTTAAAATCCAATCCGGATCGGGGTGGTGAAATATCCGATATTTTTATTAAAAATGTTGAGTTTGGTGAAGTATTGGATTGTTTTATGATTACTTCTAATTACCATAATGAAGGCTTCGGATTTCCCAGTACAATTAACAATATTAACCTAAGCAATGTAAAGTGTGAGAAGGCAAATAATTATGGCATTTATTTAAAAGGGTATAATAAAAAGCCTATCAGGAATATTAATTTAAATCGCTTTAAGGTGAAAGAAACCGGGCGTAACCCCTTTGTTGATTTTGCAGAAGAAGTTATGTTTAAAACAGTAAAATTGAATGGGGAAACGATTAAATGGAACGCGGAAAAATTAAAACAAAATCCACCTGATGAATACGATTATTAATAACGAATTGTTACTAGGGTAAAGGCTGTAGTACACTTTTGTTAAATAGTCTATTCTGAATATAAAGTAATAGCAAGTGCCGTAAAAATTGTGTTACTTAGCAGGATTAATTTAAGTGTATGGCATTTAAAATAGATCGTTTTGTATTAGCAATTATTGCTACCATTGTTTTTGCATATTTTTTTCCTCAATTTGGGATACCGAGTAGCCCCATTCCCATAGCAGCCATTAGTGCGGTTGGATTTTTTCTGATTTTCTTTTTCTACGGATTAAAATTGAGTCCGACACAGATTAAAAGCGGGTTGTTTAACTGGAAATTACATATACTGGTTCAGTTATCGACTTTTGTTTTATTCCCGTTGATAATTTTACTGGTTCATCCGTTTATAAGAACCGAAGAACAACAGGAATTCTGGATGGCTTTATTATTTATGGCTGCATTACCATCTACGGTATCCTCGTCAGTAGTCATGGTTTCGCTGGCCAGAGGAAATGTGCCGGCAGCTATATTTAATGCCAGTATTTCAGGAATTATAGGAATACTGGTAACTCCACTTTGGGTTGGCTTGTTCCTTGAAAAGTCGGGTACAGATTTCGATTATTCAACCATATATATCAACCTGATTGTGGGTATTATTTTGCCGGTTATTTTAGGATTGGCACTTCAACGGTATGGCCACTCCTTTGCGGTTAAATACAGTAAACAGCTAAGTACTTTTGATAAATCAGTTATTTTACTAATTATTTATAAAAGTTTTTCAGAATCCTTTTATAACCATGTGTTTAGTAGTATTAACTGGATTGATTTGGGGATTCTTTTCCTTATTGTAATTGCTGTTTTTTACCTTGTGTTTTACCTTATTGGATTTATTGCGTCAAAATTAAAATTTAACAGAGAGGATATCATTACAGCTCAGTTTTGCGGAACAAAAAAATCATTGGTACACGGTACTATTTTTTATAAGATTCTCTTTAAAAACACTGCAGCATCCAGTGTTATTTTATTACCCCTTATGTTGTTTCATGCCACTCAGATTTTTATTATCAGTATTATAGCTTCCAGATTGGGGAAGGAAGCAGACGCGGCAATTAAAATTTAGTTTAGTTCAAGTATTTTGTGGTACCAGGTTTTGGTTAACTCTGTACCGTAAATGCGTTCCAGTTTTCTAACTATAAAATGGCCTTTTGCCATATTTTGAAAATGGTTAATAAAAATAGTGTTTATTACACTCCCGGCAACGGCACCAATAGCAGGAACGGCTTGAGCAGCTACTTTTTCGGTGACTAAAACATTAAATCTGGAAGCTATCTGGGTAATTAATTTAACCAATGCAGGGGCACTTTCTTCGGTTATTTTTTTTGTAGCTATAAAATGTGTGGCTTCGCTAACCGATTTAGCTAAGGCTGCCCGAATAATAAAATAGCCACTTTCGCTACTATCGTCCCATTTACTTTCGCCTCCCAAAGCAAAAACTTCTATACAGGCTAATTTTGTATCTATATCGTTTAAATATTCGCCTTGAGATTGTGCGATATCAGCAATTGAGCGCAGCATAATGGTTGTTGATACCGGAAGTTCTAAAGCCAGACCGGGCAAGCCAAAGAATCCACCTACACCTCCTGAAACCGCAGCTCCCATTTTATGGAGTATATTAGAAGGTGTATTAGTTGTATTTTCCTTTAAAGACCAGATGGCAATTTCTGTAGCTTTAGTAAGTGATTTTTGTGTGATGTCTTCAATTTTAGATTGCCAGTCTTTAGGGATAGATTCCAGTATACGCTCGATAGGCATGCCTATTACATTAGTTATTCTGGCGGCGATACTTGGAGATTCCAGTATGGCAACAGCTTCAGACAATTCTTGTATATGCTCATTGGTTAACGTTTCCGGCATTTTAAAGGTTTTTTAGGATTAATTGCGTGTTCTAAAATTACAAAAACGGTTTCAAATCTATGGATTTTAACACGCGCAAAATTAGCGTAAAAGCAAACTGTGAATAAAAGAGAGAAGGAAGGATAGGTGGCTTAAAATATGCAGAGTCTTGGAAACTGCCTTTTTTAAACTATCTTTATACTGCTATTAACCAATAATGAACTTTTTATTATGAGATCTCTGATTTTAATTTTAATTTTTAGTATTCCATTTTTAGGGGTGTCCCAAAGGCAGGAAGATATTAACCCATTCCGGATTGCTATAAAAACAGGATTCCCTTCCGGTGTTGGCCTGGAGGCTGAATTTGTTACGCCTTTACTTGGGAATAGAATAGCGCCGTTTGTAGATTATGCCATGATTCCGATTAACGATATAGATTCAAAATATTTTGAGGCAGGGACCAATATTTATTTTCGAAGTATAGGAAAAAGCGGATATGCATCTTTGTCTTACGCCAATCTGGATGCAGAAGTAAGTGGTTTAAGCGGAGAAGATATAGATGGACGTGATTTTAGAAACGGTACGGTTAAAGAGCAGCTGGAGTCGTTTAATGTAAAACTAGGCTGGAAATATGGTCGGGCAGTGTACTGTATTATCGAAGCTGGTTATGCATTTGGTAAGCTTCCTAGAAGTTTGGACGTAACCGGGGATGTTAACGGGCAACGCGAAACGTTTAGGGTGACTTACGATGAGCTTTTTGATATTATTTCCGGTAACGGATATCCCATCTTAAATTTCGGAATAGGCTACAGTTTTTAGTCTCTCAACATATTATTACTTACAGCGCTACAGGTCTCTAAATATTAAAAATCTGTAGCGCTGTTTTTTAGGGCTTAGCTATAAATATGTTAGAATTAAACCTATATTTGCCCACTCAAAAAAATAATAGCTGTAAATATGATTTCAATAGACGGACTTGCTGTAGAATTTGGAGGAACAACATTGTTTAGCGATGTGTCCTTTTCCATAAACGAAAACGACAAAATTGCCTTAATGGGAAAAAATGGAGCAGGAAAATCTACCTTGTTAAAAATTATAGCAGGAGCCAGTAAACCTACCCGTGGTAATGTTTCGGCACCTAAAGGTTATATTATTTCTTATTTACCGCAGCACTTGTTAACAGAAGATAAGTGCACCGTGATGGAGGAGACCTCCAAGGCTTTTTCGGGTATTTTTAAAATGAAGTCTGAAATCGACGCGATTAATGAAGAATTAACGGTTAGAACGGATTACGAAAGCGATGCATATATGAAGCTGATAGAAAAGGTTTCAGAGCTTAGTGAAAAGTATTATTCTATTGAGGAAATAAATTACGAAGCCGAGGTTGAAAAGGTGTTAATGGGCTTAGGATTTGTGCGAAGTGATTTTTCACGACCTACTTCCGAATTTAGTGGAGGTTGGCGTATGCGTATCGAACTAGCTAAAATCTTGTTGCAGAAACCCGATTTAATCCTGTTGGATGAGCCTACCAATCATATGGATATTGAAAGTATACAATGGCTGGAAGAATTTTTAATCAATCAGGCGAAAGCTGTAGTTGTAATTTCTCACGACCGCGCTTTTGTAGATAACATTACTACACGAACCATAGAAGTTACTATGGGACGTATTTACGATTATAAAGCTAAATATTCTCATTATTTGGAGTTGCGTAAAGATCGTAGAGCGCATCAGCAAAAGGCTTACGACGAACAACAGAAAATGATTGCCGAAACCCAGGAATTTATCGATCGTTTTAAAGGCACATATTCCAAAACACTTCAGGTACAGTCGCGTGTTAAAATGCTGGAGAAACTTAAACCTATAGAAGTTGACGAGGTAGATACTGCAGCGTTAAAATTAAAGTTTCCACCATCACCAAGATCAGGCCAATATCCTGTTGTGGTTAACGAGTTATCGAAAGCTTACGGAGACCATGTCGTATTTAGTAAAGCTAATATGGTTATAGAACGCGGACAGAAAGTGGCTTTTGTTGGGAAAAATGGAGAAGGAAAATCGACTATGGTAAAGGCGATTATGAGTGAAATTGAGTTTGAGGGGAATATGGAATTAGGTCATAATGCACAAATAGGTTATTTTGCTCAAAACCAGGCTTCCTTACTGGATGGCGAACTAACTATTTTTGAAACTATAGACCGTATTGCTGTTGGAGATGTACGTAATAAAATTAAGGATTTATTAGGAGCCTTTATGTTTGGAGGCGATGCCTCTACTAAAAAGGTGAAAGTTTTGTCGGGGGGAGAGAAAACACGATTGGCTATGATAAAGCTGCTTTTAGAACCAGTTAACGTGTTAATTCTGGATGAGCCTACAAATCATCTGGATATGAAAACTAAGGATATAATAAAGGATGCTTTGCTGGATTTCGATGGCACTTTAATACTTGTGTCTCACGACAGGGACTTCCTTGATGGCTTAGCGACTAAAGTATTTGAATTTGGAAATAAACGTGTTAAAGAACACTTTGAAGATATTAATGGTTTTCTGCAATTAAAGAAAATGGAAAGTATGCGCGATTTAGAAACATCGGCTTAAAAATTATTCTATAAGTAAAAACAAGTGCCAAATGAAAATCATTTGGCGCTTGTTTGTTTAAATACCTAAAATTTTGGCATCAACAAAAAAGGTAGTGTTTATATTAATATCATGCTCCTGAGTGAGTAACTCATCGGTACTGAACTTAAATTTTAAATAGAAATCTTCTTTAAAAATATAAGCCTTTAAATCTTCATTCGAGGTTTCCAGTTGTAATTCGTTACTCAGGTTTTGAATGGGAGTGGCATTCCATGCAATTTTAGTATCCGGCAAATCATCGGCCGCGATGTAGACTTCTATGGTTTCAAGAAAACTTAAATCTTCCGTATCTGGTTTTGTAAGGGTTAATTTAAATTCCGTAAGTTGTATTTCTTCTACCAGATTTTTAGCTGTGTCGTTAGAATTAAATTTAGAATCGGAATTGGTATTTATTTTCGGAGTACTAATATTAAAGGGTAAATCGATAGGAGAGGCTGTTGGGATACTCACTTGTTCGTCGTAAGAAATATTGAATTTTGTTAATTCATCCAGAGTATCGCAGGAAGTGAAGCAGATACACAAAATGATTATGGCTATAATATGTTTCATGTTTTTTTGCATAGGGCGTATTTATTTTGGAGTGCGAAAATAGCACGTTTTTATTAAAACGGAAAAGAACGAGTTAAATTGCAAAAAGTTAGGATTTCTAAATTTTATAAAGCCATATTTTGAATGTTTCAGGAAATTAATTCTATGAGGAACATTATCATTATTTTAACAGAGAAAGTCAGATTTACCCATGATTTCCTTGTAACTTTAATAGCCTAAAGGAAATACCAATTAAATTAAATAGTCATGAAAAAAGTGCTTTTTCTCACCGGAGATTTTACTGAAGATTATGAAACCATGGTTCCGTTTCAAATGTTACAAATGGTAGGGTATGAGGTTCATGCCGTGTGTCCGGATAAAACTAAAGGCGACTATATTAAAACGGCCATACACGATTTTGAAGGAGATCAGACGTATTCGGAAAAACCGGGACATAATTTTGTGCTTAATTATGCTTTTAATAAAGTAGAAGTACAACATTATGATGGTTTAGTAATAGCCGGAGGTCGAGCTCCTGAATATTTAAGATTAAATGATAAAGTGATTGAAATGGTTCAGCATTTTTTTAAGGAAGATAAACCTGTAGCAGCCATATGTCATGGCATTCAGATCTTAACCGCTGCCCGTGTGGTTAAAGGACGAAAATTAACAGCATATCCTGCAGTTGGTCCGGAAGTTACTTTAGCGGGAGGAGAGTTTCAAAATATTGCGGTTGATAAAGCTTTTGTTGATGGTAATCTGGTAACCGCTCCTGCATGGCCGGCTCATCCTGAATTTATCAGTGCCTTTTTAAAAGTAATGGGAGCAGAGATTAGTTTATAAAAAAACTCAGAAATTAATCGAATTCCTGAGTTTTAAAAATAACCTTTGGGAAGGTAATCTGCTATTTTAGTTTATAAGCTAAACCTAATTCCAAACCACGCATTTCTGCCAGTCCTTTTAAACGTCCAATAAGAGAATAACCAGCGTATTGTTTTATACCGGCTTCCATATCGTGTAAAAAGCCGTGATCTGGTCGCATAGGTAAGCTAATATCTCTTTTTTGCATCAGTAAAAGCAGTTTTTCCATAATGGCTTCTACTGGATTTGAACCGTATAAATGCTCAGATTCTCTGAAAATATTTTCGTTTTCACGTATTACATTTCTTAAATGCAGGAAATGTATACGATCTTCAAAGGCATCAATAATGTCTAATAAATTGTTATCAGGATGTGCTCCTAATGATCCGGTACAATAACATAAACCATTGGCTTGAATGGGTACAGCATCAAAAATTTGCTTTAAATCCTGTTCGGTACAAACTACTCGGGGTAAACCTAAAACTGAGAATGGAGGATCATCTGGATGAATCGCCAGATTTACACCGCATTCCTGAGCAACAGGTGCAACTTCCGACAAAAATTCTATCAAATGGGTTCTTAATTTTTCGTCGTTTATATCTTTATATTTTTCGAGTAGTGTTAAAATGTCTTCTGGAGTAAAGTTTATTTTACTACCCGGCAGACCTAATAAAACATTATCGAATAATATTTGTTTTTCATCCGGAGTTAAACCAGCGCCATATTCCTCGGCGCTTTGCAGTTCTTCTTCTGTAAACTGGCTTTCGGCTCCCGGTCGTTTTAGCAGGAAAACTTCAAAATAAATAAAGGCTATTTTGTTGAATAATAACGCTTTTGTGCCATCTGTGTTTTCAAATGCATGATGCGTACGCACCCAGTCCAGAATAGGCATAAAGTTGTAGGTAACTACTTTGATGCCGCAGGTAGCAATGTTTTTAAGACTGATTTTATAATTTTCTATAAAGGTTTTATAATCTCCTGCTTTGCGTTTTATGTCTTCATGAACCGGTAAACTTTCTATTACAGTCCATTCCATTCCTGCTTCCTTTACTAAATTCTGATGGTCTTTAATAGCTTCTACTGTCCAGATATCTCCAACAGGAACATGGTGTAAAGCTGTAACAATTTCAGTAACTCCGGCTTGACGTATATCTTTTAATTTAACCGTGTCGTTGGGTCCATACCAACGCATGGTTTGCTGCATTTTTTTCATGTACTATGGGGTATTAAAATCCTATACAATTTCCGCCATCTACCGGCATTACAATCCCTGTAGTGAATTTAGCCTGATCTGAGGACAGGTAATAAACAGCATCTGCAATATCTTCAGGTAAACCTAATTTTCCCATAGGCGTTCTGCTAAGAACGCGTTGTTTACGTTCCGGTTCGCTGTCTAATGCTTTCGAAGACATATTGGTTTTTATAAATCCAGGAGCGACACAGTTTACTCTGATATTAAATTGAGCCAGATCTACAGCCATAGCTCTTGTCATACCTTCTATTGCTGTTTTACTTGCAGAATAAGCAATTACTTTAGGTAAACCATACTGGGCTGCCATAGAGCTAATATTTACTATTGTTCCGGCGCCTTGTGCTTTCATAACTTTGGCAACTTCCCGGCTTATAGCAAATACACTTAATACATTGGTATTTATTATATTTTGAAATTCTTCATTGCTAACATCCAGAAATTCCTTTTTCTGGTTGATCCCGGCATTATTTACCAAAATATCGATGGAAGAAGATTCGGATGCAATTTGCGAAACAACTTCCGGAAGTCTTTCTAAGTCTGTTACATCCAGAATTAAAGGATAGGCGTTAACGCCCATTTCTTTTGCAGCCTGTTCTGTTTTTTCTACAGAACGTCCTATAATGTAGGTTTTAATGTTGTTTTCGCAGAATTTCTTAGCAATAGCGTAACCTAAACCGGCATTACCACCGGTAACTATAGCAGTTTTTTGTGTCATTGTTTTGGGTTTTTTAATACATCCATAGTTTTAGATAGCTTAAATTATGAATGGGTTATATGTATAATAGTTAATTTAATTTGAAAATTTATGAAATCGATTGTTATTTATAAAAGTATAGATTAACAGTCATTTATAAATGCAAATTAGGGAAAATTATGCAACTGAATGAAATAAACATGCAATCGATTGTTTTATTTACTGAAATAGTATATATTTAACTAAATTATTACCTGTTATTGAGATTGTTAGTTATTTGATGATATAATTAGTATTAATGTTTGTGTTTGTTAAGCTAGGCTCAGTTAATTTTTGTTAACTGGGCTTTTCTTTTTTTCGTGAGGAAGAGGCACGAACCAAAACTTCGGTTTTTAACATAGAAATTTCTGAAACTTTGGTTATAGTATTGTCGTGTGTGTGGTTTAACACGCGTAAGGCCGACAATTCCCCCATTTTTCTAGCCGGATGCTTTATAGTCGATAGTGGAGGGTCTACAATTGTCGCAATAGGGTCGTTGTTAAAGCCAATAATACATAAATCATCAGGAATTTTTACTCCAAGTTTTTTAGCACTCATTATAGCGCCTACAGCCGCGGTATCGTTGGCAGAAAAAATACCATCGGGAGGGGTTTCAGACTTCAGTAAGGTTTTAGTGGCTTTTTTTCCTTCTTCTAAACTTAAGGATTTAAAATGTATAATTAAGTTTTCGTCTACAGCAATATTATGTTCTTTTAAAGCATTCAGATAGCCCTGTTTTCGGTGCTGGAATACCATGCGATGTTGTAAACCGGCAAAATGTGCAATGCGTGTACAACCTTGTTCTATTAAATGTTTCGTCGCGTTATATCCCGCCGAATAATTATCGATAATGACTTTGTACACATTAAATAAATCTGGTACCCTGTCTACGAAAACCACCGGAATTCCCTGATCTATAAATTTTTTAAAATGCTCGTAATTTTGAGTTTCCATTGCCAGTGAAGATATTAAACCCGCTATCCTGGAATTGTAAAGAGCTTCAGAATTATTGACTTCTATTTCGTATTCATCGTAAGACTGCGAAATAATCACGTTATAGCCAGCATTTCGGGCAGTTTCTTCTATTCCACTTATAAGGTTAGATACAAAGGGACGGTTAATTCGAGAAATTAAAATACCAATAGTGTTACTTTTACTATTCCTTAAATTGGCAGCCATGGTGTTTGGACTGTAGCCCATTTTTCTTGCGGCTTCCTGTATTTTTTTTATGGTCTTCTCGCTAATATTACTATTGTTATTTAATGCTCTTGAAACTGTAGAAGGGGAATAATTTGTTTCTTTAGCAATATCGTAAATGGTAATCTCTTTTTTAAAATTCATAATCTTGAAGACGGACTTTTTAAAAGACCAAAGTTAAGGTGGTATTAAAATTAATGTCAAAGTAAAAAAATGTAAACAAACTCCGACGTATTGATTTAAAAATAATAATAAATTTTTAAATCGATTGCATTAAAATTACTTTTTAATCAAGTTGTTGTGGATTTATTTGAAATTTTTAGAGCGAAAGGAAATGCCATTCACAAAATCAGGAATCATTCTGAGTTCGGTAGCGAGATTACTCCCTTTAAAATTTTGGATATCGGATTCGGAAATATGCTTATTGTAAAAGGCTAAATATTTGCTGGCCAATGGAAGGTAAGACCAATGCCATTTTTCTTCGTTGTAGCCGGTTCTGCCATTTGTTTTCGAAGTATAGACCTGATAAAAGCCAAATGAATTGGCATGTTCCAAAAGCCAGTTATATAGTTTTAAACCTTCGCCAGATTCAAAATAGCTGTTGCTTAGATTGTTCAGGTCCATATCTGTACCCCAATGATGTCTGGAAGTACCCGGCATAGAACTGTATTCTAATATCTTTTTGGCACGATCTACAGGCGATAAATTATCATTGGCTTTCCATTTGCGTTCCCAGATCCCTTTTTGCTCTTCGAAATTTCGTGTACCGGAAACGATTATAAACTGAACACTATCCTTTAATGCGGCAGCCTGCATATTTAAAAAAGCTGAATAAACTTCCTGTTGAAGGTAGATTGTTTTGTTTGATAATTCCGGAGCTACTTTAACGAAAGAAGCATCTGTTTGATATTCAAATTTTCCCAGAATAAAGGTTTTACTTAATGGTCTATGGGAATTTAAAATAGATTCTGAAGTTTGATTTTGTGCTTGTACCATAATAATTGTAAAGACAAAGTAAAGTACTAATGAAATTAACAAACGTAGTTTAATGGAAGAGTAAATAGATTTCATAGGCTAACAAAAACGAAATGTAATAAATTATTTTTTGTTAGTCGTTTTCGTAAAAATATAATCTGTTTTTTAACAGTGAAACTTCGCTTTGCAGAGTGTTTACCTTTTTTAATAAATTAAAAACAACATCAATCCCTTCAATATTTACATTGAGTTCGTTGTGAATTCTAATAATTCGTTCAAGATCGCTCAATGCTTCCTGATGGATAAAGCGTTCCTGTTCAATATCGACAATTTGTAATAAACCTACACCATGTAATTCCTCTAAAAAATCGGGTTTCAGATTATATTGTACACAAATTGTTTTAATTAATATATACTGATTTTCTCCCATCTTATCTCAATTTTTGTAATTCTTTAAATAAGTCCTTTTCCTTTTCGGTTAATTTTGTTGGGGTTTTAATGTGGTAGGTAATTATAAAATCGCCGAATTGATTTTCTTTTTTATAAACAGGAAAGCCTTTGCCTTTTAATTTTACTTTGGTTTCGTTTTGGGTTTCCGGTGCAACTTTAAGCTTAACTTTTCCGGCAAATGTATCCACCATTATTTCGCCGCCAAGCAAGGCCGTGTATAAATCTAAATCCACATCGGCGTGGAGGTTATGGCCATAACGTTTAAATTTCGTATTATTTACAATATTGAATTTAATATATAAATCGCCGTTTGGTCCCCCATTAATGCCCGGACTTCCTTTGCCAGGAATTTTTATAACCTGTTCATTTTCTATTCCTGCAGGTATGGTTAGTCTGATTTTTTTTCCATTAACGGTTAGTACCTGAGCATGTTTTTCATACACATCAGATAAGTTTAATTGTAATTCGGCATTAAAATCCTGTCCTTTAAACTGAACATTTCCACGACCTTGTCTAAAGCCCGAACCGCCTTGACCCCCAAACATAGATTCAAAGAAGTCTGAAAAATCGCTTTCGGAATACTGACCTCCGCCGGAAAAGTCCTGGTAACCTTGTCTTTGTCTGGAGCTTTGTTCGCGTTGCGCACGTTCTATATCGTCGGCATGTTTCCAGTCTTTTCCGAACTTATCGTATTTTTTGCGATGTTCCGGGTTACTTAGTACTTCGTTTGCTTCGTTAATCTGTTTGAATTTTAGTTCAGCTGCTTTGTCGTTAGGATTTAAATCTGGATGATATTTTCTGGCCAGTTTCCTGTAAGCCTTTTTTATATCGGAATCACTCGCTGATTTGTCAATGCCTAAAATTTTATAATAGTCAATATAATCCATAATGGCTAGTTTTATGATCTATCTGAAACAGATCATAAAGTGTCGTTACTAGATAATTTCTAAAATTAAACTTCAGGAATCTGTTACAGGCATTAAAAAAATGCTATATAAATATCCGAAATTATAAGGGTTTTTCAAAGCGGAATTAAGTATATAAAAACGCTTAATAGTCTAGTTTTCAAATTCTAAACTTTCAGAGAAGAAAGGTAAGGTTTTAGTAATTATACGGTCTTCTATTTTGTTTAAATGGTCTCCTGTATAACTTTTGTATTGGTGTTTAATACCGTATTTGTTGAGTAATTCATGAAGTTTTCTGGTAGCGAGGCTTATTTCTGTATCTTCTGTGCCGGCATCCATCCCTATAGCATTCAATTGCTTTAAATTATAAATATACTGGTCGGCAGTATAAAGAATCTGATTTGCAGCATATTTTTTAAGGATATCGTCTCGAATCGTTCCGTTTTTGAAAGGCAGGTCGATGAAAAACGGTGGATTTTCCGGGTTTGGAGCCCAGGATGAAGATAAAGCCATGTTAATACTTTCTACAAAGGAAGCAGATGCCAGTTCGGTTTTAGAGGTCAAGTTTTCATTATTTTTCATGACTGTTTCATCGGTAATAAAACTGTTGTCCATACAGCAGGCACTAAGGAGATAGATCGCCGAATAGACATCCGGATATTTCATGCCTAAGCGCATAGTGCCATAACCACCCATGGAATGTCCTGCCAGTCCGCGACTGTTTCTTTGGGTTAGCGTTCGGTAATGCGAATCGATATATCTTACGAGGTCTTTGGTTATAAATGTTTCCCAGTCTCCTGTCGTTTCCGAACTGCCGTAAAAACTGCCTTTAAACGTATTATACGCATTAGGCATAACCACAATCATTTCTTTGGCTTGCCCTGTACTCATACTCTTGTTGAGTATATCGAAGAGGTTAATCCAATGGTCTTCCCAGCCAAACCATTTACTGTCGTCGTCTGTAAATCCGTGAAGAAAGTATAATACAGGATAATGTTTGCTGGTGTTTGAAGCGTAAGATGGTGGTAAATATACTGTAACATCTCTGGTAGCAGGATCTCCAATTAAATTGTTTTCCAAAGCTGTACTATGCACTTTTATCCGTTCTTTAGTTCCATTCTGTCCAAATATAACAGGACAACTAAATACTAAAAATAGCAGGGTTAAACCGATTAGTGAAATTTTCATAAATTATAAATTAATATTAGTTAGACGGATTAAAACAGGTCTTTAGTAGTTTATAAAGCTCCGGGTGTTTGCGTTTCATTAATTTAGGGTTTTCAAAAAAATATTCTGAAGCTACAGCAAAAAACTCGGCCTGATTGGTACCGCCATAAGATCTGATATCGGAAGTCCTTTTATGAATAGCTTGCATTTCTTTATGAATAATACTTAACCAGGGAATAACGTAAGTATGCTGTAATACATATTCAGGAATGCCGTCTGTATCGCCGTCCATTTTATCTATTAAATGAACAAACTCATGAATGGCTGTATTATTTTTATCTGTAGTGTTAGAAAAACCATGATATAAGGCTTTTTTAGATAATATCATTTGTTTTTCTAGTCGTCCGGTTCCTACCATTCCAGCAATTACTTTATTTGATTTGTTTGCTGAAAAATCGAAATCTTCATTGAAGTTATCTGGATACAAGAGTACACCACTTAAATTTGTGTACTGCCAGTTGTCGAATCCAAATACAGGAATCACGGCACTCGCAGCAATTAATATGGTATCTAATTCTTCCAGTTGTAATTGAACACCCTCAATACTGACTTCACTTAAAAATTGCATCATTTTAGAATGAAATCGTTTTTGTTTTTCCGGAGTCAAAGCTTTGTAAAAGGCAACGTGTTCCAATAGTAATTTATGCCAATGCGGCGGAAAAGATTTTCTGGGTTTGGGTTTTAGTTTTTTTAAGGCGAAAAAGGTAAATCCTGCCAGAATTATAAATATGATACCAGTACCAAGCATACTTTTTGTGATGTTGTTTTTAGAGAGAGTAGCTGGAGGATTCTACTTTATTGTATTGGAAAGATGAACTGCAGCACATTAAATTATTGATTATCTAGTAAAGTTAAAGGAATTCGGCATATAACGGAAAATTGAGATAAAATTAAAATGGAAAAAACGATTATTATATGTTGTTTGGTTAGAACGTTCAGTAAGTTGAATGTTGAGTATTAACTAAAATATTCTTTAAGGTTTTATTAACAAATTTTAGTAAGGAATATCCTTAATTTTACTTTAAATATTTAATTAACTACAAATTATGAAAACATTAAAATTAGCTTTCATTGCCTTTTTGGTGACTCTAGGTGTGCAGGCACAAATTAAAACGCCACAACCCAGTCCATTTAGTAAAATGGAACAAAAGGTAGGTCTTACAGATGTTGTTTTGGAGTATTCCAGACCAGGTATGAGAGGACGTAAGGTTTTTGGAGATTTAGTGCCTTATGGAGCTACCTGGAGAACAGGAGCAAATAACAATACAAAGATTACTTTTTCTACAGATGTTACTATAGATGGAAAAACCTTAAAAGCAGGTTCTTATGCCATTTATACCATTCCAAATAAAACATCATGGGAAGTGCTGTTTTATTCCGATGTTACTAACTGGGGGTTACCGCAAAATTGGGATGCTTCTAAAGTGGCTTTAAAAACTTCGGCTAAAGTTTATGATATATCTGAAAATATTGAAACGTTCACCATGACATTTGATGATTTAACCAACGATTCTGCTGTTTTAGGGATTTTATGGGAGAAGACCTATGTAGGAGTTAAGTTTGATGTACCAACAGATGCTATGGTTGGTAAAGATATAGAACGCGCTATGAACGGTCCGTCAGCGAACGATTATTTTGCTTCTGCTGTATATTATTATCAGTCAGGAAAAGATATTAACCAAGCTCAGGAATGGGTAGATAAATCTATTGCTATGTCAGATAATCCGGCATTCTGGCAATACAGACAACAGTCTTTAATTCACGCTAAGGCAGGCGATAAAAAAGGTGCTATTGCAGCAGCTAAAAAGTCTTTGGAAGGCGCTAAAGCTGCAGGAAATAACGATTATATTAAAATGAATACCGATTCTTTAAAAGAGTGGGGGGCTTTATAGAAAACGCTTAAAAGCTAAAAAAACGCAATTGCTTCACACAATTGCGTTTTTTTATTGCTATAGTCAAGATTAATTGTTTTGAAAAATGGTTGCTAAGCTAATTACTAGTTACAGTTGCCATCTATATCGCAGGAGCTTCCTGAATTAATTATTTCTAACTCTTCTTTACGGGCATCCCAGGCCTTTTCGAGAGTCTCTGTGAATACCGATACCGGTTGAGCACCTGAAATACCATATTTATTATCTATAACAAAAAATGGGACACCGCTAATACCGAGGTTTCTGGCTTCCATTTCATCTTGTCTTACGTCGTAGATAAAATCATCCGATTCCAGTATGTATTTGGTTTTTTCACTATCCATACCCAGATGAGCTGCAATTGCAATGAGAACCTCTGTATCGTCAATATTTTTGCCTTCGGAAAGATGGGCCTTTAAGAGAGCTTCTTTTAGGTTGTAAGCTAGGTCCGGACTTTCCTGTTTAGCTATGTGTAATAAACGATGGGCATTTAAAGTATTGGCTGGTATGGATTGCTCTAAGTTGAATGTTAAACCGGCCTGTAATGCCATATTCGAGACATTAGAGAACATAAGTTCAGCTTGAGAACGCTCTACGCCTTTACTTTCAATGAAGTGAGTGAGGGCATCTGTTTGAGGTGCTGTTTTTAAATTCGGATCTAATTCGAAGCTTTTCCATTCTATCTGAATCTGTTCTTTGTTAGGAAAATGTTCTAAAGCAGATTCAAAGTGTCTTTTACCAATATAGCAGAAAGGGCAGCGTATATCGGACCATATTTTTATTAGCATATTAATTTTTTTTGGTTTAGACGAATATAATCATAAGCCTTACAGTGTAGTTTGAGTGTTGAGCTCTTGAATATGAATAGACTTACAACCTCAAGGATTGAATGAAGTAATTAATATTCCAGATTAATTTTTTGTCTTACTTTATCGAGGGTTTCTATCAGGGTCTTACTAAAGTCGAAGCTCATAATGTCACTCTCGGTTTTTCCAGCTCGTAATAGTGCGTTAAAGTGAACGGTTTCGTAATAGTATCCTATTTTGTCGCCTTTAAAATCGATAGTTTCATCCTTACCATCTTTTATAATAGTAACACTGGTTGGGGCATGAAACTGAGTATTTAGTTTTATGGTAGCAGTATCGCAATAAATGGTACAGGTTGTAGGTGTATCCTCGATAAGCGAGCTTTTTAAAACTGCAGTACTCCCGGAGTTATAATTAAAAACCATATCGCAGGTAGCATCTGCTCCATTATCGAAAGTTGTACATTGTGCTTCAATATCATCGGGAATACCCAGAGTTGTTAAAGCAGAAAATATGGGGTAGATACCAATGTCCAGTAAACTACCTCCACCAAGATTTTTATTGAACAGTCTCGATGTATCATCGAAAGGTCTGGTAAAACCAAAATCAGCCTCAACTTTTAATACATTTCCAAAGGTTTTGTTTTTTATCAGTTGTAAAACATATTGGTAATGCGGTAAAAAATAAGTCCATAGCGCTTCCATTAACAGCACTTTATTCGTTTTGGCAATGTCAATCATCTCGTAAACTTCTTTCGCATTCATGGCAAAAGGTTTTTCACATAGTACCGCTTTTTTATGGTTAAGACAGAGTATGGCATTGGATTTATGTAAACTATGTGGGGTCGCTATATAAACCGCATCTATAGTCTCGTCTTTGGCTAATGCTTCATAAGAGTCGTAAGCTTTTGCAGCTTTAAAGGATTTCGCGAAAGTGTCTGCTTTATCCTGAGATCGGGATGCCACAGCATAGAGCTGAGCATTTTCGATAGTTAACAGGTCCTTAGCAAATTTTTTAGCAATACGGCCAAGACCTATAATACCCCATTTAATGACTTTATCGTGTTGAGCTTTCATACGTTTTAAGTTTTAAAGTTTGAATAAGCAATGCAATAAGTATTACTAAAATACAACCAAATAAATTAAGCCATAAATATGGCATCCAGGTTTGATACCAGCCAACAAGTACGATAATTTGAGTGATAATGGCAGCCGTAAAAACCGCATTTGATTTTACCGATTTAAAGAAAAAGGCCAGAAGAAAGATACCTAAAACATTTCCGTAAAAAATAGATCCGATAATATTTACTAATTGAATTAAATTATCTGCCAAATAGGCAATACAGGCGATACAAATCGCTAAGATACCCCAGGCCAGCGTAAACCATTTTGTTGCTTTTACATAATGGATGTCGTCTTTGTTGGGAGCAATGCTTCGCTTGTATAAATCTATGGTTGTCGTAGAGGCTAATGCGTTTAACTCGCTGGCTGTACTTGACATGGCAGCACTTAAAATTACAGCTAATAATAGTCCTATAAGGCCTCGAGGTAGGTTGTTTAAAATAAAATGAATAAACACATAGTCTTTATCGTTGGTTTCAATTTTGGTGTCGTGTTCCTTAGCTGCTTTATCTAAGATAATTCGGGCGTTTTCACGATTTTCTTTTTCAGCTTGATTCAGGCTTAAAATTTCTGATTTTAAAGCAGGTTCTGGAGACTGAGAATAGTTGTTTAAAAGCTTCTGTTTAGATTCAAAAATAGTTTGGTGTTTGCTTTCCAGGACTTCAAATTCGTTTGCGAAAGAGGACACTTTTACCACTTCTTTGGCATGTGGGTTAAAGTGAATAGGGGAAGGGTTAAACTGATAAAAGACAAAAACCATCACGCCTACAAGCAGTATAAAAAACTGCATAGGTACCTTCAGTGCGCCATTAAATAAAAGTCCTAACTGCATTTCTTTTAAAGATTTCCCGGATAAATAGCGTTGTACCTGGCTCTGGTCGGTTCCGAAATAAGAAAGCATAAGGAATGTTCCTCCTATAATTCCGCTCCAGAAGGTATACCGGTTTTCCAGATTGAAAGAGAAATCTAAAATGTTTAATTTGTTATTGGCCTTGGCAATTGTTAGCGCCTTACTAAAATTGATTTGTTCGGGCAGATAGTTTAAAATTAAAACGAAAGCGATAAACATCCCGGTAAAAATAACAGCCATCTGGTGTTTTTGAGTCACACTAACTGCCTTGGTTCCACCGGAAACCGTGTAAATTATAACTAGAAAACCAATTATAATATTTAACTGATTTAAGGGCCATCCCAAAACTGCCGATAAAATAATGGCAGGTGCATAGATGGTAATTCCTGCAGCTAATCCGCGTTGAATTAAAAATAATAAAGCGGTGAGACTTCTGGTTTTAAGATCGAATCTGCTTTCCAGAAATTCATAAGCCGTATAAACTTTTAAACGATGATATAATGGAATAAACACCATGCAGATAATAATCATGGCTATGGGTAATCCAAAATAAAACTGAACAAAGCCCATACCGTCATGAAAAGCCTGCCCAGGTGTTGATAAAAAGGTAATGGCACTGGCCTGGGTGGCCATGACCGATAAGCCTATAGTCCACCATTGCGCCTGATTTCCTCCACGGATATAATCTTCAACATTTTTACTTCCCCTGGTTTTCCAGGTGCCGTAAATAACAATAGTTAATAACGTTCCTATTAATACAATCCAGTCTAAAGCAGCCATTTTAAAAGGATTTCATTATTAGGTAGAATATTATAATATAAAGAGCATTGGCAATAAGGACCCAGGTATAGGACGTTTTCCAAACAGGTTTCAGGTCTTTTTCTTGGGACATATTAATCGTTTAAATTGGAAGTTAAATTAATGTTTTCCTTGCCTATCGACAGCATATTTGCAAATAGTCTGAACGCACCAGAAACCCCCGCAGGAAATTCCCTAAAGAAACTTAAACCGGTGTAGATGTAATGCCCCTTTCCGTATTTTGCTACTAATAGGCTACCTTCTTTTTTACTTTCGTTTTTATCGTGAATTTCCAGTAGCGGAGTGAATTCGGGACCCCATTGGCTCGGGAAATATAAGCCACGCTCCTGAGTCCAGCCCTCAAAGTCTTTTTCTGAAATTTTGTTTGGCGAATTTAACAATTCATTATCCGGGTCTAAAAAGGTTACTTTAGCATTCTCGTCGGTAACACGTTCTCGTGATAATTGCAGTGCGTACGGAGCCAGTGTGTCTACTTTTAATTGATGACTGGTGTTGTATTGTACAATTAAATTTCCGCCGTTAGCTACATAGTCAAATAAAATTTGTTGTTTGTATTTTAAATCGGGTAGTGTATTGTAGGCGCGAATTCCTACAACGACGGCATCAAATCGACTTAAGTTAATCGGGGTAATGTCTTCTGGAGTAATTTCTGCAACCTGATATCCGATTTGTCTTAAACTTTCAGGAACGACATCGCCGGCACCTTGAATATAGGCTATATTATCACCTTTACGTTTTATGTCTAAACGCACAAATTTACTTTCGTTTGGCATGACTACGGTTTGAAACGGAATGTGCTCGTAATCAATTTCAATTAAAGCTTTAGAGAATGTTTTGCCATTTAACGTTACCAGGGGGGCTACTTTAACTTCGCTTTGTGTTTTAGGAGGAGTTACCGTAAATAAAACGGTTTGGGTTTCCCCTTTATTTGCAATGTTTAAGGTGTGCGACTCCGGAGTTACGTTCCAGTTATCGGGTGTTTGTAAAGAGACATGCCCAATAATATTACTTCGGCCGGCAGTAACTTTAACAGCCACTTGTTTTTGTGTGTCTTCCGCAAAAATAACTACCGGCTCTGAGAGTTGCGATGTTACTTCTGGAATAATTTCGAAAGGTTTATAAACTTCGCCTTTTACAGGATCATTCGTTTTGTAAATTACAGCTTTGTTAAACGGGATGTTAATATTTGCAATTTTAATATTGAATATAACATTTTGTGTTCTCGGTGTTTCTGGTTTTCCAATTAATGCTTCTTTATCTACCTTATACATACCTAAAGTGCCTTGTTCCAGTAACCAGTATGGTGTGGTTAATTTGGTAGTATCGGCAATCGTATAATCATAGTTAAAGTTGAATTTTTTATTATTAGTCAACGTCATGTTTTTTGAAAGCGAAGTGCCGTTTGGCAGAGTAATACTTTCTAAGGTTATACCTAGATTACTTCTGTTTACAACTTCAATGTTCAGATTGACTAATTCATTTATTGTGGCCCAGTTATGATTTGCAGCTGCTTCAAGATATAATCCGGCACAGGCGGCTATAACATGTTTTATATCGTTTGATTTTATGGTTTTCCAATGCGTGTCTTCCAGATTTTGAATAAGGGTATAGGCTTTTACTAAATTTGGAATGCTGGACGAAGGTTGCTTAAAGTCGTATTCCTGTTCTACCTGCTTAAGGAGTTTACCAATAGCTTCACCTCCTTTAACACGACTCCAGGTGGTGTTTATACCTTCAAAGATATTGTTCGGGTCGATTGGCATATCACCTTTAAGCAATTCGATATATTCGTATTCAGAACCTCGGGTTCCGGTGTTACCAAAGCCCTGAGATTTGTGCTGACTTCTACTAATGGCAGAGATTTCTGTATTGGATAATCCGCTGGAAGGAAAGTATACTCCAGTGTCTAATTGTAATAATTTACTTTTGTCGGCGGCATCAAATTTTTCCTTAGAGCCATAAAACCACCATGATGTATTAAAAAACAGACGTTTTGGTTGCCATGGATCCACGGTTTTAAGTTGGTCGGGGAATTGCTCGGTTTTATTTGATATATCAAAAGCTTCTACACTTAACATGGCCGAACTGGTGTGATGTCCATGCGTAGTTCCCGGAGATCGGTGATCGAATCTGTTAATGATGATATCGGGTTGAAAGCGTCTAATTGCTAAAACGACATCACTTAAAACTTGGTTTTTGTTCCAGATACTTAAAGTCTCATCGGGGTGCTTGGAAAAACCAAAATCATTTGCTCGTGTAAAAAACTGTTCACCTCCATCTATGCGCCTTGCAGCCAATAATTCTTCGGTACGTATTACGCCTAAGAGTTCACGAAGCTCAGGACCAATTAAATTTTGTCCACCATCACCACGCGTTAAGGATAAATAGGCGGTTCTGGCTTTTACTTCGTTAGCCATATACGAAATAAGTTTAGTGTTTTCGTCGTCCGGATGAGCAGCTAAATAGAGCACCGATCCCAGAAAATTCAGTTTTTTAATCGATTCAAAAATTTCTGAAGCATCTGGTTTTTGCGGTTGCTGCGCATACGAATTAATAAAACTAACAACAGAGAAACTAAAAGCTAAAAGTATTTTTTTCATGGAATGGCGTTATACAGCGTGTTGAATTTCAAATATAAAAAGTAGGAATAGCCTATAAGAGATTTTAAGGTTTCTTTAACTTTAAAAAATAAGCTTATTTAAATATAATACCTAACCTGTTTGGGGTGAGTTAAGAGAAGTATTTTGTTGATATTTAAATGGTTACAGCCATTTTTTTCGTTTAAAGTAAAAAATCATTAAAACGAACATAACTAACATGATTATCAATAAGATAGGGTAGCTATATTGATAGTGAAGCTCCGGCATATTATCGAAATTCATACCGTATATTCCTGCAATAAACGTTAAAGGGATAAAAATGGTAGAAATTATAGTAAGCACCTTCATAACTTCATTCATTTTATTGCTTAATCCGGTCATATACATATCCATTAATCCCCAGACCATTTCGCGGTAAACTTCGGTGTTTTCGTTTACCTGTATCGTGTGGTCGTATAAATCCTGAAAGAAAGGAAGATTTTTGGAGTCTATTAGTCGATGCTCACTTTTTTCTATACGGTTTATAATATCGCGCAGCGGAAATATGGAGCGACGAATTCGTAATATTTCGCGTTTTAAATCCTGAATTTGAGTTGAAATAAATTCCTGAGTACTGCCATTAAACAGATCATCTTCCAGATCTTCAATTTTATCGCCTAAAGTTTCTACAACCACAAAATAGTGGTCTACAATATTGTCGATAAGGGCATAAAATAAATAATCAGACCCCAGAGTTCGTATCCTGCCTTTACCATGGCGTATCCGTTCGCGTAATTCGTTGAACACATCACCTTCGGCTTCCTGAAATGATAACACATAATTATGCCCCAGAATTAAACTTATTTGCTCTGTAATTAGTCCTTTTTCCACATCGTAATACAGCATTTTCATGTTTAACGAAAGATAGTCTTCAAATTCATCTACCTTTGGGCGTTGCGATGTATTGGCTATATCTTCGAGAATTAAGGGGTGGATGTTAAAATGTGTACCGATACGTTCAATGACATCGGTGTGATTAAGTCCGTTTATATTAATCCAGGTAACATGATCTTTGGAATCAGATTTATAACTGAAAACACCATCTACACTTGGAATCTCTTCTTCTTTTACGTGAGTCGGACTGTAGTTAAAAGCCTCAATAAAAAGTTTTTGTTCCGATTTATGACCGGTATACACTACGGTTCCGGGCGATAATCCTGTTTTTTGTTTATTTCTTCTGGCTCTGTTTTTTTTAGACATAGATTGAGTAAGTCGAATTATATGGCATCGTGGCCATCGTCTATAGCATCTTTCTGAACTAAAGTTACAGCTTTTTGTAACATTAAATTATTGGGGTAAGTTACTAAGTTGCCATTATCCAGTCGTAAATGTAACTGGAAGGCGCGAATGTCTTCTATAACAGCTTCTAAAGGGAAGTCTTTGTCATGAATACATATTTTATCGCCCACCTTATAAGGGAACGAAAAAAACATAATCACTCCGGATGTGATATTGCTTAGAATTGACCAGATTGCAAATAAGGCTATACCTATTACAGCAAAAACAGAAGAAAATACCAGCGCTAAGTCCTGAGGTTCTGCACCTAAAATAATAGAGAAAAACAGAAGTCCGATAAGAAATATAGTTACCGTAGAATAGCGTTGAATTAAATGAATTCTGGCTTCGTTAATACCGCTTTTTCTTCCGATTTTTTTTACAAGTACAATTACAATCTGTCTTATTCCGATTAATACAATAAGTAGAATAAGCGTTGCTATAATTTGAGAGAAATAGGATTCTAAAAACATAAAATCTAATTAAGGTCTGTAATTAGTTTCGGCATATACCGAACATTCAAATTTTGATTATCGACTAAACAAAGATACAGCAAGAAATTCTATTATTTCTGCTTAATTACTGTGAAGCCTGACTCAAAAAAATAAATAATTTTAGGAAACGATTTCGTTTAAAACTTTATATACTAAATGAACGGGGAGGCCAACAACGTTAAAATACGAACCTTCAATTTTAGTTACTCCAATATAGCCAATCCATTCCTGAATGCCGTAAGCCCCGGCTTTATCAAAAGGTTTACAGGTTTCTATATAGTAATTTATTTCCTCATCACTAAGTGCTTTAAAAGTAACTTTTGTAACAGCATTAAGTGTTTTTACAAAAGATTTTGTTGTAAAGCAAACAGAGGTGATGACTTCGTGAGTCGTATTGCTTAAAGATTTTAGCATGTTGAATGCTTCTGTTTCGGTTTTGGGTTTACCGAGAGCTGTTTCATTATGCCATACTATAGTATCACTTGTAATTAAAATATCATCCGAATCCAGGTGTTCTTTAAAAGGAAGAGCTTTGAGCTGAGCCAGATAATCACTGATTTCAAAATGACGCAATCGTTGTGGGTAAATTTCGTCTACCGGTTTTAATTCGACTTTAAAATTTAAGCCCAAATCCTTAAAAAATTGTTGTCTTCTTGGGGAACCAGAAGCAAGAATTAGGTTATAGTCTTCTATATTTTGGTTTAACATTAGTACAGAGTTAAGCTATTTATGTATAAAGATAATAAACCGAATAACATGACAAGTTTTAGTGTGGAACTAAGCTGATGAAATTCCTTTTTGGATTTAGCACTAAACAACTGAATGATGATATAAATTAAAGGACCAATAATTAAAAAAGTATAATAGACTACAGCAAACGGCTGTTTGTATAGTTCCATAATTACATAATAAAGAATCAGGGATAATGGGATGCAGGTTAAAATAGAGGTTAGTTTTGCAGTCCGGTTTCTGCCTATAAGGATGGGTAGAGTACTAATGCCAGAAGCATAATCGCCATTAATATCCTCGATATCTTTAATGATTTCCCGAATTAAATTAAGAATAAATGCCAGTCCGGAATAACCTGAAACTAGTTTTATTACTTCTAATTGTATCAGTTTGTTTTGAGTCGTTATGGCTGGAAGAACATCGAAAATACCAACTATTAAAAGACTGAAAGCTACGAGGCATGACACAACAATATTTCCTAAAATAGGGATACCTTTTAAAAAAGATGAATACAAATACAGTACTATGGAAATACATACGAAAACAGTGAAAAATCCCCTTTTTCCTATAGTATGAGACAGGTAAAAACCGAGTAGAATACCTATACTATTAAAAGTTATAAAAAGGGTTAATCCAGCTTTTTCCGAAATGTATCTGCCAATAATTAATTTGTCAGGTTTGTTAATTCGGTCTGCGTTTACATCGAAAATATCATTGATGATATTTCCTGCAGCAGCTAATGCAATTGTAGAAATAACAAGAAGTGTAAACTGAATACCATTTAATGTTATAGAGGCATTTAAACTTGGAAACAGAACGTATTTAATAAGAACCTGAGCAAAAACAATAAGCAGGATGTTTTGCCAGCGAATAAGATTTAAAAAGGGCATTCTAATCGTATTGGGCGTCAAAATTGCCGCTCCATTTGCCCTGCACTTTTAAAACCTGTTCTATCACATCTCTTACTGCACCTTTCCCTCCGTTTTTATGAGAAACGTATTTGGAAATGTTTTTAATTTCGGGTACAGCATCTTGTGGGCAGGCAGCTAAGCCTGCAATTAGCATTACCGGATAATCTGGAATGTCGTCTCCCATGTAAAGGACATTTTCTGTTTTAATGTCGTATTTTAAGAGAATTTCATCCAGCTGATCTATTTTATTGTGTGCTCCAAGGTAAATATCGGTAACACCTAAACCTTCAAGGCGTTTTCTAACCCCTTCATTAGACCCTCCGGAAATCACACAAATTCTATAACCGGCATCTATAGCTGTTTTTATAGCATAACCGTCTTTTACATTCATGGTACGTAACATTTCTCCTGCTGTGGTTACGACAACAGAACCATCTGTTAAAACGCCGTCAACATCAAAAATAAATGTTGTAATGTGAGTAAGGTATTCCTTATAGCTTTTTTCTTCCATGAGTGTATGCAATTGAATCGGTTAGTAGTTCGTATATCGCTTTATGATGCGGGTTTTCAATTAATTTTAAATGTTTTTTAATGGTTTTTTTATCACGCCTTACAGCAGGGCCGGTTTGTGCCATGTATGGTGACATGGTTTGCACTTTTTTGGCTGTTTCCAGAATCAGGGGCTTCAAAATATCAAAGTCAGATAAATTAGCTTCGGAAATTTCATGCCCGATACGATATAACTGATTCGTGAAATTATTCACAAAAACAGCTGCTAAATGTAAGCGTTTGCGTTGTTCTGTAGAAATTTTATAATTCGGACTGCCAAGAGCTGCAGCTAAAGACTGTAACAGAGATAAATCGGAATTTTCAATGGCTTCAAGACAAAAGGGAACGTCTGAAAAATCCAGATCAGCTCCTTGAGTAAAGGTCTGAAGCGGATAAAATACACCGCGTCTGTTTTTTTTATCCAAATCGTAGAGACTTACCGTGCCAGAGGTGTGCACAACAAATCGATTGTTAAAAGGCAATGATTGCGATAATTCTGCAACAGCATCATCACTTACCGAAATAATATAAATATCGGCTTCTTTTATGTCGTTTAAAGAATCGGTAATGTCTACTTCGTTGGCGTAAGTAGATATACGTTTAATATTACGGTTATACCATTGGGTAACGGTAATAGTATCGGAAGCTTTTAAAGCTTTATACAAATGTGTAGCGACATTTCCGGCGCCAAGTAATACGACTGAAATCATGCTGCTAAAATAGTATATTTAGTTCTAATAGTAGGCTAATCCTATAATTTATGCGCATTGGTTTTCTCATCATGTTTTTATAATTACGCAAAGGATTACGGTATGTACTGTATATCTTTGTGAAACTTTACGTTATAAAAGAAAATTAATGAAAGAGGTCTTAGCAGATATTTCTAACAGGGAAGATGTGTTTAAACTGGTTTCTGCGTTTTATGATAAAATAAGAGCCGATCAGTTTTTAGGTCCGTTTTTTAACACCAGAATTACAGACTGGGACGAACATTTAAATACATTAACCACTTTTTGGGAGTCGAGTTTATTTTTAAAAACAAAATATTACGGTAACCCGTTAGAAGTGCATATTAAAGTAGATAGGGAAAATGAGTATGGTATTACTCAGGAGCATTTCGGCGCCTGGTTAAATATCTGGATTCGGACTATTGATGAGTTGTACTCGGGGGAAACCGCAGAAAATGCGAAACAAAGAGCGCGTAAAATGAGTACCTTTTTATATCTGAATATTTATAAATCAAGACCAGGAAATCAATAAGATTAACCTCTTAAAATTAAGTTAAATTTAACAATCATTCTTTTTAATCTGTAGCCTTCAACCGAACTAAATAGGTTAAATTTGCAACGCTTTAAAAATAAGAGTATTTATTATGCAAAATAAACTTGCCAAAATTCTTTTTTCTACACGACTTACTGCTATTTTATTTTTGGTTTTCGCCGGAGCGATGGCTATAGGTACATTTATGGATGCCGGAGAAGCAACTTCACCAACGCCATATTCCCGAAATTTAATTTATAATACCTGGTGGTTCGAGGCTATCATGGTGTTTTTTATGATTAATTTTATAGGAAACATTAAGCGTTACAGACTCCATAAAAGAGAAAAGTGGGCATCGTTAATTTTGCATTTGGCTTTTATATTTATTTTGTTGGGAGCCTTTATTACCAGATACGTGGGATTTGAAGGTATGATGGCTATTCGAGAAGGCGCAACAGAAAATACATTTCTCTCTCAGAAAACATATATCACCACTTATATCGACGGTGATTATATGATTGATGGCGTGCCACAGCGTCTGCCTTTAGAACGAGAAGTTGATTTTTCACCACGATTAAACAATACATTTAAAATTGAAACGAAATACGATCAGCAACCGGTAACTATCGAATTAGTCGATTTTATTGGGGGAGCCGAAGAAGATATTATCCCGGACGAAGAAGGAGAGTCGTATTTAAAACTTGTAGAAGCTGGTGGTGGTAAGCCGCATAATCACTTTTTAAAATCGGGAGAAGTTCAAAGTATTCATAATATACTTGTAGCACTGGATAAGGAAACTCCGGGAGCAATAAATATTTATGACAGACCGGATGGAATTTATATCCATTCTCCGTTTGAAGGGGAATTTATGACTATGGCAACTATGGCCACCGGAAAGCTGGAAAAGGACAGTCTGCAACCATTAGCCTTAAGATCGCGATATGTAATAGGAAATATGCAACTTGTGTTTCCTAAACCCGTGATAAAAGGTAAGTTTGGTATTGTAAAAAAAGCAGAATTTCTTAAAAATGATGAAGATGGCGTTCTGCTAAAAGTGACGACTAATGGAGAAACTAAGGAAGTTGGATTGCTTGGCGGAAAAGGTTCTAATGGCGAGTTTAAACAAATAGAAGTTGGTGGTCTGGACTTTGCATTTAAATACGGATCTAAAGGTTTGGAGCTTCCGTTTAGTATAAAACTTAACGATTTTGAAGCTGAACGCTATCCGGGAACAGAGAAAAGTTATTCTGCATTTTCCAGTAAGGTTACCGTTCTGGATGAAGAAGAAGGTGATTTCGATTATAAGATTTACATGAATCACATTTTAGACCATCGTGGATATCGATTTTTTCAATCTGGATTCGATCCGGATGAAAAAGGAACAATCCTGTCTGTGAATCACGATTACTACGGTACCTTATTTACTTATATCGGTTATTTCTTGCTGTATTTTGGTTTATTAGCCATTTTATTCAGTAAAGGTACCAGATTTGGAGATTTAAGACGTATGTTAAACAGTGTTAAAGCTAAGAAGGCTAAGTTGTTACCAGTAATTTTATTGTGTTTTACGGTAAGTGGATTGGCTCAAACCGAACAACATACAGAAGATCACGACCATTCGGTGCATTCAAAACCAAATCAGCAACAAATAGATTCGGTTTTAAAGGCCAATATCACGTCTAAAGACCATGCCGATAAATTTGGACATATGGTTATTCAGGATTTAGGTGGAAGAATGATGCCGGTAAATACGTATGCTTCTGAATTATTAAGAAAATTAACCAAATACGATACGTATTCTGATTTTAATGCTAATCAGGTATTCTTATCCATTCAGGAGAGCCCGTTACTGTGGTACAATGTTCCGGTAATTTATCTTAAAGCTAAAAAAGCAGATTCTATAAGGCATATTATTGGGGTTTCAGAAACACAAAAATATGCTACTCTGGCCGACTTTTTTACAGATAGAGGAGAGTATAAGCTGGAGCCATTTTTGGAAGAAGCTTATAAGGCCCAGGTACCTAACGGTTTTCAGAAAGAATTTAAAGAAACCGATCAGCGTGTAAATTTATTGTATAACACGATTGAGGGGCGTTCCTTGCGTATTTTTCCACTTCCGGAAAACGAAAACAACAAATGGATTTCTTCAATAGAATACCGTACAGGAAATTATAAAGTTCAGGATTCATTATATGCAAACTTTATAAATAGTGGGTTTTCGGCTTATTTAATGACCTTAAATCAGGCGAAACGTACAGGAGACTATTCCGATGCCAATAAATTACTGGATGCATTTCATAAAACTCAAATGGAATATGGCAGTGCGGTTATGTTATCGGATAAGAAAGTGAAAACAGAAATCCTTTATAATAAATACGATATTTTTAAGAAACTGTTTAGCTGGTATATGTACGCAGGAACTTTACTGTTCATTGTGCTTATAGTTCAGATTTTTAATAGTAACAATAAAGCTGTTAACTTAGGAGTAAACGTGTTAAAAGGTATTGTCGTGCTTCTGTTTATTTTGCATACTGCAGGTTTAATAGCGCGTTGGTATATTTCCGGACACGCACCTTGGAGCGATGCTTACGAGTCTATGATTTATGTCGCCTGGGCAACCATGTTATTTGGATTACTGTTTGGACGTCGAAGTGATTTAACGATTGCAGCAACGGCTTTCGTAACTTCCATGATTTTAATGGTGGCGCACTGGAACTGGATGGATCCGGCTATTGCGAACTTACAGCCGGTATTAGATAGCTATTGGTTAATGATTCATGTTGCTGTAATTGTAGCCAGTTATGGTCCTTTTACATTGGGTATGATTCTTGGGTTAACCGCTTTATTCCTTATGATTTTCACTAATAAGGAAAACAAGGAAAAGATGGGAATTAATATTCGTGAATTAACTGTAATTAACGAAATGGCTCTTACCGTTGGTCTGGTTATGTTGACAATAGGGAATTTCCTTGGAGGGATGTGGGCTAATGAAAGCTGGGGGCGCTACTGGGGCTGGGATCCTAAAGAAACGTGGGCGTTAATTAGTATTATGGTGTATGCATTTGTAATACATATGAGACTTGTGCCTGGACTTAGAGGGCGATTTGGGTTTAATCTGGCTTCTATTTTAGCATATTCCAGTATTATGATGACTTATTTTGGAGTGAATTTTTATTTAGCGGGACTTCATTCTTATGCAAGTGGTGATCAGATAGTAAGTGTCAAGTTTATTTTAATTGCTCTGGCTATTATTGCCGTTATAGCTGCTTTCGCTTATAGTAAATACGCTAAATTTTACAGAAAAGGAAAATAATTTTATTTACAATAAAAGGATAAGGTAGTTAAAAACCAATCCGCAACTTATAGCAAGACCGAAACTTAGCAGGGTGCCAATTAAGATGTATTCTGTTAGCTTTCGGTCTTTGGCTTTCGAGAGATCTCCAAAACGAAAGACTGATTTCGCGGCAATTAAAAATCCAATGCCTTCCCAATAGTTCATTACAACAAAAGCAAAAACGAATAGGCGTTCCAATATGCCAATATACGCTCCGGCATCTTTTAGTGACGCTTCGTTGTTTTCTTCTAAAGCCCATTTAGATATTATGGTTTTCATTATAATTGATGATACTGTAGTTACGAATATTACACAGGTAAAAGTTAGTAGTATTTTGGGATTGTAAATGGTTTCCAGTTGAAAGGAAAAAGGTTCGTAAATATATGTTGTTATGGCAAGGACTAGTAGATGCGCTATCTGGTCTAAGGTAAATAACCATCGTGTGTTTAATTTTTGTGTTAATAGTAATTTAATTAAGTCTATTATATAGTGGGAAATTGTAATTAGTAAAATGCCCCAGATGTATTTAAAGTTAAACTGAAGTAGTATTATAAGAGCCAGAAAATGGATGGCGGTATGAAAATACAGGTATTTAGATTGCCATGTTTTTTGTTCTTTATCCTGTACCCAGGACGACGGTTGTAAAAGGAAATCTCCAATAAAGTGGGCTAAAAGTAGTTTGATAAATAGGGCTAACATAAGGTTTTAAATATTTTGAGTATAATATTCCAGTAGTTTTAAAATTTCGTCGTATCCAGATCGCTTTAAGCCCTGACTTACATTTCCTTGGGTACTGTTCGTAAGTTTAGCCAGTTGTTTTTGATTATAATCCGGATGTTCCAGAGCTAAAGTTATCAGATGGGCTGTTGTGGGCGTCCAGGAATTCATGGTTAAAAGGGCTAAGCCAAGCATAATATTGATGGTAATATCAAATTCCGGATATTCCGATTTTACAGCCAGGGTCGTTTTTTTTAAGTTTTCGAAGCATTCACCTGAATTAACAAATGCCGAGCCATTTGATTCTGTTATAGCTCCTGATGCATAAGATTTTTCTCCAATTCCTATCGCTAAACGAACATCTATATCTTTTAATTGTTTTATACTGGCTTTAATGAGTATGGCTGTTTTTAAAGCAAGTTCAGGTGGTGTTTCCAGTTGAAAACTATCTCCGCGGTATATTTCCCAGGTTTTAGGAGACGTACCAAATTTACTAAGGGTGTCCTTCAAACTTTCTAGCCATAGTTTAGGTAAATGCGCTCTGGAATTTATAATGTCTCCTGTAATAATACTTGTCATGGTGTATTGGTTTCAATCAAATATATTTGAAATCTCTTAAATTTCAAAATTATTAGCTTTAAAGATTATTTTTTTAATTATTAGCTTTAGGTATTATAAATATTATTATTAGTATATTAGGTAATATAATTAGATGTGTTTTACATTTTGTTAAGGGGCTGATATAAAATATATTTGTTAAAAAACAAGTGTATGAAACTTATTCAGGAATTTAAGGAATTTGCCGTAAAAGGCAATATGATCGATATGGCTGTGGGGATTATTATCGGGGCCTCATTTAATAAAGTTATAGATGTTTTGGTTAAGGAGGTTTTTATGCCGCCATTATCATTACTGTCGGATGGAATCCATTTTCAGGATAAAGTATGGGTGCTTCGCGAAGGAGTCAAAGATGCCAGTGGTACTGTTGTTAAAGAACAAATCGCCATTGGGTACGGGGCTTTAATTGAAGCTTTTTTGGATTTTTTAATTATAGGATTTACCGTATTTCTAGTTGTAAAGTTTATGAACAGGTTGCGCAAAAAAGCTCAGGATCCTGAAGATAAAACGGTGGAAACTCCTAAAGATATTCAGTTATTAACTACCATTAATGAATCGCTCAAAGAGCAAACAAGCTTATTAAAGGGAAAAATGAAATCCTAATTAAAATGAAAAAACTACCAATAATAACAAGTATTACCAGTAGTTTTTCTCCCAAGGTCAATTAATAGCATCTTTGTATATGGTAATCTTAATTTAAAATTAAGACTTAAATATTTCGAGACAGGTTACAAATGTATTTTAAGAATCTATAGTGTGAAATACCCATTTTTGGGTATTTTTTGATTTCGGTTTATTGAAACAGAAAGGAATTTAAATTAAACATTCCTTAATTTTATACACTATATAAGTTAACTGAAAGCGTATATTTTTATACCTTTAAAATATGAAAAAAATAGTTTTATTAGGGCTTGTATTCTCTTTATTTTCTTGTAAAGAACAGGCTAAAACCACAGCAGAACTGGCAATGACACCAAATGGAATACAAATAAATACAGATGATACTGTAGAAAAGGAAAGCATCTATCAGTTTAAAGTAACCGATTTGTATGGTAATCCGTTTGATTTTGCGTCTTTAAAAGGGAAAAAGATTATGGTTGTTAATACCGCAAGCGAGTGTGGTTTAACTCCGCAATACGAAAATCTTCAGGAATTGTATGAGAGATATAAAGAAGATAATTTTACCATAGTGGGATTTCCTGCAAATAATTTTGGAGGGCAGGAGCCAGGATCAGATCAACAAATAGCAGAATTCTGTAAAGCTAATTACGGTGTAAGTTTTCCTATGATGAGTAAAATTTCTGTAAAAGGATCAGATATGCATGAGGTGTATAAGTTCTTAACAGAGAAGTCCAGAAATGGTTTGGAAGACTCAGAAGTACAATGGAATTTTCAAAAGTATTTATTAGACGAAAACGGTTATTTAGTTCGTGTGGTTTCTCCAAGAACCTTACCAACAGATGAATCAATAATTTCTTGGATTAAAAGTTAGTAATATGACAAAAAAGCAAGGCATACAAACCATTTGTACACATGTTGGGGAAATTGAGGATACGCAGTTTAAAGGTGCTGTGTCTCCAATATATATGTCAACCTCTTATCAGTTCGATGAGGTCGATGTACGACGTTATCCACGTAGTTTTAATACGCCAAATCAGGAAGGATTATCTAAAAAAATAGCAGCATTAGAGCATGCCGAAGCCGGAATGATATTTGCTTCCGGAATGGCTGCAATAAGCACAACTTTACTGGCTTTTTTAAAGGCAGGAGACCATATTGTGGTTCAGAATACCTTATACGGAGGAACCAGTAATTTTATTCGCGAACAATTTCCTAAATACGGTATAGAATTTAGTTTTACAAAAGGGTATGAGGTGGCTGATTTTGAAGCAGAAATTAAGGCCAATACCAAAGTGGTGTACATAGAAACACCATCAAACCCCATGTTAACGATTACCGATTTAAAAGGAATTTCGGATTTGGCCAAATCAAAAGGTTTATTGACTATTATAGATAATACATTTGCGAGTCCTGTAAACCAGAACCCAATAGATTTTGGTATTGATATCGTAGTACATTCAGCCACGAAATATCTTGGAGGACATAGCGATATTCTGGCAGGTGCCGTTGCCTGTTCCGAAGCGCATATGCGGGAAATATGGAGTGTAGCAAAGAATTTAGGAGGAAGTTTAAGCGATTTCATGGTTTGGATGCTGGAGCGAAGTATTAAAACTTTAGTATTACGGGTTAAAGCACAAAACAGAAACGCCAAGAAACTGGCTAAATTTTTAGCCAATCATAAGGATATTAAAGAAGTAAATTATCCCGGACTTAAAAGTCATCCCCAATACGCTTTGGCGAAATCTCAAATGAAAGGATTCGGAGGAATGATGTCTTTTGAACTTCAAGAAGGACTGGATGCCTTAGAGTTTCAAAAAGCATTGAAATTAATAAAGCCTTCTATGAGCTTAGCAGGGGTAGAAAGTACGATGTTATCTCCTTATCTGACCTCTCACGGATTAATGTCTCAGGAGGAACGCGATAGCATAGGAGTAACCGCCAGTTTAATTCGTTTTTCAGTGGGCATTGAGAATAAAGAAGATATTATACAGGATATCGAGCAGGCTTTGGCAGCGGTTAAAAAAAAGGCTAAGCAGGAAGTCCTGTAGGTAAGTGTGATTCTAGGAAAACAAACTAATTCTCAAATAACATCATATATAACGACTTTAATTACATTAAGGAAAATTAAAACATTAAAATGAAATTAGATATACTTGCCATAGGCGCACATCCCGACGATGTTGAATTGGGATGTGGAGGAACTATAGCAAAAGAAATTTCCAACGGAAAAAGTGTTGGTATTATAGATTTAACAAGAGGCGAATTAGGTACTCGCGGAACCGAAGAAACCAGAGCAGAAGAATCGGCAGAGGCTGCAAAAATATTAGGTGTTTCAGTGCGTGAGAACTTAGGTTTTGCTGATGGTTTTTTTGTGAATGATAAGAAACATCAGTTGGAAATTATAAAAATGATACGAAAGTATCAACCTGAAATAGTACTATGTAATGCTATTGATGATCGGCATATAGATCATGGAAAAGGAAGTAAGCTGGTAAGCGATGCTTGTTTTTTAAGTGGTCTAAAGAAGATAGAAACAGAGATGGATGGGATATCTCAGGAACAATGGCGACCAAAACTGGTGTATCATTACATTCAGTGGAAAAATATTGAGCCGGACTTTGTAGTTGATATTTCCGATTTTATCGAAATGAAAGAAAAGGCTGTTTATGCCTATAAAACTCAGTTTTTCGATCCGGCTAGCAAGGAGCCGGAAACGCCAATTTCAAGTAAAAACTTTACCGATAGTATAAATTATCGAGCAAGAGACCTCGGACGCTTAGTTGGGGTGAAATTTGCAGAAGGCTTTACATCAGAACGTTATGTGGCCGTTGAAAATTTATTTGATTTAAAATAGAAAATAATTGAAAAAAAGTTTGTGATATCTGTAATTTCGTTTAAATTTGCACTCGCATTACGAAATGCAACAACATGGTGGTTGTAGCTCAGTTGGTTAGAGCGCCTGATTGTGGTTCAGGAGGTCGTCGGTTCGAGACCGATCTTCCACCCAGAAAGACCAAGCCTTCCTTTTTTAAGGAGGGCTTTTTTTGTATATTGAAATAATGTTTTTCGTTTATATTTTATATTCAGAGAAGTTAGATGTATACTACAAAGGTTATACAAATTCAGTATTTAAACGTTTGCACCGCCATAATTCTGGATATGAAAAATATACTTCAAGAGGTATTCCCTGGAATTTAATTTTGGTTCTCCCTAAATCAACAAAATCAGAAGCCATGGTGTTAGAAAGGAAACTTAAGAATTTAAACCGTGTTAGATTGGAAAGTTTTATACTAAAATACAAAGAATCGAGTCAAGACGATCAATAAGGTTGATGTCTTGATGCTGACTGTGAACGTCAGCAACCGATCTTCCACCCAGAAAGACCAAGCCTTCCTTTTTTAAGGAGGGCTTTTTTTGTATATTTAATTTAAGTCTGTAAATAAAAAAAATGCTTTAACCTTTATTGTGGTTAAAGCATTTTTTAGTTTAAAGAAAACCTTATTTAAAGAGCTTTATCAACTTTAATCGGTTCAGCACGATTTGCTAATTCCCAGGCTGTATAAAATACCAGACGGGTTCTGTTTTCCAGTAAATCGTATTGAATTTTATCTGGTGTATCTGTTGGTTTGTGATAATCGGCATGTGTACCGTTAAAATAGAATATTACAGGAATATTATTTTTAGCAAAGTTGTAATGGTCCGATCTGTAGTAAAAACGATTAGGATCATTATCATCGTTAAACGTATAATCGAATTCAATATTACAACAAGACTTATTTACAGCTTCAGAGATATCGTGTAATTCGGTGCTTAATTTGTCACTTCCAATTAAATAAAGGTAATTTCTGTTTGAACTTTTTCTAGTAGGATCGGTTCTTCCTATCATATCTATATTCAAATCGGCAATCGTATTACTTAAAGGTTTAATCGGGTTAATATCGGCGTAATAACTGGAGCCTAATAATCCTTTTTCTTCACCTGTAACGTGTAAAAACAGTAAAGAACGTTTCGGGCCGTTACCATCCTTTTGGGCTGCTTTGAATGCATCGGCAATTTCCATTACAGCAACAGTACCAGAACCATCATCATCGGCTCCATTATAAATTTCACCATTTTTTATTCCTTCATGATCCAAATGCGCAGAGACAATAATAATTTCGTCCGGTTTTTCAGTACCTTTTATAAAAGCTGCTACGTTTTCAGAATTAAAGTCTTCACTAATTTTAGTGTACTCCAGGTTAAATTTGGTACTGATGTGTTTTGGAGTATTTTCCGTTTCTATTTCAGGTAATATAGCTTCGGCCAGTTTGGTATTAATAATGAAATAATAGGTAGATTCTTCTTTATCCTGTAAACTCATTCTACCTCTGGATTTACCATAGCGATTTGCAGCCATATCGTAAACTTTCGGGGCATAAAATAAAATAGCTTTAGCACCTTTTTCCTTAGCAAGATCTCTTTTAAGAGCGATTTCCTGTCTGTAATTAGACCATTTACTGGCATCTTTAGTTCCCGATATTTCGTAGGTGCCATCGGCTTTAACAGGTTCTCCTGCCTTAATTAAAACGACCTTTCCGTTCACATCTAAATTATTGTAGTCAGAATACGAATCAGAAGCTATACCATATCCTGCATATACAATGTCGTCTGTATTTATAGCTCCTGATTTGCTTGGTAGTACAGAGATAAAATCGGTTAGTAAATCAAATTTAACACTGTTAACAGTTAAATTCACTTCCGGTGTTTTTATGATTTCAAGGGGAACCTCCTGAAAATAATTCCCATCTGTTTTTGCAGCTGGTATATCTTGATTAACATAATGCTGCTTTAAATATTCAACCGCTTTTTTCTGACCGGGCTGACCAGTTTCTCTACCTTCAAAGTCATCTGAAGCATAAGTATAAAGATTCGTTTTTAATTCAGCCGCAGTAATGCTTTTAGCATAAAAATTTACATCGTGAACCGATGAAGGTGCCGGTTGGGATTCAGCCACATTTTTGGATGTATGGCATCCAAAAGTTAAAGCTGCCATACCGGATAGCAGGATAGTTTTTTTCATTTATGAAGATATTTTAAGAATTGTTTTACGATAATACGAAAATATGCTAAAAGTCTGTCTGTTTTTAGTGCGATTTTAAGCTGAATATAGAGTAATTCTGTAACAGGTATTATTTAGTGACAGTGTTCAACGCTGGTTTTTCCGGTTGATTGGCAAGTTGCCAGGCTGTAGCAAATATATACTGGGTGCGTTTTTGCAGCAGTGGGAAGTTGATTTTATCTACCGTGTCCGAGGCTTTGTGGTAATCGGCATGTGTGCCGTTAAAATAAAAAATGATGGGAATATTATGTTTTGCAAAATTGTAATGATCAGATCTGTAATAAAATCGGTTTTCATCATCTTCGGCATTGAAGGTGTAGTCTAATTCGAACTTGAAGTAAGTATCATTTACTTTTTCTGAAATGTAGTGTAAGTCGTTGCTTAGTCTGTTGGAGCCAATTAGGTAAATGTAATTGGGGTTATTGGTATGTGCTTCATCAACACGACCAATCATATCAATATTCAAATCAGTTATTGTATTGGCTAAAGGGAATACTGGGTGTTCGGTATAATATCTTGAACCGAATAAACCAATTTCTTCTCCGGTTACATGTAGAAATAATATGCTGCGTTTTGGACCATGGCCGTTTAAAGAAGCTTGCTTAAAAGCCTGAGCAATTTCTAAAATAGCCACCGTACCCGATCCGTCGTCATCGGCACCATTGTAAATTTCTCCGTCGGTAATTCCAACATGATCAAGGTGTGCAGATATGATGACGATTTCATCTGGTTTTTCTGAACCTGGGATATATGCTATTACATTTTCTGAATCACCAGTACCTTCCGGTAAATAGGCTTTAGGAACAGGCTGAAAGTAAATAGAATCTTCTATGGGAGACAGGATGTGTTCATCCTGGTAAAAATCTTTTAAATAATGTACAGCTTTCTTTTGTCCGGGAGTACCCGTTGCCCGACCTTCGAAGTCGTTAGAAGCGTAAATGCTTAAATGCGATTTTAATTCGGGAATTGTAATCGTACTGGCGTATTTCATTACTAAAGCACTGTCCTGAATTATTACGGCATTTTTCTCCTGCTCAGACTTTGCAAAATGTTTTTTAGTGGCACAGGCCCCAACAAGTATAAAGGAGCTTAAGAAAGCAAGTAATTTTATGGTCATAAAATCTGTGTTTTAAAAAATCTAAAATTAATTTAAAATACTGGAATGGTGCTATAATCCGGAATAAAGGCGTCTACGAAACCCATTTAACCTTATAAATTGCTGTGTTTAGTAGTGAATGGCATAATATAAAAGTAAAAACGCCATTTTACACTGGGTATAAAATGGCGTTTTGTATAACTATAAAACTTAAAATTATTGCCAGCCGCCACCTAAGGCTTTATATAAATCGATAATCGATTTGACCTTATTGTATCTGGCATCGGTTAAGCCTAAACTGGAATTTAACTCGTTTTCTTCAGCTGTGATTACTTCTAAATAATTAGCTAAACCGTAGGTTAATAATTCGGCAGAATATTCTTTAGCTAAAGTATATGCTTCGTATTCTTTAGTTCGTATTTCCTTAGCTTTTTCTGAAGCCTGATAACTATACAATGCATCTGAAACTTCTTTACTGGCTACTAATATAGATTGTTTGTAACGCAGTAAAGCTTCTTCTTGCTGCGCCTGAGACACCTCGTATTGTGTTTTAATTTTTCGACCATTAAAAAGCGGTTGTGTTAATCCTCCCAAAATATTGGCAAAAAGAGAATTAGCATCGAAGAAATTTTGAAAATCTGTACTTTGGAATCCTCCGGTAGCTCCTATTGTAAGAGCAGGGTAGAAGTTACTTTTCGCAACATTAGTAAGTTCAAACGCCTGCCTGAAATTTTGTTCGGCAGCTATTACATCTGGTCTGTTGCTTAATAACTGATACGGTACACCGGTTTTTAATTCTGCCAACATTTCCTGTGCTTCAAAGGAGTTTCTTTCTATTTCGGTAGGAGATTCTCCTAATAAAATTGAAAAGGTGTTTTCTAATATTCTGGCATTTAAATTTAAATCGACTAAAAGCGCCTGTGCTGTATAAAGCTGCGCTTCAGTTTGTTTAATGGCTACTTCCGTTAAATCTCCCGATTCTTTTAATGCATGCGATGCTTCCAGGCGTTTTTCTCTGGCTTTAATTGTCTGTTCCGTAATATGAGTCTGCTCATCTATAGCTACTATTTGATAATATACGGAAGCTAAATCTGAAATAAGTTGGGTTTTAATCGCCTGATGTGCTGCAACGGTTTGTAAATAAGATGCTTGTGAGGCTCTGTCCGTACTTCTTATTTTCCCCCAGATATCAGCCTCCCAGGATAGGGAAGAACTAAGTTCGAATTGCTGTATGGAACTTACAATTTGTCCTAAGCCACTACTCGGTGAAAATTTCTGATAGGTATAACTGGTCCCAAGGTCTACAGTTGGATAGTAACCAGCTTTACCTTGTTTAGCATAGGCTTCGGCAGCTCTTATTTGTTGAAGTGCCACACGAACATCTATATTATTTTCCAAACCTTTTTCGATGTATTGCTGTAATACAGGGTCTGTGAAAACTTCTTTCCAGCTTAACTGTGCCATAGAAACACTGTCGGCAGGCAGATTGTCTGTTCTGTAAAGTGTATCTGTTTCTGGAATTTCCGGACGCTCATAATTTTTAGCCACAAAGCAACTCTGAAATGTAACTAACGCAAAAAGGACTAGTGCAACCTTTTGTAATGTGATATATCTTAAATGAAATGTCATAGGATTAATCTTCTGTATTTGATTTTACTACCATAACAGGTTTATTACTTATTCTTTCCTGTATCCACTGGAATATGATATAAAGTATAGGAATAACAAATACTCCTAAAATAGTACCAATTAACATACCTCCGGCAGCACCTGTTCCAATAGAATTGTTTCCTTCGGCACCAACACCTTTGGCTAAAACTAATGGCATTAAACCAAGGATAAATGCGAATGATGTCATTAAGATCGGACGTAATCTGGCTTTAGCACCGTGTACTGCAGCATCGACAAGACTTTCGCCATTTCGTCTACGTTGTAAGGCAAATTCCACAATCAAGATGGCATTTTTGGCTAATAAACCAACAAGCATTATAAGTGCAATCTGGAAATAGATGTTGTTTTGTAGGCCCATCATTTTGGTCGTAAAGAAAGCTCCGAAAATTCCTAAAGGTAAAGACAGTAATACCGCAAAAGGTAAAATATAACTTTCGTATTGTGCCGATAACAGGAAGTACACAAATACCACAACCAACATAAAAATAAACACGGTCTGGTTTCCGGCATTTACTTCTTCACGTGTTAATCCGGAATAGGCGACATCGTAATTTGTTGGTAAGGTTTTTAGTTCTTCATTAATAATGGCTAGAGCGTCTCCGGTACTGTATCCAGGATTTGTGGCACCACTTATTTTTGTAGAGTTGTAAAGGTTGAAACGCGTAACGGTTTGAGGACCATATGTGCGTTTTAACTTAACAAACTGGGTTATAGGTGTCATTTCTCCCGAACCGGTTTTTATATACAGTTTATCTAAGGAGTTTTCGTTGGTTCTATCATTTGGAGAGGCCTGAATATACACACGATATTGCTTTCCAAATCGGGCAAAATCCGCTGCATAAATTCCTCCAACATAGCCCTGCATCGTTGCAAAAATACTGGATATAGGTACTCCGTAGCGTTTTGCCAATGGTACGTCTATTTCCATTTCGTACTGAGGGTATTTAGTGTTAAATGAAGATTGTCCGTATTGAATAGCCGGATTTTTCATTAAGTTTCCAATAAACTCCTGAGTAGTTGCTTCCAGGTCTTTAAAGTCACCACCAGATTTATCTAAAAGATTCATTTCAAAACCGGAAGATAATCCAAAACCAGGAATACTAGGTGGCGCAAAGAATATAATATTAGCTTCCGGAATCGTTGCTCCAATGGCAAATAATTTACCAATGATTGCCGATGCGGTTTCATCATCATTTTCTCTTTCTTCCCAGTTTTTTAGCTTTACGAAACCTAAACCATAATTGCTTCCGGCTCCACTAATTAAACTTCTACCATTAAGTACTGTTACTCCTCTAACACCAGGTATTTCTTTGGCTTTTCTATAAATTTCCTGATTCACCTGGTTGGTACGATCTAAAGAAGATCCCGGTGGTAATTCCACATTCATAAATATGATACCACGATCTTCATCTGGTACAAATCCTGTAGGCGTGGTTTGTGATACCCACCATATACCCACACAGGATAAAATTAATAATGCTCCAGTTATCCATTTGTGGGTATATAAAAACCTTAAAGATTTTCCGTAACGCTCAGTAGCGGCGTTAAATCCTTTGTTAAAACGGTCGTAGAATTTCTGTATAAAGCTTTTATGTTCATCTTCATGTTCGTCGTGTGGTTTCAATAATAAAGCACACAATGCCGGACTTAAGGTTAAGGCGTTCACGGCTGAAATTAAGATAGACACAATTAAGGTCACCCCAAATTGTTCGTAAAATACACCTGTAGGGCCTTGTACGAATGTAACCGGAATAAATACAGCAGACATAACTAAGGTGATAGAAATAATCGCTCCAGAGATTTCATGCATCGCGTCCATGGTTGCCGATTTTCCACTACTCGCGCCCTGATCAATTTTGGCATGCACGGCTTCCACGACTACAATGGCATCATCAACTACAATTCCAATGGCTAATACTAAAGCAAATAAGGTTAAGAGGTTAATTGAATAACCAAAGACATTCAGGAAGAAAAAAGTACCAATAATAGCTACCGGTACGGCAATGGCCGGAATTAAGGTAGATCTGAAATCCTGAAGGAAAATAAATACAACTATAAATACTAGAATGAAAGCTTCTACTAAAGTATGAACTACCTTTTCGATGGAAGCAGATAAAAATTCGTTGGTATCGTAATTGATCTCTACTTTTATGCCTTCAGGAAAATCCTTTTTTAAACGTTCCAGTTCGGATTTGATCCCTTCAATAATGTCTTGAGCATTAGATCCCGCGGTCTGGTAAATTCCCATGTTTACACTAGGAAACCCTTCGGTAAACCCATAAACGCCATAAGATTGCGCATCTAGTTCTACTTTAGCTACATCACTTAAGCGTAAATATTCGCCGTTATCTAAGGATTTAATGATGATGTTCTCATATTCTTCCTGATTTTTAAAACGCCCTTTATAGGTGATGGTATAAGTAAACGCCTGACCGTTATTCTCACCCAGTGAACCAGCAGAAGCTTCTAAACTTTGTTCTTTAAGTGCAGCAGTAACATCGGTTGGCAGAATATTATAAGCCGCCAGTTTTTCTGGTTTTAACCAGATTCTCATCGCGTAATCCTGTAAAGAGAACACGTTTACATCTCCAACACCCTGAACCCTTTGTAATGTAGGGATAACATTAATTTTTAAATAGTTTTGAATAAATGTAGCGTTATAATCAGGGTTCTCTGAGTATACCGAAAGGAACATTAAAGCACTTGTTTGCTGCTTTTTGGTTAGTACCCCGGTTTGTATTACTTCCTGAGGGAGTAACGGATTTGCTCTGGCAACACGGTTTTGCACGTTAACAGCTGCAATATCTGGATCTGTATTCTGATTGAAGTATACTGTAATATCAGCTGTACCGCTATTGGATGCAGTAGAGGTAATGTAGGTCATACCCTCCACACCGTTTATTTGTTCTTCAATAGGAATAATTACACTTTCCATTACGGTTTCTGCACTGGCTCCAGGAAAGTTGGCTGTTACCTTAATAGTAGGAGGTGCGATGTCGGGATACTGCTCAACCGGTAAGGTGAATAGTCCCAGGACCCCAAGTATTACTATAATAATGGAAATTACAGTAGATAGTACAGGTCTTTCTATAAATGTCTTTAACATATACTTTAGCTTCTAAATGAATTACTGAAATAATACTTTAATAGGTTTTACTATACTATCAAAAGCAACTTCTTGTGGTTGAATTGTGGTATTGTTTCTCAGTTTACCAACGCCCGAAGCCACGATTTTATCACCAGGATTTACTCCGGATTCAACCAGGTATAAATAACTGTTTTTATCTTTTATACTTATTGGAGTTGAAACTGTCTGGTTCTGTTCGTTTAATTTATAAACAAAGATCTGACCTTGTTGCTCGAAAGTAGCAGATTGCGGAATTACGGTAGCGGCGTCATACATGGTGGGAATTTCTATGGTTCCGCTGTTTCCATTTGTAATCAGTCCATTCGGGTTTTCGAATACGGCTCTAAAACTTACAGTTCCTGTTTTTGGATCGATTTGCCCTGTTACCGTCTGTATAGTGCCTTCCTGTTCGTATTTAAGTCCGTTGGCTAATACCAGATTCACTTTAGGGAAATTTTCTATTTTCTCCTGTAGCGATTTACCATCGGTATGTTGTAAAAAATCCAAATATTCCGATTCGTTCATTGAAAAATAGGCATAAACTTCTTTAATATCCGAAACCGTAGTTAGGGGAGTTTGGCTTGTGGCACTTACCAAAGACCCTTCTCTTAAAGGAATGGCGCCGACTACCCCGTTCACCGGACTTTTAACTGTAGCATAACCAATATTTGCGGCTACACTATTATAATTACTTTGTGCCTGTGCTAACTGGGCTTTGGCTGTTTCCAGCTGTACTTCGCCAATTATACCTTTTTCAACCAAAGGACCTAATTTATTTACCTGGACCTGTGCTACATTAACGGCTGCTTTTGCTGCCTGGGCATCCTGACTTAAAGCTTGTGTTTCCAGTTTAAAAAGAGCCTGTCCCTTTTTTACTTTCTGCCCTTCGTCTACTAAAACATTTTGAATATATCCGCTAACCTTGGCGCGTACTTCACTACTAACTTTTCCTTCGATACTTGTAGGGTAGGACTTAGCCGTTGAAATGTTTTTTTTAGGAACCACAGTTACAGCAAAAGGCAAAGCTTGTTGCTGTGGGGCCTGTTCTGGTTTGGTTTCGCCTCCACAGCCTGTAAAGAAGGTTGTACATATAAGCAGCGAGTACATTATTAAATTTTTATGTGTCATATGTGTTTTAGATTAATGGTAATTTAGTTTTTATAGCTTTTTAAAATTTTTTCCTTTAGGATGGTAACAGAGTCGGTTACTTCATTGAGATAGGTTATGTAGTTATCATGGAAGTCCATATCAAACTTTTCTGAATCATTTTCTATTGTGGTGTTAACTTTCTCCTTATAATGTTTTATTTCAATATGTAACTCTTTTTGGGTTGTCCAGGCTTCTACCATTTCATCTATATGTTGAATGATAGTGTCTTCATTGACTATAAAATATTTTTTACGATCACCTTGTTTTGTAAAATAAGTAAGCCGTTTTAAATCTAATAAATGGTTTAGGTGTGTAGAAATGGTACTCTTGCTGGCACATAAATTGGTTACTAAATCATCGAATGTAATCCCTGATTTTCCGGTTAAAATAGCATAGGATATGATGCGTGCAGCTACGGGAGCCAGTTTATCGTTACGTTCGATAAACACGCCTAGCTTTTCAACTAATCGTAATTTTTCTTTACAAATTTGTTTTTCCATTTCAATGCTTTGCGACAAATGTAATTATTAGTTCGGTTTTTTCCGAACTAATAAGAAGTTAAGGTTTTGTTAATTAAAACAGGGTAAAAATGTAGCTGTCTGTAATTTTCGATTTTTAGTGTTTTAAAAAACGCCTGATACTAGTAAAAGTGTAATGTGTTTGTGTTGGTTTAGAATGTTGGTTTTAGTGAAAAAATATGATTTAATAGCTTGATATAAATATAGTTAAAAAAATAGAGGAAAACAGCTTTCAAAAAAAACTATTCGGGAAGTGGTATGTTATTACGGTTTAACTTAAAAAAGAAAAAGCCCCAAATCCATTTCTGAATTTTGGGGCTTTATGAAAAACACCATGAGTTTTCAATATTGTATTTAGGCTAAATTTATAGTGTACAGGAACATTCTCCAGGACCCTGGAAAATATCCAGACCTAAGGTAATCATGTGTGTACCGCTGTTATAGCCAAAAAAATCGTTTATAGTAACCTGGTAAGAATAGGCAAAATAAAGCTTGTTTAATTTTATTCCGGCCATAGGGCCCAGGTTTAGAGGGTTTAAAGGTTGATCATTTAAGAATCGATAGGAAACACCGGCCCAGTAATAATTTTCTCTGTCTACTTTTCTGAATTTGATATTTAAATCGGTAGTGGAACGACCGTCACTTTCGAAATACTGAATAAAAGCAGATGGTTCGATTTCAAAATCTTTTCTCTTTTTAAAGGTATAACCCGTGTACACCTGATAATGTCGTAATCGACCAGGTTCGTTGGTGCTGTAAATCTTTAAATCTTTATTTAAAAGGTTGTTAATGTTAAAACTGATATAAAACTCTTTTAAACGGTAAAGCGCCGATACATCGAAGTTGTGGTTCAGAGTTTTGCGGTCGTCGGTAACGGAAGAATCAAAACCGTCGAACTCCTGATAATCCAGACGGAAGGTATTAATGTTATACGATAAACCTAAAGACAGGTAACTATCTGTATCTGCATTAAAAGTAAGGTGATGGGCATACGAAAACTTGGCACCAAACTGATTGGTATACCCGTTTTTATCGTTGTAAATAAATACTCCAACGCCCGAGCGTTTTCCAACGCGCATATCTCCGGAAAAAGATTGGTTATCAGGTGCATCTTTAATGCCTACCCATTGGGTTAAACCGTTAACCCTCACTTTAATGTTTTCTCCTATACCGGCATAAGATGGGGCCATAATAAAAGGGTTATCTGCTAAATACTGGGTATACGTAGGTATAGATAATTCTTGTGCTTTACTAAACATGCCTACCAGACACATTAAGATAAATAGGTTAAATTTTTTCATGGTATTTGTAGGTATTTGGGGTGTTTTTATAGCACTGGATAATTTGGGATTATCCAGTGCTTTTTAATTATTATCTGTACAGTGTAAAATGTCCAACGTAATCTTTATTGTTAGCTGAATCGTGAAGGTTAATAATGTACCAGTAATCTCCTGTTGGCAGGTTGTTACCATTGTACTTACCGTCCCAGTTTTCTCCAACTTTTAAAGTACTTACTTCGCGACCATAGCGATCGAAGATTTTAGTTACAATATTTGGGTAAACAAAAGAGTTTATTGGGCCCCAGGTATCGTTTTCTCCGTTTTCGTCTGGTGTAAAGAAGTCTACAATTTCAAGGTCGATTTTAGTTACTTCTATCTGAGCTTCACGCTGACATCCCAGTTCGTCTGTAGCAACAATGTAAACAATGCCACTTTCTTCAATACGGTACACATTATTGCTTCCGTAATCTACACCGTTAAAAGTGTAAGTGTAATTACCCGATCCTCCAGTTACAGTAGCTGTTATTTCGTTAATATTGCTTTCTTCAACATCTAAAGATAAAGGAAGCGCATTGTTAATTGTGAAATTAACTGTAGCTGTACAGCCTGAAATGTGCTGAACTTCCACTTCATAAGTACCAGAAGCAAGGTTCATAAATTGCCCACCGGTTTTAGAAGCTTCGCCGTCGATAAAGATTGAAGATTCAGCCATAACATCTGCATCTAAAATAAGACTTGTAATGTTTTGCTCACAACTGTAAAGCGTTTCAATTTCCGGAACAATATTAATAGGTTCTGCAAGGGTAGCTTCTACAGAAGTCATACATCCGTTAGCATCTTTTACATAAATAGTATATGTTTTACCTCCGTCTAACTGGTCGAAAATTAACTGACCTTCAACAAAGTTACTATCTGGTTCTAAACTGGTGAAATATGGCGCAGTTCCTGAGTTTCTGATGATTTCGATTTCTATAGCTCCGTTATCGTCGTTTCCACAGTCTTCTTCAAAAATCTGTTTCACATTAACCTGTAATGGGGTCGGCTGAGAAACAGTTTCTGTAGTTTCGAAATAACAACCTAATTCATCGTAAACTCTAACAGTATAGGTTCCGGCAGCAAGGTTACTGAATGTGTTTTCTGTGGTCTGAGCAAAGTCTGGTGAAATGGCATAGGTATATGTTGTTCCCTGACCACCAATTACGTTAGTAATAGTAATTGTTCCGCTTTCGTCTCCGGCACATAAAGGTTCTGTATGCTCTACATTTGCAGTTATCGCAGTTGTTGGATCGATTACAACCTCAACCGTTTTAATACATCCATTAGTATGCTTTACTGCGACAGTATGTGTTCCTACTGCTAAATTGGTAAAGATGTTATTTGTTGAATAACTTCCGTTGTTTAAAGCATAGGTTACATCATCCTGAACTGCTTCGTCTACGGTAACTGTTACAATGTTACCAGCAGCATTAGCTGTACAGTTTGCTTCTATATCTACTGTTGGTTCAAAGTCAATTCCAGATCCAATAGATAAGCTAATTGGAACAATCTCACATCCGTTGGCATCTTTAACTACTATTTCGTAGTCCATTCCCCCTTGAAGCGCAGTAAAAGTATGTTCACTTCCGGTAACAGTTTCAAAAGCACCTCCATTTAAACTTACTTCGTAAGGAGCAGTACCACCGAAAATATTTACAGTTATAGAAGCGTCTGCAGCATCGTAGCATACTTCTCCTGTAGCAGAAGCAGTAGCATTAAGTTGAGATGCCGGTTGACTGATTACAGTACCTGTTACTTCAATTTCACAACCAAGACTGGTATCTAATACTTTAATAGTGTAATTACCGGCAGCGAGGTCTGAGAAGGTATTAGAAGGTCCGTAGTTAAAGTCCGGTGAAATAGCATACTGATAATTTCCTGAACCTCCGTTGGCATTTACTTCTATTGCTCCGGTTGCGTCACCAAAACATAATACATCTGAAGTTACTGTTGCAGTAGCTGCAATAGGTGTAAAATCTTCTATAGTAAATGTTGTATCTGTAATACACCCACCATCATGTTTAACAGAAAGCGTGTAAGTACCAGCAGCTAAATCGGTGAATACATTTGAAGTTTGGTATGTAACACCATCAATACTAAACTGTACGGCATCTTTAACTTCATTGTTCATAGTAATAGTTACTGTATTTCCAATAGTATTACTGTTACATGTATTGTCTATAGTTACTGTTGGAGTTAAAATAGCTCCTGAAGTTACCGTTACATTAACCGGTGTAATCTCACAGGCATTGGCATCTTTAACGTATATGGTGTATTCTGTAGCACCTTCAAGTGCAGTAAATACATGTTGGTTTCCAGTAACAGTAACAAAACTACCATCGTTTAATTTGATTTCGTAAGGAGCAGTACCTCCAGTAATATCAACTGTAATAGTACCATCGTTAGCCTGATAACAAACTTCTGAAGTAGCAGAAGCTGATGCTGAAAGGGCAGAGGCAGGTTCAGAAATAATAACACTTGTTACTTCAGTTTCACAACCTAAATCGGTATCCATTACTTTAATGGTATAGCTTCCGGCAGTTAGGTTGGTAAAGCTGTTTGAAGTGTTATACGTATAATCCGGAGAAATGGCATACTGATAATTTCCAGAACCTCCGTTAGCCGTTACGGTTACTTCACCCGAAGCTGCTCCAAAACATAATACCTGAGAGGTAACATCTGCGGTAGCAGTAATTGGTGTAAGTGCATCGATACTGAAATCTGTTTGAGCCACACAACCGTTATTATGCTTTACATAAACAGTGTAGGTACCGGCAGCTAAATTTGAAAATACATTAGATGTCTGGAATGACGTATTATCTAAAGAGAACTGTACTTCGTTTTCAATTGCAGTATTCACATTTACAGTAACAGTGTTTCCAATGGTATTATTGGTACATGTATCGTCTACTGTAACTTGTGGTTCGATAATAACACCGGAATCAATAGTTACATTAACCGGCGTAATCTCACAGCCATTGGCATCTTTAACATAAACTGTGTATTCTATACCACCTTCTAAATCTGTAAATACATGTTGGGTATCTACAACGTCTACAAAGTTTGTATTATCCAGACTTACCTGATAAGGTGCAGTTCCACCTAAAATGTCTACAGTAATTGTTCCGTCGTTTGCCTGGTAACAGATTTCGGACGTTGGGGTAGCGTTAGCGGTTAGTGCTGAAGTTGGCTCGTTAATAACAATGTTATCTAAAACCAATTCACAACCAATTTCATCTTTAATCATGATTTCATAAATACCAGCAGTTATGTTACTGAATGTATTTGATGACTGGAAGTTGAAATCTGGTGAAATGGCATATTGTAAATTACCTGTTCCACCTGTAGCGTTAACTACAATTTCTCCGTTAGCTTCACCAAAGCATAATACATTAGAGGTAACGGTGTAATCTGCTGCGATTGGTTCTAAAGTATCTATAAAGAAATCTACTGTTTGTAAACAGCCGTTGTTGTGTAATACATACGCTGTATTATTTCCTTCCGGAACATTTGTAAAGGTATTATCGGCAACAAAAGTAGTTCCGTCTATTGAGTATTGTACACTTCCTAACACCGCGTCGTTAACATTAATGGTGATATTTGATTGTGGTCCGTTATTAGAACATACTTGTTCTATAGTAACTGTCGGATTAATTTCAACAGCAGGATCCATATAAAATTCAAGAGCGTTTTCAATAGTACAATCGCTACTGTCTGTTACATAAACCTGATAGAAGATATCCCCTGATAAGTTTGTAAATGTATACTCATCTCCGGTTATTTCTGTAAAGTTGGTAATAATACTGCTATTACCATCCAGACGTACAGAGAAAGGAGCAGTACCTCCTGTAATTTTTACAGTAATAGATCCGTTAGCTTCTCCTAAACATTGTTCGTTTTGAGTAGCAGTAATTTCAGCTGTTAATGTTTCCGGTTCTGTAATAGTTACTTCAATAATCTGGAAACATCCACTTTGATCCTGAACATATACCTGGTAAGTTCCTGCTGCAAGATCTGTAAATGTATTGTCGTCTACAAACTGTTTCAGGTTTGGAGAAATAGCATATTGAATTGTTCCGGTACCTCCGGTAGCAGTAATGGTTATGCTTCCGTCGTTTTCGCCGTTACAGCTTATGTCCGTTTTAGTATAAGTAATATCCAGTGGAGCAGGGTTAGAAATTGTTACTTCCTGCGAAGCTGCACTACAGTCGCTACCGCTGTAAGCCATAATCTGGTATGTTCCGGCAGCTAAGTTTTTAAATGTTCCGCTGGTTTGTGGACCGGCAACTACAGAACTTGTTGTTACATCTATAAGTTCGTAGCTGTAATCTCCTGTACCATATTTAGCCTCGGCAATTATAACAGCATTACTTCCATCTACACAACTTACAGTCGCCGCTGATAAATCCAGTGTTATTGTAACAGGATATACCGGTTCTACAGCAACTTTATTAGTTAAAACAATATCACAGTCATTCGCATCTTTAATATAATACTGGTATGCTCCGGCAGCAACATTAAAAGTAGACGGATTGGTTAACGGACTAAAGTTAGTTCCATCTGTACTGTATTGGTAAGGAGCTGTTCCACCACTTACTGATAAAGTAATTGAAGCATCGGTAGCACAGGTTGCTGAAGCATTTAAAGTAAGCGTACCCAAAATTTCATCAGCAGGTTCAGTGATAGTGACATTAGCTGTAATATATTCACAATTCCAGCCATCACTAACTATTACATAATACGTTCCGGCAGCAATATTAGAAAAGATGTTGCTTGGTTGCGGACCAGAACTTGTACCTGTAGCAGTATTTACTAAAGTGTAAAGGTATCCGTTACCCTGACCTCCGGTAACATTTTCTACTGTAATTACAGCATTAGCATCACCGATACAAGATAAAGCTGTCGGGGCTGCAAATATATCAGCGTTAATAGGAGCAGGAGTGTCTAAAGTGATGTTAGCTGATGTAAATTCACATCCGCTCTCGTCTGTTACTTTTACGCTATAAGTTCCTGCAGCTAAACCTTCAATACTATTGTCGGCAGAAGCAGCTTGAATTACAGTGTTGGTAAGTACATTACTAAACTCGTATAATAATACGCCAGTACCACCAGAACCAAGTGCTGTAATGGTTCCTAAGTCGTTAGTACAGGTAGGACTTGTAGTCGCTAATTCCACCGCGATTCCAGCATCAGGACCTGAAATATTAAATACCGGGGTATTTGTAGAACAGAAAGGTTTTTCTGTTTCTGTAATTTCGACATAGAAATTACCTGCCGGTAAATTGTTAATTGTTAAAGTATCCTGGAACGGATTTACAGTGCCTCCGATAGCAGGCGCTAATTCATTGCCATCCATATCACGTACACCATAGGTATAGGTACCGTTATAACCTGTAATGTTAATGGTTACACTTCCGCTGTAATCGCCATAACATAATACGTCTGTTGTGCTAACAATTGAAGTTTCAATAGTGTCGTACGGATTAACAGTATAAGGCTCGGAAATGGCATAACATCCTGTAACATTGTTAGTCATTTTAAAGGTATACGTTCCCGGTTCGGTTAAAATGAATTCATTTGAACTTTGCGGTGTGCCTGATGGTAATAACTGATAAGTGTAACCTAAAGCAGGAGGGTTATCATTAATAGTTAAAACAATGCGTTCTCCATTGTTACAGCTAATAGCATCTACCTGATCGATTTGAATATTGTCCATATCCGGAAGAGGCTCTAAAGTAACAGAAGTAGTAACCTCGCAACCATTTGCATCCTTAACATAGATTTGAATGGTTTGTTGAGTACCGTTGTCCAAGATTTGGAACGTGTTTGTTTCAAAATAATCAGTACCGTTAATACTGTAGTAGTATGGTGTAGTACCTCCATTGGCATCAACTGTCAGCGTAGAAGCATTAGTTGTATTATTTGTAGCACAGGCAAATTCGGTAGCTGAAGCTGTGGCTGATAAACTACCTGGTTCTGTAATAGTAACATTAAGTTCAGCTTCACAATTTCTGGCAGAGATTACTGTAATCGTATAATCACCAGCAGCTAAACCTTCAAATATACCGGTAGTGTTGCTTTGAGCAGCTACAACTGGCGTAGTTCCCGTTAGGGTATATGTATACGGTAAGTCTATTTGATTGTTTGGTAATTTAACAGTAATGCTACCATCTGCATTGCCATTACAAGTAACATTATCAACCTGAACATTGGTAATGTCGAAAGTAACAGGAGTCCCAGCCGGAATTTCAACATCAATTGTTTTAACACATCCGGTAATAACATCTGTAATAGTTACTGTATAGTTGCCTGCAGCTAAACCAGAGAACGTGCCACCAGATAAGCTACCTGCAGCAGGTGAAATGCTATAGGAGTAATTTCCTGAACCACCAACGGCGTTTACAGTTATAATACCATCTGTTGTATTACAGTCTGGTGTAGCAGAGATTGTCGGGGTCGCTGTTCCGTTAAGAGGAGGATAGATAGTAACTTTCTGTTCTGATGTACATCCGTTAGCATCTTTAAGCACAATAGTGTGCTCTCCTGAATTCAGGTTTGTTAATTCAAAAGCATTATTGCTGTCTTCAGTATAGGTTTTAAAGGCAGAACCATTAACACTATATGTGAAAGGTGCAACACCATCATTATCTCTTGTTACTACTAATGTGAAGTTTCCTTCTTCACCACAAATCGTATTGCTGTCTACAGTTAATGTTAGTGTAGGAGCAGTATCGGTAGGTAAGCTAATGGTTGCTGAAGTTTGCTTTATACAACCAAATACGTCCATTGCATAGATATCATAATTTCCACCTTCAACATGAAATACTTTAGTGTCTACCCATGCAGCCGTTGCATCCGGAGTTGGACTACCAGCCGGTAATAATAAGTATTTGTAAGGCGCCGTTCCGTATTGTGCCTGAGCCGTTATAACTCCCGCCTCATAATTACAGTTGTCATTTTTAGTAATGGTAGCGCTTAATTCCAGTGGCTTAGAAGATTCAATAATATTGAACGATTTCGAAGCCACAGAACATCCGCCAACTTCTTTGAATAAGATGTAATATTCGCCTGGCTCAAGCATTCCAAAGTTGTTAACAGTTACATCTGCACCGGTTAAACCAGATTCAGACCCTGTATATCCTGCTGCTACATTAGAATGCGCATGGAATATTTCGTAAGTTACTTCTGAGGTAGTAGCGGCATAATTTCCAAAAGTGAAAGATACATTACCATCTCCACTTCCGGTACAGCTTATGTTATTTTCAGCATCTATAGTAGCTGTTAAATTAGAAAGTGTATTGATTGGTTCTGAGGAAGATTTTATAGTATAACAAGAAGTACCGTCGAATACAACAAACGTATATAATACGCCGGGAGTTAAACCGGTAAAGGTTTTTGTTTCCGGAGTACCTGCATCTGCGGGTAAATAATTATCTGAATATGGTGGAGTATTGTATTCTAAAATAGCAAATTGGTAATTTCCGCTTGAAACAGGAGTAACAACAGAAACAACCGCAGTTCCACCTGCATTACAATCAGTTGTTGCAAAATCAACATCAATATCTAAATCTTCTGGAGGGGAAGCAATGGTAATATTTTCTTTTAATAAAGCACATCCGTTACTATCCACAACGTTTATGGAGTAGATACCGTAATCGATAACGATAAATGTGTGATCTTCGCCCGCTGCAGGTACATAAGACTGGTTGAATCCAAAATTATTGGTCACATAATAAGTATAGTCTCCTGAGCCACCTGAAACATTTTTAATCGTAATTTGTCCGGTAGATGCTATTTGAGTTCCAGTACCATTATCATAACCTTCACAAGTAATATCTTTTTTGTCGAAATCAAAAGCTATTGCATCCGGTTCCGTGATGGTGAAATCCTGACTTACAGTACAGGAATTGGCATCGGTAATATAAGCCGTATAATTTCCTGCAAATAATCCAGAAGTCTGGTCACCAAAGTCTACACCTCTATCATTTTCTATGCTAATAGTGTATGGCGGTAAACCTCCTGATGGCGTTATAGTAATTGCACCACTATTGTCGCCATTACATAAAATACCCTGAGTTACATTTATATCAGGTGTATTTAATATTGGTTTAGGATCTACAATTACACCTGTAGATTCTATAGTACAATTATTGCTATCCTTAATCAAGAAGGTGTATGTGCCTGCTGTAGCAGCATTATACGTGAATTCTGTACCAGAAAACGCTGTTGCAGCAGAATAATTTCCTCCATCTTTTGAAACCTGATAAGTGAAATCTGAAGCACCTCCGGTAACAGTCACTCTAATTTCAGCATCCGGGTTTGTTGTACAATCCAGATTTTTAATTAAAACAGCATCAATTACCAGTTGTGGTGCGATGGTCTGTGTTAATGCTGTCGCAGGACAACCGTTAGCATCTAAAACATCGATTGTATAATCGCCCGGAGTTAATCCGCTAAAGGTATTACCAGTTTGAAAAGCACTTCCGTTTATACTGTAAGTATAAGGCGCAGTTCCGCCAGTAACAGATACTACAATAGTTGAATTCGTTGTATTGTTAAAACATAAGTCTGAACTTACATCTAAAGTCGCTACAGGCGCAGTTGTAGATTGTAAGTTGAACGAGTCACTCACAGAACAACCCGTCACATCTGTAACAGTATAAGTATGATTGCCAGATTGGTTTAAGCCATTAAAAGTCGGATTATTTTGAGGGCCTACAGTAGTACCATTTGGTAATGTTAAAGTGTAGGTTTTGGTTCCTGTACCGCCGGTGGCTTTAAGGGTAACACTTCCATCAGTGTTACATGACATTGGAGTTATCTCTGGAGTTGAAGTAGCTAAAGGCGCATCTGCTTCCGAAACGGTTACACTGGCCGAAGCTTTACAGTTTGTGGTTTCATCTGTAACTTCAATAGTATAAGTTCCTGCTCCGTAGTTAAAGTTTAAGCTTGTTTGGGTTTCACCGGTAATAGTAGTTCCTCCATTTACAGAGTAGGAGTAGGAAGTTTCAAAACCGGCCACAGTAAAGGTTACTTCTCCAGTAGCCGTACCCACACAGGTAACATCTCCAATTACTGTACCTTCAACAGTTACTGGCGAAATGCTTTCAATAGTGTAAGAATCTGTTAAACTACAACCTTTATCGTTAGTAATTAAGAAGGTGTAGGTACCAGGAGCTAAATCTGAAAACACATTGTTTGTTCCGTTGTCAACGCTAACAGGAGCAGTAATTTCGTACTGATATGTTCCGCTGCCATTTACATTTAAGGTTACGCTTGCATTAGGAGTATCACAAGACACTTCTGTACTGGTAAACGTAACGCCCTGAGGAGCATTTACAGCTTCTATTTTAATCTCGTTGGTTGTAAAAGTACATCCGTTGGCATCACGAATAGTTATAGCATAAGTACCAGCAGTAAGACCACTAAAGGTTTCTGAATTCTGGAAACTGACTCCGTCTAAACTATATTCGTTAGGCGGTGTGCCTCCGCTAACATTTTGAGCCTGAATACTGGCATCCTGATTACAGTTGTACTCCTGAATTAAAACAGCTTCTCCTGTAATAGAAGAAGACCCAAGTATACTTACAGTATCCTGAAGTGTACAGGTTGCTCCACTCAGGGTGTAATTAATAACAATATCATAGTCTCCAGTTGTTAAATTACTAAACACGTTAGAGGTTTGGAATGTTGTACCATTATCGATACTGTATTCTAAAGTGTATCCATTAGAATTATCTACATTAACAGTAATGCTTCCTGCAGTAGTATCGGCACAGGTATTATCTGTTTTACTAATAGTATAGCTAGGTGCGTTTGCTTGAGATACTTCAATTTGAGTAGTCGCTTCACAGTTGTTAGAATCGAAGACCTGAATTGTATAAGTTCCGGCTGAATCTACATTAAACACATTGTTAGTTCGATAATCAGTTTCATTATTTATATAATAAAAATAAGGGGGTGTACCTCCAGAGGCAGTTATCGTAACTTCTCCGTTCGCACAACCTACAGGAGCAGTTAAAGCTGCTGAAACAGTTAATGGCTCCGGATTGGTAATGGTAACATTTTCGGAATACGTACAACCATCGGCAGTGGTAACACTAACGGTGTAATCTCCTGCATTTAAATTGTCGAATCTGTAATCGTTATCATCAATAGGTCCAACTTCATTTAAAACTGAATTTCCTTTTACAATTTTATAATAGTACTGCGGATCAACATCATTAATCTGAATACGAATAGCTCCTTTATCCGTGGCACAAAGCGGTTGAATATCGATAACATCTACCGTGAAATCGCGTGCTCTGATCGGGATATTCGGAATTGTGAAAATACAGGCTTCAGTAGTTAAGCCCTGAGGTCTGATATAAACGGTATAGTTCCCTGCTGTAGCAATGTCGAAACTATTCGAATCCTGATAAGGACCATCTGGTCCGCTTATACTAAATTCATAACCATCTGGTACACCAAGTACAGTTATGTTTCCCTGTGTATCACAGATAATGTCGTTATGAGTCTCTGTTGGTGTAAACAGGTTTTTATATACGTTGAAATAGAACGTTACGAAACAACCGGACTGGTAGATAATTCGCAATCTGAATTCTCCGGCTTGGTTAGCGGTGTAATTAGCTTCTGAGCCAACTTCTGTCCAGGTACACGAAGTGTTTTTGTTGGCACAATTGGCACCGGCATCGTTACAGCTGCCTTCGTTTAATTTTTCCCAAACAATACTTTCGGCATCTGTAATATTGGATTCAAGAAGCTTTGTGTCGCCTTCACCACATAAATAGATTACAGGTAATTTGCTATTGTCGTCAGGGCAGGTTAGTACTTTATCTGCATAAGGTAAAATCGGGTTTGGAAGGTCTGCTCCGAAAAGGATAACATTAACAGTCTCTGTAATGGAAATACAAGGCTGATCTGTCGTGTTTACAGAGGTGTAAATTCCAGGTTCGGTAACGGTAATCGTTTGTGTGTTACCAAGCGGGGTTCCGTTTCCTGGAGTCCCTTTGTACCATTGGTAAGATTTGTAACCATCTCCTGCTGTAATTTGCATAGACGAACTACATAAAACCTCTTCGCGTTCGAAAGTACAACCATCTATATCTACTAAAAAGTTAGTCGACCCTGGTGTTGTAAGACCACAGTTTCCTATGCCAGAAACACTCGGGTTTTCATTTCCTACAATATTTCCAGATGTTTCACTGTAATAGGTAGAGTAGGCCAGGTTTTGAATGATATTAGAACAGGCATCTCTTAGTTTGTAACACTCTTCGATTACGCGTACTTTAATACGGATTTCGTAAACCGGATCTTTTTCTTCTACTAAGTTATCAGGAATTTGAAAGTTTAAGGTGTGAGTCGCTTCGTCGTAAGTGTAAGTTACACCCGGAGCACCTTCCAGATTCATTTCTAAAAAGTTTACGTTTATGGGTAAAACGTCTTTAATGCTATAATTTATAGCATCATCGTTTCCTGTGTTTTGAAATTGAAGTACGTATTCTAGTTCCTGCCCCAAAGTTACGTCTCCATCGTTAATATTATTACCGGCTGCATCTTCAACGATTTTTGTAACGTTGATGTCTGGTTGAATGATTTCTACTGCAAATGCATTAAAATAGAAGTGGAATACATCTATTTCTGTCCCCAAAGTAATCGTAGCATCAGTATCACCATTGGCAATTATGGAGTTGCCAGGGTTGTCAATTTCTATAATACCGGCATCGTATCCTAAAGTGTTTGTACTGTTAGGATTTCTAACGTCTGTTCCTGAAATTGTGGTAACGCTACTATTAAAAAAGTTATCATTGGCTCTCCCCGGAGCAAACATTCTTGTACCATTAATTTTAAGGTAATCTCCAGACAGTCCTTTGTCTCCCTCAAGTGTAGAGAACGCGTATTTGGCACGTACCGGACCAACAGGAATAGTTTTAAAGCCTTGGATAGGTACATCCAGAACATATTGTCCCCCTATAGCACTAAATCCATCAAACGAAACGATGGCTTTACCAGGTATTACAGGGTCTTCGTAAACTATAAATAAGGACCAGCCAGCACTGGTACCTATATCTTCGCGGCTGGAGTTTCCAGTTGTGGCGGTTACATTACCTACCATATAGGTTCCTTCAGGGTCGGCTAAAGCCTGAATCTGACTTGTAACATCTGCATAACAGGCATAAGATTTAGACGTGTTTTGAATAGGTGTGTTTACCGCATCATAAATAAGTTCGCCTGTAAGATCTTCATAACTTCCATTAGGTACTTTAAATTTAACTTTATTTAAGTCGCTACGGTTGTCTTCGTAAGAAATACCTGCCCAGTATAATCCTGCATACACAATTTTATAACAATCTGTAGGAACAGTTAAATCTGCTGAAGACGAACTAAAAGTGCTGTTGTCATTATCTATATCGATATATTGCATATCCAGCTTTCCATTTTGTCCGTCACCATAATAAGGGTCGTTCGGTTTGTTGCCATTTCCGTTTTCATTTCTGTTAAGGATGTTGTTTCCAATAAGCAGAATGTCTCCCTTTAAGGTTTGGTCGAATCGCGGCTTAAAAGGCACGTGATTTCCATAATTGTTTTGCGCATAGCTAAGCACACTGCACAACAGCATAGCGAAAATCAATACTGATTTTAAATAAGTAGGTTTTTTCATAGGTTTTACATTTTTAGCACTTTGGGGAATGCTGTTTTGTAATAGATATTTACTGGGTTTAATTAATCTCTGTTTACGACACCGCACTTTGGGGAATGCACTGTCGCATTGCGTTATTGTTTATTTTTGTTTTTTATTAATTCGTTTAATTCTGTGTTAATTGGCATTATCCAAATCGTGTCGTAATATGTGTTATTTACATTGGTGTAATAACTGATTAAGGCTTCCTGCCAGGTGTTAAATTTCTTTAAGTACACATACATATAATTGTTTAAAGGATTTATAAATGAATCGGCCTTAAGCCCGCGATCATTTAGTACTTTCATAAAGTTTGTTGCATTAGAATATTCCGAGAATACATTAGCTACAATGTAATAGCCTACAGGAACGTCTTTCATCTCTATGGTAACCCCAGCTTTAGGCGATTGTTTTAACTGATCTGTTCCTGCCAGAATAAGGTTGTTTCGCACGGATTTATCTACTTCCTCCTGAGCAATCTGTAACTCGGTTTTTTCCACCTGAACCGTATTTGGTTTCAGGTTGTCTACATGTACAATATAAATGTCCTGATCTTTATTCTTTTTCTTTTTATCTTCTAAAGCACTAATAGCTTCCGGTAGCAAATTGTAGCGCTTAATTTCGATTAAATCCTTTTTATTTAATTTTGAAATTGGGGTAGAAACCAGATAGTATCCGTTTTCGGCCTGTTTAAGATCTTCCAGTGTTTTAGGTTCAACTTTAGTCGACGTAGCATTTACATTTCTTAAAACAATAGGCTGATTGCTTTTACCGTTTAGTTTGGTGTTTTTAGCTCTTTGAGAGTAAGCTTTTAAGTTGGCTATACGCGCTTCCAGTTCTTCTTTTTCTAAAGAAGATATAGTTTCGTCCTGAGTGAGTTTTTCCAACAGAGGTAAGGTGTAATCATCCAGCTCGGTTTCCAATTCATTAAGTCTTTGTGTTACTTCCTGCTGTTGTTCTTTTTCTAAATCAGCAACAATTTTTTCGGCATCATTCTCATAAGTTTCAAAAACTCTGGATTTGCGCTCGTGATTAATAGCAAAAGCCATATTAAATTCATGAGTGGCACCAAACTGGTTAAGATTGTTTTTTAAGGTTTTTTCGTAAGTATATCCTATAGAAAGGCGAGAGGTAATATGCACACCTAAACCAGCACTTATACCGTAGTAATCATCGTAAGCGGTTTGTACCCACCCCAAGTGTGGGGCATCAAAAATAGCAGATGCTCCATAACCAAAATCTGTAATTTCGTTGGTTCTTGCTTTAAGCTGAACCTGTAAAACACTTGCCTCTAAAACAGTTTGGTTAGACAAAATCGGATGGGTATACATAGCATGTGCAGCAAAGGTTTTAGGAATATAATCTTTAGCTAATTTTGAAGATTTAAAATCGAAATCGACCAGATTATCTGCAAATACACCAAAGTCAAATTGCTTGTAGCTTAGGTTGATTCCCGGCTCTATGGTTAATAGAGCATTGTTTTCTAAATCGTATAATCTCGGATCAGAATCGGCAACAATGGTTTTGTTTCTGTTTACGCCGCTGTTGTAATACGCCAGGTTAAATCCTAAAGTTAAATTCATGTCTTCATTCAGGCGAATATTATAGGCGTAATTGGCTAAAGCACCAAAACTGGTAATAACTCCAAGGTTTTGTTGGTACAGGCCAATACCTAGACCTGTATGATCTGAAAATTTCCCAGAATAGCTAACCAAATAGGTTTTTGGTGAATCGTTAAATGATATCCATTGATTTCTGTGGTATAAGGCAATATTTGTATGGTCTTCTCTTACGTATGAGAACGTCGGGTTTTGTAAAAAACGATTGAATTTGAGATTATTATGCGCCGGAACATCCAAAGATAAAACAGGACCATCCTGCGCGCAAACACTGTGTACTGCGGCAAGCTGAACGATAAAAAATAATATGATGTAATGTTTTATCATCTGTTTATTTAATTATTGTAATAGATCCTTTTTTAGTTGCTTTCCCTTGTTCATAAATCACGTAATAAAATACCGGACTTTTAGAAGAAAATTTATAATCTGGTTCCGGCCAGTTATTCATGTAATTGGCGCTTTTAAAAGCTATGGAACCATCTGTGTGATATATAATAACCTCTATTTCCGGATTGTTTAAATAAAAATTAGGTAAGGCCCAGGTATCGTTAAATCCATCGTTGTTTAGCGTTACCACATTAGGGATGCTAATGGCATTATTTTCTACTTCGGTAACGGTAAATGTTTTTGAAGTTTCACAGCCATCTAAACTGGCAGTTAAGATGTAAGTTCCACCTTGTGTTACCAGGGCTTCATTACTATTAGAAATACTTTCGTTATTGTAAGACCAGTTGTAAGACTCAGCTCCGTCTGCTTTAATAGTAAGTTGAGTGCCGATTACCAGGTTGATGTTTTCTGGATAATTTGTCGAAATTAAACTGGCATCAAAAGCGTTTATTTCCAAATAATTGGAAGAAATCACACAATCGCCATCAGTAACATCAACATAATAGGTCCCTGCTTCATTTATGGTTAGCGCGGAAGAGGTATCCATAATTGTTGTTTCGCCCTCTTTGTACCAGGCAAAAGTAACCGCGTTTACATTTTGAATATTTGTAGACAGGGTAACACTGCTCGATGCGTTACAAAAACTGTCTTGTGTAGCGATAGTAACTGTTTTTACGCTTGCCAGATGAATTTCTATGGCATTGGAGGTAATTTCTCCAAAATCGGGAACATTTACCACAACATGGTACGTTCCGTTATTAGCAGGATCAGTTACTTCAATTGACGTTGAGGTGGCATTTACAACACTTTCGTTATCCTTGTACCACTGGAAGGTGTAGTTGCTTAAATCGCCGTCCAGTAAATTTATTGCACCAGAATCGGCATTTGCCGTAAGACTGGTTAAGTTTGCAGTAATGATATCCGTAGCGCAGGATTTATAGTCTTCAGTGCTAACTGTGGCGCTAAAATCGGATGGAGCACTTAAGATAAAGGTTTTTTCAGCTTCCGAATAGCAATTTTCGGTTTGTGTTACCAGTACGTTGTAGGTGCCAATTTCTGTTGCAGTATAAGTGTTTGTGTTAGCATTGGTAATTTCTTCACCATCTTTATACCAGCTAAAAGCTGGGTTTATGGCATCGGTTTCTATGCTAAGTGTTTTCGTGTCGCCAGGTAATATAATATCCGATTCCGGCGTTGAGGAACTGATATTAATACCACCATCTATCAGATTTATAGTATTTGAATTTAGTGTACAGCCAGTGCTGGTAACTTCAAGATAATACGAACCAGCTTCGTTAGTCAGGTAGGTTGAAGCGGTTGCTCCCGAAATACTACTGTCGTTTTTATACCATTGGTAACTGTAGTTGGTATTGGAGACATTAGCACTTAAAGTGACTTGTTGATTGTTGCATAATCCCTTATCATTACTGATTTCAATAACATCAGTGGACAGTGTAATGTTTAGCGTATTGGAAATTACGGTATCATCATTTGTAAGTGAAACATCCAGTGTGTAGGCTCCGTTTTCGGAAGCATCGATTATTGAAATTGAGGTATCAGAGGCTCCCGAAATAGCTACATTATCTTTGTACCATTGGAACGAGTAACTTTGGGTACTTCCAATAAGATTTATGGTTTCTTCGCTGGTAACGGCATCAAAAGTAATAATGTTTAAAACCGTATTAGTACTGTTACAGGCGTCGTAATTAGAATCGGCAGCAATTTCCAGTTCGTAATACAATGGAGACACTACGGTAATTGCAGCTTCCTTTTCGATAGCACAAGGGGAAGTTTGACTCACTTTTACAGTGTAAGTTCCTGTTTCATTTATTAGAATGTCCGCTTCAGATTGGCCTGTAATCAGTGTGTCGTCTTTATACCAGGTATAGCTTGGAGAATTAGCGGTTGTATTTGTCAGCAGATTAATGGTGTTTCCCGGAATAAGCAAAATACTGCTTTCTCCGTTGTTAATACTAACATCGATATCCAGAGCTTCAATATCAATTTTGTTTGAAATAAAATCGCAGTTACCACCCATATTTATTGAAACATAATATTGCCCAACAGTTGTAACATCTAAGTCTGGACTGTTGGAATTCGATATAGCGGCATCATCTTTAAACCAGGTATAAGTATAACTGGTATCATTAATATTACAGCTTAAATTTACGGTGTTGCCCGCGCATAGCGCATTCGAAGAATTGTCTGAAGTTATTACAGGTGTAATATCAGTTATAACGCTAACATCTACAATATTGGAATAGCTATCCATAACACAATCGCCATAATCCACTACGCAGTAATATGAGCCAGTCTCGGAAACAGTTAAAGCCGATGAGGTTTCACCAGCAATTTCATTAAAGTTTTTATACCATATGTATGTGAGATCGGGGTAATAAACCGGAGAGGCTGTGGTGTTATTGTTGTCTATTTGAAGTGTGTACGTTTCGCCCTGGCACAGGTTAACACTGCTGTCGTAACTGTTTATTGAAAACGGTTGGTTGTGAACCGCGTAATATGCCGAAAAAGCAGCAGATTCCGGGCTTGTAAATTCCGGGCTGGTACTGCGAATTCTTATTTTGTAATTATCTCCGGAAACAGTTTCCGGGAACGCGAATTTTTCTTTAGTAGGAGAAGCAACCGAAGTGAAACTTTTTAAAACAGTAGGCGTATCGAAACTTCCGGAAGCATCCGAAAGTTCAATTATGAATTGATTGTCTGTAGCCAGATTCTGCACGGGATAGAATGAGAACGTCACTTGGTACTCATTAAAATCAGCCGATGCACAGGCTTGAGTAAAATCCAGAGTAGGGGCTAAGATGGTAATTTGTGCATAACTCCTAATCGAAAATATAAACCCAAACAACAGGCAAGCAAATACATACTGCTTATTTGGTAGGTTAGTAGGTTTCATGGTTGTTTAGTAAAGTTTATTTAAATGCTAAAAATGCTTTTTGGGGCTGCATTACTAGTATTTAAATAAGAGTGTTCTAGTTTTGTTTCAATATATCCGCTTTTAAAAATTAATAAATCGTAAAGGTTTCTTTAAACTATGGTTGTTTAAGACGAGCCTTTAGGTTTCATAATATAAACGTATAAAAAAAGGTGCACCTCACCAATTAAAAATGCATTTTATCGATAAAATGCAGCTTTTTATCCTGTTTTTTGATTTTGAAATGAAAGAAGCAATGCTTTTCTAAAGTAGAAATTTTTAGAATTAGTTAGGATAAAGTGTTTAAAGTTAGAAGAAAAAGAGTGATACAGTGGTTAAATTTTAAACACAAAGCCCTCGTTGGTCTTTTTTGAATATTTTTCTTTGTCGAAAGTGTGCAGATACGAACCTCTTTTGGACGACTCGGTTTCTTTTTCGTCTAATCTGATTAATATATCTAAACCATTTATTTTACTAATAAAATTACGTTTGTCCAGTTTGGTGTTTAAAATAGACTCGTATAATTTTTGCAGTTGTTTCATGGTAAACTTTTCAGGCAGTAGTTCAAAACCTATTGGTTTTGTAGATGCTCTGTAACGCAGACGTTTTATCGCCATGTCTACCATCTGGTTGTGGTCGAAAATCAGATTTGGCATTTCGGATACACTAAACCATTCGGCCGAAAATTCCTTATTTAATTGTTCGTTGTGATCTTCTATATTAATAAGTGCATAATAACTCACCGATACGGTACGCTCTCCCGGGTCACGATTAACTTCACTAAAAGAGTAGAACTGCTCCATATATATATGGTCTAAACCTGTTAAGTAGTTTAAGATTCTACTTGCAGCATCATGTAAGGTTTCTTCACGTTTTAAGAATCCACCTATTAAAGACCACTTACCGCGTTCCGGTTCAAAGTTCCTTTTAATGAGAAGAATTTTCAAATCTTCTCCGTCAAATCCAAAAATAATACAGTCTACAGCCAGTAAAACTTTGTCTTCTGAGTTATAATTGTTTAAATTCATAGCATCTTTTCTTTAAAAGATAAATTTTAGTAGTGTAATCGGTTACATACCAAATTTGATGAAAACCAAGGGCTTTAGTGTTTTATTTGCACTGCATTAACGCAGATTTAACACCGTTATTAAATTCTTAGCGAAATCAAATTTAAATTTATTTTTGTTAAATTTCCTTGTCTTTGTTTGCTAATATATAAAAATTATATACTTTTATAAATGTAAAAAACACACTTAATATTAATTTTTAAACTAACACACATGGTTACAACAAAACAATCATTGAATAGACGTGGGTGGTTAGGATCCCGAACCAGGGTTTTAACTTTAGCAATATTGCTACTTTCGTCTATGAGTATTTTTGCTCAACAGAGTAAAACGATTACGGGTACTGTAACAGAGGGCGAAGGCGGAATGACGCTCCCTGGCGTAAACGTTTTAGTAAAAGGTACTACCACAGGTGCCGCAACAGATTTTGATGGAAACTATTCCATTAATGCTACTTCAGAATCTATTTTAGTCTTCTCTTTTCTGGGATACGTTACTCAGGAAATTAAAGTAGGCAGCCAAACAGAAATTAATGTTGCTTTAGTAGAAGATCTTGCTACCCTGGATGAAGTAGTAGTAGTAGGATACGGTGCTAAAAAGAAATCAGACTTAACAGGAGCAGTTAGTGTTGTTGATGTAGATGATGCTAAGAAAACGATTACGTATGATGTTGCTAAAATGATTCAAGGTCAGGCGCCTGGAGTTACTGTGCAATCATCTGGTGAACCTGGAGGTTTTGTAAACATTAAAATTAGAGGTATTACTTCATTTAGAAACAACAACCCATTATTCGTAGTAGATGGAGTTATTGTTGATAGTCCTTATGATTTCGCAACTGGAGATATCGAATCGATTCAGGTATTAAAGGACGCGTCTTCTGCAGCTATTTATGGTGCTCGTGGCGCAAACGGTGTAGTAATTATTACAACTAAAAAAGGTAAAGAAGGAAAATTAGACATTAATTATAAAATGACTACTGGTTTCCAGAATATTCCTAAAAACAGATGGTATTCTTTAATGAACAGAGAGCAATACCAGGAAGTGGTAAGAACTGCAGAAACGAATGCAAATAACCAAGGGTTAAATGTAGCAACTTCTCCTGCGAACTATCCTGAAAGTCCTTATTATATAGACGATGTAGATGTAGACTGGCAAAACGAAGCCTTTGATACAGGTGTTTTAGAAAACCACACTTTAGGATTAAGTGGTGGAGCTGAAGTTTTAAGTTATAACGTAAACTTAGATTACTTCAAGAATACCGGGTATATGACTACACCTCAGGAATACGAAAGATATTCTACTAATATTAACTTAACAGGTACAAAAGGTAAGTTTAAATACGGATCTAAAATTTCTTACTCTTACTCAGATAAAGAAAGTTTTAACGAATACAACGCAGGTACAAGTTCTATCATTAACTTGTTACAGGCTATTCCAACTATGCCGGTTTACGATTCAAACAGACTAGGAGGATACGGTGGTACAGACGCTATTACTCAAAGAGCTATTTCTTTAAACGTAATTGGATATAACAACTTAATTACTAACGAAAACAAAAGAAATCGTTTTGTTGGAAATATCTGGGGAGAATACGAAATTATTGAAGGCTTAAAATATAAATTAAGCGTGAGTGGTGACCGTACGAACTGGGATACAAGATACTTTAACCCTGAAAGTGATTTAGGATGGTACTATATTACTACTCCAGAAGAATCATTATTAGATGTTAATAGCGGACACACAACACGTACTATTTTAAATAACTTGTTAACTTATGATTTCGATTTAGGTGAAAAACACAAGTTTAACTTATTAGCTGGTAACATTCAGGAGCGTAATAACTATTACAACATGAGAGCCTGGGGTACTGGATATGATGCGGGTACAGTTGCTCATTTAGAATATGCTGCTAACCGTGATGCATCAGAATATGAAAGTGAAGAGACTTATAAGTCTTATATTGGTAGAGTAGACTATTCTTACGACGATCGTTACTTATTTACTGCTAACTTCCGTCAGGATAAATCATCTAAATTCGCACCAAGAAACAATACAGGTAACTACTTCTCTGTATCAGGAGCATGGAAAGTACATAACGACTTCGATTTGCCAGACTGGTGGGATACTTTAAAAATTCGTGGAGGTTACGGTCAGTTAGGTAACAACACTATTGGATTATACGAATTCGCATTAAACTTAAATCCATTCGCTGGTTATAACTTTAATAATGAAATTGCTAACGGTACAACTGTAGTAAAGATTGTAGACCCGGATATTAAATGGGAAGATACAGAATCTGCTAACGTTGCTGCTGAGTTCGCAATGTTTAACAGCAGATTACAATTTACTGCAGAATATTTCATGAAGCAGTCTACTGATTTATTAGCTGATATTCCAATTCCTTATTCTTCTGGTTCATACCCGATTTTATTAACGTCTAACGCAGGACAAGTAAAAAACACAGGGGTGGAATTTACAGCAAGCTGGGGAGATTATAAAAAAGATTTCCAGTATAATATTTCGGCCAACGTAGGTACTTTAAAGAACGAAGTTATTAAAATTGGTAAAGACAATACTCCAATTTCTGCAGGTGCAGGAAGAACTGAAGTTGGACGTTCTGCTGGTGAGTTATTTGTTTATGAAACTGAAGGCTTATTCCAAAGTCAGGAAGATATCGATAATCATGCATTCCAATCTGGAGCGCAAGCTGGAGACGTTAAGTTTAGAGATGTTAATGGTGACGGTTTAATCACAGATGAGGACAGAACATTCCAAGGCGGTGTAATTCCAACGCTTAACTTCGGTTTAAATTTAAGTGCTAGTTATAAAAACTTTGATGTTGCTGCATTCTTCCAGGGCGCTGCTGGTCACAAAATTTATAACGGGACATACCAGGCCTTAATGACAGGAGATTTAGTAAATGGTTCTACAGATATATTAAACTACTGGACACCTACAAATACAGATACTAATATTCCAAGACCGGTAATTGGTGATCCGAATGCGAACAACAGATTATCAGACAGATTTATTGAAGACGGTGATTATGTAAGATTACAAAGTTTAGAGCTTGGATACAATATTCCTATAGAAACTAAAGTGTTTAAAAAAGCAAGAGTATTTGCTTCTGGACAAAACTTATTTGTAATTACAAAGTATAGCGGTTATGATCCTGACTTTATCAGTGACGGATTATTTAACAGAGGATTTGAATTTGGATCTTTCCCTAACCCAAGAACATTTGCGTTAGGAGTGCAGGTAGACTTTTAATATAATTTGAAAAATTACAAAATGATGAAAACTAAAAATATATTTTATTCATTAGCTGTAGCAACTGCTTTATTAGCGACAGGTTGTGTAAGCGATTCAGATTTGAATCAAACTGATCCAAATTTCGATGTAGCAGATAACTTCTGGAAAACAGACGAAGATGCTTTGCAAGGTGTTAATGCTACTTACGGAAGTTTAATTACAGACGGATCGTACATGAGAAGTACGCCACTTTTATTAGATTTAAAAGGCGATGGTACAAGAAGTAACAGTCCATGGGGAGCTATGGCTAATGTTGGACGTTTTAATTCCAGTGTTTCTGATGCCGCTATTTATGGTTGGGCTTTCGAAACCTTTTATCAAGGGGTGTACAGAGCAAACCAGGTATTAGAAAATGTACCGGGAATTGAGATGGAAGATGCTGCCTTAAAAGACAGAGTTATTGGACAGGCATACTTTTTAAGAGGTTTGTACTTCTTCCATTTGGTAAACATGTTTAAAAATGTACCGCTTCCATTAACTAGTTTAGAAATTTACCATGAGCAAAAATCTCAGGAAGAAGGCTGGGCTCAGGTTATTTCAGATTTAGAAATGGCTGCTAGTTTGTTACCTGCAAATTACTCAGATGTTTCTGGATTAGATGCTGGGCAGGCAGGTAGAGCTACTAGAGGTGCGGCATATGCTTATTTAGGTAAAGCACATTTATTTAACCAAAATTATTCAGAAGCGAAATCAGCGTTCGAGCAGGTAATAAATTCAGGAGAGTATGCATTAGTAGCAAACTATCAGGATAACTTTACCTTATATAATGAAAACAATTCAGAATCTATTTTCGAAGTTCAGTTTAGTAGAGAAGCTGGAGGAGTAGATTTAGGTTGGGGTGGAGCTCCGGCATCTGGTTGGGGTAAAACGTCAGCGAGAGCAATTACTTACGGACCACCATCTTTCGGGTTTACAGATGTACAGCCAACTCGTATTTTATTTGATGATTACCACAAGGAAGCAACTGTAGATGGACAGGTAGATCCAAGACTGGATGCTACAATGTTTTACAATAAACCAGGAGGTATGATGCTTTATGGTGTGGATTTTGCTACACACTACGGTGGAAATGAAGCGTACCTTAATGATTTATTCTGTGCGAAGTATCAAAATGCTGATGGAAGCAGAGCAGATGAATACGACTGGAGATCTGGAATTAACGAGCGTATTATGCGTTATGCAGATGTATTGTTAATGTATGCAGAGTGTTTAAACGAATTAGGACAAACTGGTGCTGCTTACGATTATATTCAGCAAGTAAGAGACCGTGTTAATTTACCTGACTTAGCAACAACTAAACCAGGAATGTCTCAATCAGAAATGAGAGATCAGATTGCTCACGAGCGTTTCTTGGAATTCCCATTAGAAGGACACAGATTTGATGATATCCGTCGTTGGGGATGGTTAAATGATGCCTCTAAATTAGAATGGTTAAAATCGAGAGACCCTGAATACGGTAGTTATATTAACGGTAGAGAGTTTTTCCCGATTCCACAATCAGAAATGGATAATAACCCATTAATGGTTATTGGTCAAAATGAAGGTTATTAATTATACGAATATCACTTTGAATTAGGTTTTCGGTATACCTTAAAAAGGCCGCGCGGTGCGCGCGGTCTTTTTTTTTAAATCAATTTTTAGAATGAAAAGAAAGAATGTAATTGTTGCTTTACTGGGTATAACTTTAGGGATGTCTCAGGTTTCAGTAGCACAGAATCACGTTGATGTTAAGTTAAAGGAACAGGCTGACGCTCCAGAAATCAGTCGACATATTTACGGGCATTTTGCAGAGCATTTAGGCCGTTGTATTTATGGTGGTTTTTATGTAGGAGAGGATAGCAGTATCCCAAATACTAATGGTGTTAGAAACGATATTATTGAAGCGCTTAAAGAGCTTAATATTCCAAATTTAAGATGGCCGGGAGGTTGTTTTGCTGACACTTATCATTGGAAAGATGGTGTAGGACCAAAAGAGGATAGACCATCTATGGTAAATAAATGGTGGGGAGGCGTTGTAGAAGATAATAGTTTTGGAACGCACGATTTTTTAAACTTGTGTGAAGTTTTAGGTACAGAACCTTATCTCGCTGCAAATGTTGGTAGTAGTACAGTTAAAGAATTTACAGAATACACACAATATGTAATGAGAGAACAAGGGGTGCCAATGTCAGATTACAGAGCTGAAAATGGTAGAAAAGAACCTTGGGATGTTAAGTATTGGGGAGTTGGTAACGAAATGTGGGGTTGTGGTGGAAACATGACTGCCGAGCATTATGCCAATGTGTATAGACAATATGCAACGTTTATGACAGACTGGACCAATAGCGATGGTTTGTTTAGAATAGCTTCAGGTGCTAATGTAGCCGATTATCACTGGACTGAAGTGCTAATGAAAGAAGTCCCAAAAGGCTTAATTGAAGGTGTGGCATTACACTCGTATTCTTTTGTAGAGTGGGAAGACAAAGGATCTTCTACCGGATTTGACGAAGCACAGTATTTTTCTACGATGCAAACAGCTCTTAAAATGGAGGAGCTTGTAGATAAGCATGCCGCTATCATGGATAAATACGATCCGGAAAATAAAATAGCCCTTATCGTTGATGAGTGGGGTGGATGGTACGAAGTGGAAGAAGGAACAAATCCAGGTTTCCTGTATCAGCAAAATACCATGCGTGATGCTATGATTGCAGGTGTAACTTTAAACATTTTTAACAACAGAGCAGACCGTGTAAAAATGGCGAATTTAGCACAAACTGTAAATGTATTACAGGCTGTTATTCTTACTGAGGATGAAAAAATGTTGTTAACACCAACGTATCATGTTATGAATATGTACAAAGTACATCAAGATGCTACTTTAATTCCTGTAGAATTTCATTCGCCTAAATATACTCTAAATGGCGAGTCTTTAGATGCAGTTTCTATTTCTGCTTCAAAAGATAAGGCAGGAAAAGTACATATGTCTTTGGTAAATATAGATGCACATAAAAGTCAAACAGTTAAAGTAAACGTTAAAGATCTTGGTGTTAAAAATGTAACGGCTTCTATAGTAAAATCTAAAACGTTACAAGATCATAATACTTTCGATAATCCAAATAAAATTACTCCACTAAACTTTAAAGATTTTAAACTTAAAAAGGGAGAATTAGAAATTGAATTACCTCCGTTTTCAGTAGTTGTTTTCGAAGCAACGAAGTAAGAAAACCGGATTGCGATATAAAACTATCGATATTAAGTTGTTTTATCATATTTGGTATTTCGGTGTCTTAAAATTTAATGGCACCGATACCAAATTTGATTTTATTTTAACCTTATGTAGCAAATAAGCTAACGTTCAAAAAAAAACTCAGATCTTATTTAAAACTAGTTCCACAGCACTAAAACTTTAATTTTCTAAATCATTGGATTTTCAAAACGCTTTTATGTTATATCTCAAGAAACCTTAATACCTCAATTATGAAAATCTACAAGTTAAGATTGTGTGATTTTGTTGATTGATAATTAAGCGTTTACGATGAAAAGGATGTAAATTTATAAAGTGAATAAAAAACAGGATTGTTTATTAAAAATTTAGCTTTTAATACTATTGTGATGAGATATAGTTTTTTAAATGTAACAAATAGAAAAGCTGTTTTCTGCTTAACACGTAAAGGTGAAATTTTTTAAAAAAAAGGACTGGTAATCTTTACAACCAGTTAAAATAAAAGGTAGAGGATTTATTACATAACACACAAACTACACAATTTACAGTAGGAGTTTGAAGCAGACGCAGAAGAGGATCGGTGAATTGTGAAAATATTAAAAAATGAAAAGAATTAAAGCATTAGCACTATTAGTTATAATGGGTGCTGTTTTTAGCTGTTCCAGTGATAGCGATACGACTGAAAAACCAACGGATCCGGACACAGGAGGTGGAGGAGGTGGCACTCCTGAAGAAACGTTCGACGGACCTACTTACGCAGATAATTATACTTCAAAAGGCGCCTGGGCGCAACGTAGTCAATGGAATCTGGCCAATGTACATGATCCAACTGTTGTTAAGCATGGTGATTATTATTATATGTACCAAACCGATGCATCCTATGGAAATGCACATGAGGGGCATGGTCATTTTCACGGAAGACGCTCCAAAGATCTAGTAAACTGGGAATATTTGGGCGCAACTATGAATGAAGCACCAGCCTGGGTAAAAGAAGAATTAAATAAAATTAGGGCAAGTTATAATTTAGCACCAATAACTGGTAGTCTGCAAATTGGATATTGGGCACCTGTAGTGCGCAAAGTAGGTAATGTATACCGCATGTACTACAGTATAGTTATAGATCATTTTATAGGTAACGGACTTCCAAATATTGCAGATAATTTTGATAACACGTGGACAGAACGCGCTTTTATTGGTATGATGGAAACCTCTGACCCTTCTGTTAATTCTTCGTGGGAGGATAAAGGTATGGTTATTAGTTCTGTTTCCGATAAAGGTACGGATTGGAGTCGTTCTTCATATACTAGCGATTGGAATGCTTATTTTAAATACAATGCTATAGATCCGTCTTATGTTATTACATCAGCGGGGGAACATTATATGGTGTATGGGTCTTGGCATAGTGGTATTGTCGCAGTTCAAATTGATCAGAATACAGGTAAACCATATAAATTAAATACATTAGATGATTATGGTACGAGAATTGCAGGTAGAGGAGATCTACAGACAAATAGATGGCAGGGAACCGAAGGTGCCGAAATCATTTATAATGCCGATACCGGGTATTATTATTTGTTTTTAGCTTACGATGAGTTGTCTGTTGCTTATAACACACGTGTGGCAAGATCTACAAACATACTAGGCCCATATTATGGCATTAACGGGGAAAATGTTTCCGAAGGCGCAGAGTGCTGGCCAATGTTAACACACCCGTATAAATTTAATGGTCATACGGGATGGGTTGGTATTTCACACTGTTCTGTATTTCAGGATGATATTTCTAAAAAATGGTACTATTCTTCGCAAGGTAGGTTACCAGAGGGTGTGCCGGGTGTAAATGTGTCTAATGCTGTTATGATGGGACATGTTAGAGAAATAGAATGGACGTCCGATGGATGGCCGGTTGTGGCTCCTGAACGTTTTGCCGATGTTCCTGAAACTGAAATTACAGTGGATGATATTGTAGGGACCTGGGAGCAGATTACGATGAACTACGAATATCGTGTTATGCAAACGTCTAAGACCTTAATTTTTAATAAAAATGGTACACTGGCCGGTGATATTTCAGGGACCTGGGAATTAGATTCTAATGGTAAAACCATTAATGTAAACGGTAACGAATGTAAACTGTTCGATGCCTGGAACTGGGAAGCATCTCCTAGAGAAGTAACCATTTCATACTCCGGATTAACACCGGAAGGAAAACCAATTTGGGCAAAGAAAATAAATTAGACAAACACAATATATTATATAATGAAAAAGGTAATAATAGCAGCATCACTATGTATGGCGGCGTTTTATGGAAACGCGGTTGTAGCTCAGGAACAATTAGAAGATAATAATCCAATCATTAAAGATAAGTTTACAGCAGATCCTGCTGCAATGGTATACGATGATACCGTATATTTATATGCCGGACATGACGAAGCACCTAACGATTTTCATTTTTATAAAATGAACGAATGGCTGGTGTATTCGTCGAAAGACATGGTAAACTGGAAAGAACATCCGGTGCCGTTAAAACCAACAGAATTTAAGTGGTCTAAAGGAGAAGCCTGGGCAGCCGAAGTTATAGAGCGTAATGGTAAGTTTTATTGGTACGTTACTGTAGAACATAATGATAAACATCCTGGTAAAGCCATTGGTGTGGCAGTTTCAGATAGTCCTGTCGGGCCTTTTAAAGATGCTTTGGGTAAAGCCTTAATTACTAATGATATGACTAAGCATACAGACATTTCGTGGGATGATATCGATCCAACAGTATTTTTAGACGACGATGGCCAGGCGTATTTATACTGGGGTAACACGGTGTGTCATTATGCTAAATTAAAAGATAATATGGTAGAGTTAGATGGTCCGATTCATACTGTAGAACTTCCTAATTTTACTGAAGCTCCATATATTCATAAAAAAGGAGATTGGTATTATTTATCGTATGCTTATCAGTTCCCGGAAAAAATAGCCTATGCTATGAGTAAGTCTATTACAGGACCTTGGGAATATAAAGGTGTTTTAAATGAGTTGGCAGGAAACTCGAATACCAACCACCAGTCTATTATCGAATTTAAAGGTAAGGATTACTTTATTTATCATACCGGTGGTATTCAGCCTAATGGTGGGAGTTTCAGACGCTCGGTTTGTATCGATCGTTTATACTACAATGCCGATGGTACGCTTAAACGCGTAATAATGACTTCAGAAGGGATTCAAAATTAAGCATTATGAAAGTATTTAAAAGACTTGTTGTTTTATCGGTATTCTTTAGTTCATTAGTATCATGTGGACAGAAAGCGACCGATAAGCCAATAACACACGACCCTGTAGTTGCAAAGCAGGGAGATACCTATTATTTATTCTGTACAGGGCCTGGTATAACCAGTTTTACCTCTAAGGATTTAAAAACCTGGACTCAGGTAGATCAGGTTTTTCCTGAAACACCAGCTTGGGTAGACGGTATCGTTAAGAATTTCGACGGACATATCTGGGCTCCGGATATTGCACATCACAATGGTACCTATTATTTGTATTATTCAATTTCGGCATTCGGTAAAAATACTTCGGCTATAGGAGTGGTAACCAATACGACATTGAATCCTAAAGACAACAATTACAAATGGGTAGATCATGGTATCGTAATTCAATCGGTTCCTAATCGTGACTCCTGGAATGCTATCGATCCGAATCTGGTATTCGATGATAATAATACACCTTGGATGGCATTTGGATCGTTTTGGGGTGGTTTAAAAATGGTAAAGTTGAATGCTGATTTAATTACCATAGCACAGCCTGAAGAATGGCATACCATTGCTAAAAGAGAACGTGATTTTAAAACTGCCGATGCCGACGCAGGAAATGCTGCTTTAGAAGGGCCGTTTATTTTTAAGAAAAACGGGTATTATTATCAGTTCCTGTCCTGGGATTATTGTTGTCGTGGAGAGAACAGTACGTATAAAGTGGTTGTAGGGCGATCAAAACATGCTATCGGACCTTATGTGGATAAAGATGGCGTGCCTTTAAATGAAGGTGGTGGAACGCTGGTACTGGAAGGAAGTTCTAAATGGTACGGAGCAGGGCATAACAGCGCATATACTTTTGATGGTAAGGATTATATTTTCTTCCACGGCTATGATGCTAGCGATGACGGTTTACCAAAATTAAGAGTTTCAGAGCTTAAATGGAACGCCGATTTATGGCCAAGTCTTAAAGATAATGTACTGGATTAACATGAAAAGATTAATTGTAAGTTTAGGGATAATGGTTTCGGTTACTGCTACAGCGCAGCAGGCCGTAAACCTGTTCCCATTAAATCAGGTTTCTGTGACTTCCGGTGTATTTAAGGAAGCTGCAGAAACCGATTTTAGTTATATACAAAAGCTTGATGCAGACCGATTATTAGCACCTTATTTACGGGAAGCAGGTCTGGAACCTAAAGCATCATCCTATACCAACTGGGAAAATACCGGATTGGATGGTCACACGCTGGGGCATTACATTTCAGCTTTATCCATGTATTACGCCTCTACCGGAGATAGTAAAGCAGAAGCTATTTTAGATTATATTTTATCAGAGCTAAAAAGGGTTCAGCAGGCTAACGGAAACGGTTATATTGGCGGGATACCGGAAAGTAAAGCGCTTTGGAGTGAAATAGAACAGGGTAAAATTAATGCTGGAAGTTTTAGTTTAAACGATCGCTGGGTACCGTTGTATAATATTCATAAACCTTTTGCAGGTTTAAAAGATGCCTGGGTCCATGCGCATAAAGCAGAAGCTAAAACCATGCTGATAGCATTAACAGACTGGTTTATAAATGTAACCAAGGGCTTGTCTGAAGCTCAGGTTCAGGATATGTTGCGTTCTGAGCACGGCGGATTAAACGAAGTGTTTGCCGAAGTGTATCATATTACAAACGATAAAAAATATCTGGAATTAGCGAAGCGTTTTTCTGAACACGCTTTGTTAAACCCATTGGCAGAGAATAAGGATATTTTAACAGGAATGCATGCGAATACGCAAATTCCTAAATTTATCGGGTTTGAACGTATCAGTCAGTTAGACCATGATAAAAAGTATCATGTATCAGCATTAAATTTTTATAATAATGTTGTTGACCAACGCACTTTAAGTATTGGAGGAAACAGTGTAAGAGAACATTTTAACCCGATAGATGATTTTAGTTCGGTATTAAGTAGTGAACAGGGGCCTGAAACCTGTAATACCTACAACATGCTTAAATTGAGCAAGCTGCTTTTTGAAGATACAGCCGATGCGAAGTATATAGATTTCTACGAGTCTGGTTTATATAATCATATTTTATCATCTCAAAACCCCAAAGGAGGCTTTGTGTATTTTACACCAATGCGTCCGGGACATTACCGTGTATATTCGCAACCGGAAACCAGTTTTTGGTGTTGTGTAGGTTCAGGCTTAGAAAACCATACTAAGTATAATGAGTTGATTTATGCCACGAAAGGCGATGCTTTATATGTGAATTTATTTCTACCATCTACTGTAAACTGGTCCGAAAAAAATGCGGTTATAACGCAAAATACAAAGTTTCCGGAAGAAGCTTCAACAGAGTTGGTTTGGAACGGGAAGAAGAAAACAAAAGCGACCTTAATGTTGCGTTATCCGCAATGGGTTGCGGCTGGAGCATTAAAGGTTTTTGTTAATGGAGAAGCCCAAACCATTACAGCAACTCCGGGATCTTATATTGCTTTAGACAGAAAATGGAAAAACGGCGATCGTATTACTATGGAGTTACCAATGGAACTTAGTCTGGAAGATATTCCGGATCATTCAGGGTATGTGTCTGTAAAGTACGGGCCAATCGTTTTATCAGCTATTACCGGAGATGACAATCAGGACGGTTTATTTGCAGATGATAGTCGTGGTGGTCATGTTGCAGACGGACCTTTTTTACCGATGACCGATGCACCGATGTTTGTTACCAGTTCTGGCGATGTATTGGCTAAGATAAAACCGATAGCTGGAAAACCACTGGAGTTTACAGCAGCCGATGCTTTTTATCCGGAAAAGGATAAAGGTCTGGTTTTACAACCATTTTATAAAATTCACGAAAAGCGTTATTCCATTTATTTTAAAAATGAAACTCCGGAAGGACTTCAAAAAATGCAACGCGAACTGGAAGAAAAGCAACAGGCAGAAGCTTATTTAAGAGCTATAACCCTGGATTTTGTGGCACCGGGCGAGCAACAGCCGGAATCTGACCATGGCATTAAATCGGAAAACACGAATAGTGGTTTAAACCAGAACAAACACTGGAGAGATGCTTTGGGCTGGTTTAGCTACGACCTTAAAAATAAAGATGCAAAGGCTAAAACCTTACGCATTACCTATTTTGGTTTGGATGCAGGACGCTACTTTAAAATTTTAGTGAATGGCAAAGTAATAGCTGAACCGCGATTAGATGGCACTAATGGAAATACTTTCTTTGAAGTGGATTACAGTATACCTGAATCTATAGCTACTAAAAACGAAATTTTAGTAGTAAAATTTGAAGCAGAACAAGGTTCGAGTACCGCCGGAATTTATGGTGTACGATTATTATCTACGCCGCCCCAAAACAATTAATTAATAGCACAGTCTGATGCAGAGAACAAGTAACCATTCCATGCGTTGGATTAGATTTTAAATTATCTCATGAAATCAGAAAATCAGAAATTAAGTATCCTTGAAAAAATTGGATACGGCTCGGGAGATGCAGCGGTGAATGTTGTAATCTCTTCAATGTTCCTTATTATAACCTATTTCTATACAGATATCTTTGGAATTACGCCAAAAGATGTGGCTCTAATGTTTTTATTAGTGCGGTTTATCGACGCTATTAGCGATCCGGTAATGGGAATTATTACTGATAAATTCAAATTTAAATCGGGGCGATTCAGACCTTATTTTCTTTATTTATCTATTCCATTCGGAATCTCGGTATTCTTAACTTTTACAACCCCGGATTTTGATTATGCCGGGAAATTAATTTATGCCTACCTGACTTATATTCTGGTAACCTTAATGTTTACTTCGGTAACGATACCATATATTTCTTTAATAGGTGTATTAACAAGCGACCCTAAAGAACGATTGTCTGCCAGTGGTTACCGTTTGTTTTTTGCCAAGATTGCTGCATTTGCCGTGTCTATAGTTGTGCCTATACTGGCTAAAAAAATGGGAGCGGGCGATATGGCTCGAGGGTATCAGATAGCTATGGGAATCATGGCGTTTTGCGGTACTTTACTGTTATTGTTCTGTTTTTTCACGACTACCGAACGAGTAGAGCATGTAGAGGAAAAGCGCCCGTTTAAGGAACAGTTAAAGTATTTAGGTAAAAACAACCAGTGGTTGCTATTATTAGGGTCTTGTTTTTCAGGAACTATCGGTTATGTTATCAGAGCATCAGTAGCAATTTATTACGCAAAATACTATTTAGGAGGAGACGAAGTGGTAGAGGCTACTTTTATGGGAACCGGTGTGGCGGCTGCTATTATTGCAATGCCGATATCAACATTAATTACCAAACGTTTTTGTAAGGTAAAACTGTTCTGGATGTCTCAGTTTGCAGTGGCTGTATTAAGTGTTTTAATGTTTGTAATTGTTAAACCACACCCTGAAAGCATGTTATTGGCCTACGTCATGTATTTTATTCTATCCTTTGTAGTGGATTTACATGCTCCGATTTTCTGGACAGCAATTGCGGAAGCAGTAGATTTTGGTCAGGCAGAAACAGGAGTACGTGTTTCAGGTTTAGCCTTTGGAGGGATTTCATTTGCGCAAAAAGCAGGTATGGGTATAGCAGGTGCTGTAGTCGGCGTATTGTTAGATTCATTCGGATATATTCCAGATAGCATTCAATCAGAATCTACGCTAATGGGCTTGGCTTTAATGCTAACCTTAATCCCGGCCATTTTTCACTTAATTAACGGGCTTTTAATTTACCGTTATAAGATAACAGATAGCTATTACGAATTGATTAAAAACAAAATTCATATTTAATTAAAATGACTTTATATTCAAACAAACCAATAGTTGAGCAACGTGCCGATCCGTTTATTTACAAGCATACCGATGGGTATTACTATTTTACAGGTTCTGTTCCAACTTATGATAGTATTGAACTAAGACGCGCTAAAACCATAGCTGAGTTAAAAGATGCAGAGCCATTTAATGTGTGGTTTAAACATGAAAGCGGACCTATGAGTCAGCATATCTGGGCGCCTGAAATTCATTATTTAGACGGAAAATGGTATGTGTATTTTGCAGCGAGTGAAGTAACTGATATATGGAAATTAAGACCATACGTTTTAGAGTGCACAGGGCAAAATCCTTTAACGGATGAATGGGTAGAACTGGGCCAGATGCAACCGGCTGATGGTGATAATAAAACCTTTGTAGATTTTTCTTTAGATGGTACAGTGTTCGAGAACAATGGTAAACGTTATTTTTGCTGGGCAGAGAAAACCGGAGGACAGTTTGCAGCTTCAAATCTGTATCTGGCCGAAATGGAATCGCCCGTAAAATTAAAGACACCACAGTTTATGTTAACCACTCCTGATTATGATTGGGAACGTGTTGATTTCTGGGTGAACGAAGGGCCGGCCGTAATAAAAAACAATGGAAAAATTTATATAACCTTTTCGGCAAGTGCCACAGGAGCCTGTTATTGTATGGGGTATATGGAAGCTGATGAGGCGTCTGATTTACTAGATAGAAACTCCTGGAAGAAGACCAGATATCCTGTATTGGAAACCGATTACGACAAGAAAATTTACGGTCCGGGACATAACAGTTTTACAATAGCAGAAGATGGTAAAACCCCAATTTGCGTGTATCATGCCAGAGATTACGAAAAGGCAGTAGGAGATCCTGCAGTGGTTCCGGAAATAGATAAACGACCTTTAGAGGAAATTATAGCAGATCCGTTATACGACCCAAATCGTCATGCGAGGATTATGGAAGTTAAATTCGATGAAGACGGTAAGCCGCTATTTGAACTTTATTAAGTTTTCCTGTGTAAGAAAACAATTATAAAATGAAATTAATTAGGCGTGTTTGGTGTTTCAAATCCATGGTGGGTTGAACCAGATACGCTTTTTTTTAATGTAGAATTAACAAATTTTTAATGGTTTTCTTTCAAAAATATTAAAATAAAAGCCCTTGATTTTTAGGGATATAGGCTTAATTTTGTGGTGCAAAAAATAAAGGAGTAAAGACCATCTAAATATTTAAAATCGAAGGAATTATGATATTAACAAATTTTAAGTGTTTTTTTTACACTTAAAAAAAATAATATAGTTATCTTTGATAAATTCTTAATATAATCAAAAAATGAAAACATACGTAATTGGGGTAGACTATGGTTCAGATTCTTGTAGAGCTGTACTTATAGATGCTACTAGCGGAGAGGAACTTGCATCAGAAGTTCATTGGTATCAACGATGGAAAAAGAACATGTATTGTGTGCCATCTAAAAACCAATTCCGTCAACATCCATTAGACCATATTGAAGGTCTGGAACACACTATTAAAACGGTTGTAAAAGAATCTAATGTTGATCCGAAGGCTGTAAAAGGTATTTGTATTGACACTACGGGATCGTCTCCAATTCCGGTAAACGAAGAAGGAACGCCTTTATCTTTATTACCAGGATTTGAAGAAAACCCAAATGCAATGATGATCTTATGGAAAGATCATACGTCTATTCAGGAAGCCAATGAAATTAATGAATTAGCGGAAACCTGGGGTGGTGAAAACTTCACCAAGTACGAAGGAGGAATTTATTCTTCTGAGTGGTTCTGGGCAAAAATATTACATATAATCCGTGAAGATGAAGCTGTTAAAGAAGCGGCGTACTCTTGGATAGAGCATTGTGATTACATGACATTTATTTTAAGTGATGTTAAGGATTTAAAATCATTTAAACGTAGTCGTTGTGCTGCAGGACATAAAGCAATGTGGCACGAAGACTGGAATGGTTTACCACCAGAAACATTCTTGGAAAAATTAGATCCGTATTTAGCATCTTTAAGAGATCGCTTATATGAAGATACTTATACTTCAGATGAAATTGCTGGTAACTTAAATGCTGAATGGGCAGAAAAATTAGGACTTACTACTGAAACTGTTATTACTGTAGGTACTTTCGATGCGCATGCAGGTGCCGTTGGTGCTAAAGTTGACCACCATGCACTTGTGCGAGTAATGGGAACGTCTACCTGTGATATTATGGTAGCAGATCCAGAGGTTATAGGACACCATGCTGTACGTGGTATTAGTGGCCAGGTTAATGGTTCTGTTATTCCAGGTTTAATTGGTTTGGAAGCCGGTCAGTCCGCTTTTGGAGATGTTTTAGCTTGGTTTAAAGATGTATTATCATGGCCAATTGAGAATTTAGTATTAAACTCTTCAACCATTTCAGACGAGCAAAAAGAAGCGCTTAAGGCTGAAATTCAAGATAACTTCATTAAAACTTTAGCCGATCAGGCTGCTCAGATTCCGTTATCAGAGAGTATTCCGGTAGCTTTAGACTGGGTGAATGGTAGAAGAACTCCGGATGCCAATCAGGAACTAAAAAGTGCTATGACGCAATTGTCTTTAGGAACAAAAGCACCGCATATATTCAAAGCTTTAGTTAACGCCATCTGTTTTGGTTCAAAGAAAATCGTAGAGCGTTTCGAAGAAGAAGGTGTGAAAATTGAATCTGTAATTGGTATTGGTGGTGTGGCAAGAAAGTCGGCATTCATTATGCAAACTTTAGCCAATGTACTTAACCGTCCTATTAAAGTTGCTGCCTCAGATCAGGCTCCAGCTTTAGGTGCTGCTATTTACGCAGCAGTAGCCTCTGGAATTTACCCTAATGTTATTGAAGCCAGTAAACATTTAGGTAGTCCGCTTGAAGCTGAGTACTTCCCGCAACCGGAAGCTATCGAAGCTTACGATGTATTAATGCATAAGTACAGTGATTTATGCGAATTTGTAGAAGAACAAACTAAAAAATAATTAATATGAGTTCTAAGTATCAAGCGTTAAAAGAAGAATGTTACGCAGCAAACATGCAACTTAATGAGTTGGGGTTAGTGGTGTATACATTTGGAAACGTAAGTGCCGTAGACCGTGAAAATGGTGTATTCGCTATTAAACCAAGTGGCGTGCCTTACGAAGATTTAAAACCTGAGGATATTGTTATTTTAGATTATGATAACAATATTATTGAAGGGAATTTGCGTCCGTCTTCAGACACAAAAACCCATGCGTATTTATATAAAAACTGGGATGATATTGGAGGTATAGCACATACACACGCGAAATTTTCGGTGGCATGGGCCCAGGCACAGATGGACATTCCAATTTTTGGGACAACACATGCCGATCATTTAACTAAAGATATTCCTTGTGCTGCACCTATGCGAGACGATTTAATCGAAGGAAATTACGAGCACAATACCGGAATTCAGATTATCGATTGCTTTAACGAGAAGGAATTAAATCATCAGGAAGTAGAAATGGTTTTATTAGGAAACCATGGGCCATTTGCCTGGGGTAAAAATGCGGCTAAAGCAGTTTACAATAGTAAAGTATTAGAGGTTGTGGCAGAAATGGCGTATTTAACACGTCAGATAAATCCTGAAGCACCTCGTTTAAAAGATTCATTAATAAAAAAACATTACGAGCGTAAGCATGGTAAAGATGCGTATTACGGTCAATAATTTTAATACATAAAAACTAATTACATGATAGACATTAGCAAAAAGGAAATTTGGTTTTTAACCGGAAGCCAGGATTTATACGGAGAAGAGACTTTAAAGCAAGTTGCTGCAGATTCTCAGGAGGTTGTTAAAGGATTAGATGCCTCTAAACACATTCCTATTAAGATTGTTTACAAACCAACTGTAAAGTCGCCTAGCGAAATTTTACAGGTTTGTCAGGATGCCAATTCAAATCCAAACTGTATTGGTGTTATTACCTGGATGCATACATTCTCTCCTGCAAAAATGTGGATTGGTGGTTTAAATATTTTAAACAAACCATTATGTCATTTACATACGCAGTTTAATGCAGAAATTCCTTGGGAAGATATCGATATGGATTACATGAACCTGCACCAGTCTGCTCACGGAGACAGAGAGTTTGGGTTTATCATGTCCAGATTACGTAAAAAACGTAAAGTTATCGTTGGTCACTGGAAAACAGAGCGTGTTCAACAAAGATTAGGAATGTGGACTCGTGTTGCTTTAGGTTGGGATGAAATTCAAAACTTAAAAGTTGCAAGAATTGGTGATAACATGCGTGAAGTAGCAGTAACTGAAGGAGACAAAGTAGAAGCGCAAATGCGTTTTGGAATGTCTGTAAATGCTTACGACTCTTCTGATGTTATTGCACATATGGATAAAGTTACCGATGATGAATTGGAAGCTTTAATTAAAGTATACGAAGAATCATACAACCTTTCAGACAGATTAAAAGAAGGTGGTGAGCAAAGACAATCTTTATACGATGCTGCTAAAATTGAATTAGGATTACGTTCGTTCTTAGATGCAGGTGGATTTAAAGCCTTTACCGATACGTTTGAAAACTTAGGAGAATTAAAGCAATTACCTGGTATTGCAACACAACGTCTTATGGCCGATGGTTATGGATTTGGTGGAGAAGGTGACTGGAAAACAGCTGCTATGACTCGTGTAATGAAAGTAATGGCTTATGGTTTAGAAGGAGGTACATCTTTCATGGAAGATTACACATATCACTTTACTCCAGAGAAATCTTATGTTTTAGGATCTCACATGTTAGAGATTTGTCCAACCATTTCTGATGGAAAACCAAGTTGTGAAATTCATCCTTTAGGAATTGGAGGAAAAGAAGATCCGGTACGTTTAGTATTTAATTCGCCAGCTGGTCCTGCAATAAATGCGTCTTTAGTAGATATGGGTAACCGTTTCAGATTAATCGTTAACGAGGTAGAGGCTGTTAAACCTATGGCAGACTTACCTAAACTTCCTGTGGCTCGCGTATTATGGGATTGTAAGCCAGATTTAGATATTGCAGCTACTGCATGGATTCTTGCAGGTGGAGCACATCATACAGTATATACGCAGGCTTTAACTACGGAATGTATGGAAGATTTTGCAGATATAGCTGGAATTGAATTATTAGTTATCGATCAAAATACTAATATCAGACAATTTAAAGATACAATGAACGCAAATGAAGCATATTATCATATCTTTAACCGCAGAAATTAAAATCTAGTTAAACGATATGAAAATTATGAGACGTTGCTTTCAAATTTTTATGCTTTTTGTTTTAGCCATCTTTACAAGCAATTGTAAAGATGCTAAACAAGAGCAGAAACAACCGGAAGCAGAAGCCACAAAACCTATGGAACAAGCATCTATTTCGAAATCAGAATTCGGTACAACTCCCGAAGGAGAACTTGTAGAACAGTACACCCTAAAAAATGCGAATGGCATGGAAATCGATGTCATTACATTCGGAGGTATTATTACAAATTTAAAAGTACCTAACAAAGACGGTAAGTTTGAAGACGTAGTTTTAGGCTACGATACTTTAGAGCCGTATTTAACTAATCCTACATTTTTTGGAGCACTTATCGGCCGTTATGGTAACCGTATAGCTAAAGGTAAGTTTACCTTAAATGGAAGAGACTACACTTTGGCAACAAATGATGGTTCTAACCATTTACATGGTGGTAAAAAAGGATTTGATAAAGTCGTTTGGACTGCAGAGCCAATTGAAAACGGAAATTCCGTAGCCTTAAAACTGACATATTTAAGTAAAGATATGGAAGAGGGTTACCCTGGGAATTTAACTTCAACTGTAGTGTATACCCTTACACCAGATAATGCTTTAGAGATTACTTACGAAGCAACAACAGACAAACCTACTATTGTAAACCTAACTCAACATGCGTATTTTAACTTATCTGGAGATTTTTCAAAAACTATTTTAGATGAAGACGTTATGATTGCTGCAGATCGTTATGTGCCAATCGATGAAACATCTATTCCGTTTGGTCCATTAGCAGAAGTTAAAGGAACGCCTTTCGATTTTACCAGTCCTAAACCAGTAGGACAGGATATTAGCGCTGAAGATATTCAGATTAAAAACGGTACAGGTTACGACCATTGCTGGGTATTAAACAATCAGGATAAAGGATTTAGACTGGCCGCTACAGTGTATGACAAAACAAGTGGAAGGTTTATGGAAGTTTTAACTGATGAGCCAGGAATACAATTCTACACTGGAAACTTTTTAGATGGTACTTTACCTTCACAACAAGGAGGAACGTATGCACAACGTACCGGTTTATGTTTAGAAACTCAACATTATCCGGATTCGCCAAACCAGGAAGATTATCCATCTACGGTATTAAATCCTGGAGAGACGTATCAGTCGGCAACAACATATAAATTTTCAACTAAATAACATCAATAACTATGCAAGCTTTACAAACGTTAGACTGGGTAGTAATTGGTGTTTTTGCTATTTTATTAATTGGTGTTATTGTTTACGTTGTTAAACAAAAACAGCAAAGTTCTGAAGATTATTTCCTAGGAGGAAAAGATGCAACATGGATTGCTATTGGTACCTCTATTTTTGCATCCAATATTGGATCTGAACATTTAATTGGTCTTGCCGGTGCTGGTGCATCCAGTGGTATGGCCATGGCACACTGGGAAATCCAGGGCTGGATGATTTTAATTCTCGGTTGGGTATTCGTACCGTTTTATTCGAGAAGTATGGTATATACGATGCCTGAATTTTTAGAGCGACGTTATAATCCGCAGTCAAGAACCATATTATCTGTTATCTCATTAATCAGTTATGTATTAACCAAAGTAGCAGTAACCGTTTATGCTGGTGGATTAGTATTCCAGCAAGTGTTCGGTATTGAAGAACTTTGGGGAATTGATTTCTTCTGGATAGCGGCTATTGGTTTAGTTGTAATTACAGCGCTTTACACCATTTTTGGTGGGATGCGTTCGGTATTATATACTTCGGTATTACAAACTCCGATTTTATTATTAGGATCTTTAATTATTGTGGTTTTAGGTCTTAAAGAATTAGGAGGCTGGGAGCAGATGATTGAAATAGCAGGGGCTAAACCTGTGAATGATTATGGTGATACGATGGTAAATTTAATCCGTAGTAACAACGATCCGGATTTCCCATGGTTAGGCGCTTTAATTGGATCTTCTATTATCGGATTCTGGTACTGGTGTACCGACCAGTATATTGTACAGCGTGTATTATCTGGTAAGAATTTAAAAGAAGCGAGACGTGGTACAATTTTCGGAGCGTATTTAAAATTACTTCCTGTATTTTTATTCTTAATCCCTGGTATGATTGCCTATGCTATTCACCAGAAACATGTTGGAGCAGGAGCAGAAGGTTTCTTACCATATTTACCTAATGGAGTGGCCAATGCAGATGCGGCGTTCCCTACATTAGTAGCGAAGTTATTACCTGCAGGAGTTAAAGGTTTAGTAGTTTGTGGTATTTTGGCAGCTTTAATGAGTTCTTTAGCCTCGTTATTTAACTCATCGGCTATGTTATTTACCATAGATTTCTATAAGAAAATTAAACCAAATACACCAGAGACTAAATTAGTTCGTATTGGACAAATGGCTACGCTGGTAGTTGTTATATTAGGTATTTTATGGATTCCTATTATGCGTAGTGTAGGTGATGTATTGTATACGTATTTACAGGATGTACAATCGGTATTAGCGCCTGGTATTGCAGCAGCATTCTTATTAGGTATTACCTGGAAACGTACATCGGCACTAGGTGGTATGTGGGGATTAATTTCCGGACTTATTATTGGTCTTACTCGTCTAGGTGCTAAGGTATATTATACCAATGCAGGTGAAGTGGCTGATTCTACGTTTAAATATCTGTTCTACGACCTTAACTGGTTATTCTTCTGTGGCTGGATGTTCTTATTCTGTATTTTAGTGGTAGTGGTAGTGAGTTTAATGACTGAAGCTCCAGACGAAACTAAAATCAAAGGACTTGTATTCGGTACAGCTACAAAAGCAGAATTACAAAGCGACAGAGATTCCTGGAATCATTGGGATGTTATTCATTCAGTAATTATCCTAGTTATCACTGGATTATTCTACTGGTATTTCTGGTAATACATTTGTAACACACATACATTTTACTATAAAATAAGGGTGGCGATTTTAATTTGCTGCCCTTATTTGTTTTAGGAAGGGACTGAAATTTTATAGTAGTTAAAAAGGAGTTTTTGTCTATATATAAAAGCTTATAAGTATCTTTATAGGCATAAAAACAAGGTTATGATTGAAGCACTAAAAAGGCATTATGGGTATTTGTTTGAAGACGATTTACTTAAGGAAATTAATCAGGTAGGACTGTTTAAAGAAATTCCTTCCGGGACGTCTTTAATGGATATTGGAGAACCAATAAAGTTTATGCCTTTACTTTTTAGTGGAGCGATTAAAATTCTTCGTGAAGACGATAAAGGCGATGAATTATTATTGTATTTCATAGAAACGGGAGATACCTGTGCCATGAGTATTACCTGTTGTATGGGCAATACTAAGAGTGAAATTCGTGCTATTGCCGAAACCGATGCGACTTTAATTATGGTTCCGGTAGAGAAAATGACCGAGTGGATGGGGAAATATAAAAGCTGGCAGAACTTTATATTACAGAGTTATCACGAACGTATGAAGGAGTTACTGGAAGCGATAGATACCATTGCCTTTTTGAAAATGGACGAACGCCTGTTAAAATATCTTAGAGATAAAGCTATGGTAAATCATGATGACCATATTCAGGTAACACATTATGAAATAGCTCAGGATTTGCATACTTCCAGAGTCGTGATATCCAGATTGTTAAAAAAACTGGAAAACGACGGTACAATTAAATTAATGCGAAATCATATTCAGGTTTTAGACCTTTAAAAGAATTTGTAACTTTTGTTACGGGTAAAAGTGGATCTAAACAGTACTTTTGCACGAAAAAGCAATCAATGGAAGTTACTCAAATTTTAGGTTATGTGGGAGCGCTTGTTATCGGTCTGGTCTTAGGGCTTACCGGTGGAGGTGGTTCTATTTTAACTGTTCCTATTTTAGTGTATTTATTAGGGATTAATCCTATTACAGCTACAGCATATTCTTTATTTGTAGTTGGTACTTCAGCAAGTTTTGGTGCCTTTAAGAATTTTCAGAAAGGTCTTGTCGATTTAAAAATAGCTGCAGTTTTTGCTATTCCGGCCTTTACCATGGTATATATTACAAGAAAGTACTTGATTGGTGCTATACCGGAAGTCATTTTCGAATTCGGCGGGTATGCCTTTACCAAAGACATTGCCATTATGGTATTATTTGCTATTATGATGGTAATTGCTTCTGTAACTATGCTAAAACCGAAAAGCAGAGATGAGGAAGAAGAAACCAAAAAGCGTAGGTTAAGTAATCTACTCATTTTAAACCAGGCTATTGTTATCGGCTTTTTTACCGGTTTAGTTGGTGCTGGAGGCGGGTTTATCATTATTCCGGCATTAATTGTTTTGGGGAACTTATCCATGAAAAAAGCGGTAGGTACTTCACTTTTTATCATTTCCGTAAATTCCTTAATAGGGTTTATCGGTGATATCGGAAACATAAATATAGACTGGGTATTCCTGTTATCTTTTACAGGTTTGTCTGTAGTAGGTATTCTATTGGGAAGTTTCCTGTCTAATAATATAGAAGGCGATAAATTAAAACGAGGATTTGGCTGGTTTGTACTCGTTATGGGTGTCTATATTCTAATTAAGGAATTAGTATTGTAACTCAGGTTACGTTGCCAAATTAAAAACATTATTAATTTTGAAGAACACTAAATTTATAAATATGAAAGTAGATCAAATATATACAGGATGTTTAGCGCAAGGCGCATACTATATAGAAAGTAAAGGAGAAGTGGCTATAATTGATCCGCTTCGCGAAGTAGACCCCTATATTAAACGCGCTGAAAAGGAAGGTGCGAAAATTAAATATATTTTCGAAACACATTTCCACGCCGATTTTGTTAGCGGACATGTTACCTTATCAGAACGTACTGGAGCTCCAATTATTTATGGCCCTTCGGCAACGCCTTCGTTCGATGCGATTATAGCCGAAGATGGACAGGAGTTTAAATTGGGAGATGTTACAATTAAAGTATTACATACTCCGGGGCATACCATGGAAAGTTCTACTTACCTTTTAAAGGATGAAAACGGAAAGGATTACGCTATTTTTAGTGGAGATACTTTGTTTTTGGGAGATGTAGGCCGTCCGGATCTGGCACAGAAAGGCGATATTACTCAGGATGATTTAGCTGGTTTCTTGTTTGATAGTTTAAGAACTAAAATTATGCCACTGGCAGACGACGTAATAGTTTACCCTGGTCATGGAGCTGGTTCAGCCTGTGGAAAAAATATGATGAAGGAGACGGTCGATACTTTAGGGAACCAGAAAAAAATGAATTATGCTTTAAGAGCAGATATGACTAAAGAAGAATTCATTAAAGAAGTTACCGATGGTTTAGCGCCTCCACCACAATATTTTCCTTTAAATGTGAAGATGAATAAAGAAGGGTATGAAAATATAGATACCGTAATTGAAAAAGGAACGAAAGCCTTATCACCAAATGAATTTGAAACGGTAGCGAATACTGTTGAAGCTTTGGTACTGGATGTACGTCATCAGGATGATTTTGTGAAGGGACATATTCCACGTTCAATTTTTATAGGTTTACAAGGTGGTTTTGCCCCTTGGGTAGGTGCTTTAATTAAAGATGTAAAGCAGCCGATTTTACTGGTAACCGATCCGGGTATGGAAGAAGAAGCGGTTATTCGTTTGTCTCGTGTAGGTTTCGATAATACATTAGGCTATTTAAAAGGTGGATTTGAGGCCTGGAAAGCCGAAGGTAAGGAATACGATACGATTTCATCAATTTCAGCAGAAACCTTTAAAGAGCGTCTGGAGAAAGATAAATTAAATGTATTCGATGTAAGAAAGGATTCTGAATTTGTATCTGAACATATTAAGGATGCAAAAAATGCTTCTTTAGAATTTATAAACGAGCATTTATCAGAAATACCAAAAGAAGAGCCGTTTTACGTACATTGTGCGGGAGGGTATCGTTCGGTAATTGCAGCTTCAATATTAAAAAGTCGTGGATATCACAACTTAGTTGATGTAGCTGGAGGTATGAAAGCAATACGAGAAGCTGGTATTCCTTTAACCGATTATGTGTGTCCGTCTACCCTTAAAAAATAAGGTAAAGTATTAAATATTAGTTAACTACTATTGCGATATTGTAAAAAGGTTGTACTTTTGCAGTCGCAAAATAAAAATGGGAATGTATTATGAGTCGTTTTTCAGAACTTATTAAACAAGATAAACCTGTTTTGGTTGATTTTTTTGCGGAGTGGTGTGGTCCATGTAAAGCTATGAGTCCTATTTTAAAAGACTTAAAAGCGACCTTGGGCGATGAGATTACAATATTGAAAATAGATGTAGATAAAAATCAGGAACTGGCATCAAAATTGCAAGTAAGAGGTGTACCTACATTAGTATTGTATAAATCTGGAAATCAAGTTTGGAGACAATCCGGAGTGGTTCAGAAACAGGATTTACTCCAGGTAATAAAACATAGTAATTAATGATAATTAGTTACTTTAGTGTTGATTAATAGCGAGAAAAGCGCCCCAGTCGGGGCGCTTTTCATTTTATATATACTGAAAGTAATGGAATACTTTTTTAGTCCTGATATTTAAAAATAATGGGAACGGCATAAGACACTTTTACCGGAACACCACGTTGCTCACCTGGAGTCATTTTTGGTAAAAGCCCCACAATACGTTCGGCTTCTTTTTCAAGGTTTTTGTCAGGTCCTCTGGATTTTATTCCTGTAACTTTTCCTTTGGTATCAATTTCAAATACCACATTTACCCGGCCTTGAAGTCCTAATTCTAAGGCTAATTCAGGGTATTTAATATTGGTTTTTATATGCTCCATCATTTTCATTTGAAAACAGGCTTTTGCTTCCTGATTACTGAGACCTTCACAACCGGGAAATACGGGAACTTTTTCAATAATTGCAAAAGGTACTTTTACGTCTTCTTCAACTTCTTCCACTTTAACATCGCTTACCGCTATTACACCTTCGTTAGATGTTTTTGGGGCAATGGCTATCTCCTGAGACGATTCTGTACTTTCTATTATCGTTTCAACAATTTCCGCAGTCGACTCGATGACTTGTATACTGGAACTTACAGCTACAGGTGGCGGTGGTAAGGCTACTTCAATTTTAGTAATAGGAATGTCCTCCTGTAAATCGGGTTCAATTCTTACATTTTCAATAGCTTCAGGTTCGTGTTCCATGGTTTTATATTCTAAAGCACGCCAAGTAAAAAACAGCATAATATTTAACCCGATAGCAAAATAGATGCTGCTATTTCTTCCTATGTCTATATTAGGGTTTTTCTTAGTATACATGATTTCCAGGTATTAAAAAGCACTCAAGTTATCCGCTTACTTTAAGTTACAATTAATAAAAACCGGGGACAATGATAATTATCAGTCAGGTATTTTTATGTAGGGGTAATTCGATAGTTTCCTTTTCCGTAACATGGCGTGTATTAAGCGCAATTTAGCCTATGCTACTATTCCTTTTTACATCTGGGAGTGTGATATTAAAGGGGGGATTGACAATACTGTGATTATAAATGAATAAAAATAGAAACTGTAACCCATTAAGTTTATAGTGTTTTAGGGGCTTTGTTAACATTTTTTTGGAATCGAGATTCGCCTTTCTACCCAATTTTAAGTACATTTGAAACAAAAGAAATAGTCGATTTTAAAACAGTGAATTTATTTAATCAGCGTAAAAACAAATCGTTTAATTATAAGCCTAAATTTCAGGAAGACAACAAAAAGGCGTCTGAAGATATGTCCTCGAAATGGCAGGACATTAAACAATCGAGAAAGCATAAAGGTAAAAGGGCTAACGCTATATGGCGTTGGTTGCTCCTTTTGGCTTTAATTATAATTTTATGGTATGTTCTAAGTAATTACGAAATGTAGGATTATGGGGATTTTTAGTAGACGCAAGAACAAGAAATTTACTTACACACCACGGTTTTATAAAGGTGCTGAAGAGGGGAGTCCTTTTGAAATGAAACATAAATTTGACGGATACCGCAAAACAGTGGGACCGGCAGGTGGCATAAAAACAAAATTTAAAACGGCTATAGAAGAGTTAAAAGAGTCGCCTGATAAGGAGGCTAACAGACGAATTTTAATTATAGTAGTAATATTGATTCTCATTTTTCTATTTATTATAGAATTTGATTTATCCATATTTTTTTCAAAATAAATACATGGCAGACATTATTCAACTTTTACCAGACCACGTTGCTAACCAGATAGCAGCGGGAGAGGTGGTACAACGTCCGGCTTCAGTAGTAAAAGAATTATTAGAAAATGCCATAGATGCCAAAGCCGAGACCATAAAATTACTGGTAAAAGATGCAGGAAAAACTCTGGTTCAGGTTATCGACGATGGTGTAGGCATGAGTGTTACAGATGCACGTTTAAGTTTTGAACGTCATGCCACTTCAAAAATACGTTCGGCAGAAGATTTATTCCAGTTAAACACCAAAGGATTCAGGGGGGAAGCTCTGGCAAGTATTGCTGCGATTGCGCATGTCGAGCTTAAAACCAAACAGGAACAGGACGAAGTTGGTACAGCGATAACCATAGAGGGGAGTGAAGTCGTGAGTCAGGAAGCCGTGGTAACACCAAAAGGAACTTCGATAGCAGTAAAACATTTGTTTTTTAATATACCGGCGCGTCGTAACTTTTTAAAATCCAACACCGTCGAAATTCGTCATATCATGGAAGAATTTCAGCGTGTGGCACTCGCACATCCTAATATTGGTTTTGTGATGTATCATAATGGTTCGGAGGTTTTTAATTTGCCTCAGAGCAATTACAGGCAGCGTATCGTTAATATTTTAGGTCCTAAAACCAACGAAAAGTTAGTTCCTGTAAACGAAGATACCGAAGTATTGAAAATTTCGGGATTTGTAGGGAAACCGGAATATGCTAAAAAATCGAGAGGCGAGCAGTTCTTTTTTGTAAATCACAGATTTATAAAAAGCGCTTATTTAAATCACGCTATTTCTTCGGCTTTCGAAGGCCTGATTAAAGAAGGGGCTCATGCCAGTTATTTTTTAAATCTGGAAGTGAATCCGCAATCTATAGATATTAATATACACCCGACAAAAACCGAAATCAAATTCGACGATGAACATACCTTGTACGCCATTTTAAGAGCTTCGGTAAAACACAGTTTGGGACAGTTTAATATAGCTCCTGTACTAGATTTTGAAAGGGATGCCAATTTGGATACCCCTTACGAGTATTCAGAAAAGCAGGCGAGTACACCCACAATAGAGGTAGATCGCACGTTTAATCCGTTTAACGATGAAACGACAAAAGTTTCAACTCTGTCCAAGCCAAAGGTGTCTTCGCAGTCTTTTTCCTCTAAACGAGAAACGCCTGCAGCAAGTTGGGAAAGTTTGTATGTAGGATTGGAATCGAAGGGAACAAAGTCACAACAGGATTTTAGTGAAGTGGAGTTTGAAAGTTCCGAGACTACCGTTTCTATGTTCGATGAATCGCAGATAACTACGAAACAATCTACATATCAGATTCACAATAAATATGTATTTAGTGCCATTAAATCGGGGATGTTGGTTATCGATCAGCACCGGGCACATCAACGCGTATTATATGAAGATTTTCTTCAGCATATCACCGGAAAAAACACGGTAAGTCAGCAATTATTATTTCCGTTACAGTTAACATTTTCAAAACAGGAGTTAGATATTGTAAAACAGTTAAAAGAAGATCTGGAACATGCCGGATTTGTATTTCAGAATTTCGATAAAAACGGTTTTGAAGTCATAGGATTGCCTATTAACGTTCCAGAAAGTGAAGTGAGCATTATACTCGATCAGCTTATCAGCGATGTAGAACAAGGGGTGCCTGATGCGCATTTTAGTGTGGCCGATTTGTTAGCAAAATCTCTGGCTAAAAGTCTGGCTATTAAATCTGGGCAGTCTTTATCGCAGACGGAACAGGAACATCTGGTAAATAGTTTATTTGCCTGTAAAGAGCCTAATGTATCGCCAGCTAACAGACCTACATTTATTACGATGACTGTTGACGAATTGGATAAAAAATTTATGTAACTTAAAGCAAATAAAATATTTATGAATAGAATTTCCGAAACAGTAAAGCACCTGATTATAATTAATGTAATCGTGTTTATTGGTACTATGGTTGTTGGCGGAGGTACCTTATTTTATGATTGGTTTGCTTTACATTTCCCAAAGAATGAAGCCTTTCAGCCCTGGCAGATTTTCACCCACATGTTTATGCATGGCGGGTTTATGCATATTCTGTTTAATATGTTTGCGCTCTGGATGTTTGGTACGCCTGTAGAGCAACGGTTTGGAGGGAAAAAGTTTTTGTTTTTCTATTTATCTTCAGGTCTTGGGGCCGCCTTATTAATGCTGGGTTATTATTATTTTCAGTTTTATTCGGGGATGAATACTTTAACTGAAGCAGGTTTCGATGCTAATGAAACTTTAAATACCTTACGCTCTGGCTACGCACGTTACGATACGCGCTGGCAACAAGCATTATCGAGCGAGGAGCTTGGTAAGTTTATTAGTGTGTTTAACGGAACTATGGTTGGAGCTTCAGGTGCCATAATGGGCGTGCTGGTGGCTTTTGGTATGTTATATCCTGAATCGAAATTAATGCTTATATTTTTGCCAATTCCAATTAAAGCCAAGTATTTTATTCCGGGTATAATTGCTTTAGACTTGTTTTCGGCCATTACAGGGCAATCTATATTTAGTCCGAGTAACACGGCCTATGTAGCGCACGTCGGAGGGGCTTTAACCGGATTTTTAATTATGTGGTACTGGAAGAAAACACAATTTAATAACCATAGATGGGATTAAAATATGACAACCCTAAATCAAGATATTAAGCAAAAACTAACACATTTAAATGTCTTGGAAAAGATAATAGCCATAAATGTTATTGTTTTTTTTGTTGGTTTTATTATTCAGGCGCTTGCAGGGTCTTTGCCTTACCATTCCAGTTTAAGCTGGTTTGAGTTACCTAGTGCTGTTTCTAAATTACTGGTTAAGCCCTGGAGTATTATTACCTACGCTTTTGTGCATTACGATTTCATTCATTTGCTATTTAATATGTTATGGCTGTATTTTATTGGGCAAATGTTTTTAAACCTGTTCAGTAAAAAACTGGCCTTAAATATTTATTTTTTAGGAGCCATGGCTGGAGGATTATTGTTTTTACTGGGCTATAATCTTTTGCCAGGTGTTTTCACTTCAGGTAATCGTTTGGTTGGCGCTTCAGCAGCAGTGCGTGCACTTTTAATTTTTGTATGTGCCTATATGCCCCATACTCAGGTTCGTTTTTTTACTTTTAATATTAAGCTGTGGTATATTGCAGCAGGAATTGTTGCCATGGATGTTATTGGTGTTTTCGGTACAAATGCAGGCGGTAATCTGGCCCATATTGGGGGAGCAGCTTTAGGATATTTGTATGCGGTGGAATATAAAAAGGGCCATGATATAGGTAAAGGGTTTGAAAGTATAATAGCATCAATTGGAGGCTGGTTTAAGAAGTCGAAAAAATCGCCGCTAAAAACGGTACACAAACGCAAGAAACAAGATTATGCAGGGTATAGCAGTGAAGAGTTTAATTCGTTCAACAAGCAAAAACGGATAGATCTTATTCTGGATAAAATAAAAAAAAGCGGCTACGACAGCTTAAATAAAGAGGAAAAAGAATTTTTATTTAAGGCCGGCAAATAATACCATGAGGAAGCTAAACATTATTGATAAATTTATTTTTATAATCAACTCTGTTTTAGCGACACTTCTTCTATTATCATATCTGTTACCATATATTCCACCTAAACATTTTGCTTTACTGTCTGTACTCAGTTTAATGGTGCCGTTATTAATGCTTATAAATGGGCTGTTTGTTTTATACTGGCTGTTAAAGCTAAAAAAGCAATTGTTGTTATCGGCACTGGTTTTAGTTATAGGCTATTTTAATCTGGGCTCATTTTATAAATTTTCCTCAGAAAGAGCTTCAGAAAAAAATGAAAATGAAACTACAATCTCTGTAATGAGTTACAATGTACGTTTGTTTAATATTTATAAATGGATAGAAGATAAAGATGTTGAGCAGGAGATTAGCAGTTTGGTACAGGAAGCGAGTCCCGATATTTTGTGTATACAGGAATTTCACCCGGAACAAAAGCGTGTTGATTTTTCTCAGTACAAACATAATTATGTCCAGCTAGCGGGAGAGCATAAACTTTTTGGACAGGCTATATTTTCGCGATTTCCTATAGTTAATTCTGGATCTATTACGTTTCCAAATACACCAAATAATGCTATTTATGCGGATGTGGTTAAAGGTGAAGACACGATAAGAGTCTATAATTTTCATTTGCAATCTTTGCGTATAAATACTCAGGTTGAAGAATTAAAAAAGCAGGATTCCGAGCGCTTATTGAAAAGTATAGGGAATTCGTTCTCCATACAGCAGGAACAGGCCGAATTGTTGCTCGAGCATATAACTGCGTGTAAATATAAAATGTTAATTACTGGCGACCTTAATAATACAGCAAGTTCTTATGTGTATAGAAAAATTAAGGGGGATTTGACGGATACTTTTAAAGTAGCCGGAGAGGGTTTCGGTAAGACTTACGAGTTTAAATTTTATCCGGTGCGTATTGACTTTATATTTTCTGATGAAGCATTTGCTGTTCGCGATTTTAAAACTTTCAATGTTCTATATTCGGATCATTACCCTGTAATGGCCAGTTTAAGTTTGCATTAAATAACAATCTACGCTATCTGCAAGAATATGTATTACCAGGCCCAGAGCAATAAGTCTGGTGGATTTTGGCATTAATAGGAGGATATAAACAGCAATGGCCCAGTAGGAGTGGAGCGGATGAAAGTTTATACTGCAGCGTCCCGGGCTAAACACAGGAGTAGCCAAAAGATGATCTAAGTCAATCAGCATACCACAAAGCATTATTAAATAAGCGTGTTTCCAGTTTTGTTTATAGCATAAAAAAGCTATCAGTAGTGGCCCCAGAAAGTGTATTCCATAATGAATACAGGTTTGCAGCATGGTTTAAAATTTTACATTTTGCTGTTCCAGATAATGCAGCGCATTTGGTCCTTCATTAAAAAGTAAGTCCAGTATGCTTAAATTTGGTTTAAAACCGTGTTTTGTATCAAAAACCTGAGTGTAAGGTTCGTTTTGAAATTGTGAATTGGATTTGCGTTCAACAAGATGTCTTAAATCCGTGATGCCCTGTAATTCGTGTTGATATTCTGTGGTAAAGTCAATCTCGGGGTAAAACTGTAGACAGTCGCAAATGACATCAAAACATTTTAAGTTAAAATCAAGAAGGTACTTTACCGGAAGCTCAAAAAGCGGTTGTAATTCGTCTTCATAATATTCAAAAAACGGAGATGTTTTATAGGCTGAAAGTAAAGATTTCCAGTGTATACCTTGCCATTTTGTGTCGTGAGATACCAGAATATCTTTGTATTTCTGACGATTTTTTTGCGAGTATACTACCGGAATATTTAATAACAATTCGCCGTTAGCAGCATAGATATAAGTTCTCGTTCTGAAAGTTTGCTTTGAAAAATTATCTTCTTTCTCAAATAGTACACAATTGCTTTGCGCCATGGCAGCCATATGTGCAATATTTGGAAAATAAGTGGGGTGTAAAAGTATACTCATACAGAGAAGACCTTAAAATTTAGGCGTTTTCTTTTTTACGTTTTCTCCAGATACTGAAACCGTATAATAAAACGGCGGCAATTAATGCAGGAATTAAATAAGACACGGGTTTACCACTACCATGAACGGTAGTAAAGAAACGGTCCCAACGTGGTTTGCCGTTTTGATCCCAGCTCATCCAGATAAATACAGGCTTTCCTACTACGTGGTCGAACGGAACAAAGCCCCAAGCTCTTGCATCCTGAGAGTTGTGTCTGTTATCTCCCATCATCCAGTAATAATTCTGTTTGAAGGTATAGGAATCTGCTAGCTTGTCATTGATGTAAATCTGGTTTCCTTTAACTTTTAAAGTATTTCCTTCGTATTCTGTAATAACGCGTTTATATAGAGGTAATACTTCCAGATTTAATTTAATGGTTTTGCCTTCTTCAGGAATATATAAGGGCCCGAAGAAATCATTATTCCAGTTGTAATTAGGATCGTGTGGAAAGATATTCGCATCTCTTACTCCTTTTTGTTCTTTAATAGGGGTAATGCTTTCAACGTTTGGATGATTTTTAAATTTAGCAACAGCTTCATCTGTAATCGACATGAACATATATGTGTTCTTGTCGTTTATGATTCCAAAACGATCGGTAATACCGTAACGATCTGCTAATTCTTTTGGATTAAATTGATGGGTTTTAGGTTGAACTAAATAGCTGAACTGTAATTTAGCGCGATCCGGTAATACATTTTGCTTTCCGTTAATGTATACAAAACCATTTCTCACTTCCAACGAGTCACCTGGCAAACCGACACAACGCTTAACGTAATTGGATTGTTTGTCTATAGGCTTCCAGTAATTACGATCCGGATTTTTAAAAAATACCTGTACCGTATCTACGGGCCAGTTAAAAACAACGATATCATTACGCTTAATGTCCTGAAAGCCTGGTAAACGTAAATAAGGTAATAAAGTTTTATTTTTAAGTGATTTCTCTTTGGTTGCTAAATTATCGTCTGCTACGTACGATTTAAGTTTAGTTTTAGGAATCGAGTCATGAACCATTGGCAAAGCCAGTGTGGTCATAGGAATTCGAGGACCATAATTCAATTTACTGACAAAAAGGAAATCACCTATTAAAAGGGATTTTTCCAACGATGAAGTTGGGATCGTAAACGGCTGAATAATATAGGTGTGAACTATAGTTGCAGCAACTATAGCAAATAAAATGGAATTTACCCAGTCACCAAGGCTGGTTCTTGGTTCCAGGCTTCTATCTTTAATATAACTAACATCGGTAGCGTAGTTTAGGTAATAATTGTAAAACCCAAGGCTCACCACAGCTAAAACAGTATCCAGAGTCGTATGTTTACCAAAACTTCTGGCGGTTTCTACCCATACAACCGGAAACATAATTAGGTTAACAATAGGTAAAAACAGCAAGATGGTCCACCACCAGGGTCTGTTTATTATCTTCATTAAAATTACGGCATTATAAACAGGAATAAAGGCTTCCCAGGCGTTTCTGCCCGCTTTAATATATAACTTCCATGTACCTAAAGCGTGAATAATTTGGACGATAATAAAAAAGATAAACCACTGTGTTAAAGTCATAATTTATAAGATTGTAGATTACCTTACAGGTAAAATTTAGTTAGTTATAAAAGTAAGTATATTTATAAGCAGCACTGTTACTGTATTGTGTTTAATTAACCAATATTTAACACATCTTTCATGCTGTAAACCCCGGTTTTTCCAACCAGCCATTCAGCAGCTATAACGGCACCTAAGGCAAAGCCTTGTCGGTTATGAGCTTTGTGTTCTATAGTAATAGAGTCTACTGGACTATCGTAAGTAACAACATGTGTTCCCGGTACTTCAGGAATACGTTTGGCTACAATAGGAATAGCAGTGCCTTCGGCTTCATTTAAAGCCCATTGGTTGTAAGTAGCGTGTTCAGAGATAATGTCGTTGGCCAGAGATATTGCAGTACCGCTTGGTTCGTCCAGTTTTTGGGTATGGTGAACTTCTTCCATCGAAATATTATACTGATCCAGAGCACTCATCATTTTGGCCAGAGTTTTGTTTAATTCAAAAAAGATATTTACACCTAAACTAAAGTTTGAAGCATATATAAACGCGCCTTTTTTCTCTTCGCATAAGGCTGTCATTTTATCGTAATCCTGTAACCATCCTGTAGTACCGGAAACGACAGGTACATTATTGTTTAAGCAATTAGATATATTTCCAACCGCGGCATCTGGAATACTAAAGTCTATAGCTACATCGGCTGTAGTGATGTCGTAGTCCGGTTGTTCGATACTTGCTTTTATTACGATTTCATGTCCACGGTCTAATGCAATTTGTTCTATGGTTTTACCCATTTTTCCGTATCCTAATAATGCAATTTTCATGTTTTAAAATTTAAAGTTAAAGGTGAGTCCGAGATTGGAACAATTTTCCATCTCGTTATAATTATAATGTGGTGCTAAACTTAAATTGTCGTCTATGTTAAATTGCATTAAATGGGCATCAACATTGGCATCTACAATTTGCAGGGCATAGAGCCCTATTGTGATTAGCAGAGACATTTCTTTATTTCGTCTGAGTTGTTTTTGAGCGTTTTGCAAACCATCTGTAGATAGTTTATCGTAAAATTCATCATCAGTATAGCCGGCTAATCGCCGTTTGTAGGCATCACGATATCTGTTATAAGCATTATTATTATCTATATAAAAATAAATACCCGTACCTAAAGCGGCGTAAACAATGGGAATTTTCCAGTATTTCTTGTTGTATGCCTGACCTAAACCAGGGAGTACTGCAGAATAAAACGCAGCCCGTGAAGGTGCTAAAGGATCTATATAATTAGATTCTAATTTGGCGCTTTTTGCGGGACTGGTTTGGGTTTCTATACTTAAAGAATCTGTCGACTTTATGGCGTCCGTTTTGGACTCTTTGTCGTTTTCTTGGGCAATGCTATGTAAACAAAAAAGGAGCGTAAATACTACAGATATAAGAGATTTACTTTGCACTCTGTACCAGTTTTTTTATACGATTAAAATCTTCTTCCGAATGAAATGGAATGGTAATTTTACCTTTCCCGTTCTTCGATACTTTAATGTCTATTTTATGTCCGAAATAATCTGAAAAATCCTTGATACTGGTCTTTACAAATTTCGGGGTTTCCACTTCTTTTTTTGTAGGTGTAGCCGGAACTTCAACCTCCTGAGTTTCGTTAAAAGTTCTTACCAGCGTTTCGGTATCACGTACTGATAATTTATTTTCCAGGATTTTTTCGTAAATCTCTAACTGGATGTTTTGGTCTTCGATATTGATAATAGCGCGACCATGACCCATGGAAATAAAACCATCACGCATACCGGTTTGAATAATAGGGTCCAGTTTTAAAAGACGTAAATAGTTGGCAATGGTAGAACGTTTTTTACCAACGCGCTCACTCATTTGTTCCTGAGTTAAATTAATTTCGTCTATTAAACGTTGGTACGATAAGGCAATTTCTATTGGATCTAAATCCTGACGCTGAATATTTTCTACAAGAGCCATTTCTAAAGACTCCTGGTCGTTTGCAATTCTAATATAAGCCGGAACGGTTTCCAGACCTATAGATTGAGAGGCCCTGAAACGGCGCTCTCCAGATACCAACTGATATTTACCGAAATTTAATTTACGTACGGTAATAGGTTGGATAACTCCAAGTTCTTTAATAGAAGTCGCTAATTCTCTAAGGGATTCTTCATTAAAATTAGTACGGGGCTGAAATGGGTTCATTTCAATCGAACTCAATTCTAATTCTACAATATTGCCAATAACTTTATCGGCGTTTTTGTCCTGTACAGAATTTATATCGTTACTTGGGTCTTTTAATAATGCAGATAAACCTCTTCCTAATGCTTGTTTCTTTACTGCCTTCGCCATGGTTGTCTCTAAGAATTTTTTGTGATGATTTCTTTAGCTAAACTTAAATAGTTTATTGCGCCTTTACTACTTGCATCAAAATTAATAATACTTTCACCAAAACTTGGTGCTTCACTTAAACGTACGTTACGCTGAATAATTGTTTTAAAAACCATATCGTTGAAGTGTTTCTGTACTTCTTCTACAACCTGATTAGATAAACGTAAACGCGAATCGTACATGGTTAGTAATAACCCTTCTATATCCAATTCTGGATTGTGTATTTTCTGAACACTTTTTACGGTGTTTAATAATTTTCCTAAACCTTCCAAGGCAAAATATTCGCACTGTATTGGAATAATTACCGAATCGGCGGCCGTTAATGCATTTAGGGTTAACAGGCCTAAAGAAGGAGCACAGTCTATTAAAATATAATCGTACTCGTCTTTTACTTCTTCCAGAGCGCGTTTTAGCATATATTCCCGTTGGTCTTTATCTACCAACTCAATTTCAATAGCAACAAGATCTATATGTGCTGCAATGATATCTAAATTCGGGGTTTCTGTTTCAAGAATAGCTTCTTTAGCGGTAGCTGTATGTTCTAGTAACTGGTAGGTTCCAATTTCAACAGATTCAACATCAATACCTAAACCCGAAGTAGCATTGGCCTGGGGATCGGCATCAATAAGTAAAACTTTCTTTTCAAGTACTCCTAAGGAGGCGGCTAAGTTAACAGAAGTTGTAGTTTTTCCAACACCTCCTTTTTGGTTTGCAATAGCAATGATTTTACCCATTAACAGTTTGGTTTTATTAGGTGTAAAAATACAACTATTTATGACTTTTAAAAATGTAACTTGTTAACAAATGTTAAGGTATAAACACAGGCAAAGCGTGCATCTTATAAGTCGTTGAATTATTTTGTGAATAAATATTATCTAAAGGTTCCATTACAATTTGAAATTGAATTTAATACGACTTATTTAAGAGCATCCATTGCAGTGCAATTATCGTTTTAGCATCTTTAATAGCGTTTGAATTTAATTTTTCTCGTATTGCTGAAAGCGGAATTTTTACTAGTTGAATGTCTTCCTGTTCGGTATCTAGACCACCGCCTTCAAAAATTTTATCGGTTGAATGGACTTCGGCATAAAAGGCATTAACTTTTTCTGATGCACCCCCAGGTGAAACAAAATATTCCCCGATAAACTCCATGTTTTTTACCTGATAGCCTATTTCTTCTTCTACTTCACGACGAGCACATAATTCAGGATCTTCATCGCCTTCTATAGACCCTGCTACAATTTCCAGTAACCAGCCGTCGCAGTTCGGGTCAGTCACTATAGGATATCGAAACTGATTGATTAATAAAACAGAGGCGGTATCTTTCTCAACCAATACTATCGCAATGGCATTTCCACGTTCAAAGCTTTGCCTTACAACTTCGATTTGAGTATCACTATTAAATGTATCGTGTAAAAGTGTAGCCTTTTTTATTTTGAAATAATCGTTGTAAACAATATCTTCCTTTAAAATTTTATATTTCATAGTTTTTTTATCTGAAAAACGAAGGTAAATAATATTAGTTTATTTTTAACTCGCTAGACCTAAACCTTAATTTTACAATGAGTAAGACCTGTAATAATTGTGAGTATATTTTCGATTCTTCTTTTAATTATTGTCCAAACTGTGGGCAGAAAAGCAATGAAGGTTTAACAGTTGGAGTATTGTTTAAAAATACGATACATAATTATTTTTCTGTAGATGCCCGGTTTTTTAAAAGTTTTTTCCCATTATTAGTAAGACCTGGATTTTTACCCTCAAAATTTGTAGAAGGTAAGCGTTTATTGTATCTGCATCCTGCTCAGTTTTATTTGTTCGCAAGTTTAGTTTTCTTTTTTCTGTTTTCATTTGAAGTACGAAAACAGGAAACCAATTTTGATAAGGTATTAAAAAAGGAAGCGGTTACGACACCCAAAGATCACAAACCCAGAGAAACCGTTCAGATAGGAAATTCAAATTTTAATGTGGTAGCGATTGGAGACACCATAACACCTGTAACTGATTATAATGATTTAAAATTAGAAAATAAAAAGGTTGATTCTTTAATTGCTCATAACGCTCCGGAAATTGAAGTCTTGAAGGCTTTGGGGATGAAAGACGACGCGAGTTGGTTTCAGCGTAAGTTTTACGGACAACTTTATAAATTGTATAAATATAAAAGCGGAGGGTCTATTCTGGAAACCTTTTATAATTACATTCCTATTTCCCTGTTTATTTTACTTCCAATTTTTGCCTTGTTGTTAAAGCTCGTGTATTTTAGAAAAGGAGTCTTTGCTGTACATCTGGTGTTTAGTTTGTACTATTTTTCCTTTCTTTTTGTATTGTTGAGCCTGTTTACAATACTCCATTTTTTTATAAAACTGCCTAATATTATTTATACTGTTATTACACTACTGTCTTTTGTTTATTTATATCTGGCGGTATTAAAGTTTTATAAATCAGGACTATTTTCAAGCTTTTTTAAAGTGGGATTTGTTAGTACTTTGTATGCTTTATTGGTAATACCCATGGCTTTTGTAATTCTTGCCGTAGCAGCTTTTATGTTTTATTAAAAGTTTTAAAGTTTTGCTTTAAGGTATTTGGCTGTTACGCTGTTTTTATTTTTTACCAGTTCTTCTGGTGTACCATAAGCTACAATTTCTCCTCCGTATTCACCGCCACCCGGACCAAGGTCTATAATGTGGTCGGCACATTTAATAAGTTCCAGATTGTGTTCTACAACAATTATGGAATGTCCTTTATCTATTAAGGCTCTGAATGATTTTAATAATTTCTGAATATCGTGAAAATGTAGTCCGGTAGTAGGTTCGTCGAAAATAAATAAGGCTTTTTCCTTAGTGGTACCTTTACCGAGAAAAGTAGCTAGTTTTATACGCTGCGCTTCACCTCCTGATAGCGTGGAAGAACTTTGCCCTAAAGTGACATACCCTAAACCAACATCCTGAAGTGGTTGAAGTTTTTCTTTAATTTTTTTTTGTTTGTGCTGGTTGAAAAAGGCTATAGCTTCATCGATAGTCATGTTTAATACATCGTCGATAGATTGATTTTCAAACGTAACTTCTAATACTTCCTTTTTAAAACGTTTACCGTTGCAGGTTTCACATTGCAAATGTACATCGGCCATAAACTGCATTTCTATAGTAACTTCTCCTTCACCTTTACAGGTTTCGCATCGACCGCCATCTACATTAAAAGAAAAGTGTTTGGCTTTATAATCTCTTATTTTACTTAATTTCTGATTGGCGAATAAATTTCGGATATCGTCGTATGCCTTTACGTAGGTCACCGGATTAGACCGTGATGAACGTCCTATAGGATTCTGATCGATATATTCTATGTGTTTAATAGTACTGAAATTGCCAGATAAGGCAGTAAATTGTCCCGGTTTGTCTCCAAAACCTGTTAATTCCTTTTGGATAGCCGGATATAAAATTTTCTTTACCAAAGTACTTTTTCCACTACCGGAAACACCTGTAACTACAGTTAACATATTTAACGGAAAACTAACATCGACCTGTTTTAAATTATGTTCCCTCGCACCGGTAATATCAATGTGATATTTTGACGTTTTTCTCGTTTCAGGCACTTTAATCTCTAAATTGCCATTTAAGTATTTAGCAGTTAGAGAATCTGATTTTAATATGGCATCGTAACTACCAGCGGCTACAACTTCACCTCCAAAAGTACCAGCTTCGGGACCTATATCTATAATTTCATCGGCGGCCTGCATGATATCTTCATCGTGTTCTACTACAATTACTGTATTACCTAAATCCCGTAAAGCTTTTAAAACGCCAATAAGTCGTTCTGTATCTTTGGGGTGTAAGCCTATACTAGGTTCGTCCAGTATATACATAGACCCAACCAAGCTACTTCCCAGGGAGGTAGCTAAATTAATACGCTGACTTTCTCCTCCAGAGAGGGTATTGGAGCGTCTGTTAATAGTTAAATAATTTAGTCCTACATTGGCAAGAAATTCTAAGCGGCTGTTAATTTCCTTTAATAATCTGTTTGCAATTTTAGTGTCATTCTCGTTTAACTGAATGTTTTTAAAAAAATCAGCCAATTTATCCAGTGGCAATTCTACCAAGTCGGTAATGGTTTTACCGCCAACCTTTACATAACTGGCTTCTTTACGCAGGCGTTTACCCTGGCAGGTTTTACATTTGGTTTTCCCGCGGTAACGCGATAACATCACGCGATTTTGAATTTTATAGGCTTTGGCTTCCAGTTCGGCAAAGAAACTGCTTAGGCCTTCAAAATATTGATTTCCGTCCCAGATGAGTTGTTTTTGAGTGTCACTTAACTGAAAATAAGGCTTGTGTATAGGAAAATCGAATTTATGAGAATTATTTACTAGCTGATCGCGATACCAGCTCATGCTTTCTCCTCGCCATGGAAAAATGGCATTTTCGAAAATGGAAAGCGCTGTGTTAGGTACAACCAGATCGTCGTCTATACCAACAATATCACCATATCCTTCGCAGCTTGGGCAGGCGCCATACGGATTGTTAAAACTAAAAAGATGCACGTTGGGTTCCAAAAAGGACATGCCGTCCAATTCAAATTGATTACTGAATTCTCGTTTCTTGTTATCATTTAGTGAAAGGATACTACAGGTACCTTTACCTTCAAAAAATGCAGTTTGTACGGCATCAGCAAGACGATTGTAAAAATCTTCATTATCCCTAAAAATAATTCGGTCTACTACCAACGCAATGGCTGTGGTATCCAAAGTATCTTCAACCTCTTCAATACGTAAAACGTCATCATTAAGTTTTACACGGGCATAACCTTGTTGTTTAAGCGTATTAAGTTTTTCAATAATATCACGTCCTTCTTCCAGTATAATAGGAGATAGTAACAATAATTTATCACCTTCCGTAAATTCTTTTACATAATTAATAACATCTGTAACGGTGTCTTTCTTAACTTCATTTCCGGTAACGGGTGAGAAGGTCTTTCCAATACGGGCATATAATAATTTGAGATAGTCGTAAATTTCTGTTGTTGTACCTACGGTAGACCGTGGATTGGTAGAATTAACCTTTTGTTCAATGGCTATAGCCGGAGCTATACCTTTAATAAAATCGACTTTAGGTTTGTTTAATCGCCCTAAAAATTGTCGGGCATAACTGGATAAACTCTCGACATAACGGCGTTGTCCTTCAGCATAAAGCGTGTCGAAAGCCAGACTGGATTTACCGGAACCGGAAAGTCCGGTAATAACGACCAATTTGTTCCGCGGAATCACGACATCAATATTTTTAAGATTGTGCAGTTTGGCACCTTTTATAATGATGTTTTCTTTTGGATTTACTTCAGAAATATTGGTTTTCATAGTCGTATTCAGGTATAATTTTCAAAGATAACACAAGTATTTCAGCTGTAAAAATAGATTGTCATCCATAAAATTGTTAAAAAAAATATAAATGAAAGATTGTGTTTTGTATCATAATCTTTTTATATTTGGATTCTAATACGTTATAACCAAACCGATACAGCCTATAAAGCAACATTACTTTTAAACACATGTTAACCCCAGTTAAGAAGGTGCGCCTTCTTGGTCTAAAAGTAATGATTATGCAAAACGAACTTATCTCAGATGCTGTATTAGTAAGCAATTATATAAAAGGAAACGAACAGGCTTTAGAAACTTTAATTTTAAGGCATAAGCACAAGATTTATAGCTTTATTTATTCTAAAGTATATGATAAAGATGTAGCTGAAGATATTTTTCAGGACACCTTTATTAAAGTAATAAATACCCTTAAACTTGGAAATTATAATGAAGAAGGGAAGTTTATTCCCTGGGTGATGCGTATAGCCCATAATCTCGTAATAGATTATTTTAGAAAGAACAATCGTATGCCTAAATTCGACAATTCCGGGGAGTTTAGTATTTTCTCTATTTTAAGCGATTCTTCTTTAAATGCTGAAAAGCAAATTATAAAGAATCAGGTAGAAGCCGATATCAGAAAATTAATAGAGGAATTACCGGAAGACCAGAAAGAAGTGATTTTAATGCGTATGTATAACGATATGAGTTTTAAAGAAATTTCTGATAAAACCGGGGTGAGTATTAATACGGCACTGGGGAGAATGCGTTATGCATTAATTAACATGAGAAAAATAATTGAAAAACATAATATAGTTTTAACTAATTAAACAATAAAAGCAATTAAGTGCCGTTATAATAGAAACATTACTAAACTGTTATAAATGGCGAAACTTTACTCTGAGACATCAAGTGACATTGATTTAAACCCAAAAGCAGAAACTATAAAATTTTTGCTTAATTATTCCAAAGCATTACATGTTATGCATGCTAAGACGGATAAGATTAAAATAATTCTAAATTGACTAAAAGCTATCCTGATCTATCGATCAGGATTTTTTTTGCTTATAATATTTGTCGATTTCAGACTTTCTACCAATAGTTTTAGTTATAATATCTTTATCTAAATCCCAGCCTCTCGCTGGTGAATATTCACGCCCATACCAGATTATCTGTAAGTGCAAATCGTTCCACAATTCTTTAGGAAATAAGCGTTTTGCATCTTTTTCGGTTTGAACCACATTTTTACCACTACTTAAATTCCAGCGATACATTAAACGCTGTATATGTGTGTCTACGGGAAATGCAGGTATGCCAAAGGCCTGCGACAATACTACGGCTGCTGTTTTATGCCCTACAGCAGGTAAGGATTCTAAAGCTTCGTAAGTTTGAGGGACTTCTCCATTATATTTTTCGATTAATATTTGTGATAAACCGTGGATGCCTTTACTTTTCATTGGCGATAGACCAACAGGTTTTATAATGTCACGAATTTCTTCTACCGTTAGTTTTACCATATCGTAGGGATTGTCGGCTTTTTCAAACAGCAAAGGTGTAATCTGGTTAACACGAACATCTGTGCTTTGAGCAGACATTAATACGGCTATTAATAGGGTATAAGGATCTTTATGGTCTAAAGGAACAGGAATTTCCGGATATAACGCTTTTAAGGTATTTATAACAAACTCTACTTTTTCTTGTTTTGTCATTATTGTATTTTTGGACAAATTTAATAAATATGACGACTTTAAAAGCAGGAGATAAGGCTCCAAATTTCGAAGCTAAAGATCAGGATGGAAATACTATTTCTTTAAACGACTATAAAGGCAAAAAATTAGTGGTGTTTTTCTACCCTAAAGCCAGTACTCCGGGCTGCACGACTGAAGCCTGTAATTTAAGAGATAACTATCAGCGTTTTCAAGCTTTAAATTATGATATTTTAGGTGTTAGTGCCGATAGCGCAAAAAGACAAAGTAATTTTAAAATTAAAAATGAATTTCCGTTTCCCTTATTAGCCGATGAAGATAAAAAGGTTATTGAAGCTTTTGGAGTATGGGGACCAAAGAAATTTATGGGCCGTGAGTACGATGGTATCCACAGAACTACTTTTGTGATTGATGAAAATGGTACTATTGAAGAGGTAATAAGTAAGGTGAAAACTAAAGAGCATGCCAGTCAAATTTTAGATAAGCAATAGACTTAAGTATATTTAAATATGGTGGTAAAAAACAGCCGGTTATAAATAATATATAACCGGCTGTTTTCTTTTACTTGTTTTTCTATGCTCTAATCGAGCAGACTTTCTTCGGTTTCGCAACCAAAAAGGCTTTTTTGTTTAATTAATTTAGAGATACCTTCAGGTAACATGGTTTCCCAGCCTTGTTCGTTGCAGGCAATCTTTTTAAGCACTTCTCTGGAGAACACAGAGAGCACCGAAGGATCGTAATCTGTAATATCAACCACTTTACCATTGTATTTAAAGAATTTATATAATTCTTTCATACGTGGATGAACCTTTAGGTTTTCACTATTCATAAGGTTACCATTTTCATCCAGCATTGGATAAAGGTAAACACGAAGATCTTTAAAGAACAGTTTACCAAAGGCTTCAAGAATACCACCACTTAAATGGCGATAGTATTTCTCGTCAAAAATATCTACCAGGTTATTTACGCCCATGGCTAATCCCATACGGTTTTTAGAGTACTGGGAGAAGTATTCTACCAGTTTATAGTACTCCTGGAAATTCGAAATTAGTACGGTTTGCCCCAGTGAACACAGTAATTTGGCTCGATCCATAAAATCCTGTTCGTCAATCTCACCTTCAGCACGTAAATTGGATAAGGTAATTTCGAAAATAACTTTGGTGTTGTTTTTATCCACCTTATTTTCTTTAATAAACATGTCGTACGATTTGTGAAACATGTCCATATTTACCTTAGTTACTGGTCTGAAACTACCACGTAAAGCTAAAATGTTTTTTTTGTATAAAATTCGGGCTGGTAAAACGTTGTTTCCATCCGGGTCAAACATTACCGCGTCGGTCATACCATTTTTAACCAGTTGTAAACTCATTAATCTATTGTCTACATCTTCAAAAACGGGACCTGAAAAGTTTATAGTATCAATTTCTAATTGATCTTTATGCAAGTGGTCGTATAAATAGCGTAAAAGCTTTTTAGGTTCATTATACTTATAAAAGGCGCCGTAAATAAGATTGGTTCCTAATATTCCTAAGGTTTCCTGTTGTAATCGCGCATCGTTCTCTTTAAAACGAAGGTGTAAAATAATTTCGTTGTATTCCTGGTCTGGTTCAACCTGATAACGTAAACCTACCCAACCATGCCCTTTATACTGTTTGGCAAAATCTATAGTAGTTACTGTATTGGCGTAGGAGAAGAACATCTTATTAGGGTGTTTTTCTCTGGAAATACGTTCTTCAATTAGCCTAATTTCATGATTAAGCATTTTTTTTAAACGCGCTTCGGTAACGTAGCGGCCATCATCTTCTGCACCATAAACGGCATCACTAAAATCCTTGTCGTAAGCAGACATTGCTTTTGCAATAGTCCCCGAAGCACCACCTGCTCTGAAAAACTGACGTACTGTTTCCTGACCTGCACCAATCTCTGCAAACGTACCGTAAATGTTTTCATTAAGGTTTATTCGAAGTGCTTTCGTTTTTAACGAAGGAATATCTTCAAATTTTTTATCTCCTTTAAGGGTGATTTCCATCTTAAAATGTAGATTTGTATGTAAGGTACAAAGGTATTAAATTCGCCTACTTGACAAAAAGATTAGTCTAAATTTGTATTAAATCTTTACGCTTTTGAAAATCACTTTTTTAGGTACAGGGACATCTCAGGGCATTCCGATTATAGGGAGTAATCACCCGGTTTGTTTAAGTACGGATCCCAAAGACAAACGTTTAAGAGTTTCGGTGTTGGTGGAGTGGGATGACTTTACTTTTGTGGTAGATTGTGGCCCTGATTTTAGACAACAGATGCTTACGGCTGGCGTTACTAAATTAGATGGCATTTTGTTTACGCACGAACACGCCGACCATACTGCTGGCTTAGACGATATTCGACCGTTTTTTTTCAGGCAAGGAAATATTGATATTTATGGCCACGAACGTGTTTTAAAGGCACTTGAAACCCGATTTGATTATATTTTTGAAACGGAGAATAAATATCCCGGAGCACCGAGTGTTAATGAGAAGATAATCAGGAATGAACCTTTTACTCTTGGTAATATAGAGGTTGTGCCAATAAATGGCATGCACTATAAACTACAGGTTTTTGGTTTTAGATTTGGTGATTTTGCCTACTTAACAGACATGAAAACGCTTGAATCTTCAGAAATAGAAAAGCTTAAAGGAGTGAAGGTTCTGGTGGTTAATGCCTTGCGTATAGACCCACATATTTCTCATTTTAATTTAAAAGAAGCTTTGGATTTTATTGATAAAGTTCAGCCAGAAACAGCGTATTTAACCCATATAAGTCATCTGTTGGGCTTTCATGAGGTAGTACAGAAAACCTTACCGTCAAATATTAATTTAGCATACGATAACCTACAAATCACTATACCATGAAACAACGAATTTTTATGTACTTGTTTATTTTTTCTTTACTCCTTATTTTGTTTCAGTACGTAAACTCCAAAAACGTGTTTGAGGACGACTTAAAAACAATAACAGCATGTAGAGAAAATACGGAAACGCTAAATGATTCTATTCAGACCTTACAGGATAAGGTGTTTGAAATGTCGTATTTCAATATTGAAAACAACGAAGATGCCTATACTTATCTTGAAAATAAGGGATACGATGTAAACGCACTTATTCCATTTATAAAAGATGAAATATATAAGCAAAACACAGAAAAAGGAGGAAATCCTTTAATTCCTTATGCCGCTAATGAAGGAAAAACCATGCTTGTGAATTCTATAAAACTTTTAAACCATAAATGGTTAATCTGCGATTTCTCCGATGGTATTTTCTGGGGCGAATTATTAATTAAATACGAGGTGGAAAGTCAGACTGAGATACGTTTTGAAGTTATTGATTCATTACTGTATCCTTTACAGTAAGTATTAAATTAACTTAGATAACCAGGATCTGAAATCGTAAAAATTCTGTGGTGCCACACCGTGCCCTACAGGATATTCGTGGTATTCGTATTTAATATGTAATGCTTTCAGTAATTCGGGAGATTGTCTTGCCCATTCTACAGGAATAACCTGATCTACATTACCGTGCGAACAGAAAAAATGCAAGTGGCTGTAATCTTCCGGATTATGATTATCCGGAATGATATCGGTATTTATATAGCCACTTAAAGCAATAATATTATTAACTTTTTCCGGATAGGTTAGTGCAACGGCATAACTTAAAATACTACCCTGGCTAAAGCCCAACAAGGTAACATTATCCGGGTTTACAGGGTAGGAGTTTATTACTTCATCTAAAAAGGTAACAATAAGGTCACGAGATTGTCTGGCTTGCTCATTATCGTTCCATTTTCCTTTTTCAGCATCAAAATTAATAGCGTACCAGGCATTACCATAAGGTTGCATAGGGTAGGGCGCTCTTACCGAAATAATATAGAGTTCTTCGGGTAATTCTGAAGCGAATGAATATAAATCGTTCTCGTCGCTGCCGTAACCATGAAACATGAGTAATAAGGGCGCGTTTTCTTTTAAACTAGATGGACGCGTAATGTGGTGTAAACTTAAGTCTGTCATTAATGAATATTTCTAAACCATTCCTGAAATTTCTCACCTACGTAAGGTAATAGTTTTGTTTCGCCTTTTATAATGTGGATAAAAGAAAATAACCAACCCACGGCAGAAATAACCCAAAGGGCGTACCCTAAAGTACCGTTTATATATTTATCGGTAATTTGAGAGATGAACAACATTATGATTAAACCCAGCATTTGTCGATTGTAAAACGAAGTAAACGGGTTTCGTTTTTCGCTGTTCATTATAATAGCAATTATTAAGCCCACAAAAGTTAAATGGCTAACAATGGCCCAGGTTTTGCCTTCTTTTACTGTTTGATCTGTCATGGTCTGTTATTTTAAAACCAATTGATTATTGTTAATAATACCGTAGGTTTTTCCTTTTAAATTCAGGCCTTCAAAAATAGCGTTTTTAGATTTTGAGGTAATATCTGAAGCACTAAAGGTATATTTAGTATCCGGATTAAATAAAGTTATATCAGCAGGATTACCAACTTTTATAGCAATGTTTTCTCTTCCGAAACGGGATTTACCCTGAGTTAAAACTTCAATGGTTTTCTTTAAGGTAAATACGGTCTGCAATGCTCCAAAAGCACTTTCCAGGCCTATAGTTCCGTAAGCGGCATAGTCAAATTCAACTTTCTTTTCTTCTATGTTAAGCGGGTTGTGGTCGCTGGTAACCATATCTATAGTGCCATCTTTAACACCTTCAATTAAGGCATCTATATCGCTTTGAATTCTTAAAGGCGGAAGTACTTTATAATGTGTGTTAAAATCGGTTAAAACATCATCGTTTAAACAAAGGTTATGGATAGCTACACTACAGGTAATATCCAGTTTTTTAGCTTTTGCTTCACGAATTAAAGCAACCGATTTGGCAGTGGAAATAGTTGGAATATGAAGTTTACTTCCTGTATATTCCAGTAAAAACAAATCTCTTGCCACCTGAAGTTCTTCTGCCAGTGCAGGTATACCTTTTAGACCTAAAGTAGTGCTGGTAATATGTTCGTTCATAACACCCTTACCGGCTATTTTATTATCCTGAGGGAATGAGCATACTAAACCATTAAAATTAGCGGCATACTGTAAGGCAATTTTCATTAGGTTGGCATTACCAATGGCGTGCTTGTAATCGTAAAAGGCCACGGCTCCTGCTGTTTTCATATCGTACAATTCAGCTAAATCTACACCTTCACTGTCTCGGGTTAAAGCCCCCAAAGGCAAAAGCTTAACAGCATTATTGGCGGCGCGACTGCTTACGAATGTAACATCACTGCTGCTATCGATTACAGGATGACTGTTGGCATTCATAGCCACTGTAGTAAATCCGGAATAGGCAGCGGTCCTTAATCCGTTTGAAATCGTTTCTCTATCTTCAAAACCGGGTTCTCCAAAGCTTACACTACTATCGAACCAACCTTGTGAGATGTGCAGATTATCTAAAACTATTTCGGTGTAATTGTTTGGATTTTTTAAGGATTTTCCAATTTCAGAAATACTGCCGTTTTCTATTAATACATCCAGTGTCTGATTGTGAAATTCACTTTTAGCATCAATAATGGTTGCAGATTTTATAAGTACGTTCATTTAAAATATTTTAAGATGAGCATTTCTATAATCAAAAAAGCTAATGCAAAAATAAGAAACCATTTCCATAGCTCATTAACTTTTGTATCACTTTTTAAATTGTCGAATAGGGATGTAATCGAATTTTCTATGGTAACATTTTTAATATTCTGAACATCATCGTAAATCAGTTTACTTTCAGACCGATTATAGTTAAAACTAATGGTTTTTATAACCGAATCTTTGTTTTTTACCTCGTAAATTCCTGCGTGTTCAGGGCGTTCGCTGGTCTTAATCGTAACTTTATTATTAAAGTATTGTTGTTGTGATATAAAATGTTCTGAAGCATTTGAAATAGACAGAATCTGGTCCTGTCCCAATGTGGTTTCCACATCAAAGCTGTTGCTTGTGCCCACGGTATAAAATAATCGTGGTTGTTTTAAGCTGTTAACCGCAATTTTATAAAAGGTTGGTACAATTAAAGCCCAGTTTTTAAAATTTGAGTTGTCTTTGTTTATTGGTGCAGAGAACAGATAAACATTTGTATTAATCTGACTCAAAAACGGATTGCCATCTTCAAAACTTAGGGCTGAAGTTGCCAGTGTTCCATAAACAGGGTAAAATAAATTAACCTTAGGATATTGAAAGTTTTTAACCTGTTTTTCGAAGACATCATTTTTGTATAAAGGATGGCTGAAATTAATGGTAGTAATTAATTTATCTGAAGTAATGGCCGGATTTAGGCGGGTATTGTATTGGTTTAAAAACTGATTGTAAGAACTTAAATCGACCTTTAGAGACGGAATAACAATAAGATTGCCGCCTTCATTTATAAAGGTAGTTAAGACATTAATAAGTGTTTGCGGGAGGTCGTTCAACTCGTTTAGCACGATGGTATGTTGCTGATGAATTGTATTATAATTAAGCTGATTCAACGTGCTGGAAGAAAATTTAAATTCATCTTCTGTAAAAATGCGTTTTAAATACGAATCGTCTGCCGCTGTTATGCTTAATACATTAATTTTCGAAGGTGTATTTAAATTAAAATACATGGTATTATCGAATTGTAAACCGGAATCTTCAATTACGAGTTTTCCATTTAAGCTTTGTTTATTATTTATGGTAAACGTTGCTTTAGCTTCATCTTTAATCGATACTGCTGTTTTCGCCATTAGTTTATCGCTATTATAAAGTGCGATAGACAGGTTGTCGACAGGAATTCCATAGTTTTTCAGGCTAACTATTAATTCTGAATTCAAGGTATTTACTGGCTTTAAATACAGAGAATCTATTGCAATATTATTTGAGTTAGCTGGTTTTAAAGGAATTAATGTTATGCCGGAATATGCCTCCTTATCGGTGCTAAAGGGTGATGGTTGTTGTTGAAAGTCTGAAATAAAAATAATTTCCTTCTGTTTGTTATTGTCTTTACTAAACAGGGATTTACATTTTAACAAAGCTGCATTATAATCCAGAGGTTCAGGTGAATAATCCAGAGCTATTAAATCGTTTTTAATGGTTTTTAAAGTTGTGTTTTTAAATATCTGGTTATTGGTAACTAAGGAAATCGGAGTTTCGTAGTCGGCTTGAGAAATTAAATCCTGTACTGCTCGTTTTAACAAGGGACCTTGCGGGCCTTTTTGCTGTAAACTAAAAGAATTGTCCAGATAAATTACAGTTTCTTTAGGCGCAGAATTTACATTGGTTTTAGAACTAATGGGTTGCGCAAAGGCTAAAATAATACAAGCTAACAAGAGTATTCTTGCTAAAAGTGTTAACCATTTTTTTAATTGGGAACTTTTACGGGTTTGCAGTACTACTTTTTTTAAAAAAGCGACATTGGTAAAATCTTCTTTTTTAAATTTTCGGAGTTGAAACAGGTGAATAATAATAGGAATAACAAGTAAAACTAAGGCGTAAAGAAGTTCTGGATGTTTAAACTGCATTCTTATAATTATGTTTGTCAAATATAATAATTGCAAATAGAATTGAGGGCTAAATATTAAAAATGTCGATAAGTACAGCTTTTTGGGAAATTCTTTAACAAAAACTTATATTTAATATTCTGTAACAGATTGTAACTTTGACAGTCGAATGGTATAAAAACTATAACTAAATAATGAAAAATCAATTTTTAGCCTTGGCATTTGCAAGTTTGGTGCTTGCAAGTTGTGGCTCTTCTAAAACAGCTTCGAAAAACGATCTGGCTGTAAACACACCAATAGTAACCGCAATAGACTTAACCAAAGTAATTAACGATAAAGCGCCGGTTACCATTAATCCGGGACGATTTACTGTTGATACGGTAATTTATAGATTACCTCGGGTAGTACAGGGGACGTATTCTGTAAGTGATTTTGGTAAATATATAGACGATTTCAAGGCTTATAATTACAAAGGAGAAGAACTTACTACTTCTAAATTAGATACAAATTCCTGGACTATAGCCAATGCTGAAGACCTGGATTATATTACTTACGATGTAAATGATACTTTCGATATAGAAGCCGTTGGTGGAATTGGAGGAGAGCAGCCTTTTTCGCCTTCAGGAACTAATATCCAACCGGATAATTATGTATTAAATCTTCACGGGTTTATCGGATATTTCGATTCATTAAAAAATAATCAATACACTTTAGATGTTACAGCTCCTGTAGATTTTAAGCGTACTTCTGCATTGCATACGGTTAAAGAAACTAAAAGCGAAGATGGGACAAAAGTAACTACGCGTTACGAAGCAGACAGATATTTCGATATTACCGATAATCCGATGATGTATGGAAATCTGGATGTTGAAGAATTTCAGGTTGGTGATATTAAAATCGTTTTAAGTGTGTATTCTCCAACCAAAGTGCATACGGCTAAAAAGCTTCGTGAGACTATGGAGAAAATGATGCGTGCTCAAAAAACATTCTTAGGTGATATTAACAGTACACCACGTTACGATATTTATCTGTATTTAGCCGGTGATGGAGAAGACCAGCCAAAAGGATTTGGAGCTTTGGAACATCATACATCAACGGTGGTTGTGTTACAGGAATCTATGCCTGAAGCTGCTTTGGATGAAAGTATGATTGATGTGGTATCTCACGAATTCTTTCACATCGTAACGCCGTTAAGTGTACACTCGGAAGATGTGCATTATTTTGATTATAATAAACCAACTTTCTCTAAACATCTGTGGATGTATGAAGGTGTTACTGAATATTTCGCAACATTATTTCAGGTAAATCAGGATCTTGTTAGCGAACAACAGTTTTATGGTAAATTAATGGAGAAAATTCAGATGTCTTATCGTTTTGATGATACTATGAGCTTTACTAAAATGAGTGAAAATATTTTAGACGAACCTTATGCTCAGAATTACATCGATGTGTATCAAAAAGGAGCTTTAATAGGCATGTGTATCGATATTATTATGAGAGCGGAAAGTAATGGGCAACGCGGTATTTTATCTTTAATGAAAGAGTTGTCTCAGAAATATGGTAAAAATAAGCCGTTTGAAGACGATAGCTTAATTGAAGAAATTACAGCTATGACTTATCCTGAAGTGGGAGCGTTTTTAAATACTTATGTTGTAGGTACTACACCTATTAATTATCAGGATTATTTTTCTAAAGTAGGTCTGGAAGTGGTAAGCGATAAGGTTGAGACTAATTATTTAATGAATAATGGACAGTTAATTCTGGAAGGCGATCCGGTATCAAGAACAATTTATTTTAGCGATAAAGTGAACGATAATAGTTTTTGGAAAGAACAAGGTGTACTGCCTAAAGATGTTATAAAGGCGATAGATGGAGAAGAGATTACAATGACAAACGCGAATAACATGTTACAGAAAATGTTTATGTGGCAGCCAGGTCAGGATATCGATGTGAAACTTTTAAGAAATGGAGAAGTAGTGGAGGTTAAAACAAAATTAACTCCAAGCTATACCTCTGGAGAAGTATTAAAGGCAAATCCTAATGCTACAGCTAAAGAAGTAGAATTGCGTAAAGCTTGGTTAAAAGGCTAGTATGCTCGAGTAATTAGTAATTAAAAGGCCTGGATATTCCGGGCCTTTTTTTATTTTCTGGGATGAAATTTTTCCACAACTTCGGTTAAATGCTTTTTATCCAAATGCACATAAATTTCTGTGGTAGTAATACTTTCATGTCCTAATAATAATTGTATTGATCGTAAATCGGCTTCGTTTTGAAGTAAATGTGTCGCAAACGAATGCCTGAAGGTGTGTGGCGAAATGGTTTTGTTTAAATTAATTTTTACAGCCAGTTGCTTTATAATTGTAAAAATCATAGCTCTGGTAAGTTGTTTTCCACGGCGATTTAAAAAAACGGTATCCTCGTGCCCTGATTGAATGTTTAAATGGGGTCTTACAGCTTGGGTGTAGATATTAATATATTTTATAGTTGATGCTACAATGGGAACAAAACGTTGTTTGTCGCCTTTACCGGTAACTTTAATAAAACCTTCGTCAAAAAATAAATCGGAGAGCTTTAGATTAATCAATTCACTTACACGCAAGCCGCAACTGTAAAGGGTTTCCAGCATTGCTCGGTTGCGTTCTCCTTCGGGTGTAGATAAATCTATGGCTGCAATTAAAGAATCAATTTCTTTTTCTGATAACGTATCCGGGAGTTTTCGGCCAATTTTAGGTGATTCTATTAACTCTAAAGGATTTGTTGTTCGGTAATCTTCAAAAATAAGATAATCAAAAAAGCTTCTAAGTCCCGAAATTAATCGCGCCTGAGATCTGGCGTTTAAATGTTTTGAACTAGTGTAAATAAACTCCTGAAGTTGTTCAGAGGAAATGTCTAAAGGTGAAACAGTCACATTATTATCCTCCAAATACACGATTAGTTTTTTTACATCCAAAGCATAACTGTTTATGGAATTGTCAGATAATCCGCGTTCAATTTTTAAATATAAACTATAGTCCTTTAGGGCCTGATTCCATTTCATAAATTAGATAGTTGGAGCTTAAATTTAAACGATTCAAATCTATAAATTGTTTAGATACACAGCGAATATAATTTTAAAATAGTATTTTTATGTAGTAACCAATTCATATTTAATAATCTAAGTTTAAATATGCACTATTAAATCGCTACCAAATGAAAACGTCTTTCTTCACTTTTGTTTTTATAATTTTTGTAGGGCATCCCTTTTTTTCTCAGACTGTAGATCGAACTATAAGTAGTCCCATGTTGGAAACCAATTCTTCTGCCGGGTTTGCGCAAATGCCTGGTTTTAATGTTCAGGCAGGTTTAAATATTGGAGCCAGTGTATCTTTCCCGGTTAATGGGGCTAATGAAGTTACTTCTGTGGGAGTTTTAGGGGACCTGACTTATATTTTTCAGGCTTCAAGAACGATAGGCGTGGGGTTGGCAACGGGGTATGGAATTTACTTTGGAAAGGACACCAGTAATTTCTGGGGACCAATTCATGATGGATCCGATTTCAGATATTTGCCAGTAGCTTTTGCTACCCGATATGGTTTAACAGCTCAGATTGTCGTTGGCGGAGATATTGGTTACGCCATTGGTTTAAGCGATAACTGGGATGGAGGATTTTATTACCGGCCAATGTTTGGGTATAATGTTTCCGAAATGTTACAATTGAATATTTCTTATAGTGGAATTACCGATTACTGGACCTGGTCGGCCATAAATCTGGGCTGTACAATTAATATTCATTAAAATATAAAATACGATTGAGGTGGTAAATCCATCCTTTTTGTTTGGACTATTTTTATATTTTTACTTTATGAAAAAAATAATCATTATTAATGGTCCCAATTTAAACCTATTGGGTAAGCGCGAGCCAGCGATTTACGGTAGTCTAACGTTTACAGAATTTTTTGAAACGGTTAAATCCAAATACAGTTCTGTAGAATTATCCTATTATCAGTCTAATATAGAGGGAGAACTTATAGATAAATTACATGAAGTAGGTTTCGATTATGATGGCATCATATTAAATGCAGCTGCATATACGCATACTTCTATCGGTATAGGCGATGCCATAAAAGGTATAGAAACGCCGGTAGTAGAAGTACATATTTCAAATACTTTCGGTCGGGAGGAATTCCGCCATCAGTCTTATATTTCCCCTCACGCCAAAGGGGTAATTCTGGGGTTCGGACTACAGAGTTACGAATTGGCTATACAGAGTTTTTTATAAAATATCGTAAGAAAAGAAAAGCGCATTTATGTTAGATAAGTGCGCTTTATTTATTATAACCATTCTACTTTAGCTTCTATTGGTTCGGGTATGCGTTCCGGTGAAGGAATGTCGTAATAGCCCAGATAGAAAAAGCCCAGACATTTCTCGTTAGGTTGCAAGTTGAAGAATTCATCCATATACTGAATTAAACCTGGCGAACTCCAGTATGCTCCAAGGTTTAAACTGGTAGCCGTAAGCCACATGTTTTGAACAGCCATAGCAACCGAGGCAATTTCTTCCCATTCCGGAATACTTTCGTCTGGATCTCTGGATAAGCAAATGGCGATTATAGCACCTGCTTTTTTAGGGTTATTTTGTAGCTTTTTATATTTAAACTCAGAAAATTTATCTTCGGTGTTTTTAAATTTTTCGGCAAGAAAATGTCCCAGACGTTCTTGAGATTCGCCTTGAATGACTTTAAAGCGCCATGGTTCTGTTTTTTTATGAGTAGGAGCCCAGTTTGCAGCCTGTAATAGTTGCTCGATGGTTTCTTTAGTTACAGGTGTATTGTTGTATTGATCGGGAAAAACAGAGCGTCTGTTTTTTATTATGTCCTGAATAGTCATGTTTCTATTTTTTATTCAAAAGTAGAAACAAATAAAGGTTTGCACAAATAAAGCGAAGTTTGTAATTTTTAAATAAAAAAAGAAGGTTCAATTAATTTGAACCTTCTTTTATATGAAAAATGAGTTATAATCTTATAGGTGGATTACTTCATCGTAAGCATCAGCAACAGCTTCCATTACAGCTTCACTCATTGTTGGATGTGGGTGAACTGCTTTTAAAACTTCATGACCTGTAGTTTCTAATTTACGACCTAAAACAGCTTCAGCAATCATATCGGTAACACCAGCACCAATCATATGGCAACCTAACCATTCACCGTATTTAGCATCGAAAATTACTTTAACAAAACCATCTTTGTTTCCTCCGGCACTAGCTTTACCTGAAGCAGAGAATGGGAACTTACCAATTTTAAGTTCATATCCTTTTTCTTTAGCCTGTTTTTCGGTTAAACCAACACTTGCAATTTCAGGCGAAGCATAAGTACAACCAGGGATGTTTCCGTAATCTAAAGCTTCCACGTGCATGCCTGCAATTTTTTCAACACAAAGAATTCCTTCAGCAGACGCTACGTGTGCTAAGGCTTGTCCTGGCGTAACATCTCCAATGGCGTAATATCCAGGAATGTTAGTCTGGTAGTAATCGTTAACTAAAATCTTATCGCGATCTACAGCAATTCCAACATCTTCAAGTCCGATGTTTTCAATATTGGTTTTAATACCAACAGCTGAAAGTATAATATCGGCTTCTAATATTTCTTCTCCTTTTTTAGTTTTTACAGTTGCTTTAACACCTTCTCCAGATGTATCAACTTGTGTTACTTCAGCAGACGTCATAATATTAATACCGTTTTTCTTAAACGAGCGCTCTAATTGTTTAGATACGTCTTCATCTTCTACAGGTACTACATTAGGCAAGAATTCTACAATAGTAACTTCTGTTCCCATAGAGTTGTAGAAATATGCAAACTCAACACCAATAGCTCCAGAACCAACCACAATCATTTTCTTTGGTTGTTTTGGTAAGGTCATGGCTTCACGGTAACCTATCACTTTTTTACCGTCCTGTGGTAAACTTGGTAATTCGCGAGAACGCGCTCCCGTAGCAATAATAATATGGTCGGCGCTGTATTCAGTACCTTCAACTTCAACCTTTTTACCAGGTTTTAAAGTACCGTAACCGTTAATAACATCAATTTTATTCTTTTTCATTAAAAATTGAACACCTTTACTCATGCCTTCGGCAACACCGCGAGAACGCTTTACTACAGCATTAAAGTCTTTATCGTATTCTTTTACAGATAATCCGTAATCTTCAGCATGTTTTAAGTATTCAAAAACCTGAGCAGATTTTAAAAGGGCTTTTGTCGGTATACACCCCCAGTTAAGACAAACACCACCTAAATTTTCTTTTTCAACTATGGCAGTTTTAAACCCTAATTGGGATGCTCTAATAGCAGTAACGTAGCCTCCGGGACCACTTCCAAGGACAATAATATCGTATTTACTCATGTCAATTTATTAAATCGTTTAAAGCTACGAATTTACGAAACCTATTTCGAATATAGAATTTAGTGCCTATAAAAAATTAACTTTTGCTACATTTGTTTTGTAAGATCCTATATATGAATATATCCCGAACTAGTTATCCCCGTATTGTTATTATTGGTGGTGGATTTGCAGGCGTAGCGCTGGCCAGAAAATTATCGAAACTGGAGGTGCAGGTGGTATTGCTGGACAAAAACAATTACCATAATTTTCAACCCTTATTATATCAGGTATCTACCGGTGGCCTGGAGCCCGATTCTATAGCGTATCCCATTCGTAAAATATTAAAAGACTATAAGAATTTTCATTTCAGGCTGGCTGAAGTTTTGGAAATTGAACCAGAGAAAAAGAATGTTATTACGAATATAGGTGATTTAAAGTTCGATTATTTGGTTGTAGCCTCAGGATCAGAGACGAATTATTTCGGTAATGCATCTATAGAAGCACATAGTATGGCAATGAAGACCATACCGCAATCTTTAAATCTTAGGAGTCTGATACTGGAGAATTTTGAAGAAGCGCTGCTTACTGCCGATTTAAATGAACGGAATGCACTAATGAACTTTGTAATTGTTGGAGCCGGCCCCACAGGAGTGGAACTGGCCGGAGCACTGGCAGAAATCAAGAAAGGGATACTGCCCAAGGACTATCCCGATTTAGATACGCGATTGGCTCAAATTCATCTGATACAGTCCGGGGATAGAATTTTAAAGGAAATGAGTGAAGTTGCGTCAGCAAAAGCTGAAGATTTTCTGGAGGAGCTTGGGGTTAATGTCTGGAAGAATCTTAGAGTAACAGGTTATGATGGGAAAACCGTTACAACCAATACCGATGTGTCATTCGAAACGGAAACTATGGTCTGGGCAGCAGGAGTTAAGGGCGCTGGTATTAAAGGACTGAATTCGGAAGATTTATGTACAAGAAATCAGCGTATCAGGGTAAATAAATTCAATCAGCTTCCCGGGTATACTTATATCTTTGCGATAGGAGATATTGCTCAGATGGAAACCGTAGAGCATCCAAAGGGATATCCTATGATGGCGCAACCTGCTATTCAGCAAGGTAAACAGTTGGGAGATAATATAAAGCTTTTATTAGAACAGCAGCCAATGGTTCCTTTTGCCTATAAGGATAAAGGAGCAATGGCGACAATTGGTCGGAATAAGGCTGTTGTAGATTTACCAGATTATAAGTTTCAGGGTGTTTTTGCCTGGTTTGTCTGGATGTTTGTGCATTTGTTCTTTTTAATAGGTTTCAGAAACCGGATGGTTGTATTTGTAAACTGGGTTTATAATTATATTCGATTCGATCGCGAGGCACGTTTAATTATAAGGCCTTATAAAAAGAAGTTTAAAGTGGATAATAATTAATTGGCCGGCTCGAAAATAAGTGCATCTCCATTAATACAGTGACGCTTTCCTGTAGTGTTTTTTGGTCCATCGTTAAAAATATGACCTAAATGACTTCCGCATTTGGCGCAGTGTTCTTCGGTACCGTAAATAGGATCACTGTCTTTAGAATACGCTATAGCTCCGGGAATTTCCTGATCGAAACTGGGCCAGCCACAACCAGAGTCGTATTTGTTGTTACTCTTAAATAACGGAGCTTTACAGGCAGCGCAATAATAGGTACCCAAAGCGTATTGTTTGTTTAAGTCACTGGAATACGGTGCTTCTGTACCAGCTTCTCTAAGAATGTAATATTGTTCGGGGCTAAGAATTTGTTTCCATTCTGCTTCAGTTTTTGACACCTCGTAAGTTGTGCTTTTTTTAGGTTGTTGTGCTTTACTGTGACATGAGAATAAGCAGAAGCACATAATAAGTAGAACAGGAAGTTTCATAAGTTTAAATGTTTACTGTAATAGTCGTTTATTATGAATTTACTTACGATAATAAAAAAATGATTTGAGTTTAGGTTAATTTTCTTTGTTTTGTATTTTTAGACAAATTATAAAATACATGAACCTTAAATCGAATTATCTTCTTTTCTTAGTTTTCTTAATGTCTTTAGGGTGTGCTACCAATCCCTTTACAGGAAAACAAACTATGGCTATAGTGTCTAACGATCAGCTTTTTCCAGCGTCATTTAAACAATACGACGAATTTTTAAAAGAGAATAAAGTAGTTGAAGGTACTGAGGATGCTGCTCGAATAACTCGTGTAGGGCAACGCATAGCAAAAGCTGCAGAGCGTTATCTAAATGCGAACGGTTATGAAGGTTATTTAAAAGGATATCAATGGGAATATCATTTAATTGAAGATAAAACAAAAAATGCCTGGTGTATGCCTGGTGGTAAAATAGTGTTTTACACTGGGATTTTACCAGTGGCCCAGACAGATGCCGGCATTGCTGCCATTATGGGGCATGAAGTAGCTCACGCTTTAGCCAACCACGGGCAGCAACGTATGAGTGCGGCTTATATACAACAGGGCATTGCAATCGCAGGAAATGTTGCTATTACAGACGATGAAAGTCGAGACTTATTCAATCAGTATTATGGTGTTGGTTCCACTGTGGGAGCTATGCTGCCATTTAGCAGAAGTCACGAAGCAGAAGCTGATAGAATAGGAATTATATTAATGGCCATAGCAGGGTACGATCCTGCTGTAGCTCCGGAATTATGGAAGCGTATGGAAAGTAGTAATACGCCGGAGTTTTTAAGTACACACCCTTCTAATAGTTCAAGAATTGCTCAGTTGAGTGCCTTGGTAGCTAATGCAAGAGCTGAAGCTAAAAAATTTGGAGTTACTGGTTTTACCGAATAATTTAATAATTGATAATTCGCTTTTCTTTAAAAATGATTTTAATCTGACCTTTCCATAAATGAAATCTTATCCTAAAGGCCACAAAACTCTTTTAAATGCCTGGGCATTTTACGACTGGGCGAATTCGGTTTATACCTTAACCATTGCTTCTACTATTTTCCCGATTTTTTATGGGGCTTTGTTTGCCGAAGGCGAATTGTATGTAAATGTATTTGGAACTACTGTAAAAAACACGGCATTAATTTCCTTTGTTACAGCTTTTGCTTTTTTAGTCATTGCTTTTATATCTCCGATCTTATCTGGTGTGGCCGATTATATTGGAAATAAAAAAGGATTTATGAAATTCTTTTGTTATACTGGCGGTATAGCTTGTATCGGGTTAAACTGGTTTAGCCTGGACTATATTTATATGAGTCTGTTTTTCTATTTTTTCGGATTAATTGGCTATTGGGGAAGCCTGGTATTTTACAATTCTTATTTACCGGATATTGCATTTTCCGAGCAACAGGATCGTATTAGTGCCAAAGGATTTTCATTAGGTTATTTGGGTAGTGTTATTTTACTGCTTGTAAATCTGGCAATGGTATTAAAGCCAAATTGGTTTGGAATTACAGGAACCGAAGGAGAGGCTGCTATGAAAGCCATGCGTTACTCTTTTATTACGGTGGGTTTATGGTGGATTATCTTTAGTCAGTTTACCTATTATTATTTACCTAAGGGAGTAAAAACCGGACATAAGGTAACTAAGCGCGTCTTGTTAAATGGGTTTAAAGAATTAAAACTTGTGGCAAAGGCTATAAGTGAAAACCTGAAATTAAAGCGGTATTTGTATGCCTTTTTTGTCTATAGTATGGCGGTTCAGACCATTATGCTTGTGGCAACTTACTTTGGAGAACAGGAAGTAAACTGGGGTGGAGAGCAGGAAAAAACTATGGGACTTATAGGAAGCATACTAGTTATACAGATTGTGGCTATTGCAGGAGCAGTTTTAACATCCAGAGTATCTTCTAAAATAGGAAATATAAAAACACTTATTGTGGTTAATTTTATCTGGATGAGCATTTGTGTGTATGGGTATTTTGTGAAAACACCAATGCAGTTTTATGTAACGGCTATGTTTGTTGGGCTGGTTATGGGAGGTATTCAGGCCTTGTCCAGATCGACATATTCTAAATTTTTACCGGAAACAAAGGATACAACTTCTTATTTTAGTTTTTTTGATGTAACCGAAAAAATAGGTATTGTTATCGGTATGTTTATTTATGGAAGTATCGATCAGATTACAGGAAGTATGAGAAATTCCATTCTCTTTCTGTTTATCTTTTTCTTAATAGGTATCGTATTACTCTTTAGAGTGCCCAAAGATATGAAGTGAAAAAAGCTCCGTTACGGAGCTTTTTTTATGGTTGGATAATAGTTTGAATTAGTACGAAGAGATACTTCCGGATCCCATGACTTTAGTGTCTTCTTTTTCCGGGTGACCTTTATAACTAATATCGCCAGAACCTGAAACTCGTCCTTTCAAAGTGTTGTTACTAACAACATCGGCATCTCCGGAACCAGTTACAGATACATCTGTGTTATTAGCGTTTAAATCGTAGCCGTGAAAATCTCCAGAACCCGTAACTGAAACATGTAAATTGTCCGATTCTCCTTTTAGAGTAAGATCTCCCGACCCTGTAATTGAAGATTCCGTAGTTATGGCAGTAAGGGCTAAAGAAATATCTCCCGACCCTGTAAGGGATACGTTTAGTTTGTCAACTGTTATTTTATCTTCTGTAGTTAAATCGCCCGAGCCGGTTAAAGAAACAGCCGAAATATCTTCAAACGGTATGGTTACGATAACATTATGATTTTTACTAGGGTTAATACTGTAACCGTCTTTAACCTTTACTTTAAGTACGTTGTTGTTTACTTCGGTAATGATATATGGTATAAGATTCGATTCCCCCTGAATTGTAAGTTGACCTTCTATGCCTTTAATTAATTTAAAATCCATAGAGCCTGTACAGGTAACACCATCGTATGAAGCAGTCGATCTGTTTTCAGTAATAATGTTTCCCGAACCTTTAATACCATTTGTTCCATATTGGGCACAGGAATTTAAAGTAGCTGTTATTATAAGCAGCGCCAGGGCCTTTTTTAAGTGTGTTGTTTTCATTTTTTGATTGATTTATAGAGTTGATGATTAGTTTTTTACAAATGAAATGCTACCGTAATCGGAATTTATTTTAATCAGGTTGGAAGTGTTTGCACTACCATAATACCCCTTGTAATATTTTTCACTGGAATCTGAGCGCTTAATATCGAATTGAAAATCGTCCTGATCGCGGATATCGGCATAGTCTAAATCGAGTTCGAACTTAAAGTGATAGTTTGGATCGTAACCAATTTTAATGCCTACATAATCCGAGTCTATCGAAATGTTGTTGGCATTTGCCGTCATGTTTTTAATTTTAATTGAACCGTAATCGGCATTTATATTTACCGATTTGTAAACGTCTCCTATTACTACAGTCAGATAATCGCCTTCACCTTTAAAATTGTTAACTTTGTCTATGGTCATACTACCATAATCGCAGTTATAGCTTGCGTTTTCGGCAATTTCAACTTTACTTTTAGTGTAGTCCGCATTTATGAACAGGTCTTTGGTTTTAGCAACGGTAAATTCACTGTAATCGGCATTTATTTTTCCACTTTTAATATACTCGAAATAAGAATTTTTGGTGTAATCGAAATGAATCTCATTGTTGTCGGCCATTAATTCTTTGGTCGTAATTTTTCCATAGTCGCAGCTTATCTTGGCATGTCCTTCCAGCTTGTCCAGATTAATTGCACCATAATCATTGCTTAGATTTACACTATTAGTAATAGGCATTTTAATAAGATAGTTAATCTTCATGTTTACATTATCTGCACCATTCCAGTTCCACCATTTAGATTTACTTTTTGTGAAAATGGTTTTAGCAGAAACTTGACTTGGTGAAGATTCAAATTCTACAGTAATATCGTCTAATTTGTTTTGCACTTTATCAGCATCATTACCATTAGTTGTAATAGTGATTTCGAATACAATGCGGTTTTCGTTCCAGGTTATAACATCTACGTTACCATAGCTGTTATCTACACTTAAATTGGCGTTTTTGTCTACTTTAAACTCTCTTTTAATAACCTTGTCTTTGGTGTGCTTTCCATTCCAAGGCGAAGTATGCGCCATGACTAACAGGGGTAAGGCTATTAAGAAGCAAGCGATTTTATATGATAATTTTGTTTTCATGAGATGTGTTTTTTAATTGTTTTACAGTATCAATAGTTTTTAAAACTTCTTCCAGAATTGAAATTCTGTTTTGGAAATTGGTAATCATGGCATAGATTACGCGTTTATCTTCGCCACTTTTAGTTAAATCTAATTTTAGTTTTTCATAATCGTCTTCAAGAATTTTTAATTGCTTTAAAGCATCTTGTATTAGGGGTTGCACCTCAGGTGCATTTTCGTTTTGTAATGTTTTTAATTCCTGAGCTATGGTAGCCGTAAAAAAGCTTTGTGTTTTAGCCATTTCAGGAGAAACACTTGCCAGGTCTTTAGTTGTATTCTGCTGGTTAAAAGTAAAGGTTAATACAATTAACAGGACTATAGAGGCAGCAACAGCCAGTAATGGTTTTAAGAAAGGATAATGTTTCTTTTCTAGTGTTACAGTTTTGGATTGCGATTTTAATTTTGCCAGAAAACGATCTTCATGAGATGCGTTTGGTACTTCAAAATCAAAATCATCCTGTAACGATTTAAAAAGGGTATCTATATTATCTGGTTTCATAATGTTTTGTTTTAAACAATGTGTTCTAGTTTTTGTCTTAAACTGTCTTTCGCTCTGGAAATGGTTGTTCTGCAATTGGCATAACTGATATTCATTATACTGGAAACTTCCTCGTAATCGTAACCTTCAATTAAATGTAAGGTCAGGGCAATTCTGTAATTATCTTTTAATCCATTCATTTTTTGTAAAACCAACTGGGCTTTTTGTTTTGCCGTATCGTCTTTGTCTGTGTCTACATAAGTATCTTCAACTTTATACATTACTGTGTCAAAAGGAACATCGCTGTGTTTACTATTCTTATTAAAATGTTGTATACTATTATTAATTACTATTCGTTTTAACCAGGCGCCAAACGTATTAATATCGTTTAAGGTGTTTAGTTTTGTAAAGGCCGTTAAAAAAGAGTCCTGCATAATATCTTCGGCTTCAAAACTGTTTTTTACAATTCTAAAAGCTGCATTATACATGGCTTTATAGTAACGGTTATAAACTTCCATTTGAGCCGATTGGGTTCCGGTTTTACATTGTTCTATAAGCGTGTTAATATGTTGGTGGCTTAGTGACAACTATTTTAATAATGATGGTTTATTTTAAAGATACGCTTATTGGCTAATTGTTACAGTTTGGTTAAAAAAAGTTTTTATTTTTTTTGAAGCTTGGCATATAAATTGAAATTTAAGTGATGATTAGTGGTGTGTTTTTGTTGGTATTCCGCTAATTTTGAATACGATATACAAAACGAAATAGCTTAAATACTGAAATGCAATCTGTTTATTATGACAGATTGACCTAAATTGATATATGAAAAAATCTAATTTTTTAAGTCTTGACAGTTTGTCATTACAGGAGTTCGATGAAAATTCAGAGTTAATCCCGTTAATGACGCCCGAAGATGAAGAAGAAATAAATAAAGAAGAGCTTCCGGAAACCTTACCTATTTTATCATTACGTAATACCGTTTTATTTCCTGGGGTTGTAATCCCTATTACTGCAGGTCGCGATAAATCGATAAAGCTTATAAACGATGCTAATAAAGGGGGGAAAGTAATTGGAGTGGTTTCGCAAAAGGATGAAACCATAGAAGACCCTACAGCTAATGATATTTACGAAACAGGTACCGTAGCACGAATTTTACGTGTTTTAAAAATGCCTGATGGCAATACAACTGTTATTATCCAAGGGAAAAAACGCTTCAAGGTTAACGAAGTAATTACAGAAGAGCCTTATTTAAAAGCTACTGTTTCTGAAGTGCCGGAAGAAAAACCCGCACAGAATAACGAAGAGTTTTTAGCTATAGTAGAGTCTATTAAAGAGCTGTCGCTGCAAATAATAAAGGAAAGCCCTAACATTCCAAGCGAAGCCTCATTTGCTATTAAAAATATAGAGAGTAATTCGTTTTTAATCAATTTCATTTCTTCTAACATGAACCTTACTGTTAAGGAGAAGCAAAGTCTTTTAGAGAATAACGATCTTAAAGAACGCGCTTTGGAGACATTGAAATTTATGAATATGGAGTTTCAAAAACTGGAACTTAAAAACGATATTCAGTTAAAGGTTCAGAGTGATATGAACCAGCAACAACGCGAATATTTCTTGCATCAGCAAATGAAAACCATTCAGGAAGAATTGGGTGGTGTTAGCTATGAGGAAGAAATTGAGGAAATGCGTCTTCGTGCAAAGAAGAAAAAGTGGGATGATAACGTGAAGAATCATTTTGAAAAAGAGCTTTCAAAAATGCAGCGAATGAACCCTCAGGTTGCCGAATATTCCATTCAGCGCAATTATCTGGATCTGTTTTTAGATTTACCTTGGAATGAGTTCAGTAAAGATAAATTCGATTTAAAACGCGCACAACGTATTTTAGATCGTGATCATTATGGTCTGGAAGATGTGAAACGCCGTATTATTGAATATCTGGCTGTTTTAAAATTAAGAAATGACATGAAGTCTCCTATTTTATGTCTTTACGGCCCTCCGGGAGTTGGTAAGACCTCTTTAGGAAAATCTATTGCCGAGGCTTTAGGGCGTGAGTATGTGCGTATTTCTTTAGGTGGATTGAGAGATGAAGCAGAAATAAGAGGGCATAGAAAAACGTATATAGGGGCTATGCCAGGCCGTATCATTCAAAGTCTTAAAAAGGCGGGGACTTCGAATCCTGTTTTTGTTTTAGATGAGATTGATAAATTATCTAATTCGCATCAGGGCGATCCGTCTTCAGCCTTACTAGAGGTTTTAGATCCGGAGCAAAACAGCGAGTTTCATGATAATTTCCTGGAAATGGGCTTCGATTTGTCTAAAGTCATGTTTGTGGCAACGTCAAACAGTTTAAATACCATTCAGCCTGCACTTTTAGACCGTATGGAAATTATAAACGTAACGGGGTATACCATAGAGGAAAAAGTGGAGATTGCCAAACGTCATTTGGTTCCTAAGCAACTAAAAGAACATGGTTTAAATGAAAAGGATTTAAAAATAGCAAAGCCGCAATTAGAAAAAATTGTAGAAGGTTATACCAGAGAATCCGGAGTACGTGGTTTAGAAAAACAAATAGCAAAAATGGTGCGTCATGCCGCCAAAAATATTGCTATGGAAGAGGAGTATAATATTAAGGTAACAAATGAGGATATTATTGAAGTACTTGGCGGACCAAAATTAGAACGCGATAAGTACGAAAATAATAATGTTGCGGGTGTAGTTACCGGTCTGGCGTGGACACGTGTTGGAGGTGATATATTATTTATAGAATCTATTTTATCTAAAGGAAAAGGAAATTTAAATATTACCGGTAATTTGGGTAAAGTAATGCGCGAGAGTGCTACGATTGCAATGGAGTATATTAAAGCGAATGCTGAAGAACTGGATTTAAATCCGGATATATTCGATAAATATAATGTACACATCCACGTACCTGAGGGCGCAACGCCAAAAGACGGACCTAGTGCCGGAATTACTATGCTTACGTCGCTGGTATCTCTGTTTACACAACGTAAGGTAAAAGATAGTCTAGCAATGACAGGAGAAATTACGTTAAGAGGTAAGGTGTTGCCGGTTGGCGGAATTAAAGAAAAGATTCTGGCGGCCAAGCGAGCAAGAATTAAAGAAATTATTCTATGTGAAGATAACAGACGTGATATCGAAGAAATAAAACAGGAATATTTAAAAGGTTTAACGTTCCACTATGTAACGGAAATGAGTGAAGTTTTAAAAGTAGCGTTAACGAATCAAAAAGTTAAGAACGCCAAGACCTTATAGTTTTTGTTCTAATAAAAGTATAATATTGAAATGCATCAAAATAATTTGTTTTGATGCATTTTTGATTTTATAGGTAAAAGTGCAAGTGCTGTATTCCATTTTATAGTTAAAAAATATAATCCGGAAATAGACGTTTTAAGTTTAAGATTTATTTAATTTGCAGCTGTATGAGGCAAAAATTACTGTTTTTTTTTATTGGTATTAGTAGTGTTGTGGCGTCTGCGCAATTGGGTGGTGAATCTACTTACCAGTTTTTAAATTTAGTATCATCTCCACGCCAGGCAGCTCTTGGTGGTAAAGTGCTTACCAATGTCGATTACGATGTAACTCAGGCCTTGTATAATCCGGCGACTATTAATGTTGAAATGGATAACCAGTTAGCAGTTAATTATACGAGTCATTTAGGGGCGGTTAGTTACGGTTCTGCAGCTTATGCTTATACGTGGGATAGAAGAACTCAGACCTTTCATGGCGGAATAACTTATGTGAATTATGGAAGTTTTGAAGGCTATGATGAAGAAGGAAACGAAACCGGAACCTTTAGTGGGGGAGAATCGGCTGTATCATTGGGTTATGCTTTGCGGGTTGGTATTTCTGATTTTTATGTGGGCGGAAATTTAAAATTGATAACATCCAGGTTAGAGCAGTATTCTTCTTTTGGTTCAGCGGTGGATTTAGGAATTTTATATATTAATGAGGATATAAATTTTAATGCGACTCTGGTTGTACGTAATTTAGGAACTCAGATTACAACCTACGCAGGAACCAGAGAGCCTTTACCTTTAGAGATTGATTATGGAATGTCGCAAAAGCTGGAAAATGTACCTTTGCGTTGGCATCTTACTTTAGAAAATTTACAGGAATGGCCTATAGCAGTTTCAAATCCGGCACGGACAGAAAGTGATTTGGAAGGCAACCAAACCGAAGAAAAAGTGTCTTTCTTGCAAAATGTAATTCGTCATACGGTCGTAGGAGCAGAGCTGTTTCCAGACAAAGGATTTAATGTACGCTTAGGGTATAGTTTTCGTCGAGGAGAAGAGCTACGTATAGTGGACCAGAGAAATTTTTCAGGTTTATCTGCAGGGTTCTCAATTAAATTAAATCGGGTGCGATTTAGTTATACGTATGCAAGTTATACCAGCGCAGGAAATTCAAACTATTTTGGTTTAAATATAGATTTACAATAATGAAACATATAACGATAGCCATAGACGGATACTCTTCAACAGGTAAAAGCACCATAGCAAAGCAAATTGCAAAGGCATTGGGCTATGTTTATGTCGATAGTGGAGCGATGTATCGTGCGGTAACCTTCTTTGCGATGCAACAAAATTTCATTTCTGAAGCTGGGTTTAAGAAAGATGATTTATTGCAAAATCTGCAGAAAATAAAAGTGTCATTTAAATTCAATCCCAATTTAGGTTTTGCTGAAGTGTATTTAAATGACAGGAATGCAGAACGAGAGATTCGAACTCTGGAAGTTTCAAATTTTGTAAGTCAGGTGGCTGCGGTGCCGGAGGTGCGGGCAACACTGGTTAAAATTCAGAAGGAATTAGGAGCGCATAAAGCTGTAGTTATGGATGGGCGGGATATTGGTACCGTGGTGTTTCCGGATGCCGAGTTAAAAATATTTATGACGGCATCAGCAAAAACCAGAGCAGAAAGACGATATGACGAATTAAAGGCAAAAGGCGAAACCATTACTTTTGATGCTGTACTTGAAAATGTTCAGAAACGGGATCATCTGGATAGTACAAGAGCAGATTCTCCATTATTAAAAGCCAGTGATGCCATAGAGATTGATAATTCAAACGCTACTATTGAAGAACAAATTCAATTTATTTTAAAACTGGCTGAAGAGCGCATCAATAATTAAAATAAATTTTAGTCCTCTTACTTTTTTTGCTTATTAACTATTTAAAAATCAGTTGTTTTATTTAAAGGTTTAAAATTAGGCTATTTTAAAAAATATAATTAATTTTGCACTCCTTTTAGTGGCAATTGGAAAATAAAAGGGAAGATAAATAAATTATAGATAACACTTCTGTGTGTTTGTTGCTTAATTTTTCCAAGAACATGCAGGATACAAAACGTAATGTATCAGGAGTTTTTTGTATATAAATTCCATACATTATTACTTTAATTAAATGGCTGAAAAAGCAAAACAAGCTGAAGTTGAAGCAACTGAAGCAAAAAAAGCAGAAGCTCCGGTAGTATCTGAAGCTCAAGCAAACCCTGAAAAATTCTTAAAAGAGTTCAACTGGCACAACTACCAGGAAGGTATTGATGAAGTTGAAGATTCGCAATTAAAAGAATTTGAAAAATTAGTAGCAGAGAATTTCGTAGACACTTTAGATGATGAAGTTGTTGTTGGTGAAGTGGTTCACATTACAGATCGCGATGCTATTATCGATATTAACGCGAAATCTGAAGGTGTTATTTCTTTAAACGAATTCCGTTATAATCCAAACTTAAAAGTAGGAGACAAAGTAGAAGTATTAATCGATGTTCGTGAAGATGCAACTGGTCAGTTAGTATTATCTCACAGAAAAGCTCGTGTTATTAAAGCTTGGGATCGTGTTAATGCAGCTCACGAATCTGGTGAAATCGTTAATGGTTTCGTTAAGTGTAGAACTAAAGGTGGTATGATTGTGGATGTATTCGGTATCGAAGCATTCTTACCTGGTTCTCAAATCGATGTGAAGCCTATCAGAGATTACGATCAGTATGTTAACAAAACAATGGAATTCAAAGTTGTTAAAATCAACCACGAATTTAAAAACGTTGTTGTATCTCATAAAGCTCTTATCGAGGCTGATATTGAAGAACAAAAGAAAGAAATTATTGGTCAGTTAGAAAAAGGTCAGGTATTAGAAGGTGTTGTTAAAAACATTACTTCTTACGGTGTATTCATCGACCTTGGTGGCGTAGACGGATTAATTCACATTACAGACCTTTCTTGGTCTAGAATTAACCACCCTAACGAAATCGTTGAGTTAGACCAGAAATTAAACGTAGTTATCCTTGATTTTGATGAAGATAAATCAAGAATCCAATTAGGTTTAAAACAATTATCTAAACACCCTTGGGATGCTTTAGGTGAAGAAGTAAAAGTAGGAGACAAAGTAAAAGGTAAGGTAGTTGTAATTGCAGATTACGGTGCATTTATCGAAGTTGCAGAAGGTGTTGAAGGTTTAGTTCACGTTTCTGAAATGTCTTGGTCTACACATTTACGTTCAGCTCAGGATTTCGTGTCTGTAGGAGATGAAGTTGAAGCTGTTATCTTAACTTTAGATAGAGAAGAGCGTAAAATGTCTTTAGGTATTAAGCAATTAACTCCAGACCCATGGACTGATATTACTTCAAAATACCCATTAGGATCTAAGCATACAGGTGTTGTACGTAACTTTACAAACTTTGGTGTATTTGTTGAATTAGAAGAAGGTATCGACGGATTAATTTATATCTCTGATTTATCTTGGACTAAGAAAATCAAACACCCATCTGAATTCTGTGCTGTAGGTGATAAGTTAGATGTTGTTGTACTTGAGTTAGACGTTGAAGGACGTAAACTATCTTTAGGTCACAAACAAACAACTGAAAACCCTTGGGATAAGTACGAAACTGAATTTGCAGTAGGTACTACTCACACAGCTGCTATTGCTGATGTAGTGGATAAAGGTGCGACTATCGACTTTAACGAAGATATCGTAGCGTTTGTACCAACTCGTCACTTAGAGAAAGAAGATGGTTCTAAATTAGGTAAAGGAGATTCAGCTGAATTCAAAATTATCGAATTTAACAAAGAATTTAAAAGAGTAGTAGCGTCTCACACAGCTATCTTTAAAGAAGAAGAAATCGCTAATGTAAAAGCTGCTGCTAAAAAAGTAGCTGCTCAGGCCCAGGAAGCAAAACCAACTTTAGGTGATGCTAACGACGCTTTACAAGCGCTTAAAGACAAAATGGAAGGAAAATAATTTTTTTCTAACTGTTTATAACTTAAAAGCCTTCCATATTCTGGAAGGCTTTTTTTGTGTTTCTTGGTTTCGAAAAACTCAAGTATTAAAATTTTACCTTACCTTTGTTAAGCAAATACGTTGGAAACAATATGAGTCAAAAAGTGTTACTTAATGCTACAGAGGTAAACATCATTCTTCATCGATTGGCTTGTCAACTTATTGAAAAACATACCGATTTTTCTGAAACTGTTTTGGTTGGAATTCAGCCAAGAGGTAAATATTTAGCTCAGCGCATAGCAAAAATCCTTAAAGAAGAGTATAAGATAGAAGATCTTAAACTGGGCCTGCTGGATATTACATTTTATCGTGATGATTTTCGAAGAAGCGACAAACCTCTGGAAGCAAATACTACAGAAATTAGTTTTATAGTAGAAAATAAAAACGTGGTTTTTATCGACGATGTTTTATATACCGGGCGTAGTATTCGTGCCGCGTTAACGGCGATTCAATCCTTTGGGAGACCTAAAGAGATAGAACTACTAACGTTAATAGACAGACGTTTTAGCAGACATTTACCTATTCAGCCAAATTTCAGAGGGCGACAGGTGGATGCTATTAATAAAGAAAAAGTAATAGTACAATGGCAGGAGCAAGGCGAAGAAGATGCTGTGTACTTAATAAATAATTAAATAAGATGAGCGAATTAAGTGTTAATCACTTACTAGGTATTAAATATCTTAAGGAAAAAGATATTCAGTTAATTTTTGAAACTGCCGATCATTTTAAAGAAGTTATAAACAGGCCTATTAAAAAAGTGCCTTCACTTCGAGACATTACCATTGCCAATTTGTTTTTCGAAAATTCAACGCGTACCAAATTGTCTTTCGAACTGGCAGAAAAACGATTGTCTGCAGATGTTATTAATTTTTCAGCGGCACAATCTTCAGTAAAAAAGGGAGAAACTTTAATAGATACGGTCAATAACATTTTATCTATGAAAGTAGATATGGTTGTCATGCGTCATCCTAATCCCGGAGCCGGTGTGTTTTTATCAAAACATGTGAATGCAAGTATCGTAAACGCGGGAGACGGAGCTCACGAACATCCTACTCAGGCCTTGCTGGATTCCTTTTCAATACGTGAGCGATTAGGAACGGTTACCGGTAAAAATGTGGTTATCGTTGGTGATATTTTACACAGCCGTGTAGCTCTTTCAAATATCTATGCACTTCAGTTGCAAGGAGCTAATGTCATGGTTTGCGGACCTAAAACCTTAATTCCGAAGTATATAGGTGATCTTGGAGTAAAAGTTGAAACAGATTTACGTAAAGCGTTGAACTGGTGCGATGTAGCGAATATGTTACGTGTGCAAAATGAACGTATGGATATCAGTTATTTTCCGTCTACCAGAGAGTATACCCAACAGTTTGGTGTAACTAAGGAATTGCTGGATAGTTTAGATAAAGAAATAACTATTATGCATCCTGGACCTATTAATCGTGGTGTTGAAATTACGAGTGATGTTGCCGATTCTAAGCAAGCTATAATTTTAGATCAAGTACAAAATGGTGTAGCAATTAGAATGGCTGTGATTTATTTATTAGCGTCAAAAATAAAACAGTAATTATGATTTTAAATACCGATGGTAATATTACAATTATTACCCAAGAAACAGCGACCCCAATTCAGTTAGTACAAAAAATTGAAGCGTCTTACGCTAAAATTAAAAACGATAATATTATTGTTAACCTGTCGTCTTTGAATAAGGTGACATTAGATAATATTATCGAATTTCTGCAATTGTCTAACACACATCGTAAATCGAAACATTCATTTATAATTGTTTCAGATAAAATTAATCTTGATGAAACTCCGGACGAAATTGTTGTTGTTCCTACTTTAAAGGAGGCATACGATATTGTGGAAATGGAGGAAATGGAGCGCGATTTAGGGTTTTAAAATATGCAATTAACTATTTTAGGTTGTCATAGTGCCACGCCAAAAATATCAACACATCCTACTGCTCAGGTATTAGAAATAAAGAATCATATATTTCTAATTGATTGTGGAGAAGGTACTCAGGTGCAACTTAGAAAATACAAAGTTAAGTTTAACAGGATAAAGCATATTTTTATTTCGCATCTCCACGGAGATCATTTTTATGGTTTAGTTGGACTAATATCTACTTTCCGTTTGTTAACTCGGGAAACCGACTTACATATTTACGGGCCTAAAGGGATTAAGGAAGTGATTACACTTCAGTTAAAACTGAGTAAGTCATGGACGAATTTCAATCTTATTTTCCATGAGTTAACATCAAAGTCTTCAACATTAATATTTGAAGATGATAAAGTGGAAGTGCATACTATCCCTTTAGACCATCGGGTGTATACCAATGGTTTTTTATTTAAAGAAAAGGAAGGCGAACGCAAACTGGATATGAATGCCATCTTGAATGATGACATTAGTATTGCCTACTACAGGAAATTAAAACAGGGTGCGGATGTGGTAAATGAAAGAGGGGAACTTGTTAAAAATGAAACTGTAACAAAACCACCAATACCGCCAAAAAGTTATGCGTTTTGTAGCGATACAGCGTATAATGAAGCTATAGTTCCAATTATAAAACATGTAGATTTACTGTATCACGAATCTACTTTTCTGGAACAACACGCAAGTCTGGCGCCACCAACTAAACACAGTACAGCAAAAGAGGCTGCTAGCATAGCCCAGCTGGCCAATGTAAAACAACTATTGCTTGGACATTTTTCTACACGCTATGACGATTTAAACGATTTCATTACAGAAGCTCAGGACATTTTTAAAGAGGTGGATATCGCAGAAGCAGGTAAATCATTTACCATTTAAATTTTAATGTGTAATAAACTATGGAAGAACAGGATTTAGGAAATTACAGAAAATCTTACGAGAAAAGAGCTTTGCTAATGGAGGACACGCCGGAGAACCCTTTAGAGCTTTTTAGAAATTGGTTTATAGAAGTGGATCAGCATTTTCTGGATGATGAAACCAATGCTATGACGGTTTCGACCTTAGGTTTAGATGGTTACCCTAAGAGCCGAGTAGTGCTTTTAAAGCGCTATACTTATGAAGGTTTTATATTTTACACCAATTACGAAAGTGAAAAAGGAAAAGCAATTTTAGCAAATCCTAATGTATGTCTTTCGTTTTTCTGGCCTCAGGCAGAACGTCAGATTATCATTAAAGGTCAGGCTGAAAAAATTGCGGCTAATATGAGCGATGGCTATTTTGAATCGCGTCCACGTGGCAGTCAGTTGGGAGCTATAGTATCTCGTCAGAGTGAAATTATAGAAAGCCGTGAATTTTTAGATGAAAAGCTTAAGGATCTGGAAAAGTCGTTTGAAGGTAAAGATATTCCAAGACCCGAATATTGGGGTGGATTCCTTGTAAGGCCTGTAGAACTGGAATTCTGGCAGGGTAGACCTAACAGGCTGCATGATCGTATTCGCTATAAATTACAGGAAGATTATAACTGGCAAAAAGACAGATTGTCGCCTTAAAAACAGCATCAATTTGTTTTTTATTTAGTATCAGAGGTTTAGTAGGTGATTGTGTAAATACACTAAGATATAAAGCAATAGCATGGTTTATTTAGTTATCTTTAAGTGCAATTAATCCTTATTTACAACCATGAAGCGGAAAATAAACTTTAAGGTTTTACTACTGGTAATTTTTGGTGTAGTCCTTTTTAATTCCTGCCGTAACAACTCTAACACCGAAGCGGATTTTAGCTTTAAAGCTGCTGATTTCGAAAATGCTACTACTTATGTTTCTTCAGATAAGAACTTAGAATTTAAACTGGTTTCCAATCCCGATTCCAGTGATGGTATCATAACGCTTTTCGATGTAAAGTCTAATACCAGCTATAATTTAAAGCGCGTACCAAGTGCAAGTGGTATAAAGTACGAAAATGAAGAAGGCTGGGTGTTCTGGACAAAGAATGACGATTTTATTTGGTATCAGGGAGATCGGGAAATAGCTAAAGGTGCTTTAAAAACTACTGAAATTTCACCTCAAAACAATCAGGAAACGGTGCAATTTAATTCGCTAAACTATGGGAATTATGCAACAGAATCTTATTCTAAAAAGGATTTAGGTTACGACTGGGTTGGTGTTAAAATAATTGCGATTGACGATTACCATGTAAAAGTATCCATTCGTTCCAGAGTAGATAAGAAAAAGGCAACCTGTACTTTCGATGGTATTGCTGATGTGATAAATGCCAATACGCTAAAGTTGTATGAAAACGGTACAGGAATGCGTTTTAATTTTGAAGGAAAGCGTTTAGCAATTTCGGCAGAAACTGAATCAGGTGCTTCTACTTTGGCCTTTTATTGTTCGGGAGGTGCGAGTCTTGCAGATGAGTATATTAAAATTGATGGTGATTTTGATTCAAGTCAGATTGATAAAACCGGATATGTAAAAACCTTGTTTTATAACGAGTATTTGTTTGTAATACGAGAAAATCAAGGAAACTTAGAGGTTAGACCAATAGGTTTATCAAGCGCTAATGAACCTTTAATTACAGAGATTTCCGGTAGTATTTCCAATGTAGAAATCGATGATTTAAATAAAGATACTTTTCCCGAAATTTTAATTTACACTCAGAACGAGCCGGAGGCTTTTGGTAAGGTTTACGGATATTCTGTGAATAATGGTAAATCCATAAGTATGCTTGGTATTCCGGATATACAGACCTTAAGCGACGTAAATTCAGGTTATCAGGGGCACGATGAATTTGCTATGGTAGAAGGAACTTTTGTACAGCGCTTTCCAGTATATTCAAATGGAAAAGCTACTGGTAAAACCAGACAAATCCAATATGTGTTGGAAGACGGTGAGACAATGAGACAGTTGGTAGTAGATAAAGTTGTGGAATATTAATATGGATAAAAAAGCAGCAATACTTTATTCTACTGTTGACGGGCAGACGCTAAAAATTTGTAAACATATTGTAGCTTATCTCAATGAACAAGGCTTTCAACCCGAGTTGCGCGAGCTTAAATCGTTTAAGGGTAATGTGTCGGATTATAACACTATTATTTTAGGAGCGAGTATCAGATATGGTAAGCATCAAAAAAATGTAATCCAATTTATAGAAACGCATCAGAAGAAGCTGGAACAGGTTAATACGGCTTTTTTTTCTGTGAATTTAGTTGCCCGAAATCCAGAGAAAAACTCAAAAGATACGAATCCATATCTTATTAAGTTTTTTAAAACTATTAGCTGGCGACCGGATATTGTTGATGTGTTTGCCGGTCGACTGGATTATGCTTCTTATACTTGGTACGACAGGCTATTGATTAAGTTAATCATGAAAATCACACATGGACCAACTCAGGCCAAAGAACCTTTGGAATACACAAACTGGTCTCGGGTGGACCAGTTTTCTGAAACGATTATTAAGACTTTTTTTATTTAGTATATACCTGATTTTCCTGTTCTGCTACACGAATAAATGTTGTGCGTTTAGTTAGTTCTTTCAAACGCTGTGCACCAACATAAGTACAGGTGCTTCGTAAGCCACCCAAGATATCCTGTAATGTTTGAATCACGCGGCCTTTAAAAGGCACTTCCACAGTTTTGCCTTCACTGGCACGATACTCAGCGACACCTCCTACATGCTTTTTCATCGCAGTTTCACTGCTCATTCCATAAAACTGTTTAAATTTCATGCCATTTCTTTCAATAAGTTCTCCGCCACTTTCTTCGTGGCCGGCAAGCATACCGCCAAGCATAACAAAATCGGCGCCGGCACCAAAGGCTTTGGCAACATCGCCAGGGACAGTACAGCCACCATCACTAATAATTTGCCCTCCTAAGCCATGAGCAGCATCAGCACATTCAATTATAGCAGAGAGTTGCGGATAGCCAACACCGGTTTTTACTCGAGTAGTACATACCGACCCGGGGCCAATGCCTACTTTGATGATATCTGCGCCAGCCAGTAACAGTTCTTCTACCATTTCGCCAGTAACTACATTTCCGGCGATTATCACCTTGTCAGGGTGAGCCTTGCGGGTTTCTTTTACAAAGTGTACAAAATGTTCAGAATAGCCATTGGCTACATCTATGCATATAAATCTGAGTTGCGGATTGCTGTCCAGAATTCGTTTTAAATGTGCTGCATCCTTTTTACTTGTACCGGTACTTACGGCAATATAATTTTCTATTGCTTCGGGAGCTGACTTTAAAAATTCATTCCATTCGTCTAAAGAATAATGTTTATGAATGGCGGTAAACAAACCTTCTTTTGCGAGAGCTAAAGCCAGTTGAAATGTCCCAACGGTATCCATATTGGCAGCCATGACAGGAATTCCGGTCCAGGTAGATTTACTGTGTAGGAATGTAAAATCACGTTCCAGACTGACCTGAGAGCGGCTTTTAAGAGTTGAACGTTTCGGGCGAATCATGACGTCTTTAAAGCCTAATTTTATTTCCTGTTCTATACGCATCTTATAAGGGGATTTGTTTCCTTATAAAAATACAAGTTATGTTTAATTAGTAGGTGTAGAATAAAAAAAATAGCCCAAATTGTTATTAACAGTTGTTAATTTCAATTTGGGCTAAATGAGTAAAAAACTCGAATTTATTTTGAAGCAATAACGCTAATCTCTACATTAACAAATTTAGGAAGATTCGCAACTTCTACGGTTTCTCTTGCAGGAGCAGTTTCTTCGTTAAAATATTCACCGTAAACCGCATTAATTTCAGCAAAGTTGTGCATGTCGCTAATAAAAATAGATGTTTTAATAACATCGTTAAAAGTCATATCTGCAGCTGCTAAAACGGCTTTTAAGTTTTCCATTACCTGAGTTGTTTCAGCTTTTATAGTGTCTAAAACCAATTCGTTGGTTTTAGGGTTGATGGCGATTTGGCCTGAGGTATATAATATTCCGTTGTTTAATACGGCCTGGTTGTAGGGACCGATTGGTGCAGGAGCATTTGGTGTTGTGATAATAGTTTTCATATGAATTAAGATTATAAGCGTTGATCTGGTTGTAAGCGTTTATCGTATTTTAAGTCCTTCAAGATACTGGATTTAATTCCGATAAAGAAATACCAGGATTTTCTGGCACTAAAAGGCACCCAGCTGAAATTCATTCTCCAGCTCAGTAAATCCCTTTCTAAACGAAGCTGTGTATAGGTGAAGCCCATATTTTTAAAGTCGTAACCCGAAGATGCCCCAACGCTCCAGCGTGGCGATAACTCGATATTACCTGAAAACATTAAGGAATGCGAAGATATTTCGTTTTGCCTGGCTGCATTGCTGTAATTTAAAGCATAAGCTAAATTAAGTGTCCAGGGGATTTTAAATTTGTAGAATTCCGAATCCTCTTTTTCTTCACCGTCCTCTTCATCAAAAAAGCTCTGATCTGAAAAATCCTGTGAGCGCCCAAACAAGTCGTCTCCACGACCACCTCCTCTTAAATTTTCCTGAATGCTACGGTCGTTTTCATCATCGTCCTTGTCTTTGCTGAATAATTTATTCGACAAAGAATAACTTACCGTCATATTGGCGCTGGTTAACCTAAACAAGCTACCGTTATTATTAATATTGTAAATATCTACTCTTCGGTTGTTGTTGTCCAGGGCATAAGGATCCAGGGTAGCACCAAAGTTGATATTCATTTTATTATTTAAAATCTGTGTACCACCACTAACACGTAATGGACTCCAGCGTAAAGAATCTGCTGCAAAATTGTAAGAGGTTGATAAATTAAGGTTGTTTAACAACATTACTTTTTTAGGTTCTGTAGCAGTACTGTCGCTGTCTTTTACCTTAGCTTCAAAATTGTTGGCAAGGGATAAACCTAAAGAACTTGAAAAATTCTGGTTTGGAGCGCCATAAATGGATTCCTCGAATCGTGAATATTCGTCGAAAGTATTGCCATCGGCGTCAATAACATAGCTTTCGTAATATTGATCGAACGATGGGTTGATATTGTAACTTACGGAAGGACGCATAACGTGTCTAATCGCTTTAATTTTAGAGTCTTTGCCTTCCTTTTCAAAATTGAACATACCGTAAATGGTCGTTCCTAAACTGGCGTTAAAATTATACGTTCTGTAGGCATCGAATCCATTAACATCTTCTGTAATCACATCGTCTAGAATCTCGTCATAGTACTTTCTTATTGTTTTAAAGGTCCAGATTTCCTGATAATTTGTTCCTGCACTTAAACTGAAATGTTTAAACAATTTAAAGTTTGTACTAATAGGTACGGTTTGCTGAATTCCCGCTCTGGCTTCATCGAACATCTGAGGTTTGAAAAATAAGGAGTCTGTTGTTTGAATACGGTTTTCAGCTCGGGCACTATATTGTAAATTGATGTTTTGTATAATTCCCTTTTTACTTCCTGTTTTAGGAGCGAATGGGAATATTCGACTAACATTTCCCTGAAAAGTAGGTAGGGTCATGTTTATTTGTTCGGTTTGTGTATTCTGGGAATGGGTGGCGGTAACACTTAAATTTACCTGAGGTTCGCCTTCAAAAGTTTTTGAATACGACACAGACGACGACATGGTATTATTAAGGAAGTTTCCCGTGTTAATCTGGTTAATAGACGTTTGGTAATACTGACTACTACCTAGGTTTACAGAAGCTGAAAAACGAGAGCTTGGGTTTGATTTAGCATCCTGACTATGCGACCAGCGCAGGTTGTACACCGTACTTTTGGAATAGTCGGGGAACCCTTTTTCGCTATTGATTAAACTTTCAAATCGAAATCCCATATTACCACGGAATTTGTAGCGATAGGCATAATTACTTTCAGCTCTAATTCCGTAACTTCCGTTGGTATAGTAATCTCCCAAAAGGGTTAAATCGGCATAATCACTGACTGCGAAATAGTATCCTCCGTTTTGCAGAAAGTAGCCGCGGTTATTATCTTCTCCAAAACTAGGAATGATAATTCCCGATGTTTGCTTGTCTGTTAATGGAAAGAATCCAAAGGGAACAGCAACGGGAGTGGGCACGTTAGCAATAACCATATTGGTTGGACCAACAACGATTTTCTTATTAGGAACAAATTTTATCTTACTTGATTTAAAATAATATTCCGGGTTTTCCAGATTTTCAGAAGTGGTAAACTGCGCTTTCGACATAAAGATTACCGAGTCGTTTTCTTTTTTAACTATGGGCGCGATAACGTGAAAACCGGATTGTTCGGTTTTCGAATTGAAAATCAGGGCTTTTTCCGTGTCAAAATTAAATCGAATAGAATCCGGTTCAACAACATTCTGTCCTTGCGTAAATATCGGGTGTTGCGAGTAAACTCCGGCAGTATCTTTAAGTCGACCGGCATATACTTCATTTTTGCTGTAATCCAGTACAATAACCCCTGATTTTATATTCATATCCCCATAGGTTATTTCGGCCTCATTGTATAAATATAATTTTTGTTCGGTGCGGTTAAATGCCGTGTAGTCTTTAGCAGTATATTTAACTAAATCGGTTAAAAATTCTTGTTTTAATTTTACAGAATCCAGATGCGTAGTATCCATAATCTGTTCCGATACTACTCTGGTACGCAAGCTGTCGCTCACGATTTGTGTGCTGTCCTGATTTTTAACCTCTACTTTGGTGCCGGGCTTTGGAATGTCTTGAGAAAAGCTGGTTGTGTTGATAAACACTGTAAAACTTAACGCTAAAAGTATTTGAAAGTAGTTTGTACGCAATGCTTTTAAATGTATTTTTGTAAAGTCTGGCTCGGTATTTTGAAAAGCCAAAATTACATATATTTTTTGTGATTGATTAATAATCATTAAAATTTAATAATAATCAGACGTGTTAAGAGTTATTGACTATATGAAAACGAAATCCCTATTATTTTTCTTATGTTTTGTTATACTGTTTTTTACAAGCTCATTTTCAGAATTTAGAGCTCAAAACGCTAATAAATTTGTCGTTGTTTTAGATGCTGGCCATGGTGGGCATGATCCGGGAAAGCCTACGCAGTATGGTTTTAAAGAAAAGGATGTTGCATTAAAAATAGTTTTGAAGATTGGTGAAGAGCTGGAGAAAAATCCAAGTATTAAAGTTATTTATACCCGAAAGACCGATGTCTTTGTAACTTTACGGGGTCGTGCAAAAATAGCAAATGAAGCCGATGCCGATTTGTTTGTTTCGATACATTGTAATGCTCATAACTCTCAGGCTTATGGAACCGAAACTTATGTAGTAGGGGTAGCCAATACGCAACGTAATTTTGATGTGGCTAAACAGGAAAACGAAGTAATTTTATTAGAGGATGATTACGAAAAACATTATGACGGATTTAACCCCAATGCTCCGGAATCATTGATAGGTTTAACCTTAATGCAGGAAGACTATATAGACTACAGTATTTTGCTGGCGGGGATGATAGAAAATAACTTTTCGGGAAAACTACATCGTAAAAGTCGTGGGGTAAAACAGGCTAGTTTATGGGTAATGCATAATACGTATATGCCAAGTGTGCTTATAGAGACAGGATTTATTACAAATAAGTCTGAAGGCGCTTACTTAAACTCAAACAAAGGACAAAATGAAATTTCTAACGCCATTCGCGATGCGATTTTAGAGTATAAAAAATCTTTAGATTTGAATGTAGGCGAGAATTTAGGATTGACATCAACAATAAAAAAGGAAGAGGCTCAAGAGTATAATGGTGTAGAATTTAAAGTGCAGATAGCTGCGAGTTCTAAAAAAATAGAACCGAAGTCTTATAATTTTAAAGGACTGGAAAATGTGAGCAGAGAGTTTTTAGGCTCGTTGTACAAATATTACTATGGCAGCACGTCAGATTACAATAAAATAAAGGTGTTACATTCCGAAGCAAAATCGAAAGGATACGCTTCAAGTTTTATTGTGGCTTTTAAAAATGGAGAACGCGTGCAGTTGGACGACGTGTTAAAAACAACTTCAAATTAAGTGTTTCCTAATATTTTTATTTCTAATTTTGTTTATCAACTAAAAAAAATACTTTGAAAATAACACAAGAAGTCAAAACCGCCATTTTAGTAATAACAGGAGTTATATTTTTAATTTTTGGATTTAATTATTTAAAAGGCGAAAACCTGCTGGATTCTTCAAGAACATTTTACGTGGTTTACGATAATGTGGAAGGTTTAACTCCATCTACGCCGGTTACCATAAACGGCCTACAGGTTGGTAATGTAAAAACCATTACCATTCAAAACGACGGTACGGCAAGTTTACTTGTTGAGTTAATAGTAAATCACGAGTTTCAATTCTCTAAAAACAGTACAGCCGAGCTTTACGATACCGGTTTAATAGGCGGGAAGGCAGTAGCGATTATTCCTGCATTCGATGGCGCCGAAGTAGCAAAGGATAATAGCTTTCTGAAAGCTTCAAAAAAATCCGGTTTAACCGATTTAGTAGCAGAAAAACTAGCGCCTTTACAGGATAAAGTTGAAGCAATGGCAGATAATGCTGATTCTTTACTGGTGAGTTTGAATCAGGTGTTTGATGAAAAGACGAAACAGAATTTAAGAGATGCTGTGGCAGGGTTAAATGAAACTATTACTTCGTTCAAGAAAACCTCAAATTCATTAAATGGTATTTTGTCTGAAAACAAAGATAAGATAGACGGTACTTTAACCAACCTGAATGAAGCTTCAACCAATATTTCTAAATTAACAGATTCACTTTCTTCTGCCAATATCTCGCAAATGGTGAATAATATAGAAAAGACGTTAACGTCTTTAAATGGTGTTTTAGGTGATTTAGAACAAGGGAACGGTTCTGTAGGTAAATTATTGAAAGATGAAGATTTATACAATAATCTGGAAGGCGCAACATTACAGTTGGAGCAATTACTTCAGGACATAAAATTAAATCCGAAACGCTATTTTCACTTCTCTGTATTTGGAAAGAAACCTAATGGTTTTGATGCCGGGCAGAATCAGGTTGAAGATAACGGCTTAGATTTAGATATTAAAACTTTACAAAACTAATTCTTATGGGTTTTGTTGCCAACATAGTATTTGCCGCAATTTTAATTTTTGGTATCGGGTATTTTGTTAAGAATATAAAGACCCTTATGCGTAATATTAAATTAGGTCAGGATGTAGACGTTTCCGATAATCCGGTACAACGCTGGAATAATATGGCCAGAATTGCATTGGGGCAAGGTAAAATGGTAAGACGTCCGGTTGCGGGACTACTTCACATTGTTGTATATGTTGGGTTTATAATTATTAATATTGAAGTCCTTGAAATTATTATCGATGGTTTATTTGGCACACATCGTATATTTTCATTTTTAGGCGGTTTTTATGGCTTTTTAATCGGAACTTTCGAAGTATTAGCCTTTTTGGTTTTTGTATCGGTTATAGTATTCTGGATACGGCGAAATGTAATTAAATTACAACGCTTCTGGAAAGCCGAAATGAAAGGCTGGCCTAAAAATGATGGTAATATTATTTTGTATTTTGAAATGGTATTAATGCTGTTGTTTCTGATTATGAATGCAACAGACGTGCATTTTCAGCATATGAATTCGGGTAATATTATCAGTCAGTTTATTGCTCCATGGTTTGAAAATATGGGTGAAACTACACTTCATGTTATTGAGCGAGCAGCCTGGTGGTTACATATTGTTGGAATTCTGGTATTCTTAAATTATCTGTATTTTTCGAAGCATCTGCACATATTACTTGCATTTCCGAACACGTACTATGGTAGCTTAAAACCAAAAGGAGAATTCAATAATCTGGAGGCTGTAACCAAAGAAGTACAAATGATGATGGATCCTGATGCAGATCCGTATGCTATGCCCGAAAATGATGATGAGGAAGCACCTGCTAAATTTGGTGCAAGCGATGTTCAGGATTTAAACTGGGTACAGTTGTTAAATGCGTATACCTGTACAGAGTGCGGGCGTTGTACCAGCGAATGTCCTGCCAACCAAACCGGAAAAAAGTTGTCACCACGTAAAATTATGATGGATACGCGTGATCGTCTGGAAGAAGTTGGTAAGAATATCGATGCTAATAACGGTGAGTTTAAAGACGATGGGAAACAATTATTAAACGATTATATTTCCAAGGAAGAACTATGGGCCTGTACATCTTGTAATGCCTGTGTGGAAGCCTGTCCGGTAAGTATTAATCCGCTTTCAATAATTTTAGATATCAGACGTTATCTGGTTATGGAAGAGTCTGCAGCCCCTGTAGAACTGAATACCATGATGACTAATATAGAAAATAACGGTGCGCCGTGGCCTTATAACCAGATGGACCGTTTAAACTGGAAAGACGAGGCTTAGTGCCGAAGTATTTAGAGGGGTACAGACCCTAAAATGATTTATAATTTAAGAGCACAGCAATGAGTGAATCACTTAAAGTGCCTACAATGGCAGAATTTATGGCACAGGGTAAACAACCAGAAGTATTATTTTGGGTGGGATGTGCCGGAAGTTTTGACGATAGAGCAAAAAAAATAACCAAAGCTTTTGTAAAATTATTAAACAAGGCCAACGTAGAGTTTGCTGTTTTGGGAACAGAAGAAAGCTGTACCGGCGATCCTGCAAAACGTGCGGGGAATGAGTTCTTGTTTCAAATGCAAGCAGTTACCAATATCGAGGTTTTAAATGCTTACGAAATAAAAAAAATAGTAACGGCTTGTCCGCATTGTTTTAATACCATTAAAAACGAATATCCGCAACTTGGCGGAACATATGAGGTGATGCATCATACTCAGTTTTTAAAAAGTCTTTTAAGTGAAGGCCGTTTAAGTATTGAAGGAGGGCAATATAAGGGCAAGCGTATTACATTTCACGACCCTTGTTATTTAGGACGCGCCAATAATGTTTACGAGGCACCTAGGGATTTAATTCAAAAACTGGAGGCAGAACTTATAGAAATGAAGAACTGTCGGCGTAACGGATTGTGTTGCGGAGCTGGGGGCGCCCAGATGTTTAAAGAAGCCGAGCCGGGTAACAAAGAAGTAAACGTAGCCAGAACAGAGGAAGCTCTTGAAGTAAAACCAGATATTATAGCGGCCGGTTGTCCGTTTTGTAATACCATGATGACTGATGGTGTTAAAGTAAAAGAAAAAGAAGATGACGTTCTAGTAATGGATGTGGCTGAATTAATAGCAAATGCCCAGGATTTATAGTTCGCCGTTAAACTTCAGATTACATTAAAAAAAAGAAACATGTTAGTAGATTTTAATACACTGCCTGAAACGTCTAAAGTTTGGATTTATCAGGCTAATCGTTCATTTAGTGAACAGGAATTAGAAGAAGTTAGTAAAAAAATAGAGGAGTTTATAAGTAACTGGACTGCTCACGGCGCTGATTTAAATGCTGGTTACGAGATTAAATATAAGCGTTTTATCGTGCTGGGATTAAATCAGGAAGTTAATAACGCTACGGGGTGTTCTATAGATGCTTCGGTACATTTTATTCAAAATCTGGAAAAAGAATATCAGGTCGATTTAATGGATAAAATGAACGTGTCCTACAAGCAGGGTGAATTTGTGGCTTATAAACCACTTACCGAATTTCGTAAAATGGCTAAAGATAAAGCGGTTTCTAAAAACACTATTGTGTTTAATAACTTGGTCACTAATATTGCCGAATATAAAGAAAACTGGGAAGTCCCTGCAGCAGACAGCTGGCACAGTCGTTTTTTAAATTAGTACTTTTAGTTTAGGCTGTTTCAGCCTGCTATACTTTCTGATTTATCAGATATGAATCAGGTTTTATAATAGGATTTCAAGAAGTTAAACTTTTAGTTTGACTTCTATTTATGCTGATTATAGTTCAATAAAGAGCATCTTAAAAAGAAATCATTTGAACAGATTGGCATTGAAATTTAAAATGTTATAAAACTATCTTAAAGTTTATTTAACTTCATTTAAATCCATTATTTTGGTCGATAGTTAATCATACATCAATCTTTTGCTCTTAAATTAAAATTAATTCATGCGCTACATTTTTTATTTGTCCCTCATTCTTTTCAGTATTCAAGTTTCATTTGGTCAGGATAGCTCAAATCCCTTAGAAACAAGAGATGTTACTTTACAGCAGAAATGGGTCGATAGTGTGTATAACAGTATGGATTTGCAGGAAAAGATTGGTCAACTCTTTATGGTTCGGGCTATGACAACGGCGAATACCAGAGATGTAAAGCTGACAGAAGATTTAATTACTAAACATCATATTGGAGGAATCATTTATTCCAAAGGTGGTCCTGAAAAATTAGCGAAATTGAATAACCGGTATCAGGGCTTGTCTAAAGTACCGATGTTAATCGGGATGGATGCCGAATGGGGACTGGCGATGCGTCTGGATTCCACCTACGCCTTTCCATGGAATATGACCTTAGGCGCTATTCAGGATAAGCGTTTAATAGAGCGTACCGGGAAACATATAGCAGAGCATTGTAAACGACTTGGGATTCATTTTAATTTTGGTCCGGATGTAGATATTAATACCAATCCTAATAATCCAATTATAGGAAACCGTTCGTTTGGAGAAAACAGGGATAAAGTCACACAGGATGCTATAGCCTTTATGAAAGGTTTTCAAGGCGCAGGTTTATTAGCTACAGCCAAACACTTCCCAGGGCATGGAGATACAGAAACGGATTCGCATAAAACCTTGCCAACTGTTGCATTTAATGCCCAGCGTATAGATTCTGTGGAGTTGTATCCTTATAAATCGCTGATAAACGAAGGCGTTGCCAGTGTTATGGTGGCGCATTTAAATGTGCCTTCATTGGAGACGCAGTCTAATTTTCCTTCATCTTTGTCTAAAACCATAGTTACAGGGATTTTAAAAGAGCGTTTAGGGTTTAAAGGTTTAATTTTTACCGATGCATTAGAAATGAAAGGAGTTGCTAATTTTAGCAGTCCCGGAGATATAGATTTAGCTGCTTTTTTAGCGGGAAACGATATTTTATTGATTTCGGAAGATGTTCCTAAAGCCATTGAAAAACTTACAGAAGCGTGTAATGATAATTTGATTACCGAGCAGCGTCTGGCGCATTCTGTAAAGAAAATTTTAATGGCCAAATACAAAGTCGGCTTGAATCATTATAAACCAATAGACACGACGAATTTAATTTCCGATCTAAATCGTTTAAAGGATGATATTTTAAATGAAGAATTGTTCGAGAATGCCATTACTGTAGTTAAAAATGAGGAAGACTTACTGCCTATTCGCGATCTGGATAAAAAGTCTATTGCTTACGTTAAAATGGGAGATGATGATGGCACTCCTTTTTTAAATGAATTAAAGAAGTACACTAAAGTACATCATATTGAAGGCGGAGATTTAAGCGAAATTCAAACCAAACTGGATAATTATAATACAGTAATTATCGGGTTACATCGCTCTAATGGTAATCCGTGGAAAGATTATAAATTTACGACTCAGGAATTAGTCTGGCTGGAAAATATTTCTAAAACGCATAAGGTTATTTTAGATGTTTTTGTGAAACCCTACGCTTTATTAGATTTACCGTCTGTTGATAGCATCGAGAGTATTGTGGTGAGTTATCAAAATAGTATTGTTGCTCAGGAAAAATCGGCGCAGATTATTTTCGGAGCGATACCTGCTAAAGGAAAGTTACCTGTATCTGTTGGTAATAGTTTAAATGCCGGCGATGGTGTAGAGCTGAATTCTATTTTAAGATTAGGCTATACTGTACCGGAACGGGTAGGAGTGGATTCAGAAAAATTACACATTATAGATGCTATTGCCGAACGTGCTGTTAATGAACATATGACACCAGGGATTCAGTTGCTGGTTGCCAGAAAAGGCAAGGTAATTTATAACCGGAATTTTGGGAAGCATACTTACGACAAAGATGCTGAGGAAGTTAAATTTGATGATATATACGATTTAGCGTCATTAACAAAAATTTTGGCAACGCTGCCTTTGTTGATGGAAATCGTAGAAAGGGGAGAAATTACCATAGATTCGAAATTATCTCAATTGCTTCCCGAGTATAAAAATTCAAATAAGAAGGATATTACCATTAAGCAAATGTTGTCGCATTACGCGCGATTAAAGCCTTGGGTTCCGTTTTATGTGGCGACTTTAGATTCGCTAAAAAAGCCAAGTTCTAATTACTACAGTCATACAGAGAGTGAAACTTTTAATATAAAGGTGGCAAATAATCTGTTTTTAAAACGCGATTATCCGGATTCTATTCAGAAAGTGATACGCGAATCGGATTTATTAAAACGCCTAAGTTACCGTTACAGCGATTTACCGTATTATATTTTAAAGAAATTTATTGAACAATATTACGACAGAACATTAGATTTTCTTGTTCAGAAGCATTTTTATGAGTCTTTAGGGATGAATTATACAACGTATAATCCGTACAAGAAGTTTAGTTTAAAACATATTATACCAACCGAAGTTGATGATTATTACAGGTATCAGGTGGTACAGGGCTATGTTCACGATATGGGCGCTGCCATGGAAAATGGTGTAGGAGGACATGCAGGGGTATTTAGTAATGCGAATGATGTAGCTAAAATTATGCAAATGTATCTGCAAGATGGATATTACGGCGGAAAACGGTATTTAAAACCGGAAACCATCGACGCCTTTAACAAGTGTTATTACTGTAAAAATGATAACAGACGCGGATTGGGGTTTGATAAACCACAACTAGGAACTGCTGGTCCAACCTGTGGATGTTTATCTATGAAAAGTTTCGGGCATTCCGGATTTACCGGTACCTATGCCTGGGCCGACCCTGACGAAGAGCTGGTGTATGTGTTTCTGGCCAACAGAACGTACCCGACGGCAGAACAGAATACTTTATTACGAGAGAATATCAGAACTGATATTCAGGAATTAATTTACGAATCAATAATTCAGTAAAATGCGAATAGGTATAGTGTGTTATCCCACCTTTGGAGGTAGTGGCGTTGTCGCTACCGAATTAGGATTAGAATTATCTAAACGCGGACACGAAATACATTTTATCACATATAATCAGCCGGTTAGGTTAGATTTAATTAGTCATAATGTACATTATCATGAAGTGAATGTACCGGAATATCCACTTTTTCATTATCAGCCTTACGAATTGGCTTTGTCGAGTAAACTGGTAGATATGGTTAAACTGCATAAACTGGAAATTCTTCATGTACATTATGCCATTCCTCATGCCTATGCTGCCTATATGGCTAAGAAAATGCTTTTGGAAGAGGGTATAACTATTCCTTTTGTAACAACACTTCACGGGACTGATATTACCTTGGTAGGAAGTCATCCGTTTTATAAACCGGCGGTAACATTCAGTATCAATAATTCCGATGCTGTTACAGCAGTTTCCGAAAGTTTAAAAGAAGACACTTTAAGGCTTTTTGATATTAAAAAGGAGATTCATGTTATCACCAATTTTATAGATAATACGCACTATAAATTTGCATTCACCGATTGCCAACGGGGTATGATGGCTACCGATGAAGAGCGCATTATAACACATATTAGTAATTTCAGACCGGTAAAACGTATTATGGATATTATTAAAATCTTTTATAATGTGCATAAAGAAATTCCAGCCCGGTTAATGATGGTTGGCGAAGGACCGGAACGCGAAAAAGCAGAACAATTGTGTGAAGAACTGGGGATTATAGACGATGTTATTTTCCTTGGAAGAAGTAATGAAATCGATAAGATTTTGTGTTTTAGTGATCTGTTTTTACTGCCTTCGGAAACTGAAAGTTTCGGACTTGCAGCTTTGGAAGCTATGGCTTCAGGTGTGCCGGTAATATCGAGTAACACAGGAGGAATTCCAGAGGTCAATATTCAGGGTGTTACCGGATTTTTAAGCGATGTGGGCAATGTAGAGGAAATGAGTAAAAATGCCATCTATATTCTTAAAGATAACGAGAGGTTGAAACAATTTAAAAAGAATGCCAAAACGCAGTCTTTAAAATTCGATATTATGAATATTGTTCCTAAATATGAAGCACTGTACAAGGAAACACTAAAAAATAGTAAAGCAGTAGTGTAATACTGAAGTTTTAATCGACATGATTAATTAATTGTGCTGAAACAGTTTATTGTCGTGAACCAAGCCTAAGCTAGCAAATGGTGTCTTAATAGATGAGTTTAATCTTATTTAAATAAAGAAGAATGTTTACAATAGAACAAATCGAATTTGCTCACGGAAAAGTCAAATCAGGAGCTGATTTTCCAAATTATATTCAAGAGATTAAGGAACTTGGTGTCTCTGGCTTTGAAACTTGGGTGTTCGACAGTCATACCGAGTATTTTGGAAAGGATGGATTTCAAGTTAAATCGGAACCGAAATATGAAAATTTAATAATAGCAGGTATCTCTGATAAAGAGAAATTTGAAAGTTATTTAAAAATTCACCAAAAAGGAGAAACAGATTATTTAACATTTTGTAATCATTGCGCGGAAACAGGAATTGAAAAGTGGATAGTAAGCCTTGATACAATGACTTGTGTATACTACGATAAAACTGGAAATGAAATTTTAAAGGAAATAATACCAGTAAAATAAAAAAACGCTTCAACGTTATAGGTTGAGGCGTTTTTTATAGGCGTATTCACTAAGATTAAAACTGGTAACGTAAGCCAAGAGCAACATCGTAACCATCGTAGTGATTAGAACCGATTCCCGGTCTGAAATCTAAAGAGATTAAAAGCGGAATTTCAAAGTTGTATTCAATCCCTACATCTCCTGCAATAAATACATAAACACCATCGTCATCATGATCGTCATTATCATTGTGATGATTAAAATCGCGATTTCCTAATCCACCACCAACACCGGCATACCAGTTAAAACGGTTTTCTATAGGCCATACCCACTGATAGATTCCTGTTAATTGAAATCCGTCATAATTATGGCCATTACGCCACCCTAAATCGGCTTCCAAACGGTTTTTACTGCCTAATGCATGTTGATACGAAATTTCAAATCCAAGACCATCGCTGTCTCCTAGTCTTAATCCTAAAGCATGTTGCGAGATTTCCTGTGCTTGTACGGCAAATGCCAGAGTAGTAAAGGCAATAGTAAATAATAATTTTTTCATAAAATACTGTTTCTGTTTTGAGGGTAAAATTAATATATATCAAATAATCCCAAGGCGTGTTATTGAATTTTTTGTTAGTTCTATCGCAATGCTTACATTTAATTCTGTTTTAAATTTTTAAACGCTATGAGTACGGTTTCTGATTATCAGTTAAATGAATTACGAGACGATTTAGAGGGAGAGTTGTTTTTCGATGCTTTAATGCAGTCTATTTATGCCACAGACGCATCGGTGTATCGAAAATTGCCCTTAGCCGTAGCTTATCCAAAGAATGAAATTGATTTAAAAACTTTAATAGCTTTTGCGACTACAAATAAAATTACCTTAATTCCAAGAACAGCCGGAACCTCTTTAGCAGGACAGTGTGTTGGTGATGGTATTGTGGTTGATGTGTCGAGATACTTCACCAATATTATTGCTGTGGACAAAGAGGCCCGTACAGTAACGCTTCAACCCGGTGTGGTTAAAGATGTGCTTAATTTACATTTAAAAGAATACGGTTTGTTTTTTGCGCCGGACACTTCTACTTCTAATCGCTGTATGATTGGTGGGATGGTTGGAAATAACTCTTCAGGAACTACTTCTATCCAGTATGGCGTAACACGTGATAAAGTACTGGAGTTAAAAACAATATTGAGTGATGGTAGCAAAGTAAGATTTGGAGCATTATCAGAAGAAGATTTTCGTAAAAAACTGGAATTGGAGACCCTTGAAGGGAAGATTTATAATACAGTTTATGAATCTTTAAAACCGGAAGCTATTCAGCAGCAGATTCATAACAATTTTCCGAAACCAGAAATTCATCGCAGAAATACAGGTTATGCACTGGATATGATATTAGATTCTGAAGTGTTTTCTGAATCGGATAAACCTTTTAATATGTGTAAGCTGTTGTGTGGAAGCGAAGGTACTCTGGCGTTTACAACGGAAATCACCTTACAATTGGATGAGCTTCCGCCTAATGAGCGGGTTATGGTAGCTGCACATTTTAAAACAATCGAAGATGCTTTAAAAGCTGTGACTACCTGTATGAAGCATCATTTGTACATGTGCGAAATGATGGATAAAACCATATTAGACTGTACTAAAAATAATTTAAAACAACAGGAAAACAGAAAATTTGTCGTGGGAGATCCTCAGGTAATTTTAATGTGTGAATTAAAAAGCAATAGCAAATCATCGGTTCAGGAACAAGGAGAAGCTTTGGTTAAAAGTCTTGCAAATGAAGGCTTAAGCTATGCTAATGTCATGTTATTTGATGACGATATCGATAAGGCCATTGAATTGCGTAAAGCTGGTTTGGGGCTATTAGGGAATATGATTGGCGATGATAAATCTGCAGCTTGTATAGAAGATACAGCGGTGACTTTACACGATTTTGCTGATTATATCAATGAGTTCACTGCGATTATGAAAGGTTATAATCAAAATGCTATTTACTATGCTCATGCCGGCGCAGGCGAATTACATTTACGTCCAGTCTTAAACTTAAAAAAAGGGGAAGATGTCAAGTTGTTCAGGCAGATTACGACAGATGTTGCCCATCTGGTAAAAAAATATGGAGGTTCTATGTCTGGTGAACATGGGGATGGCATTGTTAGAGCTGAGTTTATTCCATTGATTATTGGAGAAGCTAATTATGAAATCGTTAAACGTATAAAACAGGTTTTCGATCCGCATGTGGTTTTTAATGCCGGAAAAATTGTAAATGCTTTTCCAATGGATGAAAATCTGCGTTACGAGGCAGACCGGGCTGAGCCGGAGATTGAAACTTTGTTGGATTTTTCCGATTCTCTTGGGATTTTAAGACAGGCAGAAAAATGTAACGGAAGTGGAGATTGCAGAAAGCCTGTGGAAATGGGAGGAACCATGTGTCCCAGTTACAGAGCAACCCGAAACGAAAAGGATGTTACACGTGCTCGGGCGAATGCGTTACGTGAATTTTTAACAAAGACAGAAACGGGAAAAAATCCGTTCAACCATAAAGAGCTTAAGGCTGTTTTAGACTTGTGTCTGAGTTGTAAGGCCTGTTTAAACGAGTGTCCAAGTACGGTTGATATTTCTATCATGAAAGCCGAATTTTTGTATCAGTATCAAAAGGAAAATGGTTTCGATTTACGCTCTAAATTATTTGCCTACAACAACAGGTTAAACGGCTTTTCGAGTACGTTTCCAGCAATAGCTAATTTCTTTTTTAAAACACCATTTACAGCTAATGTTATAAAAAAACGTTTGGGGATAGCTCCAGAACGCAGTATGCCTTTGGTATCATATAAAAGTTTAAATAAGAGAATTCAAAGTATTGATAATAAGAATGTTAGTAATAAGTGTTTTAGGAGGGTATACTTGTTTGTTGATGAATTTACAAATCATCTCGACACTGTAATTGGTTTAGATGCCATAGCTCTGTTGGAAGGTTTAAATTACAAGATTAAAGTGGTAAAACACGAGGAGTCCGGGAGAGCATTTATTTCTAAAGGATTTCTGGAACAGGCTAAGGATTGTGCCAATAAAAATGTATCTGTGTTTAAGGATTTAATAACTGAAGAAACCCCTCTAATCGGGATAGAGCCTTCGGCAATTTTTACCTTTAAAGATGAATATTTAAAATTAGCAGATGATAAAAATGCAGCAAAAAAAATAGCAAAACATACCTATCTGATAGAAGACTTTTTATATGCCGAAATGGAAAAAGGTTATATTAAATCAGAGCATTTTCATACTCAGGACAAGACTATTAAAATTCATGCGCATTGCCATCAAAAGGCATTGAGTAATCAGTTGTCAACTTTTAAGCTTCTTAATTTACCAAGTAATTATCAGGCCACGATAATACCAAGCGGATGCTGTGGTATGGCAGGAAGTTTTGGATACGAAAAGGAGCATTACGATGTGAGTATGGCCGTAGGGGAGCAAACTTTATTTCCTGCGGTTAGAAAGGCTAAATCAGATATTGTTATTGCGGCTAATGGTACGAGTTGCAGACACCAGATTAAGGATGGTACGCATCGCGAAGCCAAACATCCCGTAACCATTTTAAAAGAAGCTTTACTTTGATTTCTTTTTTTTTGACTTTTTATCGACAATGGTAATGGCGGCTATCAGATCCTGAAAATCCATATCTTTAACCTCTTCATCTACTAGAAAAGGTGTTAGTTTATCGTAATTGAAATTGTAAATTTTCCAGCGCTTAAATTGATATTCAAGTGCAGTGAAATTTTCTACCCAGTCGCCGGAGTTTAAGTACATGGTTTTACCATGCTTATTTTCTTTAATCAGCATTTTGGGCTGGTGAATATGGCCGCAAACTACATAGTCATAACCTTGTTCAATGGCCAGATCGGCAGCAATTTTTTCAAAATCATTAATATATTTTACAGCACCCTTTACACCATTTTTAATGCGTTTGGAAAGCGAGTATTTTTCTCTTCCCAAATGGGTTAATCCCCAGTTAACAAAACGGTTTATTAAAATAAGCAAGTCATAACCATAACTTCCAAGTTTGGCCAGCCATTTGGCATTTTGTATGGATACATCGAAAATATCGCCATGGAAGAACCAGGCATTTTTACCGTCGAGTTCTGTTGTGTATTTGTTAACAATCGAAAAATTACCAATGGTCGAGTCACAGAAGCGTCTTAACATTTCATCGTGGTTCCCTGCAATGTAGATCACTTCTATCCCCTCCGAAGCCATATCCATAATTTTTTTAATGACCTGCATATGGGATTTCGGAAAATAACGTTTGTTAAATTGCCAGATGTCTATAATGTCTCCATTCAGAATCAGTTTTTTAGGATTAATGCTATTTAAGTAAGACAAAAGTTCTTTAGCATGGCATCCAAAAGTTCCTAAATGCACATCGGAAATAACTGCAATTTCAATTTTTCGTTTAATTTTCAAATACTTTGGGGTATTAAAGGGTTGTATATCTGCAAATAAATGTATTTGATGTTACTTAAACTTAAACTCCTAATTAATTAAAATAAAGCATATTGTAAAGTTTGTGTTACTTGCTTTACAATATTTAGAGATAGAATGGTGGGAATCAATTTTATTTTTCGTAATAATAAATTTAAATTAGCAAAAAAATATGTAGTGCTATGGCGGGAAATTCCTTTGGAAAAATTTTTAAACTGACCACTTTTGGAGAGTCGCACGGACCAGCCTTAGGCGGAGTAATAGATGGTTGTCCGGCAGGAATAACTATTGATTTTGACGCGGTTCAGCATGAAATGAATCGTAGAAAACCTGGGCAGTCTGCCATAGTAACGCAACGAAAAGAACCGGATGAAGTGAAATTTTTATCTGGAATTTTCGAAGGTAAAACAACAGGAACTTCCATAGGCTTTGTAATAGAAAACGCCAATCAGAAATCTCACGATTATTCGCATATTAAGGATTCTTTCAGACCATCCCATGCCGATTATGTATACGAAAAGAAGTATGGTATTCGTGATTATCGTGGAGGAGGAAGAAGTTCGGCCAGAGAAACAGCCTGTCGTGTGGTGGCCGGAGCTATAGCGAAACAGTTTCTTAATCAGATAAATATTCAGGCATATGTATCGTCAGTAGGCGATATCTTTTTAGAAAAACCGTATCAGGATATTGATTATACAAAGATTGAAAGCAATATAGTACGTTGTCCGGATGCCGAAACAGCTGATAAAATGATAGACCGAATTAAGGAAATACGCAAGGAAGGCGATACTATTGGAGGTACGGTAACCTGTGTTATACAAAATGTGCCTATTGGATTAGGCGAGCCGGTTTTTGATCGGTTACATGCCGAATTAGGTAAAGCAATGTTGTCTATTAATGCTGTAAAGGGATTTGAGTACGGCAGCGGATTTTGTGGTGCCAAAATGAAAGGTAGCGAGCACAACGATTTGTATAATACCGACGGAACAACTAAAACCAATCTTTCAGGAGGTATTCAGGGCGGTATTAGTAACGGCATGGATATCTATTTTAGAGTAGCTTTCAAGCCTGTAGCTACTATTATGCAAACTCAGGACACTATAGATAAGGATGGTAATATTGTGGAAATGCAGGGGAAAGGACGTCACGATCCTTGTGTGGTGCCAAGAGCTGTGCCTATAGTGGAAGCGATGGCTGCTCTGGTGCTAGCAGATTATTTTTTATTAAACAAAGTCTATCAGTAATTCAATAATAACTAACATAAATTAATCTTAAAAACTACTACTCAATTATGAAAAAACTCGCATTGCATTGGCAAATTTTAATAGGAATGGTTTTAGGTGTTGTTTTTGCCTTGATAATGGTGCAGTTTGAGTGGGGAGGAAAATTTGTAGAAAACTGGATAAAACCGTTTGGTAATATTTTTATTAATGCCTTAAAGGTTATTGCTGTTCCTTTAATTTTAGGGTCTCTTATTAAAGGTGTTTCAGATTTAAAAGATATTTCCAAGCTCTCTAAGATGGGAGGAAGAACGATAGGTACTTATATATTAACTACTGTTATTGCCGTAAGTATTGGTTTGGCTGTGGTTAATATAATAAAACCAGGAGCATCCATATCTAAAGAAACCCGTCAGGAGCTTGTAGAAAGTTACAAGGGAGATGCTGATTCTAAAATTGCAGCGGCCGAAAAACAGAAGCAGGCTGGTCCGCTACAGGCACTGGAAGATCTTGTGCCTAGTAATATTTTCCAGGCGGCAAGCGATAACGGGAATATGTTACAGGTTATTTTCTTTGCTATATTTTTCGGTGTAGGCTTAATTCTTATCCCGGAAGAAAAATCAAAACCGGTAAAGGATTTCTTTGATGGCTTTAATGATGTTATTTTAAAGCTTATAGATATTATAATGCTAGCAGCCCCGTATGGTGTATTTGCCTTGTTGGCAGCTTTAATTGTGGAGGCTCCAAGCGCAGATTTGTTTAAAGCTTTGGGATGGTACGCCTTGTGTGTGGTTTTGGGACTGGCAATTATGCTTGCTGTTTATACAGTTATAGTAGCAGTATTCACTAAAAAATCACCTAAATTCTTTTTAAATGGTATTTCTCCGGCACAACTTCTGGCATTTTCTACGAGTAGCAGTGCAGCTACACTTCCGGTTACAATGGAGCGGGTAGAAGAGCATTTAGGAGTAGAAGAAGAGGTAACAAGTTTTGTGTTGCCTATAGGCGCTACAATAAATATGGATGGCACCAGTTTATACCAAGCAGTAGCCGCTGTATTTATTGCACAGGCGTTTGGTATGGATTTAAGTTTAAGCGCTCAACTTGGAATTATAGCTACGGCAACACTTGCTTCTATTGGTAGTGCTGCTGTTCCAGGAGCTGGAATGGTAATGCTCGTTATTGTTTTAGCTCAGGCCGGTATCCCTGAAGCCGGATTGGCTTTAATTTTTGCTGTTGACCGCCCGTTAGATATGTGCCGAACTACTGTAAACGTTACAGGAGATGCTGCTGTGGCAATGCTAGTGGCTAAATCGGTAGATAAACTGGGAGAACCTAAAGTAAAAGACTGGGACGATAATTATAAGGCTTAATTAGATTCCGGATTAGTGTAAATTAGTTTTGTTATCGTGTAGTTTATTGCAATAATAATAGAACCAGATATAAATATGATTGAGTAAATCTACCAACAAATTGGCATTAGATTTCAAAAAAAAATCGGGTACGGAAAAAAAAGTAAAAATAAGCGTCCCGGAAGCTATCTATCCATAGATTTCCTGTTTTATAAAGGAGATAGTTTTATGGAGTTCAGGTTTAAAATGATCTATTTCTAAAACTCCGTTGATTCCCCATAGCACTTTACAAAATAAGAATCAGGCTGGAGTTGTTTAAAATTTAAACATGATTTTCCAGGCAATGGTTGGAAACAGTCTATGGACCAGGTTTCTTTCTTAAATTATAATATTTGATTATCTACCTTTTTAATATACTTAAAATTAGGAATTTGCTAATAGTGAAGTTTTTTTATTTACATTAGTGTAATCGATTACCAAATCGATATAACAAACTAACCACTAATTCAACCCATGAAAAATCTTATTTTATGTGTACTTACATTATTTTATTGTGTGAGTGCTTTTACTCAGGATGTAGCTCTTATAAAATCTGAAGGCTGGCTGGAGTCGGCCTATTTCACCTGGCAACCTGTCGAATCTGCGCAATCCTACAGGGTGTATTACAGTGGAGAAGGTTTAGAAAATCAACCCATAGATACCCCATTAATCCGGGATTATGGAGACTATTTCAGAGCCGATATTCTAGGGCTTAAACCAGGGAATTACACCTTTAGTGTATCAGCTGTTATAAATGATGCTGAAGGACCAAAAAGTGAAAGTGAAGTTATAACTGTATTAGGTCAGGATCGCAGCGGATTTTCATTTTCAAAAGGGAGAGTTCCCGGTGCATATAATGCTGACGGGACGCCTAAAGCAGATGCTGTAGTTCTTTATATAACAGAAAACAGTAAAAACACGGTGAGTCTGGATGTTATCGGGGCCAATAGCAATCCTTGCGTCGGACTCCAGGCTATTTTAGATGGTTTTAAAAAAGGGAAAGATTCGAGACCGCTAATTATTCGTTTGATTGGTCAGATTAAAGACTTGGATTATTTAATTAAAGGGGATCTGGTTATTGAAAATAATAACTTAAGTACAGGTTGTATTACCCTTGAAGGCGTAGGCGACGATGCAGTTGCTGATGGTTGGGGGATTCGCATTAAAAATGCTTCAAATATTGAAATCAGAAATTTGGCTATTATGAATTGTAACAGTGACGAAGGCGATAATATTGGTCTGCAGCAAGACAATAACTACATATGGATTCACCATTGCGATTTCTTTTATGGCGATTCGGGTAGCGATTCCGATCAGGCAAAAGGTGATGGTGCCTTGGATTGTAAACGTTCTACGTATGTTACCTTTTCCTATAATCATTTCTGGGATACCGGAAAATCAAATCTCTTAGGTTTGAGTGAGGACACTACAGAAGGACTGTATATTACCTATCATCATAACTGGTACGATCATTCCGATTCTCGTCATCCGAGAGTCCGGTTCTATTCGGCGCATGTCTACAATAATTATTACGACGGCAATGCTAAATATGGTGTGGGAGCAACTATGGGGTCTTCAGTATTTGTTGAAGGGAATTATTTTAGAAATTGTAAATACCCCATTTTAACGTCTATGCAGGGGAGTGATGTGTATAATGAGAGTTTTGGCACCAACGATTATAGTAACATGCCTACTTTTTCTAAAGAAGACGGAGGAAGTATAAAAGTATTTAATAATTATATGACAGGCGAAAAGCGTTTTGTAGCTTATGGTGATAGTAATTTTCCTAATGCCACTGTAGATTTCGATGGTATTGTAGTGGAGAACAGAACATCTGAAATTTCTAACACGATACAATCTGTATATGGTAATAATACCTATAATAATTTTGATACAGATACCGCGCTAATGTATGCCTATTCAGTCGACACTCCTGAAGAAGCAAAAACGAAAGTGACTACGTGGTCTGGAAGAATGTCTGGAGGTGATTTTAAATGGACGTTCAACAATGAAATTGATGATGTTTCCTATGCTGTGAATTCAGAATTAAAAGCCGCTTTAAAAAATTATAAAACGTCGCTTGTTGCGATACAGGGCGATGGAGAATCACAGGATGGAGGAGATGCTACTGGTGAAGGCGGTAATGTTATAGCAGGGGATATCGTACATAATTTTACAGAATCAGGTCTGGAAAGTAATTATTTCGTTATTTCAGGAAATCTGTCAGATTCCAAAGGCACGGTATATTACGAAGGCTTAACTTTAACCCAGTGCCTTAAAATAGAATCAGCTACAACTATTTCATTTAGCACAGATAGTGAAGCTACTTTTACCATGGTATTTAATTCCGGCTTTTCTAATAGTATCAAAATAAACGGAGTGAGTTATCAGGCAAATGATGGTATTTTAACCTTAACGATACCAAAAGGGGATTACGAAATCACTAAAGCTGATGTCGCGAATCTGTATTTAATGAGTTTGAAATTTACATTGAGTACACTTGAAACTACAGAGAAAAGATTTAAAATATACCCAAATCCTGTAAATGATGTGTTACGAATATCTGATGCCTCGCAAATCAGGGAAGTGAAGCTGTATTCTTTGTTAGGGACTCTGATAAAAACGTTTAAAAGTAATTTTGAATCCCTTGATGTTTCAGAAATTCAGTCTGGCACCTATGTAATAAGTATAGTAAGTAGTTCAGGTAACTATAATAAGGTTATGATAAAACAGTAAATAGGTTTTAAATTTAAAAAGGCTCCATAGCGGAGCCTTTTTTATGGCTGTTTAGCCAGGAATGTTATAGCATTTTCTGTCTGGCACCTATGTAATAAGTATAGTAAGTAGTTCAGGTAACTATAATAAGGTTATGATAAAACAGTAAATAGGTTTTAAATTTAAAAAGGCTCCATAGCGGAGCCTTTTTTATGGCTGTTTAGCCAGGAATGTTATAGCATTTTCTAAAAGAGTTCTGTAATTCGTATCGTTATAGGCTGTGTGATTGTGTCCTAATTGCAGATAAACGATAGGAGAATTTTTATAAGTATGATTCCAGGCTATTATGGGTTTGCTATCCAGGTGAGATGTTTGTAATAAGGGACTGACATCCGGCTGTATTTTATATAAATTATACACCTCATCTAATATAACAAAGTCCTGTAGACCCTGAGTTACCGGATGTGATGGATTAGTAATATGTACAGGAATCTGCTGATCGTGTATATAGGTTGAAGGAATAATTAAGCTACTGTCTTTATCCTTTCGGGCGTGATAATATCTTCCGCCTACTATATTTTCATATTCCGGCCAGTCCTGATAACATACCAGGGCATGGTGTAGAAAAAGCATAGGTTTACCTGCCTTAAAAAGATTTAAAAGGGCTTGTTTCTGGTCTTCTGAAATAGTTTGAGAGACATGATAAAAAATAAGAACATCAAAGCCATCCAACTTAGGATCTTTAAAATTAATTAAGCCTTCCGGATGAAAAAACTCTTCTGTTTTTATGTGATTAAGGGAATTTAATGCATTTACAAAAGCGTCTCGTTCAAAGTTTTTTCCTCCTGTAAAAACAGCAGCTTTTATACTTGGATTATTTTGTCCTGAGCAAAATAATGTGGATAAAGAAATTATGGCAATCCAAAAGTGGGTCATACTGCAGTTTTAGTCTTATAAAATACAAAATTTTAAAATGAAATGTATGTTTTACTTTATTTGCCAGATTGTAGTTATCCGTTTATTTTATGTTTCAGGCTTTGAACGATTCCAATGCATGGTCCAATAGCCAGAAGACTAAACAGCCAGACCGGAGAAATTTTTGTACTCATAAAATTCAGGAATTGCATGCTAAGTATGGTAATCGAAAACCCGATACAGTTTACCAGAGTTAAAGCACTGCCTTTTAATTCAGGTTGACTGTTTTGTGCCACTAAAGTTGAAAACAGCGGGGAGTCACTTACAACAAAAAGTCCCCAGAACATCAGAAAAATAATAAAAAGCTCTGAGCTTAAATGAAAGGCCAGGGGTGATATTAAACAACAAATACCTGAAGCTGTTAAAGACGAAAAAGCTATGGTTTTGGCAGAAATGTATTTAGATAAAATACCACCGATAATACAACCCAGACTACCAATACTAATAATTAAAAAGGCTAATAGTGGGACGTTATATGGCGTGTCAGGGTGCAGAACCAAATAGGTTTTTAACAGTAGCGGAATAAATGCCCAGAAGGTATAAAGCTCCCACATATGACCAAAGTATCCAAAGGCTGCGGTACGAAAGGGGAGAGATTTAAATATTTTGAAGATGACAACAGGTTCAAAAGTGGAACTGGATTTTCGGTATGTACCATCTGGTACTTTTAGGTACATTATAAGACCTCCGAAACCAGCCAGGATTGAAGTGCCTATAATAACACTGCGCCAGGAATACCCGGAGCTAAAATCTTTTAGGATATGGGGAAATGCTGTACCTAATACCAGTGCTCCAACTAAGAACCCTAAAGACTTGCCCAAGCCTTTTTCGTAATAATCAGCTGCTATTTTCATACCAACAGGATATATCCCTGCCAGAAAAAAACCTGTTAGTCCTCTAAACACTAACAGACTTAATAATGTGTTATTTGGTATTAAAACTCCAAGATTGCATATCGCACCTAAACAAGCACAACTAAAAAATACTTTTGAGGGGGAAAACCGATCGGAAATTAAAAATACAGCAAAACTTAAGGTGCCTGAAATGAAACCAAGTTGTACGGCAGAAGTGATATGAGCCAGGGCTCCTGTTTTAAAATGAAATTCGGCAATCAGATCGTTTAACACTGCATTCCCTGCAAACCAAAGTGAAGTGCAACAAAATTGCGCAAACACAATTACAGGTAGAATGATTTTGCTATGTTTCAAACGGAATATTTTAGATCCAAGTTTAAATATATAAAATATTAACTTAGTTCTTAAAATAAAGAAAAGGGTGTGTCTTGAGTTTTAATTGGCTGTAGAGAAACCAAGAAGTTGATTACCTAAACTACATTAGTTTTAAATAACCCCCTGTAAGTGTATTACAGGGGGTACTAAAATCAGGTTAAGATGTAATGGCTGCATTTATCTTTTGGTTCCACTGTTCTATAAGTTCCAGCTCTCCGGCAATTAAGGCATCGTCTTCGGAATTGAAAAAACGCCAGGTTATGGATTTTGACTGTGATTCTTTAGGTGTAAAATTCAGATCTAAAGTATCTATAGCAGTAGTTCTGTCTGTTTTATGTTTTTTAGGACGTCTTATCTGCTGTATGTTACAGGACATTATTTGTTTCATATCCAAAACGTTTTCAATGGTGTTTTCATCAGAGCTTTTATAGAAAAACAGCTTTTGTGTGATACTGTCCATGCCAATAGCCAGATGTCCGCAGGTCCCGTAATCTGTTATATTACTCTTATGTTTCGCAGCCATAGTTTTGATGGCATGGTATAATTTTTTTTCTCGTTTTTTTCTGTTAATGCTTGTAGCTATAAAAGGCATAGCGCATAGGGCAGAGAAGGTCCCTCCTAATATTGCGGTTCCTAAATCCATAGGTGTTTAAGTAAATATATTAATAATCAGCAATCAAAAAATGAGTTTAAGATTGCTATGTTTTTTTTAAAGCCTAAAAAGGCACAGGAAATACTTAAACAGGAATTACCAGTAGTAGTGAAATGGAAATAAGAGTTTCGCTTTATGATGCGCAATGATAAACTGTCCTGATGATTTGGTGTCTGTGGAATAATTAATATCAAACAGACTTAAGTCGTAATTTGGAGTGACAGTACTAAAATCTCCGCCAGGTTCAGAGTCTTTGGACGTATTTATATCTGAATTTGAAGAATAATCGCGTTCATCTTCACCCAGGTGACTGAATAGATTATTGGTTACAGCACTAACAAAATCACCGTCGTGGCTTTTGGCTTTATACTGAACAGAAGAAGATAGATTTAAAGTACTGATTAAGCCTATACCAAAACAGTATACTGCTACAAGTACTAATATTCCGGATATGTTTTGCGTCTTCTTCACTTAACAAATATACCTGTATTGCTAAGCTATGGTCTTAAAAGTTTATTAAAGTTTTTATGGTATAGAAATATAAACTCCTCTGTAGTTCTGCATCAGAATTCAGAGGAGTTTTACTATCTAAAAAGGTCTTAGGTTTATAAGGTCAGAAGGTTGTATTACCGGCTTTCTTTAATATAGCTCCAGCCTTGCTGTTGTTTTTCTACCAGTTCCAGGATCCCGTCCGGAACTGTTTTTACCCCGGGAATGAGGTCGGATTCCTTGGTTTGGTAGCGGCGCATAGTACCCTGACAAATTACAAAATCGACATTGTCTTTTTTCGCCAGTGATTCAAGATCTTCTGCTACTGAGGATTTGTCTTTTAAAACCATATCCATGGCTCCGCTGTACATCACCACTTCAAATTTAGCATTGGGGTACGCCTCAGACATGCCTTTTACGTGTCTTACAGCGGCCTGATGCACTTTGGTATCGCTACTGGTAACATCGAATACGATGTTTACAGCCTGCGCCTGTACCTGTAGCATTGCAGATAAAAGCCATAAACAAATAAAACTGCTTAGTGTTTTCATGAGTTTCAGTATTAGTTATTCCCCGGCGAAAATATACCCGCAACCATGTTCTTGTGCCCGGCCTAATGCCCAAACTCCTGATGGTACCAACTGGATATCCGGAAGTATAGCAGCTATCCAATCGTCATAAACAACTTTAGCATCCATCTGTTTTTGAGCAGCAATGGCGCCACTATAAACCTTAATAGCTAAATCGCAGACACAGAACATAGCTCCACGTTCCTGCATGCGTTTTATGCCTTCTATCTGCGGCATTGGCATATCGCCGGGTTGCGGATCATAATATGGATTTCTGGTATATGGAGAACCATCTGTCATACTGATTTTAAAAGTTTCTCCCAGAGGATATTTAGCCCAAAGGGCATCGTTTAAAGCTAAAGGTATCGCATCGTGGCGCAAAACGGTTACGCCGGTCATGTCTTCATCGGGTGTTCCCGTACCATTATTAGTAAGGTAGTAAGCCCAGTTCCAGATTACCGGAAATCCATTATGAGGCTTCGAGCCGTCGTAAACAATTCGGTGTTTTCCCTTAATTTTATCGAACCAGGTGTCGGCATTATTCATTTTTTCCACATCATCTATCGGAAAATTAGCATAAATCGGGTTGGTAAGTACAGATAAGGTACTTGCTGTGGCCCCCATAGCCAGAGCGCCAAGAAACTGCCGTCTTGTGTTTGTTGTTTTGGTGGTTGTTTTCATAATTACTTGTTTTTAGTGATATTAAATTGTTTTTGGTAAAATTCCATAATGGGCTGAAAGGGTCCCATTTGGTGTTGTTCTATAGGAAAGTTGTCTGCATAAGGCCCGTATGGGGTTGATACTGGTTTTTTTTTTAGATCAGGGAAATCTTTTTCAGGGTTGGATTTAAGTGGACGCGACTGGCTGTTTATATAGCCCGCAACATCATAGGCTTCGGCATCGGTCAGGGCAGGTGCTTCAAACTTTGTTCCGAATGGCATATTGGCTTTAATGAACTGTGCTGAGGTTATGACTCGCGCCATTCCGGCACCATGGTTAAAGGAATCTTCTCCCCAGAGCGGAGGATATAAATAGGTTTTTCCGTCTTTGTTTTTTACGCCCTGACCATCCGGTGTGTGGCATACGGCGCAGGTGTTAATAAAAACCGATTTTCCGTGTTCCAGATTTACTGCTCTGTCGGGAATATTTAGGGTTAAAAAGCCTTGCCCGGTAATTTTACCGTCTTCGGGAGCAAAGCGACTTAACCATTCCAGGTATTTTACCAGTGCAGTCATTTCTTTACTGTTTACATCCAGCATTCTACCATTCATACTGCGTTCAAAACAGCCGTTTATACGATCTTGAATAGTCCCAATTTTGTTTTCGCGACCACGAAACTGGGGAAAGCGCTGGATGATACCTATCAGAGGTGCTGAATACGGTTTGGTGCCCGAATCGAGATGACAGTTTTTGCAGGCCAGTCGGTTATTTTGGTAAATATTACTGGTGTCTGCTATATCGGGGCCTAAAAAATGGGGTGTTTCATTGAATATTTTATAACCCAGTTTTATGGTGTCGTATTCCGGGGTATTCGCTAAACGGTCGGGATTGTAATCTTTGTAAAAAATGGCAAAAGCAGAATTGGTGTTAATGGCACTAGTTTTAGTTTCTATTACGGGTTGTTCAAAAAACGCTTTGTAAACAATTACGCCCAGAATACTACTTAAGCCCATAAGAAAGCCGCAAAACCAAAGTTTTTTACCTGAGAATTTAGGATGTGTGGAGCCTGACTGATTTCCCATTTTATTTATTGTAAATTAATGGGTTAATCATGAAACATTCAGGGCATATATAGGCGCTAAAAATTTGAAAATTGGGGAGAGAAATCGTTAGGGACGAATTTATACCTTTTAAAGTTACAAAAAAATCCTAAAGTTTTGTAAATGAGGGTTGTAAAATTTTAATACGAACTTACTTACAATAATATCTCAAGTTTTTTCTTGAAGATATTTGCCTATAATGTCATTTCTGGATGAATTAACTGACTTATGAACTCAATGAAGCGGAACAATAAGTACGGGAATTTTAGATTGCTTGATAAGTTGCGAAGAGACATTTCCCATTAAGGCTTTATAAATAAAATCGTGTTCCTGATATCCTGCAATAATGAGATCTACTTTAAGTTTTTTAGATTCTTCTAGTATCATTTCGGTTGTAGCGCCCTGTATGAGTAAACCATCGGCTTCAACACCTTCTATTTGCATTGCAGCAGCATATTCCTGAAGTAACTGGTGTTCGTGTCGTAATTTGGAGGCTCTGCTATCGCGAATGTATTGAGGTCCCACTTCATATCCTACAAAATCGGGGTTGGGTGCTGCAATATGCATCAGCCATAGTTTGGCTTTGAAAGCCTTGGCCAATTCGTAGCCCTGATCTAAAAGCCGCTGATCATTTTCTGAGAAATTAAGTGTAATCAGTATGTTTTTCATGTCAGAACGCTTTTTAAAATTATGGAACAAATCAGGCCCTTAGCTGGTCTTATAAAGGTACAAAAGAATCCATTGTATATCAGGCGTGTAAGCCTTAATGTGGTGTTAAAATTTCGATAAAATATCAGAGGGAAGGCAATTCTTATAGCAGTTAAAGTTGAGGTTTAATCGCCGTAAATCACGACATCCGGAATGTAGTACTTTTCGAAGCCATTACAGATGAGTTCCCATTCGTCTGTACTTATTTTTGCATAGCTTAAACTGCAGTCTGCATTGGTGCAAATCCAGGAATTTTCATGAAACTTAAAAATGCGTTTTACACCGGTATTGGTGTTTTGGGTCTGTATTTCTATTGAATCATCTGGTTTTCTGATAACACTGAAACTAACGTTTTGGGCCACCGAGCCATTAGCAGCTCTAAGTGTGCCTTTGGCCTGATACGGTGTGTCAGAAATCGAAGGCTCTATATGCGGTTCAGGTATTTCGTCCATTACGCTAACACTTAAAGTATAATTCACTTTGGTTCCCCGGCGTGCCGAACTTCGCATCTGGTAAACTCTGATTTTATAGGTGCCATTTTCATTTAAAGTTAAACTGCAGGTATTCCCTTCATTCTGTCCAATAAAAATAGCAACATTATCCGAGCCCGGAGGTAAAACATTAAAATAACAGGAAGTGATATCGCTGGCCAGTGTAACATAAAGTTTGTCGCCTTTGTTGGCATTTAATAAGTAATCTGTTATCTCATCTCCAACGAATGTACTTCGTAATTCTGTATGGGATTCCCATTCGGGAAATATAAGGTCTATCGTTTTTATTTGAGCACTTATACATAAAGTAAACAGTAACAAAAGGCAGGCTAAAATGTAGTGTCTCAATAACATAAGTATACCATTTTTAATTCACATAAAGATAAATTAAATATTATTATGCTAGTGTAAGTGTTTGAAAAATAAGTTATTTTTTGCAAAAGGAGAGCTAGTGGAGTTAGGGCATTTCAATTTTTAAAATACTGCCAGATAGAAATGATGATGCCAATTGCCAAAAGGGGATAAATAATCATGAGGTCGACACGGATTAAAGGACCATCGGTGTTGGCTTTCCAAGAGGCCAGAATAACATATTCCCAAAGCAGGTAAAGTACAATGAAAGCGATGGTTAGTTTTTGTATCCGTGTCATGTATATTGTTTTAAACGGTGACGAGTCAGAGCTCTATTAAAGGTAAAACATTTTAAGACGTAATCTGGATAATTAGGTAATAAAAAAGGCCTGTATAATACAGACCTTTTTTTAATCAATCACGTTTTAAGAGTATTTCTTTTTATTGCCTTTTCCGGCGTGTTTTGGTTTGCCTTTAGACTTATAATGGGCTTTATTTTTAGTGTTTCCTGCATTTTGTTTTAACTGATGAAATTCGGAAGATCCGGGTTTAATACCCATTTGCTTTGCGATATTTCCCCAGCCATTTTTGGGATTATTCTGGTAAATATGGATAACATCCGCTACCGGTCTTCGACTGAGTCTGGCCAATTCCAGTGCAAAGTAAATTTCTCCAGGCGACCAGTGTAGTCTGACACGCATATCTTCCAGACTGGAAGTTGAGACGTGATAAGCCACGGCACAATCGTTTTTAAAACTTTCAAAATTTGCAGAGGCACTCAGATTGATTTGATTTAAATCGGTATCCAGTTGAATACTACCGGTATTAAATGTAATTTGTGCCTGCATACTGGTCGTCAGACATAAAGCCAGGACCGCAATACAATGTTTAATCATAGTAGGTTAATGTTTAAAAGAACTTTGGGGTGTTCTTTATGTTCAGGGTTTAAAAATAACAAATTTAATCTGGTGACAAAATTGTAGCTGTCAATTTGATAAATTGAATGGGAATTACAAAGATTTTAAAAAGGCGCTCATTTCACTTTCATTACTAAAAATTAAGAAGGTTTTGTCGTGCTCACAGCGCTTTAATTTTTCCAGAAGGGCAGGGCGTCTGGTTTTATTAAAACGGGCCACATATTTATAAAAGTTCCAGTCGAAACGTTCCTTACAGTCTTTGGCCATATCTGGTCTTACAGTATTATAATATTTTAAAATGCGTTTGGTAATATGCCATAAGCAGGTCAATGTATTTTGGTTAAGAAAGATAATGGTATCGGCGTACTGGAGTCTTAAATCCAAAGTCCCCCCGTAATTACCGTCTATAATCCATTGGTTTTTTTGGCATAGGGTTTCCACTTTGGTTTTCCATACTTCAGGAGCAGTTTCTTTCCAGTCGGGCTTATAATAGTACTGGTCTAAATGCAAGAGGGGAAGTCCTGTACGTTCTGCCAGTTTTTTGGAGAAGGTAGACTTACCCGAACCGCAATTTCCTATAACCAGTACGCGTTTCATCTTGGTAATACTAATTTAGAATATTATCTGTTGGTTTGTGTCATGCTATCTGCCACAACCAGAATATAATCGGCGATGGAGGCTTTGTCTTCAGTATTCATACTTGCCCATTCCATAGCCGTTACCGTGGTTATCGATTTAATATTTAAGTCAGGGTGAATTTTATTTACCCACCAGATGATGCCCTGATCGTAGTTGGAATGGTATGAGCCTTCAAAATGAAACAGAAATCTCCCCGGAGTAAAATGCTTTAGTGCAAAATGCGCCATAGTAGCATCCTTAGCCGCCTGTGCTGTTTGTATGTTTAACATATTTGGTGGAACGTGGCCACCCATTTTATCTTTCATTTCGGCGTAGGCTTTCACGGTGGGGTCGAAATACGTTTCTAAATCCGGACCAATCATAGCTCGTGCTTCAGGGCTTAACTCCTGTAAAGCTGCAATACCTTTTTTGTTAATCATTGAGGCGTAACGACGCGGAATATTTGTGGCGATGAATGCCAGTTCATGAGCTTTGGCAAATTCCAGTAAAGGTTTATAATCGGTTTTGTAATTGGACCATAACTGCGTAAGTTCCGGCAGCATTTTATCCTCCGGGTAAAAGCCTTGTAAATATTCGTTTAGTACCAGCTGATTGCCATTCTCAAACATTTCAGCACCAAAATAGAGTGCGTTGCCTTTAAGCTCGTAAAAGCTTTTACTCATTTCCAGTTGCATCCAGTGAGAAATGGGGTTAGTGTGGTATTCGCCAAAAAAGACCATGTCGCTTTGCGCCAGATCAGTTATCATACTGTCGTAATCGGCAGGGGAACCTGAATTATTAAATAGCTGATACGCTGGTTTGCTTTGGGCATGAACTGACGATATGATGTTTAGAATAAAGAGAAAGGTAATGGTAATGGTTTTCATATTGAGTTTTTAAGTTGAGTTATAATTTGTTCGGCAAAAAAAATAAATATAGCGGAATTCTTTAAGCAGACCATTATTTTCCAGGATTTTTAGACGACTGATAGTGCCTTTTAATAATGAAACGGACTTCTGGTTTTACTCGGTTTATATGTAAGGTTTTTTGTATTATTGTGTTACAGTTTTTACTTCTAAAATTTTGTAGATTATGGGGTTATATAATAAAATTAAATGGGTTCTTGGTATTCTCCTTGTATTTGTATTGATTGTTACTACCAATCTTATTGATCGTAATAATTTCCGACGGGTTAAAGATTCGGTAGAGAGCATTTACGAAGACCGCTTAATAGCAAACGATTTGTTGTTTGATTTATCGCAGTCCATACAGGAGAAAGAACTTGCAGTAGCCACAAACGACAGTCTGTTTTTTGAACGGGAGAATATTACTGTGAATCGTCATATTGAGGGACTAATTACGCGTTATGAAGACACTAAACTCACTAGAGATGAAGCTATAGCCTTCAGGACACTGAAAGAAAATCTGGAGGAGCTTAATCAAAAGGAAAAGCAATTGAAATCGGTATCAGGAATTAGTAATCTTACAGGAGAAATTACAGACATTAAGGCCAATTTAAACGAATTGTCTAAAATTCAGCTTACAGAAGGCAGCCGGCAAATGTCTATAAGTAATCGTGCCATGGATACGGTAGAACTCTTTACTAAAATTGAAATCTATTTAATGGTGTTTCTGGCGATCGTTATTCAGATCATCGTGATGTATAAGCCAAAATCTAAGGAAGATTAATTTTAGCAGTATATAATAGGTTTAAATGGTGTTTTATATTTTATAATAAAACGCATTACTATTTTTGTTTCTTAGTAAACATTTCTATACTAACAGCTATTCCTAATCCCAGAAACAAAGCGATTAGCGGAGGAATCCATACGGATAATATGCCAAGGCCTGCAGTAGAACTGGTGCTTTTCAGCATATCTTTAATGAATAGGTGCGTGTAAATAAGTTGTGTTAATAGCATAAAACTTCCCGAAATAATAACCTGTAATTTAGTGTTTTTTCGTTCTGCTATTCCCGTAAAAACGATGTTGGGAACTAAGTATATAAGCATAAAGAATAGTGAGAGCATTGCTACTTTTATAAATTCCAAATCTCTGGCTATTACAGGGGTAAAGTAAATCCAGAACATTAGATTCCCTAGGATCAGAACCAAAGTATTTATTTTTTTACGCTGTTTATAAGTAAAGTGTTTTGCTACCATTGGTTTTAAAGGTATTACTACTTATAAGGTTTATATCGTAATTCGGAGGATTTGTAAAACTATAGGTTTACTAAGGTAGTGGTTTTAAATGGTTTATCGAAGTTGTTTTGTGATATGTTTATGTTTTATTTTGTTAGTAATCAAGTTTTTATGTATTGGGTTTAGGTCGATGATTTTGTTTAACTATATCTGGTATTTACTTTTCCATTGCACTTTTACTGCCGATATTTTGTCTGATTGTAATTTAGCGTCCCGACATATATTAAACCCATTTTTGAGATAAAAGCTTAAAGGAGATTTATACAATGTGCCATTTCTTTTGTAATCGTTATTATGGTCAATTACCCAGCCGCACAATTCAGTTTCTTTGTCTTTAGCCATATTTATAATTTGTGTCCCAAGTCCCCGGCCCTGAATCGTTGAGTCTAAAAGGATAACGAACCATTTTGTTTGTTCTCTTATAAAGTCTACATACCAGCCTTTAATATTTTTATTGGTATCCAGTATAAGAATATGAGATGGTGCTTTCAGGCTATTCAGATAGTTGTTTAATTCAATTACAGTGTTATAAGCCAATTGTTCAGGGTACTCCGTATTCCAGAGGCTGAAAATCTGAAGTTTTTCAGAATCAGATAAAATTGATTCTTTAATAAATTCCATGGTGTTGGGGTATGTATTTTAACTGTTTAGATTTTTTATTGTCAATTTTTAAAGAGCCTATAATGTTGAACTGACAACTTTGATTTTAGTAACTAAAATCCATCCTTTGCGGAAGGCTTTTTAATGATTTTGTAATGTTTCGAATACTATTTTCCAGGAATCATCGGGTTGTCGTTTCCAGTTTATAATATAGGTGCCAACGTTTTTAATGGTGTCAGAGGTTTCCTTATTAATAAAAATCTCGTTAAATGTATTATAAGACACAGCCATATCTGCAGAGGGAATAATAGTTGGTCTACCTCGGCTAATCAGTTTTACATCGTATGTCTTATAAATGTGTTTCCATTGTGTTATTAAAGAATCTTTTGTTAACTGTTTTATAGGCGAACCAGGGTAAATAGCTGTGTAATTGTCAGCGTAAAATTCAATCCAATCGTAATCAAATCGTTGATATACACTATAAAGGCTGTCTACTTGTTTTGTAATCAGGGCCGTCAGTTCAGCATCGGTAGGTTTTTCTTCAGGCGCTAAAGTGTTATCATTTTTGCATCCGGTAAGTATATAAAACAATAAGACAATTAGAGGCAATCGGTATTTAATACGGTTCATAATGGTGTTGGTTTTAATGGCACACAACCTAATAATGTGTAGTAAGCTGGTTAAGGTTAAAACACTAAGATAGTAAAACTGATGCGATTTATTATTTTGAAAATCAGTTGTTTGTGTTTTGTGTAACGCTTTTAGCAGGATATTTATATATTCTGCTCAATCTCAATAGCCTACTGTCTTTATTTAAAAAGCTCAGGAAACATGAGATAGGCTTTCATAATAAACGCCACAGTATCGGCTACCCAGATCTCGCCATTTTGTATCATTTTCAGCGTTTCGGTAGGCGTACGTTTTATAATTTCAATATCCTCGTTAATATCCAGGTTTTGTGTGCTGTTAAACGTGACTCCTGTAGCCAGAAAGCCAAAGCTTATTTGCGATGATTTAGTGGGTACATTTGCAATCTTTCCAATGGGGATAAGCTTGTCCAGACTTGTTTTAATGCCGGTTTCTTCTTCCAGTTCAGCCAGAGCAGAGTCTTCAATGCTTTTGCCGTTTTGCTGAAATCCTGCAGGTAACTCAATCACTACTTCTTTAATGCCGTGTTTATATTGTTTCACCATAACAATCTCATTATCTGTAGTTATCGGCAATACCATAGCCACATTCCCTAAGGTGGTAATATAGTAGTCGTCAATTAGTGTCCCGTTTGGGAGTTCTATGGTGTGCTTTTGTATAGGAAACCAAGGGCTTGGTGAGACATCGGTTTCCGAAATAATTTTCCATGTTTTCATTTTATATCTATCTGTTTTTTATTGCTACAGCTTGAAGCTAATACTATGTAGCAAGATACAGGCTTTTTAGCCAGGGTATTAAAGATACTTTGTTTTAGCAGAATAGTTTAAGCAAGCTAATTTTTAAATTTCCTCAATTACAGACTGTCCTTTCGAGCAATCACCAGAGGTCCATTGCCAGGTTTCGTGCAGTCTTAGTTTTCCGTTGGGTAGTAATTCGGGTTTAGACAAACAGCGGCCGGTCATTAACTCGCCTTTATCGTTTATCTGGTGGTAGCACATTTCTATATTGCCCAAGGCGTCTACCAGGCCCATTAAATGGCCTTTAGTAATGCTACCGCCACGATATATGGCAGTGAGTATGTTGCCTTCTTGTTTGTATTCAAAAACAGTGTCTGCTGTTGTCTCCCCGTTAATCGTGTTTTGTACCGGTCTAAACCGTTTGTTGTGGTAATTCATTTGCAAAGGGTATTAGTCTTTAATTAGTGTTAGCGATAGTTTGTGGTATTGTTCTGTAGTATCATTTGCACCAATCTGGTAGGTGTAATAGCCGCTGGATAGTGGTGTTTCTCCAACATAATCTGTGGGTTGCAGGGTGTAGGTCTCATCGTTTATTTTTAATTCAACAAACGCATAGCGATAGGCGATTTCAAAGGTTTTATAGTCGGATACCTTACCAGGGCCAATATCTTCAAAGTTAACGTTACCGGTGGAGGTGTTTACTATAATATCCTGATAGTTAAAAGCACTGGTATTAGAGAGTCTTATATGTACTTCAGAAGCTCCTGAATCTTTAGTGGTACAGTTAAAAAGCGGTAGTAGTAATACCATTAGTATTAAGAGCTTTTTCATAGGTTTTAGTTTTAAATGATGGTAAACAAGCTAAAATTCAGATTATGCTTTCTTTTTAGATCTAAACTGTCCGGTTACGAGTAGTACTATTCCGCCACCAACTAAAACACCTGTAAGGAAATCTGTTCCGTCATGCTCAAAAGAAATTTGTAACACAATTCCAACGAGCACCATTATTAAACCAATAATTCGTATGCTATTCATAATTTGTTTTTTTTTAATTTTTAGAGAGTTCGTCAGTTTGTGTTTCCATTTACAAACTCATAAATCATTTATTCTTAAACTTTCTTTCAGAATATTGTCCTAATTGGTATGCTATTAAAATAGGAATTAAAGCAAAAGCCATATACTTTTCTAAAAGTCCATATGCCGATAATGTTAGCAATATGGCGGTAGAAACAACAATAAAAATGAAGTCGAAGGTTCTTTTTTTTAGTTTCATCTATTTTGGTTTTAATATCGTAATGTAAACAAAATCATACATCTAGACAGCCTGAGTATATGCAAAAGTAATCTGGTATCTAGTTCGTTTTTTAGTTGTTAAAATCAATAGTATATTTTTTTGTAGTTCCGGCGTCAACAAATAGTGTGTCGTATTCCCTTGTAAATACATCATTTATTTTTCTAACTATTTGTAGAGCCACAGGTTGGTTGCCAGCTATTTCAATTAATTGATTGCTCTCAAATTCATTAGACCATCCCCGAACTAAACCACTAACAGATTGAGAAAAACCAACTGGAGTGATGTAATCGAAATTTGTAGAGAAATAATCTTTTTGTTGATAATCATCTAAGTTTAATAAGGTTAAATCTAAAAACGCTTTTTTGGGTACATTATGGTTTCTAATATAAATTGTATCTCTTTTAAGCGGATAAATTGAAATTCTGCGTAAGTCTGTCTCAATAAATTTATCCTCATCTAGTTCATCATAATACATTGTGTGAATGCCTTCTTCTAGCTCGTCGTCTCGAATTAAAAACTTTAAATTAAATTCTCCTTTTTCATTCGTTCTTGTAGTTGCTTTTTTTCTTAAAACCCCGGCACCATATGTTGTGTTATCCCATACAACAGTTATTTTTCTATTTACAATAGGTACAGTTGCATTGTCTGTCATTAATTTTCCAATTATTTCGGTACAATTGGTTTCACAATTTTGGCTTATTAGGTCGTCTTCTTTTTCTGTACAAGCTTGAAAAGCTAAAACAATAACCAGGCTCAAAATGCCAAATTTTAGTTTCATAGTTATCTGGTTTAGTAATTCTAAATATAGTCTTATTTACTTAATTTTAATATTCTGAACGCGCCTTGTACAACTAAAACAAAAACTATTGTTCCTATAATTAAATCGGGAGTGCTCGAACTTAACCAATTAACTAAAAGTCCTGCTATTATTACGCCCAAATTAATAATAACGTCATTAGAAGTAAAAATCATACTGGCTTTCATATGTGCTTCTTCTTTACTTTTAGACCGTTGTAACAGATAAAGACAAATTGCGTTAGCTATAAGCGCAAAAATTGAAACGATAATCATAGTCGAAAAATCTGGAAGGTTTTCATTTCCAAAAAATCGTCTCAAAACCTCAACAAACCCAATAAATGCAAGTGTTATTTGGAAATATCCGGCAAGCTTAGCAATGCGCTTTTTTTTAACTACAGTGCCGCCAACTGCAAATAAGCTAATACCGTAAACAAAACTATCGGCAAGCATATCTAAGCTATCGGCCACCAAACCCATCGATTTCGATAGTATACCCGTGGTTATTTCAATTATAAAAAAAGCAAAGTTAATGGCAAGTACTGTCTGTAGTAAGGTTTTCTGGTTTACATTGTCTTTAAAATCTACTTGATGTGTTTTTTCTGTCGATAGTTTCTTTCCTCCTAAATTCAGTTCAAGTACAGATGTTTCTATTTGTTCAGTGTCTCCGGTGTGAAAAACAGTTAATGTACGGTTGGGGATATCAAAATCTAAATGAGCAATGCTTGAAAACCCGTCCAGTTTCATGCGGATTAGATTTTCCTCCGACGGGCAATCCATTTTAGTAATCTCAAATATTGTTTTATGCATTTAGTTTTTCCTTGTTTTATTTTCTGGTTATGCAATGCACGTTTAATTAGCTGTTTGGGGTAGTCCTTTTTAAGAATACCAGGTATCCTCAATGGAATCAATTACCCATTTACCACTTTTATTTTTCTTAATAAAAATTCTATATCCTCTTCCATTTAAGATGCCAATAGAGTAACCCGCATTAAGAACACCATAAGTTCTGGTCTGGTCAAATATAATTCTATTAAAACCAACGCTTGCAGCAATAAAATAATCATATTCGGTTCTCCAGAATTCACGTCCTTTTGGGAACTGAGAACGATACTTAAATTTAAATTTCTCGTTATTCGTTATTAGCTTATTTAAGTCGATGCGGTACTTTAGTTCAGGGTTAATTTGTATTGTAGTTTGAATTTTAAAGTGTTTAGACAGTTCATCGATGTCCTTTTTTTCGAATCTACAAATAGAATCATAAACTACTAAAAAGATAGCAGATGTATCTTTGTTTAAAGCGTCTTTTTTTTGCTCGTATTTAGCCATATAAGTCTTATATTCCTTAGTGTTTCTGTAGTCTTTAATGGCTTTATTACTGTCGCTTTTGTATTCTTCATTGCTATAGAAAAAACCGGGAGGAGGGGGAGGTGGTAGATGCAGGCGTGTCTCAAAATAAATAGAATCTATAATTGAAGGAAAAATATCATAAAATACAGCTTTCTCGAATGCGATGTCTGAAATCTCTTTTTCTTCCTGACTGTAACTGCATAACGATGTAAAAATAAAAAGTGCAAATAGTATATATGCTTTTTTTCTCATAGTTAATTATAAACGCTTATCTTCAAAATCTCAACGTAGTATATAAAAAATAGTGCTGTTAGGTTTAGGTGTTAAGTTTTCGTTTACCGCTTCTAAAATAGTTATTATTTTTAAGACTTTCCTTACGGCAAACCGTAAACCGGAGCTGTTTTTCCTGTGTTGTCTTAATACGGGTGCAGTATCCTACTATATTCGTTTTAAAAACGTTCATTTTTAAAATATAGCCCCGAGCCAGAGACGAACAAACCTCGAACAAAACCCCTCTAAAATCGTGTTTGCGTTATCCGAGGGATAACTAACGGGTAACTATAAGAAGCTAATGTAGTAGATTGTTTAGATTATATAAATTCGCGAGAGTAGGCTTATTGAATCGTGTTTTGAAATTTAAACGACAGGTCTAGTTTTACTAATCTAAGTTTATCCGGATGAGCTTTTTCTACAAATTTTACGCGGTAATACAGTGTTTCTGTAAGAGGTAAATTGTTGTAATCCTCCTGAGATATAATACTTTTAAAAGCATCAGCCGATTCCTCATGGGACGAATTATTTTTTTCCTGCGCGGTCAAAAAATGGTCTACCTGTTCTAGGGCTATAATTTGAATATCTGTAAACCCATGTTTTTCGAGCTGTTTAGTTACTCTTTTCGTTTTACTGTCTTCTTTGAAATTAAATATTCTGAATGCTTTAGTGCCCTTTTCGGTCTCAACATCCATAAAAATAGAATGAAAATATTGCTGTTCAAGGTGTAATATTTTTACCAGTGTTTTAAGCTGTTGTTTTAAATTAAATTCTGCATTAATAGCATCCATTATTTTTCTGACTTTTCTCAATTCAGGAGAAATATTGGGCTCGCGATGGTAATAGTCCGATTCCAGTTCCCAATACGAATAGCTGCGTTGTAAGGAGTTTGTATTTACTACGAACGTGGTCATGCTGCCATCAAGAGTCTGATTGTAAGAACAATCGTCAGGAATAGTTTCAAAGTCATTTTGTTTCAATAACTTCATAAGTTTTTCAACTGTAGTTTGAGTAATGCTAATGTTTTGCACGTCTCTTTTTAAATGACCGTCTTGGTCTTTACTTGAGGAAATGGCATTTGTTAAAACGCCTTTAAAATCTCCGTTTTTTAATTCTATAAGTTGAAGCACCTGATAGTCTTCGATATCAACTTCATAAAGTCTTTCATGAATCGAACTGTCAAACTCCACGAGTTTTAATTGGGTTCTCCAACTATCCTGAGCACTTAAGTATGGACAAACTAAAATAAGGCTGAAAATTAAGGTTACTATACGAGTCATTTGTGTTATTTGGGTACTGTATAATTGATTTAAAACTTAGCAAAATAAGGAATAATTACCGCATAAGGCATTAATAAGAGGGGATAAAGATGTGAATATATTTTATAATAGATTATGGCATTAGTATAGAGTTGTTTAAGTGAGGGTTAGTTTAAATTTAAAGCAAGTTTTTTTTTTCTTTTAACATATTTAACCCCTTCGAACCAGATTACCGATATAAAACCAATAGCAATACTAAAAGCAATTTGGGTAGCGGTTAAAGTTTCAAACTTAAAGAAGGCTGTAAATGGCGGTATAAACAGCAAGAGTGCGGTAATACCAATGGTTATGGCAATAATAAGGCCGATGAGTTTGTTTTTATAGCCCAATGTGGTAACAACAGAATGGTAAAACGAGCGGTTAACCAGGGTTAAAAAAATGTTGGCAGTAATAAGCACAGTAAATACGATGGTACGGGTTTGCGCTTCGTTACACTGATAGTGTACAGCTGTCTGATATGCCAATAAAGTTCCTGAAGTAATGGCCAGTCCCTGAAGTATGCTGGTGGTGAGTTCCTTTTTATTAAAAAACGTCGTGCTTAAAGGGCGTGGTTTCTGGGTCATGACATGCGGTTCCAGAGGTTCGTTTTCGAACGCGATAGAGCAGGTAGGGCCCATAATAAGTTCCAGAAATATAATGTGTACAGGGGTAAAGATATTGGGATATACCCAGCCCAGTGCCAGCGGAATAAACACCGTAAGGATAATGGGAATGTGTATGGAAATAATATACTGTATTGCTTTTTTAAGGTTGGTATATATTTTACGTCCCATAGATACGGCATCGACCATTTTAGAGAGATCGTCTTCCAGTAAGATTAACGACGCGGCCTGTTTGGCTATTTCGGTGCCTTTTTTACCCATAGCCACGCCAATATGAGCAGCTTTAAGCGCAGGCCCATCGTTAACACCATCGCCGGTCATGGCTACAATTTGGCCGTCGGCTTTAAGGGCATTTATAATGCGCAATTTGGCTTCGGGGAACATGCGGGTAAACACATAGGTGTGTTTTACCTGGTCCTGTAAGGCGGCATCTGAAAGTTTCATAAGGTCTTCGCCACTCATATGCGCTTCCAGACCTTTAAAGTCTATTTGCTGCGCTATGGCTGTGGTGGTTGCAGCATTATCGCCGGTAATAATTTTTACATCGATACCCGCTTGGTAAAATTGATTGAGCACGCTATGAATGTTGGCTTTTGGCGGATCGTAAAAGGCTACAAGACCTTTAAAATTAAAGGGGAGTTCCTGTTGTTTTTCTGGATACGTGTTACTACTGAAATCACTACTTGCTACCCCCAGTATACGATACCCCGAACTGCTTATAGTCTGTATGGCGGTTTCTACCTCCTGTTTGTCTGATGCACTCAGGTTACACACCGCCATTATGGCTTCGGCGGCACCTTTGGCGGCTATAATACGCTGTCCGTCGCGGGTTTCAAAAACATGGGTCATCATAGGCGGTTTGCCTTCCAGCGGGTATTCGTGTACCATACTGTACTGCGGACGAAGGTCTGTAGTGGTGTGTTGGGCATAGGTCTCGTGCAGGGCGACTTCCATAGGGTTAAAGGGGATGGGTTCGCTGGCCCACATAGCGGTGGTAATAAGGTCTATGGCTTGTACAGATAACTCAGAATCTATAACGGTGACTGTAGGCGGGTTTAAGGTAAATACCTTAGCCAGATGCATTCTGTTTTCGGTTATGGTTCCGGTTTTGTCGCTGCAAATTACTGTGGTGCTCCCCAGTGTTTCTACCATTTTCATTTGCTTTACAAGGATGCCTTTTTTCATGAGTCGCCAGGCACCTATAGCCATAAAGGCACTAAAGGCCATGGGGATTTCTTCGGGCAGTATACTCATGGCCAGAGTAAGGGCTTTTAAAAGACTGTCTAAAACATTGCGCGAATTAAAGAAATTAATGGCCCAGACAATTAGAAACACCAGGGTACCCAGAATAACCAGTTTCTTTACAAAATTGTTTATCTGTAGTTCAAGCGGGGTTTTGCTTTCGCTAATGTCTTCCAGACTTTTCCCTATTTTACCCAGCTGGGTGGCATTACCAATATGGCTTACCGTGGCAATAGCCAAACCACTAACCACAGTAGTGCCTTTATAAATAACATTCTGATTGTTGTCTAGGGTACTGTCTTTAAATACCGGCAGTGCTTCTCCTGTTAGTATGGATTCGTTAACCGAAAAGTCGTTGGATTGCACAATGCGGCCATCGGCAGGAATGGCGGTGCCTTCTTCAATCATCATAAAATCGCCAACAACCAGAGCTTCGCTGTTTATAGATTGCACTTCGCCGTCGCGTATTACTTTGCAATGGGGTTGCGTTAGCGCTTTTAACTTTTCGAGCGCATTGCGACTTGTAGTGTCCTGATACAATGCAATGGCCGATACAATACCTATGGCACTTAATAAAAAGAGGGCATCGCCTGTTTCGCCACTGATAAAATAGATAATGGCCGCGGCGAGCAGGAGTAAAATCATAGGTTCTTTAGCCAGACTCTTTAAAGCATCTAGTACGGTGTTTTGCTGTTTGTAGTTTAAAACATTAGTGCCGTGTTCTGCTCTGGACTGGTCTACCTGGGCACTGCTTAAGCCCTGTATGTCGAATTGTGTTTCTGGCATTGTTGGTCTGTATTAGCACAGGAACCGAAAACCAAAATATCATAGTATTAGGTAACAGGTCCTGCATACTATTAAAGTTAACGAATATTTTAAGCTTTTGAAACAGAGAGGAGTTATCGCAATTTAAACTGAATAAAGTCAGGGCAGGACTCTATCTAAAAGTACAAAGCCCTGTAGTAAACTACAAGGCTCTGAAACGTGTGAAAATATAACGAGTTAAAAAATGAAGACACTTATTTTTCCAAATAAATGGCTCTAAGTTTTTGTACATCTACTTTAAGTACCTCTAGGAAATTGTCCATACTACCGTATTTTTCGTTTACAGCCGTATAAAACGCATCGATATAATCGCGTTCTACACCAAGAAGCGGGCGCAATAATTCGCCAACACCAGGGCCGTAGTTACTGTTCATATAAGCTACTGTATTCTCTATGTATTCAGATAGATAGGTGTTCGAGTTCATAAAGTCTTCTATAATAGTTTCTTTATCTACACCTAAAGCTGTTAACACTAAAGCAGTAGTCATACCTGCACGGTCTTTACCTGCGGTACAATGCCAAAGGGATACAGCGTTATCCTGCTCTAATAAATCGAAAATTGCTTCCCATTGTTGTTCTCTGTGGGTATCAATTTCTGAATATGCAGGTAGCATAAGGTCTGTGGCTTTAAGCTCGCCAGACATTACCATAGCCATATAATCGGTACCATTGGTAGCCCCGTTAGAATCGTCTATTAAAGAGTAGTGGTACGCTGCAATGTCTGCTGGTAAAACGTCCTGAGCTTCTTCAACCTCGCTGTCTGTACGTAAATCGATCACCTGATTAATACCAAGATCTATAAGCGTAGCCTGATCTTCTGCAGTTAAAGCCGATAATTCTCCAGAGCGGAATAGTTTACGGTATAATATGCGCTTATTTTCGGCACCTACAAACCCTCCAAGGTCTCTCATATTATCTTCACCTATAAGCTCGATATGATTGTCGTAGGTTACATAGTCCTGTTCGTTAATAGAATCTTCGTCGTTACTACACGAGATAAAGCTGAAAGCAAGTAGGCTACAAGCAGCAAAAATACTTCTTTTCTTAATAGTCATGGTAATAGTTTATTTGGTTTTTATTTCTGAATGCAAAACAAACCGAAACATGTTAACTGAAATTTTAAAACCTATTAAGTAACTATTAAGAAACCTTGAGAAATATGAGTGTTTTTATATAAAATGTTTAAATATGTTAAATTAGAATAAAGCGAATGTTAAGCAGAAACCGGGCGTTTTAGTGGTGTGTCCGGGTTTCCTGTTGATTAGGAATACGTTGCAGGTCGAGATCCTGAAAATCGAAACTGAAATCTATAGCAGGCGAAATCCCTTTCATTTTTATGCTTTGTGCAAGTCCGTTTTCATCCAGACTAAACATGACAAAGGCATCGGCATCTACCATATACGAATCGCTCCATTTACATACAAAGGTGTTGGCCTTATAGTAAAACAATTCACCTGTTAATTTTGGCGAGCGCTGCGATTTAAACCAGAGTTTGTTGTTTTTTAAATAGATATCGATTTTGCCAAACCAGGCATCTGCATAGGTGCCTAAATAGTGTTCTGGTTTTACAGGTACTGTTTTATTAGTCTTTACAGTTTGCCATACGACGTCTACAACAGCTTGTGCCTCAGTATTTTTATTTTTTAAGGTATTAGTATAGGTAGCTACCCAGTCGAACGTCTCTAATCCCATATACGAATCGGCAATGGTTTGCGATACTGCTGAAAAAACACCTGCACCGTCCAGATAGGTATTGGTAAGCACAACAATACCTAGGTTTAAATCGGGGATAAGCAGCGTTTTAGATAGCATGCCTATTAAACCTCCCGTGTGCGAAACGACCATATTCCCTTTGGCATCGGTAAGTTGCCAACCCAGACCATAGCCGGCAAAATGCGAATTGTACCGCGGATTCTTATTGGCCTGCTGTACGGTGTGTATGGTCCACATAGCGTTCTGGCTGGCAAGAGAAAACAGTTCCTTATCCAGATTTTCACCGTACTTGCCATGGTTAAGCTGCACCAGCATCCATTGTGCTAAATCGTGAACATTGGAATAGATACCCCCGGCAGCACCGTTAATTTTTTCAGGATCCCATTGTTCCGGGCGCACTGTTGTTATGGTTTTGCCTTCATTAAGATGCGGTACGGCAGTATTGCTGTGGTCTTTTATATAGTTATACGAGCTGTAACTGTGGTCCATACCCAGTGGTTTAAAAATCCGAGTCTCAATAAACGTCTCGTAACTCATACCGCTTACACGCTTTATAATTTCGCCGGCCACCAAATAGAGCAGGTTATCGTAATCCCATTTGGTACGGAATGCAGATACTGGTTTAAAATGCTGAAAGCTACTAATGATGTCGTCTATAGTAAAATCTGAGCCGTCTGGAAAAAACATAAGATCTCCCATACCCAGAGACAGTCCGCTACGGTGCGTAAGCAGATCTTCTATAGTGAAGTTTTGCTGAACGTAAGGATTGTACATGGTAAATTCCGGAATGTGTTGTACTACTTTGTCAGTCCAGGTTAACTTGCCGTCTTCTACTAGCATGGCGAGTGCAGAACAGGTAAAAGCTTTACTGTTTGAGGCAATGCCGAAATTGGTACTGGCGTTTACGGGGGTTTTAGTATCTATAGATTTTACACCATAACCTTTTTCATGTACTATTTTACCGTCTTTAACTATAGCTACAGCCACACCGGCAACAGCAAAACTATCCAGAGCTCGGGCTATGAGAGCATCAATTTCTGAAGAGTTAATCTGTGACTTGGCAGATGGAAGGTTTACAGAACAAATAAAGAGAATCAGGTAAAAGACTTTTAATATACGCGTCATTACAAAACGGAATTAGAGGATTAATACCACTAATTTACAGATAATTAGGACAGCGTAATAATAAATTATATGCGCGAGTTTAAAATTTGTTTTAAACTGCCTTTATATGTTTTATAATGCTGAAATATAATTAATTAAATCTGAATGTGTAAAGTTGTAGTTTAATAACTGTTTTACTTTAGCATTACTTACAATTTTGTAGCTGTTAGACGAGTTTTCGTTAAATACAGGTGCGGGGCGTCCTTGTTGTAAAACTGCCTTTGTATAAAATTCGCGACGTGTAGGATGCGTATCAGAACAGGCATTAAAAATAGTATTGTAAGTATTTGTCTGTATGACTTTAGTAATAATGCCAATGCAATCGTCCAGATGAATCAGGTTAATATAGCCCTCCGGATTACTGGCAGGACGTTCGGGTTTCATAAAGTTTCCCGGGTGTCTGCTGCCTCCAAATAGTCCGGCAAACCGAATAATGGTGGTTTTAAAATTAGGGTTGTTAATAAACAGTTGTTCTATTTGTGCAAGTGGTGTATCCAGAACAGGTGTGTCTTCTGTAACCACACCATTGGTGTTGGGATACACCGAGGTAGAACTAATAAAAATAATCTGTTTAATTGTAGAGGACTCTATGGCAGTAATCAGCGTTTTAAACCCATCGATGTTTTTAGAGGTTATCGCAATAATTAAAGTTATAGTATCGAGGAAACCTGCAGGTATTCTCGAATCAACCTCCAATTGAAATAGGTAGGGTTCAACTCCTTTGGTTTTTAAGAGCTCCAGTTTTTCTGGTGTTGTTGTAGTCCCTTTAACTGTATATCCCTTTTCAATTAAATGACTCGCTAAAGGAAGTCCCAGCCAGCCGCAGCCTAATATGCTTAGTATTGGTTTCATTGTCCTAAGGTCTTTTTAAAACATTTACTATTTGCTACATTTTCATACTGGCCATAATTAGGAATAACACTGTAGCCTTGTTTGGTGTATAAGCCTATCGCTTCGGGTTGTTTAATGCCGGTTTCCAGTATGCAATAGCTATAACCCAGAGTTGCTGCCCAGGCTTCCAGTTCGCTTAAAATAGCAGAGGCGATACCTTTACCACGCGCTTCCGGGGCGGTGTACATACGCTTTACTTCCATAGTGTCTTTATCGAAGGGTTTAATAGCACCACAACCTAAAGGAATACCGTTCTGATAATAGAGTACCACATGGTTTAATTGGGTGATACCGTTAAACTGATGGTAAAAGGCATGCTCTTCGCCATCGCGTTTAGCGAGATCGCTGTCTAATAAACGTACCAGACCTACAAAATCGGGATTTAAAGCATCTGTGCGAACCAGAGTCATATAACTTGAAATTTAGACGAAAATACGGAATAAAATGGTTTGAACAGGGCAATAAAAAAAATACTGAATTGCATATTTTATATAGCAATTCAGTATTTAATACTCAATTTAAATTCGATTATTTTAAATACGAGTATATAGCAGTTACAATTGAGGTTTCATTATATTCTGTACTCACAGCTGTTATTGTGGCTGTCTCAGGGTATTGTTCGTCATCATAATCGTAGTTAGCTGTTAGTGTTAATAATAAATCTCCTTCGTTATTTTTATATATGATTTGTGACGGATTGTTTACAGGAAAGAGACTTTTTGCTTTAACTAATTCTGGACTACTTGTTAAACTAAAGTTTAATTTAATCTTATCCATCGCTGAAATTATTCCAGCAGATTCTAAGGTGTAATAATAAGGGTTTGGAGCTTTATCGTATGATACTTCTGCTGTGTATACTTTGTTATAATAGCTATCGGTTTCGTAATCATATGATTCTTCTATGAACTCAATTAAAGTAGGGTTCCCATTATTATCATATTCTAAAGGAATGCCTGTTTCAAAAGCATCATAGGGCGAATCAGAAATATCTTCAATCGATGCGGATTCACCGCCTCCTGTTATGTTAGTTAAAGAGTTGTTTTCGTATATAAGTACACTACTTTCTTCGCCGTTACTAATTGTACTTAGAGCGCCTTGATTATTATATGTCAAGGTTATAGTTCGACTTTCATTGTAATCTCCGTTGGAGTTTACCGTTACTGATTTTAATAATTTTTCTTTCACGTCTCCATTCGCTTCTTCAAATTCATCTGATGTAGAATTACTACAAGCTGTTGATAAAATTAAACTTAAACATAATGCAATAAATAAAACTGGTTTTTTCATAAAATAAGATTTTTAGATGACAAAGATTTAAGAATACTATTACATTTTCTTACGGAAACCCGTAAGTCCGTAATAAAATTTATAAAGTTTTAAAAACTTCATAATTGAAATTCAGCGGCATAACGAAAATTTTAGTCGTACATCGAATCCGGAGTGTTTGCGATGGGAACGGGTCAATAAATCACATATATTTATGAAGACCAACTAATTAACCTATGCCCAAAAATCAAATCTCTTTTAATATCTCCGAGCGAAAGATTTTGTTGCGTCTGGTAGATATTTTTATAGTACTTTCTGTACTGTTTGGCTTAAGTTATTATTTCCATTTTGATTATTTTACCATTTCCAACGAGAACTGGTTGTGGGTACTTGTTTTAGTGGTTTATATTACCATTTTTGGTACGGTATTCGAAATTTACGATTTGCAGAAGTCCAGTGTTTTCGAAAGCACTTTACCTAATGTGTTTATGACTACGATGGTCGTGGTGTGTTTCTATTTGTTAACGCCTTATTTTACACCGTTTTTACCTGAAAAGCGGATTCAGATTCTGTTTTTCTTTCTTGGGATTTTAGGTGGAATCATGGTTTGGCGTTCGGCATATATTACCCTTATTGCGAGTCCACGGTTTTTTAAGCATGTACTGCTGGTAGGAGAACCGGAACAGATCGATGATATTGTAAAGTCTTTTAAAAGTGTAGACCCAAATTATAATATCGTGGGCTTTATTAACTGTCAGCCGGAAAACACGTATACACAACAAAATACCAGAGCTTTTAATTCAATAGATCTTCATCGTATTATTGAAGAAGAACATGTATCTGAAATTATTGTGGCAGCCTATGACGCCGAATTAATTACTCCGCATTTATATCACGACTTAATGTGTCTGCTCGAAAAAGGGTTTCCAATTAAAGAATACACACACGCTTTCGAATCTATGACTGGAAGAGTGCCTGTACATTACTTAGGGAAAGACTTTTATAAATATTTTCCGTTTAGCCGAAACAACCACAATAAACTGTATTTGTTACAACGCTGGATTTTCGATATTAGTTTTGCCGTTGTAGGCTGTTTGTTTTGTGTGCTGTTAATACCTTTTATTGCCCTGGGAAATCTTTTTGCAAACCGAGGTCCTTTATTTTATACACAGGAACGCGTAGGGCGACATGGAAAGCCGTTTAATATCGTTAAATTCAGAACCATGGTGGTAAATGCCGAAAAAAACGGCGCAGTATGGGCGTGTAAAAACGATAAACGTGTGACTGCTTTTGGAAGGTTTTTAAGATGTACACGGTTAGATGAATTTCCGCAATGTATAAATATCTTAAAAGGACACATGAGTCTAATCGGTCCACGTCCTGAACGTCCTGAATTTGTTAAGGATTTATCGGAAACTATTCCGTTTTACGAAGCCAGACATATGATTAAGCCCGGAATTACGGGCTGGGCTCAGATTAAAGTACGTTATGGGGAAACCGTTGCCGACAGTTTATTAAAATTACAATACGACCTGTATTATATAAAACATCGCGGGTTCTTTCTGGATTTAAATATTTTAGTAAAAACAATTAGTACCGTTATATTTTTCCGGGGCCAATAGGCTATTTGTTCCTCATCTTCACAGAGTATAATTCGGTTTAAAAACCGATTGTTTCAGCACTTAAATTTTAAAAAAGTGTTTCAATATTTATGTTTAAATTACTTTAAATTAATGAAACTTAATTTGTTGTGTAATTTACGTAAACGTTTGAAAATTAATGGTGTAAGTTTAGTGTGTCTGAAATGATAAAAATTGTGAAAAAATTAAGAATTTTTCAACTTTTTATATTTATCGCAATAAAAATCAATCTTTTTTTAGTGTTATTTAGGGGTTTGTTGAATTTTGTTTAAATAATTTAAAATCAACCCTTTTAATTTGAATTCCTTCTAATTTTACTAAAACGTTGTAATGACTTATAATAACTGCTGAATCTTGAAACATGACAAAGTTCATGTTTTAAAAAGGACTCCTGAGGTACATTTGTTGTGTTAATAAATGGATTTCTAATTAACAAAATAAACATTATATGGAAACAGCAGAGTTAATAAGAGAAGAGAAAAAAGCAAAAGACTTCCAGGCCGGAGCTTGGAATAACAGTATTAACGTACGTGACTTCGTACTTAAAAACATTACACCTTATTACGGAAACAGCGATTTCTTGGTTGGACCAACTAAGAAAACAGAAACTTTATGGGATATCTGTAAAGCTGCAATGAAAGAGGAACGCGCGAATAATGGTGTACGTTCGGTAGATACCGATGTTATTTCAGGAGTAAGTGCTTTTCAGGCTGGATATATAGATAAAGACAACGAAACAATTGTAGGTTTACAAACCGATGAGCTTTTAAAACGTGCCATGAAACCGTTTGGAGGTTTTAAAGTGGTGCAAAAAGCATTAGAGGAGCAAGGCTTACAGGCTAACGATAAGATCACTGAATTATTTTCTAAATATGTAAAAACCCATAATGATGGTGTTTTTGATGCGTATAATGATGAAATCAGAAAATTCCGTTCGTTAGGTTTTGTAACCGGATTACCAGATAACTATGCACGTGGAAGAATTATTGGAGATTACCGTCGTGTGGCTTTATATGGTATTGATTTCTTAATTGCTGAAAAACAAAAAGATTTAGCTAATATAAACGGACCTTTTACAGACGATGTTATTCGTTTAAGAGAAGAAGTGTCTGAGCAAATCAGATCGCTACAGGATATGATTACCATGGGTAACTATTACGAGTTAGAGCTTGGTCGTCCTGCAGAAACAGCAAGAGAAGCCGTTCAATGGACGTATATGGCGTATTTAGCGGCTGTAAAAGAGCAGGATGGTGCTGCAATGTCTTTAGGTAATGTGTCTTCTTTCTTAGATATTTATATTGAAAGAGATCTTGAAGCTGGTTTAATTACTGAAGCTGAAGCTCAGGAATATATCGATCAGTTTGTTATGAAACTTCGTATGGTTCGTCACTTAAGAATGTCGGCATACGATGAAATTTTCGCAGGAGATCCAACCTGGGTAACTGAAGCCATTGGTGGTATTTTCCAGGATGGAAGAACAAAAGTAACAAAATCGTCTTTCCGTTTCTTACATACCTTATACAACCTAGGGCCATCACCAGAACCAAATATTACAGTACTTTGGTCTAAAGATTTACCACAGAACTTTAAAGATTTCTGTTCTAAAGTATCTATAGACACCTCTTCAATTCAGTTTGAAAATGATGAGTTAATGCGTACAAGTCGTAATTCAGACGACTACGGTATTGCTTGTTGTGTGTCTTACCAGGAAATTGGAAAACAAATTCAGTTCTTTGGCGCACGTACCAACCTGGCTAAAACTTTATTATTAGCGATTAATGGCGGACGTTGTGAAAATACAGGTAAAGAAGTGGTTGCAGGCATCCCTGAGTATACCGATGAGTATTTAGATTTCGATAAAGTAATGGCTAACTTTAAAGTAGCGATGAAAGAAATTGCAAGAGTGTATAACGATTCTATGAATATTATTCACTACATGCACGATAGATACTACTACGAAAAATCTCAGATGGCTTTAATCGATACGAATCCAGATATTAATATCGCATATGGTATTGCCGGATTATCTATTGTTGCCGATTCACTTTCAGCAATTAAATATGCGAAAGTAAAACCAATTCGTAACGAGCAAGGGTTAACTACAGATTTTGAAATCGAAGGTGAATTCCCAACCTATGGTAACGACGACGATCGTGTAGATATTTTAGCTGCCAATGCTGTCGCAGACTTTAATAATGAATTAAAACAATTACCAGTTTATAAAAACGCAGAACCAACAATGTCTGTACTTACTATTACCTCTAACGTAGTGTATGGTAAGAAAACAGGGGCTACTCCAGACGGACGCGCTAAAGGTATACCTTTTGCACCAGGAGCTAACCCAATGCATGGTCGCGATAAAAACGGAGCTATAGCATCATTAAACTCAGTGTCTAAATTGAATTATGAAGATGCTTTAGACGGTATTTCAAATACATTCTCTATAGTACCTAAATCTTTAGGAGCTACAGTAGAAGATCAGATAGTAAATTTATCGGCCACTCTGGATGGTTACTTTGAAAAAGGCGCACAACACTTAAATGTGAATGTGTTAAACAAAGACACCCTTTTAGATGCAATGGTCAATCCGGAAGAACACCCACAATTAACAATCCGTGTTTCCGGGTACGCAGTTAACTTTATCAGATTAACTCGTGAACAACAAATGGAAGTGATCTCAAGATCGTTCCATGAATCCATGTAATGTTTATTAAAGGTGTTCAGTAGCGTTCAGGTAATTATTTTCAGACTTGGCTAACGGCAATTTTATTTCTTACCTGAATGTCCTGAGCACCTTTTTTTTAATTTTATAATTAAATAACATTACAATGGAAACACCAATAACTCACACACTCCAGGTACATTCCTTAGAATCTTTTGGCACTCACGATGGTCCCGGCATACGATTTGTAATCTTTTTGCAGGGCTGTAAATTAAAGTGTCAGTATTGCCACAATCCTGATACGATTGATACCCACGGCGGAACAACTTATGAGATCGAAACCTTAGTTGATCGTGCCGTTAAAATGAAACCGTATTTTGGAACCACAGGTGGTGTTACCGTTTCCGGGGGAGAACCTTTATTACAGGCCAAGGCCTTAATTCCGTTTTTTAAACGTCTTAAAGAAGAAGGAATTCATACCAACATAGATACTAATGGTAGAATTTTAAACCATTTTACAGAAACACTTCACGATTATGCCGATCTGGTTATGCTGGATATTAAACATATGACCGAAGAAGGGTTTCAAAAACTGGTAGCTGCAAAAAATAAAGAAATCAGCTTTAATTACGCAGCTCAGCGTGAAGCTACAGGAAAACCTATGTGGTTGCGTTATGTTTTAATTCCTGGAATAACAAATTCTCCGGACTTACTGCATGCACTTGGTGCGCATTTTAAAGATTATAAAACAATAGAGAAAATAGAATTACAACCCTATCATAAACTGGGAGTACACAAATGGGAAGCCCTGGGTTGGGACTACGAATTGAAAGATGCCAGAGAGAATACCCCAGAAGAAATAGACCGTGCTGTTGCTGTACTTCAAAATTATTTTAAAGAGGTTAAAGTAAATTAATACAAATAACTCCATGTCGACAAACAAACTAAAAAACAGATGGCTTATTGCGGCATCGGCAATAGGCATTCATATATCAATAGGTTCCATTTACGCGTATTCGGTTATGACCAACCCGGTAAAAGAGGTGTTTGGTGTGGAAGGCAGCGATATTAAATGGGCCTTTAAATTGGCCATTTTATTCTTAGGACTAACGACCACCTTTTTAGGAAAATGGGTAGAACGTGTCGGACCTAGAAAAAGTGGTATTACAGCAGGACTTTGCTATGGTTTAGGGATATTTGGTGCTGGACTGGCGGCGCAATTCAATTCCCTGCCTTTATTTTACATCTTTTATGGAGTTATTGGTGGTGTAGGATTAGGTTTAGGATATATTGCGCCAGTTAGCACCTTAGTAAAGTGGTTCCCAGACCGTAAAGGTCTGGCTACGGGCATGGCGATTATGGGATTCGGATTTTCGGCTCTTATTTTCGGACCGTTTATGCAAACCCTTTTTGAACATTTAGGTGTGGCACCAACATTTTACACTTTAGGAGCTTTATATGCGGTTATAATAGTCTTGTCTTCGCTGTATTTACAAGCACCGCCAGAAGGGTATTTACCCGATGGTTATGTGCCGCCTAAACAAGAAGAGCAACATGCTGTTGCTACAGAAATAAGTTCTTCCGAGGCTATAAAATCTAAAAAGTTCTGGTACTTGTGGACCATGATGTTTATTAATATTTCCTGTGGTATTGCGCTCATTGCTGCTGCCAGTCCTATGATGCAGGAAATGTTGAACTATACACCTCTGGAAGCTGCTGCCATAGTTGGATTTATAGGAATATTTAATGGTTTAGGTCGTTTAATCTGGTCTACCTTATCAGATTATTTAGGCCGGGATAATACCTTTATTGTGTTCTTCTTAATTCAGATTGTAGCCTTTTATATGTTGCCAAAAATTGGTATGGAATGGTTATTTTTAAGTGTGTTGTTTTTAGTAATCTCCATGTATGGCGGAGGCTATGCCGTGTTACCTGCTTTTGTTGGCGATTTGTTCGGAACCAAAAGTTTAGGTGTAATAAACGGTCGGGTTTTATCAGCTTGGGCAGTGGCCGGCGTTGTAGGACCGACAGTTTACGACTGGGTTAAAGATCGTACAGGATCATTAGACAGTACGTTAATGGTATTTTCGGTATTTTTTGTGGTTGCTTTAATTATTTCAATATTAATGAAAGTATCAATCTCAAAATCTAAAAAGCCGAGTGTAATAACTGAAGGCACGCCTTTAAAAACATTAAAAGTTTAGTTTGTATCGTTTTCCCCAATAAATGATTAAATCTAACATATAAAGTCAGAATTTCATTTTCTTTCTTCTATAACATTAACAAAGGCCCCTGGCTTTAGAAATTCTGACTTTATTTTAAAATAAATTGATATTCCTTACGTTATAACTTTAAGTTTTTAAAGTGTTAAACGGGTAGATTAATAGCAGCAAGGTTAAACTAATTTAGTTTAACCTTGTTTTTTATGTTTCTAATTGACTTTTGGAGGATTTAAATGCGCTTTTAAAAAGTTATATAGAATTTTTAAATCTTCTGGAGTTTGAGGAACAGAATGTCCTTTACCATAATCTTTTAAAAGGGTATTGGTAATGTTTAATCGGTCTAATTTTACTCTAAGATGCGTAATTTGCTCACCGTAATAGGCATCATCGGTCGTATTGTAAAACAGGAGTACGGGAGGCGTTTTTGAGCTTTCAATGAGATATTCAGAGCCCATGGTTTTCCAAAGCTTGTAATTTTGTTTTAAGTTTCCCCATACCAAAGGGCAGCGTTGTTCTAAATTTTTATCACCGTCATTTAAAGTATTATAAATAATGGTATAATCGAATACACCAGGACCTAATATTGCAGCTTGAATCTGATCGTCAGTATTTTGATAAAAGCCGGCTTGATTGACCTCCAGTACAGATTTAGTGCCAAGTGCCATAGAACCCGCTGTAGAGCCTCGTGAAAAGCCATAAATTCCAATTTGGCCCGAAAGTCCTAACATAGCACCTTTAGTTCGTAATGTACGGATAGCGGATTTTACTTTTTGAGCGGTATCAGGATTACTTTCAAATGATTTATAGGCATCATTGGGGCCGTTCACGGGTTTACCGCTACCCCAGGGGCAGTACTTAGGATGATCGGCAATGACCCATGCTATGCCACTGGCGGGGGCTCCTTCAAGTATAGAATCTTTAAATCCCGCTAAGGTATATGGCAAATGTAAGCGTAAATCTTTACCAGCATCACTTAGTCTGTTTAAATTTTTATCATAGAACGCGTAACTATTACTATAAGAAAAGGATAAAACAACAGGAACCGGATGGCTCGGGTTTGCAGGATAAATGATATCCATATGTAGCATGTCTCCCGCTTTATACTCAGCAGGTGTATTATAAACCTCAGGATTATCTTTAAAATAATCTATATCTCTGGCAATCCGGTAACCTTCAAATAAAATATAGCTTTTATAATTAGAACATTGTAGTGTCGTCAAGAATTTTCCGTTGGCTAATTCCTGGTTAATGGCTGTAATATCCTGATTAATTAGAGGAGAAACTGTTTTAGGGTGATTTTTATAGTCCAAAGTAATAATTCGATACCCTTGTTTTAATAACCAGTTTTTATTTTCGGTATTGGAAAAACCGCTAAGGTTTTTTATAGCCAGATGTTCCAAATAAACTATAGTTATATAGTTGCCTGTAGCATCTTTTAGGGGTGTTTTAGAATCCGTAACCGTGTAAGCTATTTCTGTTTGCGTTGCGGGACTAAACCAGATGCCATTTGCGCAGTGTCCGGTAAAACCAAAAGAAATAAATATGAAAATGTAAACAGTAACCTTAAGTTTAAATTTAAGGTTTGATATAGAAGTCATAGGTGTTAGATTGTGAGTTTTTTGATTAAAATAGGTGTATTTGAAAGATATGGTTTTCTGTTAAAAAGTATATGTTTTAGCAGGACTAAAAGTGTCATCGAACATAATTTCGGCGTGACCACTAGGAGCGTCATAAGGTGCTTTTTCTACCACGGAAGGGTTGGAAGGATAGGTGCCATTATTAAAAACTAATGCTTTTAATTCACCTTGGGATCGCGTAAGTAAAATGCGCCATTCATTCTTTGTAGTAGTTTCGGCATACACGGGAGTTCGCATAACTGAAAAATTGGTGATTTCATTAAAATTATGATCTAATAAAACCATAGTACAGCCTCCCGAACCGCAAAAATAGGACGTCATGAAATTGATTAGAATTTCATTTTGACCATCTCCGTTTAAATCTGTCTGGTACAACTGAAATTTACGCTGTTCTGCAGGGATAATATTAATTTCATTTGCTGTAAGCATTTTAGTTTTAATATACACCTCTATTTTAAGGGCGAGTTCGTCGTTTACACTGGATGGGGTATATTTTGAATCAACGCTGTCTTGAAGTGGGTGAGTTGATTTTTCTTCAGATTGTATGCTAATGGTATCCGCAGTGCTTATTTCCGAAACAGCATTGGTTTTAGGTTCGGTTCTGCAAGCGATACAGAATAAAGCTAAAGCGATTAGCTTTATAGAGTTTGTTTTAAAATCCATATACTTTACATTTTAAGGCTGTGATAATCATTTTAGTGTGCAACTAAAACGCTCTTAAAAGTAAAGAAATTATTTTGTTTTAATTGTTTTCAAACGTGAAAACGATAGGGAGTTAGGGCGTTAGTTTTGCACAGTAATATGTTCTACAGTGGCTGTGGTTTCACAGTTTTTTACGGTTAAACTTATGGCCTTTTTGTTTGAGGTACCATTTAAAACATAGGTTTTACAAGGTTCAGATTTTGTATCACTTTTTGAGAAATCCACATCACCTTTTCTTAAAATATGGTTTACGACAACGGTATCCAGATGTTTCTCTGTTATAACTGCCTGAGCTGCTTCGGAAAATGTGACGTTTTTGGAATTAATGTTTTTTAGAACACGCGATTCCGGCCCGTAGCTACAGGATGTTTTTTTTCCACTGAGAAAAAATGCCAGAATAATTAATCCTATAGAAAATCCGCCAAGATAATATCCAATACGCTGAAATAAAGTCATTTAAAAAATTAAAAGGTTAATGTCACTATGTTTTAAATTAAACCACTCTCCAACCGAACGGTTTGTTAAAATGCCGTGATAAAAGTACAACCCATTTTTTAAACCTTTCTCAAATCTTAAAGAATTTTCTAATCCGCCTTCATCCGCAATTTTTAAAAGATAAGGGGTGAATATGTTACTTATTGAAATAGAGGCTGTTCTGGAAAAACGGGCCGGAATATTTGGCACACAATAATGTATTACATTATGCTTATTAAAGGTTGGGTTTTTATGAGATGTAACCTCGCTGGTTTCAAAACAACCTCCCATATCGATACTGACATCGATTATAACAGCGCCTGTTTTCATACTCTCTACCATTTTTTCATCGACAACAATAGGAGAACGCGATTTTCCTCTTACCGCACCAATGGCAACATCACAGCGTTTTAATGCTTTGGTTAAATTTTTAGGTTGTAACGTAGATGTATATATAGGGCGTCCTAAATGGGTTTGTATGCGTCTTAATTTTGAAATGGAATTGTCGAATACCTTGACATTAGCTCCTAATCCAATAGCACTTCTTGCTGCAAATTCACCCACGGTTCCGGCTCCGATAATTACAACTTCCACCGGCGGAACACCACAAATATTACCGAATAATAAACCATTACCCTGATTAATATTTGATAGTAATTCCGAAGCAATTATAACAGCTCCGGTACCAGCTATTTCACTTAAAGATCTTACAGCCGGATAATGACCATCATCATCTTTAATGAATTCGAAAGCTAAAGCAGTAATGCGTTTAGCTGCCAGAGCTTCAAAGTATTTTTTGGTTTGCGTTTTTAATTGCAATGCCGAAATTAAAATGGTTTGCGGATTGATAAGTTCAATCTGATCCAGAGTAGGGGGTTCCACTTTTAAAATCATTGGACAGGAAAATACTTTAGCGGTATCCTTAGTGATTTCTGCTCCGGCTTCGCTATAATCCTTATCCGTAAAATTAGCACCTAAACCAGCCCCCGATTCTAAAAGTACTTTATGCCCGTTGTTAATTAAGGCAGATACGGCGTCTGGAGTAAGGCAAACTCGTTTTTCCTGATAGGCTGTTTCTTTAGGAATACCAATAAATAAATTGCCCTTGTGTTTTAAAATCTCAAGTGTTTCTTCCTGAGGAATAAGTTGTTGCTGTGTAAAAGGTGAAAACGAAATAGCCATATTTGTTAGACGCTAAAATAGAAGGTCAAATTACAAATAAATATCTTAAAGTTTTTAAGGAAATTAAAAATAATCCCTGAGTTTACCGAAGAACCCCTTTGGACTTATTTTAAATTCGTCTTCCAATTCCTGCATGCTTTGGTTGGCATTGCTAACCTCGTTGAATATTTGTGCACGTATTAAATATATGGACGGGATAATGATGGCCATTATTGGAATAAGGTAGTAAATCTGGTTACTGTCTACATATTGAAGATCATCATTTAAAATGGTAAATATCTGAAATGAAAACATGGCGATAGGTACAATTAATACGTGATACCACCAATGTCTACAGGTGAAAAACCAAATGAACATTAATAATAGAGGGATGATTTTTCCTGTAATTGTCCAAGCTACAACATATACACTCCCGTAGAATTTACTGTCGTATGTAAATAAAAAAGTGTCCCAGATCTTAGTATCTGGAACACTTTCGTATAAATAGAACAAATAAGGAGTAGCAGCAATAAACGTTGCGATAATACTCCCTAATATAAGGTTTCTATTATCCGTGCGTTGGAACTTTAATTCTCCATCTTTCGATTTGTGGTGCTTGTTGGTCATCTAAGTTAATTAGGTTTGCAGCCTGAGCAGTAAATAACATGCCTCCAAAAATCGCGAATGCGATTACGTACTTTTTAGTTTTCATAATTTTAAGGGATTAATTAATTAATGATTCAAATATATGGAATGCATAGATTAAAAATCCGCTAAAATGTTAAAATTATGTTAAAATAACGTGTTTTAAGGCTTGAGTGTTACGGTTTTACCGTAAAAACTACTCGTATTAATTAAACAATTTAATTTCAGCTGTATTTTGGCTTTCGTTATTGTAAAATTTTAAAATTCGCGTTTCATTATTTTTTACTTCAATACCAATACTATTGCTTTGTTCTTCTTCAAGCAAATCTTTTAAACGTTCTGGCCATTCTATAAACATCCAGGCATCAGAGCTTAAATAGTCTTCAATACCAAAGTTGTAAGCCTCTTCTTCATCTTCTATTCTATACAAATCAAAATGGTAAACCAAATCGTTATTTACCTGATATTCATTTACTATAGAAAAAGTGGGGCTGCTTACTTCGTCGGTGCCACCCAAAGCTTCTACTAAAGCTTTAATTAAAGTGGTTTTTCCAGAACCCATTTCACCATAAAAGAGCAACATTTTAGACGTAGCCTCCCGTAATATAAGTTTGGCAACCTCCTCAAGCTCATTCAGATTATATTCTTTTGTTATCGGCATAGTATATGTATGCAATTATAAGTATTATAAATTAAAATTGCTAATGCTTTTTTTTGCAGCGTTTTAAATGCAGTTTTTGATAAATTTTATTTCGGATTTAATACAATAAAAGGAATAATCATTTCTTCCAGAGAAACGCCTCCGTGCTGATAGGTATTTCTGTAATAGCTCACATAATGATTGTAATTATTAGGATAAGCAAAAAACAAGTCGTTCTTAGCAAAAATAAAAGAGCTACTCATGGTAATAGACGGAAGGTGAATTGATTTAGGATTTTTAGCCTCCAATACATCTTTGCTTTCGTAGCTGAGACTTCTTCCTGTTTTGTAGCGTAGATTTAAGCTGGTATCGCGATCGCCAACAACTTTGGAAGGATTTTTCACATTTATGGTTCCGTGGTCTGTAGTTAAAATGAGTTTAAAGCCTAATTGCTGTGCCTGTTGAATAATTTCGAACAAAGGCGAATTTTTAAACCAGCTTTGTGTTAAAGAGCGGTAGGCTTTATCGTTAGCTGCGAGTTCTTTTACTACATCCATATCGGTTTTGGCGTGAGACAGCATGTCTACAAAATTGTAAACAACTACAGTAAGGTCGTTGTTTTTCATTGCTCTGAAGTTGTCAACCATTTTTTTGCCCGATTTCATGCTGGTAATCTTATGGTACTCATGTTTTAAATGAGATAAACCGAGTCGCTTTAGTTGAGCGGCAAGAAATTCGGCTTCATATAAATTTTTCCCACCTTCGTCGGTGTCGTTTTTCCAGTATTCAGGATGCATTTTTTCCATTTCTGCCGGCATAAGCCCCGAGAATATAGCATTACGGGCGTATTGGGTGGCTGTAGGTAAAATGCTGTAAAACGGAATTTCTGATTCTTTTTTGTAATAATTTGTTACAAAAGGTTCGAAAGCTTTCCATTGGTCGTACCTTAAATTATCTATAACGACCAGTAAAGTAGGTTGGTCGTTAGAAAGTTGAGGGACTATCTTCTCTTTAAATAAGGTATGCGACATAGTTGGAGCATCTGAGTTAGGAGAAAACCAGTCTTCGTAATGTTTTTCAATAAATTTTCCGAAAAGGGAATTAGCTTCCGTTTTTTGAGATTCGAGAATCTCAATCATACCCGGATCTTCAATGTTTTCTAACTGAATTTCCCAGTAAATAAGTTTTTGATACAGATTAGCCCAGTCTTCGTAAGAATTTACCATGGCGAGATCCATAGCTATTTTTCTAAATTCCTGCTGATAATTTGAAGTTGTTTTTTCGGAAACTAGTCGGGAGTGATCCAGGTTTTTTTTAAGTGACAATAAAATCTGATTGGGATTTACTGGCTTTATCAGGTAATCGGCAATTTTATTACCAATGGCTTCTTCCATAATGTACTCTTCCTCACTTTTGGTTATCATAACCACAGGAAGATTATGGTTTTTCTCTTTAATTTCGTTAAGCGTTTCCAGTCCGGTTAACCCCGGCATGTTTTCATCTAAAAATACGATATCAAAAACCTGCTCGTTCAATACTTCCAAAGCTTCGGTGCCACTGGTACAGGTTGTTACTTTATAATTTTTCTTTTCTAAAAATAAAATATGGGGTTTTAACAAATCAATTTCATCATCTACCCAAAGTATATTTATGTTGTTCATATCGTTATATTTGCAATGCTATTGCGATTTTTTTTACTATTTTGAAGCTTGTTTTGAAGTGCTAATTAAACATTTTAGATGAATAAACTAAAAATATTAAACGACCCAATTTACGGATTTATTACTATACCAAATTCGTTAATTTTCGATTTAATAGAACATAAATACTTCCAGAGACTTCGTAGAATTACTCAGATGGGCATGTCGTATCTGGTATATCCGGGAGCCCATCATACCAGATTTCATCATGCTATAGGTTGTATGCATTTAATGCAAAAAGCGGTTAATGTGCTGCGTTTTAAAGGTGTTGAAATTTCTGAAGACGAAGAAACAGCGCTTTATATTGCAATTCTCTTACATGATATTGGCCATGGACCGTTTTCTCATGCTATGGAACACAGTATCGTAAACGGGGTGTCGCACGAACAGATTTCTCTGTTATTTATGGAGCATTTGAATGATGAATTTAACGGAAGTTTAACTTTAGCCATCTCTGTTTTTAAAAAGGAATACCCCCGAAATTTCATGTGTCAGCTTATTTCTTCTCAGCTGGATATGGATCGGGCCGATTATTTAAAGCGCGATAGTTTTTATACCGGAGTGGCAGAGGGTAATATAAACAGCGAACGTTTAATTACGATGCTTAGTGTTGTAGACGATGAACTTGTAGTGGAAAATAAAGGTATTTACAGCGTAGAAAAGTTTCTTGTTGCTCGAAGGTTAATGTACTGGCAGGTGTACTTGCATAAAACAGGTTTGGTGGCCGAACAGCTTTTAATTCGGGTGTTAAAGCGCGCAAAAGAATTGGCACATAAAGGGGTGCACTTAAAAGCGAGTCGGGCTTTGTCCTATTTTTTAAATCAGGAAATTTCGGAAACTAATTTTAATGTGGTGACTCTAGAAACCTTTAGCAAATTGGACGATTACGATATTGTTTCTGCTATGAAAGAGTGGCAGTATCACGATGATTTTGTTTTGAAAAATCTATGTGAAATGATTTTGAACAGAGATTTACTCACCATTAAGCTTAAAAAGAAAAAAATAAAGAAGGAACTATTGCATAGTCATATTTCAGCATTAACAACTAAATACAATATAAGTGAAGACGAGGCCGAATATTTTGTGTTTACAGGCGAAATTTCTAATCAGGCTTATCAGCAAAAAGGACAGCATATAAACATTTTGCATAAATCGGGTAAGATTGAAGATATTGTAAAAGCCTCCGATCAATTAAATTTGAAAGCCTTATCTAAACCTGTTACTAAATATTTTATATGTTATCCTAAAGTCAAACTTTAGTACATTTTTCCTATTTTTGCCACGATGAAATTTACAGCAGAACAAATAGCAGGTGTTTTAGACGGTGATGTTGTGGGGAATCCGCAAATAGAAGTGTCTAAATTATCTAAAATAGAAGAGGGTGTAGAAGGCGCTCTTACTTTCCTGGCTAACCCTAAATACAAATCACATATATACACTACAAAGGCTTCTGTAACAATAGTTAACAGAACTTTTGAGCCTGAACACGATATAGCAACCACATTAATTAAAGTAGATGATGCTTATAAGGCATTTTCGAAATTGCTGGAATACTATAATAGTGTGAAAATGAATAAGCAGGGAATAGAGCACCCGGTTTATATAGCTGAATCCTGTAAACAGGGAAAAGATATTTATATAGGCGCATTTACCTATATAGGTGAAAATGTAAGTCTGGGAAATAATGTAAAAATTTACCCGAATTCTTACATTGGCGATAATGTAACTATAGGAGATAATACCGTGCTTTTTTCTGGTGCTAAAGTGTATTCAGACTGTGTTATTGGTAAAAACTGTGTTATCAATTCAGGAACTATCATTGGAGCTGACGGATTTGGATTTGCACCTAATGAACATGGTGAATATGATAAAGTGCCACAAATAGGAAATGTAATTCTGGAAGATTTTGTGGACGTAGGTGCCGGCACAACTATTGACAGGGCAACTCTGGGGTCTACAATAATTCGTAAAGGCGTTAAGCTGGATAATCAAATTCAAATAGCACATAACGTAGAAATCGGAAAAAATACGGTTATTGCGGCGCAAACAGGAATTGCAGGCTCAACCAAAATTGGCGAAAATTGCCAGATTGGAGGTCAGGTTGGTATCGTAGGGCATATTTCTATAGGAAATAATGTGAAGATCCAGGCGCAATCCGGAATAAATAAAAGTGTTAAAGATAACGAAATACTGCAAGGCTCTCCGGCCTTTACTTTAACGGACTATAATAAATCGTATGTCCACTTTAAAAACTTACCTAAACTAGTAAAAGTAATAAACGAAATAGAAAAAAAATAATGGCTATAGTTACTACTGAAATCAAGCAAAAAACCATTAAAAAAGAAGTGTCTTTAAATGGGGTTGGGCTTCATACTGGAAAAAATGTGACTTTAACATTTAAATCAGCTCCAGAAAATTTTGGATTTGCCTTTAAGCGTTTAGATCTTGAAGGAACTCCTGTAATCGAAGCCGATGCTAATTACGTTACCAATACCGAACGCGGTACGGTAATGGAAAAAAATGGCGTGGTAATTCAAACGTGTGAACACGTATTAGCAGCTTTAGTCGGGTTAGATTTAGATAATGTTCTTATAGAATTAGATGCTGCAGAACCTCCGATTATGGATGGATCCTCCAAGTTTTTCGTAGAAGCTCTTGAAAATGCGGTAATCGTAGAACAGGACGCTTTTAGAGAAGAATATGTGGTAACCGATGTTATTGCTTATACCAATGAGGAATCGGGTAGCGAAATTTTACTGATGCCTTGTAAGGAATATCAGATTACTACCATGGTAGATTTTGGAACTAAAGTTTTAGGAACTCAGAATGCTACCTTAAATCAGATTTCCGATTTTAAGGACAATATTTCAGATTCCAGAACTTTTAGTTTTTTACATGAAATTGAAATGCTTTTGGAAAATGGTTTAATTAAAGGTGGCGATTTAAATAATGCCATAGTGTATGTGGATAAGGAATTATCTGCAGAAACAATGGAAAAACTAAAAGTAGCCTTTGATAAAGACAGCATCGCAGTTAAACCTAACGGCATTTTAGACAATTTAACCTTGCATCATCCAAACGAGGCCGCAAGACACAAATTACTGGATGTTATTGGAGATTTAGCCCTGATTGGAACTAAAATTCGTGGAAAGGTTATTGCTAATAAACCAGGACATTTTGTAAACACACAGTTTGCCAAGAAAGTGTCTAAAATTATAAAGAACGAACGTCGAAATAACGTACCGGTAATAGATTTAAATCAGGAGCCGTTAATGGATGTGAATCAAATTATGAATATGTTGCCGCACAGACAACCATTCTTATTGATTGACAAAATTTTTGAATTAACGGATTCAGGTGTTATAGGAATGAAAAACGTGACCATGAACGAGCCGTTTTTCGCAGGTCATTTCCCGGGCGCACCGGTAATGCCGGGAGTTTTAATTGTAGAGGCTATGGCACAAACCGGAGGTATACTTGTACTAAGTACAGTACCGGATCCTGAAAACTACTTAACTTTCTTTATGAAAATTGACAATGTTAAATTTAAGCAGAAAGTAGTACCAGGTGATACGGTAATCTTTAAATGTGACCTGATTACACCAATACGAAGAGGAATTTGTCATATGCAAGGTTATGCTTATGCGAATGGTAAATTATGTGCAGAAGCCGAATTAATGGCTCAAATTTCTAAAGTTAAATAATAAATATATAGATGAATCAACCATTAGCATATGTGCATCCCGGTGCGAAAATTGCAAAAAATGTTGTAATCGACCCATTTACAACTATTCATAACAATGTTGTAATTGGTGAAGGAACCTGGATAGGAAGTAACGTAACCATTATGGAAGGTGCTCGCATAGGTAAAAATTGTAATATTTTTCCAGGAGCCGTTATTTCTGCCGTTCCTCAGGATCTTAAATATAATGATGAAGAAACTTTGGCCATAATAGGTGATAATGTAACCATTAGAGAATGTGTTACTATTAACAGGGGGACTTCAGACCGTATGAAAACAGTTATAGGCGATAATTGTTTAATAATGGCGTATTGCCATATTGCACACGACTGTATAGTAGGTAATAATTGTATTTTCTCTAATAACAGTACTTTAGCCGGGCATATTAATGTTGGAAATTATGTAGTACTTGCAGGAATGACGGCAGTACATCAGTTTTGCTCTATAGGTAATCATGCCTTTGTAACGGGTGGATCATTGGTAAGAAAAGATGTGCCTCCGTTTGTTAAAGCGGCAAGAGAGCCATTATCGTACGTTGGTATTAATTCAGTAGGATTAAGAAGACGAGGATTTTCAACTGAAAAAATAAGAGAAGTACAGGATATTTATCGTGTGTTGTATCAAAAAAACTACAACAATACACAAGCTGTAGAGATAATAGAAGCAGAGTGGGAGGCCACTCCGGAACGCGATGAGATTCTTCAGTTTATTAGAGACTCTCAACGCGGAATAATGAAAGGATATTTTAAATCAAATTAAATAAATAATGGCAACAACATCAGATATCAGAAATGGATTATGTATCAGATATAATCATGATATTTTTAAAATAATTGAATTTTTACACGTAAAACCAGGTAAAGGACCTGCTTTTGTAAGAACGAAATTAAAAAGTGTAACTACAGGTAAAGTAATAGATAACACCTTTTCTGCAGGACATAAATTAGATGATGTTCGTGTAGAAACACATAAATTCCAGTACCTATATCCAGAGGGAGATCTTTTTCACTTTATGAATGTGGAAGATTATACTCAGATTACTTTAAGCGTAAATGCTTTAGATAATCCTGGATTGTTAAAAGAAGGTGAAGTTGTAACTGTTTTAATCAACTCTGAAGACAGTATGCCACTTTCTGTTGAAATGCCGGCAAGTGTTATTTTGGAAGTAACCGCAACAGAGCCTGGTGTTAAAGGAAACACGGCAACAAATGCAACAAAACCAGCAACTGTTGAAACAGGAGCAACTGTAAATGTACCTCTATTTATTAATGAAGGTGACAAAATTAAAGTTGAAACTGAAAAAGGAACTTATAAGGAACGCGTAAAAGAATAAGGCTTGTGAAATTTCCACAATCTTATACTTTAGAACAAATAGCATCATTAATTGACTGTGAATTTGTTGGTCCGAATGACTTCCCTGTTCTGGGCATGAATGAAATTCATGTTGTAGAACCAGGTGATATTGTTTTTGTAGATCATCCTAAATATTACGATAAGGCTTTACAATCTGCAGCCACTATAGTTTTAATTAACAAAAAAGTGGACTGTCCGGAAGGTAAAGCCTTATTGATTTCAGATGATCCTTTTAGAGATTTCAATTTACTTACCAAACATTTTAAACCTTTTAAGGGCGCTAGCAAATCTATTGCTTCGAGTGCCATTATTGGTAAGGATACTGTTATTCAGCCTAATTGCTTTATAGGACATAATGTGAAAATAGGTGATAATTGTATTATTCACTCTAATGTAAGTCTCTACGATGATACGATAATTGGTGATAATGTAGAAATACATTCTGGTACCGTCTTGGGCGCTTCTGCTTTTTATTATAAAAATCGTCCGGAAGGATTCGATCAGTTAAAATCCGGAGGACGTGTAGTCGTAAAGGATAATGTACATATTGGAGCATTATGTTCTATAGACCGTGGTGTTTCCGGTGATACAATTATCGGGGAAGGCTCTAAGCTCGATAATCAGATTCAGATTGGGCATGATACTGTAATTGGTAAAAAGTGTTTAATCGCTTCACAGGTGGGGATTGCAGGTTGTGTAATTGTAGAAGAACAGGTAACAATCTGGGGACAGGTTGGTGTTACGAGCGGAATAACGATTGGAACGAAAGCTGTAGTAATGGCTCAATCGGGAGTCACTAAAAGTATAAAAGGAGGAATAACCTATTGGGGTACACCGGCAGAAGAAGTAAGGGGGTATTTAAAAGGTATGGCATTTGTAAAACGACTTCCTGAGGTTTTCGAAAAATTAAAAGGTAAATAATAATAATTAAGTTAAAAACAGGTTTAATTATTAAAAGAAAAGTAGAAAAAATTCTTTTTAAATACGTTATAAACTTTACATTTGTAAAGCTTTTAAAATAAAAAATTAACAAAAATGAGCGTTTTAGTAAATAAAGATTCAAAAATTATAGTTCAGGGTTTTACTGGTAGTGAAGGTACTTTTCACGCTGGTCAGATGATTGAATATGGTACAAATGTAGTTGGAGGTGTAACTCCTGGTAAAGGTGGTCAGACCCATTTAAATAAACCAGTTTTTAATACTGTAAAAGATGCTGTAGATCAGGTACAGGCAGATACTACTATCATTTTTGTTCCGCCAGCTTTTGCTGCAGATGCGATTATGGAAGCTGCAGATGCTGGAATTAAAGTTATTATCACTATTACAGAAGGTATTCCTGTTGCCGATATGATTAAGGCAGCCGATTATATTAAAGGAAAAGATTGTCGTTTAATTGGTCCTAACTGTCCGGGTGTTATTACTCCAGGAGAGGCTAAAGTAGGTATTATGCCAGGTTTCGTATTTAAGTCAGGAAATGTAGGTATTGTATCAAAATCAGGAACTTTAACTTACGAAGCAGCAGACCAGGTTGTAAAACAAGGTTTAGGTATTACTACTGCAATTGGTATTGGAGGAGATCCGATTATCGGAACGACTACTAAAGAAGCTGTTGAATTGTTAATTAACGATCCTGAGACAGAAGCTGTAGTAATGATTGGTGAAATCGGAGGACAATTAGAAGCTGATGCTGCAAATTGGTATAAAGCTAGTGGAAGTACTAAACCTGTAGTAGGATTTATTGCTGGTGAAACTGCTCCTGCAGGGCGTACTATGGGACATGCAGGTGCTATTGTAGGTGGAAGCGACGATACTGCTCAGGCTAAAAAAGCTATTATGAGAGACTGTGGTATTCACGTAGTGGATTCTCCTGCAGAAATAGGTAAAAAAGTTGCTGAAGTTTTAGCAAACGTAGCTTCTGTATAAGTGTACAGGTTTAGCTTTTTGTTAAAATCTTTATAAATAAAACTTATATTAAATCCGTTGACATTAAATTGTTAACGGATTTTTTTATTCACTCTAACCCAAAATGTATGAAGCCAATTAAAACTCTGATTTGTCTGGGCATTATCGTAACGTTCAACATCAGTTGTAAACAACACGATACTATAACAGAAATTAAATCGACCACTGTAGAACACTCCGATGCTAATGGATTCAAGTATCAGACTGTAGAGAACGACCCTACCGGACTTAGATTATACACTTTAGATAATGGTCTTAAAGTGTATTTAAGTAAAAACGATGACGAGCCTAAAATACAAACTTATATTGCCGTTCGTGCCGGATCTAATTACGACCCGAGTAATTCCACAGGTCTTGCGCATTATTTAGAGCATATGGTGTTTAAAGGCACCGATAAGATTGGTACTTTAGATTGGGAAAAGGAAAAGGCATATCTACAGGAAATTTCCGATTTATACGAAGCCCACAGAGCCGAAACTGATGAAGATAAAAAAGAAGTACTTTACCGAAAGATAGATGAAGTGTCTTTAGAAGCATCAAACTATGCTGTAGCTAACGAGTATGATAAAATGACTAACGGTATGGGAGCTACAGGAACCAATGCACATACCTGGTTTGAAGAAACGATTTACAAAAATAAAATTCCGGCAAACGAATTAAATAAATGGTTGGATCTTGAAAGTGAGCGATTCAGTACTTTGGTTTTAAGATTATTTCATACCGAACTAGAAGCTGTTTTTGAAGAATTTAACCGGACTCAGGATAATGATGGCAGAAAAGTTTACACGGCTATGTTAGATGGTTTGTTCCCGACACACCCTTACGGACAGCAGCAAACCATTGGTACGGCGGAACATCTTAAAAACCCGTCTTTAGTTGATATAAATAATTATTTCAACACCTATTATGTGCCAAATAATATGGCTATGGTGCTGGTAGGTGATTTAGATTTCGATAAGACTATTCAGGCAGTAAATACTACGTTTGGAACGTTAGAACGTAAAGATGTAAAACATCCGGAATTACCAAAAGAAGCGCCAATTACAGCACCAATCGTGAAGGAAGTTTTCGGACCAACATCCGAAAATATACGTATTGCTTTTAGAAGTAATGGTATAAATACTGAAGATGAAAAACTGGTAACCCTTGCCGATATGATTTTAGCCAATGGTAAGGCAGGATTAATTGATCTGGATTTAAATCAGAAGCAAATGGTCCAATCGGCAGGAAGTTCAGCTATGTTTTTAAACGATTATGGATTTCATCAATTTTACGGTGTACCTAAATCGGGACAAAGCCTGGACGATGTTAAAACGTTATTGTTTCAGGAAATTGAAAAACTTAAAAAAGGTGAATTCGATGAATGGTTGCTTGATGCGGTTATTAACGATTTAAAACTGAGTCAGACCAGAGAATACGAAAACAGCACCGCTTTAGCATCGGCGTATTATAATGCTTTTATACATCATCAAAACTGGTCAGATAAAGTAGCCTTTTTAGAATCCTTACGTGATATTTCTAAGGCAGAGCTAGTGACGTTTGCCAATCGTTTTTATAAGGACAATTATGTGTTAACCTATAAACGTAAAGGAGAGGATCCTAATGTTGTAAAAGTTGAAAATCCCGGAATTACACCTGTAAATTTAAACCGAGATAAAAGTTCTCAGTATTTAATCGATTTCCAGGCTATAGAACCGGAACCATTACAACCTAAATACGTAGACTACAATAAAGCTATAAATAAAACGACTTTACAGAATGGTCTGCAGGTAGATTACATTGAAAATGAAACCAACGACCTCTTCAATTTAAATATCATTTTCGATATGGGAAGCGATCATGATAAAAAGTTAAGTTTAGCAGTGGGGTATTTGGAATATTTAGGGACTGACAGTAAAACAGCGGAAGACATTAAAAAGGAGTTTTATAAACTTGGAATCAACTATTACGTTAGTGCAAATAGCGATGTTACATATGTTGGTTTAAGTGGATTAAAAGAGAACTTACCTAAGGGATTAGTATTATTGGAGGATTTATGGATAAATGCAAAAGCGGATTCGGAAGCCTATTCCAAATATGTGGAAACCATTTTAAAACGTAGAGAAGATGGTAAAACAGAGAAAGGAAACATTCTAAGAAATGGTTTGGTAAATTACGGGAAGTATGGAGAGCATTCACGTTTAAGAAATATCAATAAAGCGTCTGAATTACAAGCTCAGGATCCACAGGAACTAGTGGATATAATTAAAGATTTAAGAGCTTATAAACAACGTATTTTCTATTATGGTAAGGATTACCAAATGGCTGTAAATGCTTTAAATGAACATCATAAGATACCTGAAGTATTGCAGGAATATCCAGAACCGATGACGTTCCAGGAGAAAGAAACAGGAGGTCATGTGTATTTTGTAGATTACGATATGGTTCAGTCAGAAATGATCTTTTTAGCCAAAGGCAAACCTTTCGATCCTGAGAATCTTGCAGCGGCTAATTTGTTCAATGCGTATTTCGGTAGCGGCTTATCTTCAATAGTATTTCAGGAAATCAGGGAATCTAAATCTCTGGCGTATTCGGCGTATGCTGGATATGATACAGCAGACAGACAGGATGAGTCTAATTACGTAACGGCTTATATTGGTACGCAAGCTAATAAGATGGATCAGGCTGTAAGTGCAATGATGGAATTAATGTCTGATATGCCACAAGCAGAAAAGCAATTCGAGGCAGCAAAGGACGCAGCTTTAAAAAAAATAGCTGCGCAGCGTATAACAAAAGCCAATATTTTCTGGAATTATGAGCGTTTAAAAAAGTTAGGGATTGATCACGATAACCGTGAAAAAATGTATTATACTATAAAGAATATGACGATAGATGATTTAATGAACTTCTTTAATGAAAATATTAAGGGTGAGCATTACAATATTATGGTTATAGGAAATAAGAAAGATATCGATTTTAATGCCTTACGTAAATTAGGCGAAGTAGAAGAAATGGATGTAGATTATCTGTTTAATTACGAAACAGCCAAGGATGTTGCATTATAACAACCGCTAATTAAAATACAAAAGCAGATTAAAACCTCACAATTTTGTGAGGTTTTTTTGTCTTGTCAATATTGGAATTAGTATCTTTGATTTACAAAATTTTATTTAATCACACATGAAATTATTAGAAGGAAAAACGGCAATTGTTACCGGTGCAAGCCGAGGAATAGGAAAAGGAATTGCTCAGGTTTTTGCCCAACAAGGTGCAAATGTAGCGTTTACATACAGTTCTTCTGTTGAAGCTGCAAATGCTTTAGAAGCAGAATTAAACGCTTTAGGTGTTAAAGCAAAGGGATATCAGAGTAATGCAGCTGATTTTAGTGAGGCACAGGCCCTGGCTGATGCTGTTGTAAAAGAATTTGGGAGTATCGACATCCTGGTTAATAATGCCGGAATTACCAAGGATAATTTATTAATGCGTATTAGCGAAGAAGATTTTGATACAGTTATTGAAGTTAATTTAAAATCTGTATTTAACATGACTAAAGCCGTACAGCGTACTATGTTAAAGCAACGTAAAGGATCTATAATTAATATGAGTTCTGTTGTTGGGGTTAAAGGAAATGCCGGACAAACCAACTACGCAGCGTCTAAGGCCGGAATCATAGGATTCTCAAAATCTGTAGCTTTAGAATTAGGATCAAGAAATATTAGAAGTAACGTTGTCGCTCCAGGGTTTATTGAAACCGAAATGACAGCTAAGTTAGATGAAAATACAGTTAAAGGCTGGCGCGACGCCATTCCGTTAAAACGAGGAGGTACACCAGAAGATATTGCAAATGTTTGTGTATTCTTAGCAAGTGATATGAGTGCTTATGTTACTGGACAAACGTTAAATGTAGACGGCGGAATGTTAACTTAATATATGCCTGTAACAACCATAATTTATATTATACTCGCTGGAATTGTAGCTTTATTGGTAGCGCTTTTTCAGTATAAATACAAGGAGAAAAGCATGTCGAAACGGTACATGCTTTTCTCTTTTTTAAGGTTTTTAACTGTGTTCTGTATTTTGTTGCTTTTAATAAATCCGAAATTCGAACAACTTAAAACCACAACCCAAAAACCAGTCTTAAATGTTGCGCTGGATAATTCTGAATCTGTTACAGAACTTAATCAGAATATAAATGTGCAGCAAGTGCTAAATGCCATTAAACAAAACAGAGCCTTAAACGATAAGTTTAACATTACTTATTTCACTTTTGGTTCAGAAATAAAAGATACAGATTCGCTAAGTTTTTCTGAAAAACAAACTGATATTTCCAGCTTGTTTAAAACTTTTAAATCACTCTATAATGACCAACTGGCTCCAATCTTATTGATTTCTGACGGAAATCAGACCTATGGAGAAGATTATGTGTATTCGGATATAAATCAGCCGGTATTTCCTGTTATTTTGGGCGACACCATAAGCCACATAGATCTTAGGATATCGCAGTTAAATGTGAACAAATATGCCTATTTAAAAAATAAATTTCCAGTTGAAGCCATATTGGTGTATCAGGGAACGGAGGCTGTAGAATCTGTTTTTACAGTTACTACAGGTAAGCAAACTGTTTTTAAGAAATCCATTAGCTTTTCTAAAACCAATAATTCCGAAGTTATACAATTTACCTTGCCGGCAGCCCAGGTTGGTGTAAGTACATATCAGGCCACAATAACGCCTTTAAGTACAGAGAAAAATGTGTTGAATAACACTAAGAATTTTGCTGTAGAAGTTATTGATGAGCAAATGAAAATCGCCATAATTTCCAATTTCATACATCCGGATATTGGAATGCTTAAAAAAAGTATTGAAAGCAACGAACAACGAACTGTAACGGTTTTTGATACTAGAACATTTAAATCTAAAATGGATGAATTTCAATTGGTTATTCTATATCAGCCGGATAATCAGTTTAAATATATTTTCGATGATTTAAAGACAAATAAGCGTAATGCATTTATAATTACAGGACCTAAAACAGACTGGTATTTTCTGAACCGGGAATCTAGTTTTTTTAAGCACGATATTTCCGGGCAATCAGAACTTTATCAGGGAAGTTATAATTCAAACTTTTCATCATTTATAGTCGACGACTTAAATTTTGAATCTTTTCCGCCATTAACAACGGTATTCGGGGATATCGAATTTTCAGTGCCATTTGAACCTATTTTATTTAAAAAGCTAGGGCAGATTACAACAGATAAACCTTTACTGGCTACGGTAGAAGATCAGGGAAGAAGAGTGGCATTATTGCTTGGAGAGAACATCTGGCAATGGCGAGCACAGAGTTTTTTGAACCATAACAGTTTTTATCCTTTTGATAATTTTATTGGAAAACAGGTTCAGTATCTGGCTTCAACACAACGTAAAAGCAGACTGGTCTTAGACTACGATGCGTTTTATGAAGGGATAAATCAAGTGGTAGTTAAAGCTCAGGTGTTCAATAAAAATTATGAGTTTGATACCACTGAGCGGGTCCAGATTTCTCTAAAAGATAAAAATACCAACATAAATACTACTTTACCTTTTGTGTTGAAAAATAATAATTATCAGGTCGATTTGAGTCATTTACCTGCTTCGGAATACGATTTTACTGTAAAGGCTTTAGCGTCTAATTTATCTAAGTCGGGAAGTTTAACTATTTTAGATTATAATATAGAGCAGCAATTCCTGAATGCAGACGTAACAAAGTTGCAACAACTGGCGTCTAATACTTTAGGAAAATCATATTTTGTTACAGATTCATCTGAATTGTTAGAAGATTTAATAGAAGACTCCCGATTTAAACCTATTCAGAAAAGTACTAAAACAACTCAGGCTATGATAGACTGGAAATTCCTTTTGGGTATTATAGTTAGTTGTCTGGCTTTAGAGTGGTTTATTAGAAAATATAACGGATTAATATAAAAATTGAGATATGCAAAAATTACCAAAAATTGCCTTACCCTTTGTTATTGCCATAGTGGCATTACTAATTATTATTACAAAATCGGCTATTACCATTGGTTCTGGAGAAGCAGGAGTGCTTTACAGAACGTTTGGTGGTGGTGTTGTTACAGATGAACCGCCGTTAGGTGAAGGATTTCATATTGTAGCACCTTGGAATAAAGTATTTGTTTACGAGGTGAGACAGCAGGAAATTTACGAACGAATGAATGTACTATCATCCAACGGTCTGGATATTAAACTGGAGGCTTCGGCCTGGTTCCAGCCGCAGTATGAATATCTTGGAAAATTACATCAGGAAAAAAGTGAAATGTATAAGGAACGTATTTTACTTCCTGCTATTCGCTCTGCTGCACGTAGTGTGGTTGGACGCTATACGCCAGAACAGTTGTATTCCAGTAAGCGTGATGCCATTCAGCAGGAAATCTTCGAAGAAACCAGAAATATAGTACAGGATCAGTATATTCAGTTAAACGAAGTTTTAGTTCGCGATGTTACATTACCAGCAACAATTAAAGATGCGATAGAGCGTAAGTTGAAGCAGGAACAGGAATCTTTGGAATACGAGTTTAGATTGGTTACGGCTCAAAAGGAAGCGCAGAAACAAATTATTGAAGCCCAGGGTAAAGCTGATGCTAATAAAATTTTAAGTGAATCCCTGAACGAGAGAATTTTACAGGATAAAGGTATAGAAGCTACAGTTAAATTATCGCAATCTTCAAATGCAAAGGTTATAGTAATTGGAGCAGGAGAGAGTGGAATGCCCATTATTTTAGGAAACCAATAAATTTCAAATATTTTTAATTCAAAAGCTTGCATAAGTGTTTTTAATTTCCGAATCTTTGTAAGACAAAATCGAAAACATGTTATTTATTCAATTTCATCATCATCATTTTCATACTTGCACTCAGGCGAGCTGAAAATGTATTGAATAAATTCAGAATAATATATTTTTAAACCCCGTTTGAGTAAATCAAATGGGGTTTTGTTTTTCCCGCCTAGATTTACTCAAACCGTATTAATCAAAACAATGAGTAAACTAAAAATTGCAGTTCAAAAGTCAGGTCGTTTATACGACGAATCTATGCAAATTCTTAAGGATATAGGAATTTCTGTAGATAATGGAAAAGATCAGTTAAAGGCTTCTGCCAGAAATTTTCCTCTCGAGGTTTTTTATTTAAGAAACGGTGATATTCCTCAATATTTAAAAGACGGTGTGGTCGACGCCGCGATTATCGGCGAAAATGTTCTTATCGAAAAAGGCGGAAACATTCAGATTAAGGAAAAATTAGGGTTTTCTTCCTGCAGAGTTTCTGTGGCCGTACCAAAATCGGTAAAATATAAAAACGTTCAGGAACTGGACGGCAAACGTATTGCAACCTCTTATCCCAATACAGTAAAACAGTTTTTAGATAAGAATAATATTTCTGCTAATATTCACATCATTAATGGATCGGTAGAAATAGCTCCTAATATTGGCTTAGCTGATGCTATTGTTGATATTGTGTCCAGCGGAAGCACGCTGTTTAAAAATGGATTGAAAGAAGCAGAAGTTCTACTTAAATCTGAAGCTGTTCTGGCTGCATCCCCTTTGATAAGCGAAGAAAACGAAGCGATTTTAAATAAAATTCAATTCAGAATTCAGTCAGTCTTAAAAGGCAGACAATCTAAATATGTTCTGTTAAATGCACCAAACGATAAATTGGATGAAATAATTTCGATATTACCGGGAATGAAAAGTCCAACTGTATTACCTTTAGCTGTAGAAGGCTGGAGCTCTGTACATACGGTAATTAATAAAAACCAGTTCTGGGAAATTATAGACGAATTAAAACTGCATGGAGCCGAAGGTATTCTTGTATGCCCGATAGATAATATGGTGTTATAATGTATTAATACGAGGAAAAATGAATATTATAGAAAATCCGAATCCTTCAGAATGGTCAGACATATTAAAGCGACCTACCCAGACGGTGAATGACATAGAAACTACAGTAAATGAAATATTCGAAGATGTAAAACGTCACGGTGATGCTGCTGTAGCAAAATATACGTCAATTTTCGATGGTGTATCCCTGGAAAACAGTCTGGTTTCAGAAGCTGAAATAGAAGTTGCTACTAATCAGGTAAGTGAAGATCTTAAAACGGCCATAAAAAAGGCTTTTTCGAATATTGAACGTTTTCACGCAGCGCAAAAAACCAGTCGTGTAGAAGTTGAAACTACTAATGGCGTAAAATGCTGGCAGGAAAAACGAGGAATAGAAAAAATAGGCCTATACATTCCCGGTGGTACAGCTCCATTATTTTCTACGGTTTTAATGTTAGCGATTCCAGCTAAAATAGCCGGTTGCAAAGAAATAGTGTTGTGCACTCCTCCAAACGCATCTGGAAAAATAGCGAATGAAATACTTTTTGCTGCTCAACTGTGCGGGGTATCAAAAATAGTTAAAGTAGGAGGTATTCAGGCTATTGCCGCCCTGACTTTTGGAACGGAAACTATACCTCAGGTTTATAAGATATTTGGTCCGGGTAACCAGTTTGTAACAGTAGCAAAACAATTGGCTACAAAATTCGGAGTCGCTATAGATATGCCTGCTGGTCCAAGTGAATTACTGGTATATGCCGATGATTCTGGAAATGCCAGTTATGTGGCTTCCGATTTATTGAGTCAGGCAGAACATGGTGCCGATAGTCAGGTTATTTTAGTATCGACTTCCAAAGGATTTATCACTGATGTTTCAGCAGCATTAAGCAGTCAGATTGAACAGTTACCGCGTCGGGATATAGCGAAAAAAGCCATAGCAAATTCGAAACTTATCCTAGTAGAAAACGAATCTATAGCTCTTAATTTAATCAATGCTTATGCTCCGGAGCATTTTATTATCTGTTCAGCTAATGAAAGTGTATTTATTAACGGAGTACAAAATGCAGGATCGGTTTTTATAGGAAATTATACGCCGGAAAGCGCAGGAGATTATGCTTCGGGAACCAATCACACTTTACCGACAAATGGATTTAGCAGAGCCTATTCGGGAGTAAATCTGGATAGTTTTAGTAAAAGCATCACCTTTCAAAAAATTACAGCAGAAGGCTTACTGGAATTGGGACCGGTAATCGAAGCCATGGCAGCAGCTGAAGGTTTACAAGCGCATAAAAATGCTGTTAGCCTGCGGTTAAACGATTTAAAAAATTAGGTATGACAGATGTACAGGATTTATTAAGGCCGTCAATTAAAGCCTTAAAAGCGTATTCGTCTGCACGCGATGAATTTCAGGAGGAAACCAGTAATATGGTTTTTCTGGATGCTAACGAAAACCCGTTTAACAATGGAATAAATCGTTATCCCGATCCTCAGCAACTGGAGGTGAAATCAGTTTTATCAGAAATAAAAGGTGTAAAAACAAGCAATATACTGTTAGGTAATGGAAGTGATGAAGTTCTGGATTTAATCGTTCGGGCATTTTGCGAACCCAATCAGGATAACATTATTATTTTACCACCTACTTACGGGATGTATGAGGTTTTAGCCAATTTAAATGCAGTAAGTATTACCCGTGTAAATTTATCGGAATCATTTCAACCTGAAATCGATCAGATTTTAAACAGTGCAGATGCCAACAGTAAAATTTTGTTTCTGTGTTCACCTAATAATCCGTCAGGCAACAGTTTTACTACTGAATCGGTTGAAAAGTTGTTGAATGAGTTTAAGGGCATAGTTGTTTTGGATGAAGCTTATATTGATTTTTCTATTCAGGACAGTTGGTTAAAGCGCTTGGATGAATTTCCAAATTTAATCATCACCCAAACGCTGTCTAAAGCTTACGGTATGGCAGGAATCAGACTTGGAATTTGTTATGCTTCAGAACAAATTATTTCTGTTTTAAATACGATTAAACCGCCTTATAATATAAATGTTTTAACGCAGAATAAAGCGGTTGAACTATTAAATCAAAGGGAAATCGTCAGCATAGAAATTGATTCCATATTGAAGGAACGTACCAACTTAATTAAGGCTTTGGGAAATATCTCATATGTAAAAAAAATATATCCAAGCGACACAAATTTTGTTTTAGTAAAGGTGGATAATGCCACCGCTCGTTATAATCAATTAATTAAAGAAGGAGTTGTGGTTAGAAACAGAACTACGCAGCCTTTATGTGAAAATTGTCTTCGTTTAACGGTAGGCACTCCTTCTGAAAATAAAACACTAATAACCGCACTTAGCACATTACAATGAAAAAGAAAGTATTATTTATAGATCGCGATGGTACGATAATAAAAGAGCCCGCAGATGAACAGATTGATAGCTTTGAAAAATTAAAGTTCTATCCTAAAGTATTTCAGTATCTGAGCAAAATAGCTAAAGAACTGGATTTTGAAATTGTTATGATAACCAATCAGGATGGTTTAGGGACAGATGCATTTCCGGAAAACACCTTTTGGCCTGTTCATAATTTTATAATAGACAGCTTTAAAAGTGAAGGAGTTGAATTTAAGAAACAGTTTATCGATAGAACCTTTGCCAGGGATAATGCACCTACTCGTAAACCAAACACCGGGTTATTAACCCAGTATTTTACTGAAGATTACGATTTGGAAAATTCATACGTAATTGGAGATCGTTTAACAGATATAGAATTAGCGAAAAACTTAGGCGCCAAGGGAATATTTATCAATGATGAAACCCATTTAGGCACTGATGAGATTACGGTAAAGCGCGAAGCTTTAAACCCCTATATAGCTTTGGAAACAAATGACTGGGCTAGTATTTATGAGTTTTTAAAAGTAGAGGACAGAACAGGGCGAATTGTAAGAAATACTAATGAAACTAAAATCCAGATCGAATTAAATTTAGATGGTACCGGACAGAGTAATATCGATACTGGAATCGCTTTTTTCGATCATATGCTCGATCAGATTGCACGTCACGGCCAATTAGATTTAAATATAAAAGTAGCTGGAGATCTCGAAGTTGACGAACATCACACCATCGAAGATACTGCTATAGCTTTAGGTGAATTGTTTAATACGGTTTTGGGGAATAAATTAGGTATAGAACGTTATGGGTTTTATTTACCTATGGATGATTGTCTGGCTTCTGTGGGCATCGATTTTGGAGGACGAAACTGGTTGGTCTGGGAAGCTGATTTTAAACGTGAAATGGTTGGTAAAATGCCTACAGAAATGTTTTTTCACTTCTTTAAATCATTTACGGATGGAGCAAAATGTAATTTAAACATTAAGGCAGAAGGTACAAACGAACATCACAAAATTGAAGCCATATTTAAAGCCTTTGCGAAAGCCGTAAAAATGGCAGTAAAACGAGATATAGAAAAAATGATTTTACCTTCAACCAAAGGGGTGTTATAACGGAATTACGAATAAGAAAACTTAAACCATTGAAAGTAGTAATAATAGATTATGGTGCGGGAAATATAAAAAGCATTCAGTTTGCCTTTAACCGCTTAGGTATAGAGGCTGTTTTAAGCCATGACCCGGAAACCATTTTAAAGGCAGACCGGGTTATTTTTCCCGGGGTGGGAGAAGCCAGTTCCGCTTTAAAAATGTTAAAAAATACGGGATTAAATATTGTAATTCCCACATTGAAGCAACCAGTTTTGGGTATTTGTCTCGGAATGCAGTTACTATGTAAATCGACAGAAGAAGGTAATACCAAAGGGCTGGGTATCTTTCAGGTAGATGTAAAACGGTTTCCGAATACTGTAAAAGTACCACAGATGGGGTGGAATACCATTACCAATTTAAAATCGGAATTGTTTCACGGTATTGAGGAATCCGCGTATATGTATCTGGTGCACAGTTATTATGCCGAAAACTGTAAAGAAGCGATTGCATTGACTGATTATAATGGAAAATATGCTTCAGCTTTGCAACATAATAATTTTTACGGGGTTCAATTTCATCCGGAGAAAAGCAGTACGGCCGGAGCTCAGTTACTTCAAAACTTTTTAGACCTTAAATCATAAATTAATCAATATATAACCATGAGAATTATACCAGCCATAGATATTATAGATGGCAAATGTGTCCGCTTAACGAAAGGCGACTATGATACCAAGAAAATTTATAACGAAAACCCTTTAGAAGTCGCCAAACAATTTGAAGATGCCGGAATAGAATACCTGCATCTGGTCGATCTTGATGGCGCAAAGGCAAGTACCGTAGTAAACTATAAAACGCTGGAGCAAATTGCTTCAAAAACCCGTTTAAAAATAGATTTTGGGGGAGGATTAAAAACCAACGAAGATTTATATATCGCCTTCAATTCCGGAGCTAAACAAATTACAGGCGGAAGTATCGCAGTAAAAAATAAAGACGTTTTCGAAAAATGGATTCAAAAATACGGTAGTCAGAAAATTATTCTAGGAGCAGATGCTAAAGACGAAAAAGTAGCTATAAGCGGATGGATGGAAGAAAGCACTCTGGATTTGTTACCGTTTATAAAAACTTATATTACAAAAGGCATTCAATATGTTATTTGTACAGATATTTCTAAGGATGGTATGCTGGAAGGACCTTCATTCGATTTATATCAAAAGATTATTAAAGAAAATCCGACGGTTAAATTGATTGCTTCAGGCGGAATTTCAGGAATGGATGAACTACCCAAACTAAAAGCGTTAGGTTGTGAAGGTGTTATTATTGGCAAGGCCATTTATGAAAATAAAATCAGTTTGAAGGATCTGGAAAAACTGGTTGTAAATTCTTAAACATTATGCTTACAAAACGAATAATTCCTTGTTTGGATATTAAAAACGGGAGAACAGTAAAAGGTGTAAATTTTGTCGATTTAATCGATGCCGGAGATCCGGTTGCATTAGCTAAGCAATATGCCTTGAAAGGAGCAGATGAACTGGTGTTTTTAGACATTGCAGCTACTCTGGAAGGTCGGGCTACAACATTAGATATGGTACTACATGTCGCCGAACAAGTAAATATTCCGTTTACTGTTGGAGGCGGTATTTCTTCGGTAGAACATGTCGACGCCCTTTTAAAATGTGGTGCAGATAAAGTTTCGGTGAATTCCTCGGCTGTAAAACGCCCTGAACTGGTTAATGAACTGGCGGATAAATTCGGGAGTCAGTGTGTCGTTGTAGCCATAGATGCCAAGCAGATAGACGGACAATGGAAGGTGCATTTAGCAGGAGGAAGTATTCCTACAGAAATAGAGTTATTCGAATGGGCTAAAGAGGTGGAGCAGCGCGGAGCCGGAGAAATTTTATTTACATCCATGGATCATGATGGAACTAAAAATGGCTTTGCAAACGAGGCTCTGGCTCAACTTTCAGAACAACTTAATATTCCTATAATCGCTTCGGGAGGAGCAGGTACTATTCAACATTTTGTAGATACATTTAAGGAAGGAAAGGCCGATGCAGCACTGGCAGCAAGTGTTTTTCATTTTGGAGAAATTCCAATTCAGGATTTAAAGGAGTCATTGAGGGAAAACGGTATAACTGTAAGATTATAACATATTAATAAAATTATACTATGACTATAGATTTTAATAAAAATACAGATGGATTAGTTCCTGCAATTATTCAGGATGCAAGTACTAAATCGGTTTTAATGCTGGGGTATATGAATGCAGAAGCTTTTGAAAAAACCAAAGCGACTAAATTAGTGACATTTTTTAGCAGAACTAAAAACAGGTTATGGACTAAAGGAGAAGAAAGTGGCAATGTATTACACCTGGTAGACATAAAACTGGATTGCGATAACGACACTTTATTGATGAGCGTTAATCCAAAGGGGCCAACCTGCCACAAAGGAACAGATACGTGTTGGGGGGAAGACAATATGTCGAACTACGGATTTATTTCGCATTTAGAAGCCATAATTGAGGATAGACGATTGCATTCCAAGCCCAGTGAATCTTATGTGTCATCGCTTTTTGCAAAAGGTATAAATAAGGTGGCTCAAAAAGTAGGAGAAGAAGCTGTAGAAGTAGTAATTGAAGCCAAAGATAACGACGACAATCTGTTTTTAAATGAAAGTGCCGATTTGTTGTTTCACTATCTCATGTTGCTTCAGGCTAAAGGCTTTAAAATAGAGGATGTCATTTCTGTTTTAAAAGGAAGAGAAAAATAAGCACTGGATTTCCAGTGCTTATTGCTTTTATCCAATCCATTGTTTTTTCATAGCGTGTTTTGAAAACCACATAAATAAAACCGAAAGAACTAAAACCGTTATAGGTAAAATTAAGCTTGTTGGTTGCGTTGCAAAAAACAGGTAACTCATCTGTGCTATAACTGCGATTAATGCGACTAAAGCCATGATATAAGCGAATTTTTTACGGAGAAGTAGAAGTATACTCCCAAGGAAGGCAAAGAATACTGCAATGGCAAAAGCTCCCATAATCCAGGATGGCATATTGGCTGCAGCTTCCAGTTGTTCGGCAGTGTATTGCGACCTGTAAGTCTCGGTATTATAAGCCTGTTGTAAATACTGATTTACGCCCATACCATTCCATAACAGGTAAAAAACGCTGACGATCCAATACCAAATTGGAGGTTTAATTAAGTTACTCATATCGTTTAAGGTTAGTTAGTAATTATGGAGATAAGTTAATAATTTTTTTGTGATGTCTGTTAAAATAAGTTACTTGCGGACCTTTTAAAATAATTTCAATTGAAAAAGCGCTTTTTTTATCTCATTAGAATTCAGTATTTAGGCTATCGTTTTCACGGGTGGCAAAAACAGCCTAATTTAAAAACCGTGCATTTAATGATTGATAAAACCATGCGTTTTATTCTTGATGGTAAAGTCTTTAAAACTATGGGCTCGGGAAGAACAGATGCTATGGTATCGGCAGAACAAGGAGCGTTTGAATTGTTTTTAGAGGAACCGATAGAAGATCTGGATGCCTTTCTGGCATTGTTCAATTACAATTTACCTCAGGATTTAAGAGCCTTATCGATAAAAGAAGTGGATAAAGCATTCAATATCATACAAACATCTAAAATGAAAGAGTATGTCTATGTTTTTGCGCATGGTGGAAAGTTTCATCCGTTTTGTGCCCCAATCATGACTACTATTTTAGATGAACTGGATATAGAACTAATGAAAGCGGGTGCTAAATTATTTGAAGGGTCTCACAATTTTAAAACCTATTGTTATAAACCTACCGAAACCGGTATTTTCAATCGAACAATAGATACCTGTGAAATTGTAGAAAACACGTTGTTTACAGCAAATTTTTTTCCGGAGCAGACCTATATTCTTCGTGTAAAAGGTCAGGGTTTTATGCGAAATCAGATTCGATTAATGATGGGAGCTTTAATTAAATTGGGACACCATGAAATTACTCTTGATTATATTAAAAACAGCCTGAAACCGGAAAGTACAGCCGTTATGGATTATATAGCCCCGGCATCAGGTTTGATATTGCATAAGGTAGATTTCGAATAGATTATAGGAGCTTATTTAATTTGGAAGCTATTTGGTTCATAATTTTCTTACATTTTAGAAGAAAATCAGTTAATACTCAGGGATTAAGGTTAAAAACCGTTAACAAATTTCATTTTATTACATAATCGACGTAACTTATATAGAGCGTAAATTGAACGTTAAATGGATTAAATTTTCTCTCGTTAACAGCAATTTATGTCTTCACTGATTATTAATTTTAAAATGTTGCATTATGTTACGTTGGGCTATTACATTTATTGTTATTGCGATTATAGCAGGAATATTAGGATTTAGCGGAATAGCAGGAGCTTCTGCCGGTTTTGCTAAAATTCTGTTCTTTGTTTTTGTTTTGTTATTTGTGGGTACTTTATTTAAAGGTGCTCTTAAATAAAAAACCTGCATATAAAAGGATTGCATATGGAGTGTACTGTATGTTTGGTATAACTTCAATGGTTATGTATGCCTTAACTAATAATTTTGCTTCAAATTAAAATTTTTCCTATTTTAATAGGACACTAAAAGAATTGAAAATCAGTAAAATATTTATTTATGAAATATATTATTATTATAGGAGTATTGTTTGCTTTTCAGTTATCCAATGCTCAGGTGAAACCGAAAGATGTTGAAGAACAATCTGAAGTTGTAGTTAGAAAAGTTAATGACGGAAAAACAGTCACAGAGGAAGAAATTGAAATCAGTACGCACAAGGAAAAAAATACGGGTACAGATGTTGTTGATATTTCTCAAACGGTTTCTGTGCCAAGTAACAGCCCTTTTACAGAAAGTAAAAAGACCATTAAATATACTATTAATGGCCAGGAATGTCTGTTTACAGTAACAGATGATGGGTTTACAATTACTTATACAACGACTTCAAAAATAATCACAGCCAAACAGTCTAAAGATCATACGCAGTTTGTCTTAGATGATAATGGCAAAACAGCAATAGGTTATTTTGACCAGGAGGGCGACTTTATAGTGCAGGAAATGAATCAATCTACAAATTCTGTCGAGTCGGTAGTATACAAACAGGTGAAATAAGTTTATATCATTCAAAGAAATTAAGGCCTCAGTTTTACTGAGGCTTTTTTATATTTTTAGCATTTAAATAGCGTATTATGATAACACAGGAGGTTCTTAGTTTTCTACAATTACTGGAAAGCAACAATAACAGAGATTGGTTTCAGGAGCATAAATCAGAGTTTAAGGTGGTTGAAAAAATCGTTAAAGACCATTTTCAATTATTATTTGATGCTTTGAAGCAGCATGATGATGTAGATGCCATTAAGATTTTCAGAATTTACAGAGATGTGCGCTTTTCTAAAAACAAACAACCGTATAAAACTCATTTTGGAGGAACATTTCATCGTGTGAAACCACAGTTTAGGGGTGGATATTATTTACAAATCCAACCTAATAACAAATCCTTTAGTGCTACCGGATTTTGGGATCCGAACAAAGAAGATCTGTTGCGGATTAGAAAAGAGATAGAAATTGACGCCAGTGAACTTCGTGATATTTTAAATGAAAACGCCTTAAAATCCGTTTGGGGCGATTTACAGGGAGAAGAATTGAAAACGGCCCCAAAAGGATTTGACAGAAATCACCCAGACATCGATTTAATTAAGAAGAAGCAGTTTATTTTTACTAAATCTTATACGGATGCTGAAGTTTTATCGTCTGATTTTATTTCAAAAGTAACTGTGGATTTTAAAGCGATAAAACCCTATTTTGATTATATGAGTGATGTGTTAACCACAAATATAAACGGAGAATCCTTGCTTTAAACCACTTCTGCCAAAGGCAAATCGAACAGCTGAATGTTATTAATTAACTGTTCTTTGGTGATATTCATCATGCGTTTATTTAATGCAGAAGAATTTTCGATATATCGTAAATATTCATCTACGGTAAACTGCCCTATAATCATGCCTTTTACCGAATTCCTGAATTTCATGTCCCTTTGAATGGCGTTTTCTACATAGGCAATTTTTTTAGGCAGGCTTAAACCGTAAAACACATTTTTGTGCTTGGCAATGTAATTTTTAACCACTACAATAAATAGGTCTTCCTGAAGTTTAATGATTGGGCGTAATGTTTCGTTTTGAAAACGTTCGTCACTACTCATGTTTTCACTAATTATTCCCGACTCTAATTCAGGCCTCATAGCTTTCAAATTGGTGTGTCTTGTTGTCATAATTTTAAACATTTTTCTTAAAAGTATTAATTATCTCTAATGAAATAGATGTTAATGCTATTACTTGTTAACGTTGTTATGAACAATTAAAGAAGTATCTTTATATAAAATATTACGTATTTAAGCCAAATGTAATACAGGGCTTGAATGCAAAGAGAAATAACGTAAACGTATATACATGAGATTTCACACAAGAAAATGGGTTAAACCCGAAGATTTAAATGCCAACGGCACTTTATTTGGAGGTAAATTATTAGCCTGGATTGACGAGGAGGCAGCCTTGTATTCCATAATCCAGCTAGAGAATAACAGAGTAGTAACAAAATACATGTCGGAAATTAATTTTCTGAGTTCCGCTAAAACCGGAGATATCGTTGAAATTGGTATTGAGGTCGTTAATTTTGGTAAATCGTCACTGACTTTAAATTGCGAAGTCCGGAATAAAATGACACGGGAAACCATAATTAAAGTAGACAATATCATAATGGTAAATCTGGACGAAGACGGAAAACCCAAGCCTCACGGTAAAACAGAAATTGAATATGTAAGGGACCGTCTGAATACAGCTGAAAAAGATTGATTTCTTTTCTTACTTTTTAATTCAAATTCTGTTTTTTAAAATTTAGAATTATTACCTTAGTATATCTATTAATCAACCATTTAAATTAAGATATGAGAAAAATTATTTACATGACTTTGGCCGTGTTGGTACTATCATGTTCCGGTTCAAAGTCCACAGCACAAAAACAACCAAGTAAAAAAACGTTAAAAGGGACTTGGGAAGTTACTAACCTTAAATTTATTGGAGATAAAGGTATTTATAAAGCCTTTTTATTTGACCTATCTGATTCCTCGTGTTTTAAAGGAGGAGAATGGGTGTTTATTCCCAACAATGGTTCAGGTAAATTTTCTACAAATGCCAACAGTTCCATTTGTGAAGCTACAACAAACAAAATACACTGGTCTTTTTTAGAAAGTGGAGATGGAATAACCCAGTTTCAGTTTAAGTATGTAGGAGATGATATAAAAGCTAAAAATGTTGCCTCGGGTTATAGGGCGACAATTCAGGATTTATCAGATAATGTGATGGTTTTAAAGGTACCAACTACTTATGAAGGCAATCCTTTTGATGTGATTATGACTTTTAATAAAACGTCAGATAATATAGATTTATAATTAACCATTAACACAAATAAAAATGAAACAATTTACAAGTATATTTACGGCTATTGCCTTGATTTTTTCACTCTCGTTTGTAAGCTGTGATTCCATTAAAAATGCCAACAGCAGTCAGAAAGGAGCAGGTATAGGTGTTGCCACAGGAGCTCTTGTTGGAGGGCTTATAGGAGGTAATGTTACAGGAGCTTTAATTGGTGCAGCAGTAGGTGGTGCTGCCGGTGGAATTATTGGACATCAAATGGATAAACAGGCCGATAAAATTGAAGAGGCTTTACCAGGTGCAGAGGTGAATCGGGTAGGAGAAGGGATACAAGTTGTATTTGACGATAAAAGTGGTGTGAATTTCGCTTTCGATAAAGCAACCCTTACGGATGAGGCCAAGAAAAATTTAGATGCTATTGCTGAAATTTTTAAAGAATTTCCGGACACTAATTTATTAGTGGAAGGCCATACAGACAGTTCTGGTGATGCGAATTACAATATGAAATTATCTAAAAACCGTGCACAATCTGTGGTAGATTATTTAGAAGCTCAGGGTATTGCGGCCAGTCGTTTTACTGTTGAAGCTTATGGAGAAACAAAACCAAGATTTGATAATGCCACAGATGAAGGACGTTCTAAAAACAGACGTGTGGAAATGGGTATTTCAGCAAATGAAGAGATGATAGAAGATGCTAAAGCGCAGGCAAATTAAAAGTTGTTATTCTATCTCAGCATAAAAAAAGTCGAGTTTCAAACTCGACTTTTTTTATGTCTTAAATTAAGAATTCGGTTGTATCGCATTGAGCTCATAAAGCTCTAAATCGAAATACGGTACTGCAGCTAAAGTATGATCGAAAATGTCGGACATGATATACTCGTAATTCTGCCAGCGTTTATCGCTACTAAAAGCATAAATTTCCAGGGGAATTCCCTGAGGTGTTGGAGCAAGTTGTCGCGTCATAATGGTCATGTCTTTATTAATTGCAGAATGGTTTTCAATATAACTCTGAATGTATTTTCTAAACACACCCAGATTCGTCATGTTACGACCATTTATTAATAAGGATTTATCAACCTCATTATTTGTATTAAATGCGTTAATATCCTGTTGTCTGTGCTCCAGGTAATCAGAAATCAACTGGATTTTCTTTAAGTCGTTTATCTTTTCATCACTTAAATAAGCTACACTTGTAGCTTTTAATATTAAAGCTCTTTTAATACGTCGGCCACCGGAATCATTCATACCACGCCAGTTTTTAAAGGCATCAGAAATTAAGGTGTAAGTAGGAATGTTGGTAATAGTCATATCAAAGTTCTGAACCTGTACCGTATTTAAATTAATTTCTATTACGGTTCCATCTGCTTCGTATTTATCCATGGTAATCCAGTCTCCAATACGTACGGTATCGTTAATGGCTACCTGTATGCTGGCCACCAGACCTAAAATAGTGTCTTTAAAAATTAAAAGCAGTACTGCAGATGCCGCCCCCAGTGTGGTGAAAAAGGTTTTGATATCAATCCCAGTAAGCATGACAAATATCAAGGCAATACCAACGGCCCATAAGAATAGCATAAGCACCTGTATGTAGCTATCTATGGGTTTATCTTTAAGTCTTGGGATGGTTTTAAAATAGGATTCGAAGGTTCTGAGTACACTTCTTATAATCCAGATAACAAGTACAACACAATATAATTTTAAAAGAAGTTCAACCGCATTTTCGAACGATGGAAAATCGATAAAAACTATGGGAAGACATTTTAAAGTTAAAATTAACGGTACAAAATGTGCTATATTTCTTGGGGTTTTATGAGCTACAAGCAAATCGTCAAACTGGGTTTTAGATTTACTCGCAAACGAAGAAAACGCCTGAAGTAAAATTTTACGGGCAATAAAATCGGTAATGAAAACAATAAGTAATAATACCAGTAGCAGCGCGAGCATATTTAAATACGTAGCTGTACCATCTGAGAATTCTAGAGATTTAAAATAATCGTAAAAAAGATGACTAAACTGTCGCATGTATTAAGCTAGTTTGAAGTATTTTTTGTCAGCGATAAACGTACCGAAAGGAATGACTGCAGCCAGAAGAACGAATGCCATAGTTTTTTTACTCCATTTTAATTCCAGACCAATAAGTATGGCAATTACAACGTAAGCTACAAACAATAAACCGTGTGGCATCCCCAATAATTTTACATATTGAGGGTCGTTTAAAATGTACTTAACAGGCACGGCGACAAACAAAAGCAGGCTATAGGAAAGACCTTCTAAATACCCCACAATGCGTAATACTTTTAATAATGTGTTCATAAATTTAAAATTTGTACAAATATACTAAAGCTTAAAGGATTTTATCGTAATACGCTTTAGACCTAAAATGTAAGACATAAAAAAAGACTGCTGTTAGAGCAGTCTTTTATTAATTTATAAAGTGCGTAAACTATTGGTTAGCCACTTCGTTAGATTCCATTAAAGCAAAGAATTTATTGATATTCGGAAGAATCACAATTCTTGTTCTTCTGTTTTTAGCCTGATTTGCTCTGGTATCATTATCGGCAATAGGGTGGTAACTACTGCGACCGGCTGCAATCATTTTCTCTGGGGCTACTTCGTAATCATCTTGTAATTTACGAACTACAGACGTTGCTCTTAATACACTTAAATCCCAGTTATCTTTAATGTTTGCAGTATTGATGCTTCTTGAATCTGTATGGCCTTCAACCATAACTTCAATACTAGGCTCTGAGTTAATAACGTCCGCTAGCTTTTGTAAAATTCCGTCGGCTTTGCTGCTTACGCGGTAACTAGCAGTATTGAATAGCATTTTATCAGAAATTGAGATCATTACTACTGTCTCGTTAATATCGATAGCAATGTCTTCGTCTTCGTTAAGAGAACTGTTGTCTAAAGATTTCTGAAGGTTATAAGATACCGCTAAGTTCATAGAATCTTTAAGCGTTTTAGCTTCACCTAATTTCGCAGGATCTACGTGCTTTAATGTCTCTCTCATGCTTTTCTTGGTGTCGTTAGAAATAACGGCAACATCACCAACTGCAACAAGTTTTGAATCGTTTTCTTCTGTTAAAGAATTGATTTTTGAATTATAAGCGTCTACACGCTTTTGAATTTCACTGAATTTAGCTTCCAGTTCTTCTTTCTCAACAGCTGTTTTGGTTAACTGACTTTTAATTTCTCCATTTTCTTGTTGTAAGGCAACATATTTCTTTTTAGAAACACAAGAAGTAGCCATTAAACTTAAAGCTATAATTCCGATTGAAATTTTTCTCATAATTTTGATTTTTTGGTTTAATATATCTACGCCTTAATTCGTTTTTTAGACTTTTTAATTTTGAACTTTTTTAACATTTTAAATCTAAATATTTGATTTATTGTAGGATAAGCCTTTAAAAAAATGTAAAAAAATCCGATAAAAATCACTTTAGTCCGACAAAACGAATAGGCTTTCAGCTTCAATTTCAAAGCTAAACACAGGTTATAAACAACCTTAATACATTCAGATATTTTTTTAATCCATTCCAAAAAATACTTTCTCAAAGGGCATTTTATCCGTAAATTTGATGCCGGATAAAATCGTTTAAATACATATAATTTATGAGATCATTAAAGGGACAGCACGCTGTAATTACAGGAGCCGGAAGAGGTATTGGAAAAGCACTTGCCATAGCCTTGGCTAAAGAAGGCGTTCACATTGCTCTTTTATCGAGAACCACCTCAGATATAGAAGATGTTGCAAAAGAAGTAAGAAAATTAGGAGTAGAGGCCATTACTGTTACCGCTGATGTGTCTTCTATAGAAGATGTAAATATTGCCGCAAAAACCATTTTATATCAGTTTAAGTCCATCGATATCTTAATTAATAATGCCGGTATAGCTAAATTCGGCTCTTTTTTAGCTCTGGATCCTAAAGAGTGGGAACATATTATTCAGGTAAACGTTATGGGAATTTATTATGTAACCCGTGCGTTTTTACCACAAATGATTGAAAACAAGTCTGGAGACATCGTAAATATTTCGTCCACAGCCGGATTAAAAGGGAACGCTGTAACCAGTGCTTATAGCGCTTCTAAATTTGCTGTTTTAGGATTAACAGAGTCTTTAATGCAGGAAGTTAGAAAGCATAATATACGTGTAACTGCCTTAACCCCTAGTACCATTGCCACTGATATGGCTGTAGATTTGAATTTAACCGATGGTAATCCGGAAAGTGTGATGCAAGCGGAAGATTTTGCGGAGTTAATAATTGCGCAATTACGATTAAACAGACGTGTGTTTATTAAAGAATCTAGTATTTGGTCTACTAATCCATAAATTCTAAAAATTCATTTTAAAATATTGAAGCACGGTTAATTATATTGCCGTGCTTTTTGTTTTTATAATATTTTATACAGTTCGGTGTTAAAAAATAATTTCAACTGAATTTAAATGTATATTTGCGCGCTTAATGTTTATAATTTAAATGAACGACATACCTGTAAAACAGAACGATACAAATTATCGCGAACCTATAGATATTTGTATTGAAATGTTAGAACAACTGGTGCAGGATACCAATCAGTTGTTTGAACTTCCGGAAGCTAAACGCATAGCTTTAATGAAAGCTGCCGGACTTATAACTCGTCCGGATAGAGATGAATTTATAAGAAGACGAAAGGACGCCAAAAAAGCTGCCAAGCGCAAAATGATAGAGCGCGATAAACATGCCAGAAAAGAAACAGGTATTAGAACTGCTCGGGAAAATCCTGTTTTTATAGCCCCTAAACTAATCGATTTAACTAAGACAGACGAAAAAGTTGTAGAGTTGGAATCGCCTAGAAACTGTTATGTCTGTAAAACGGTATATACCAGATTACATCATTTTTACGACAGCATGTGTACCGAGTGCGGAGATTTTAATTATGCGAAACGCTTCCAAACTGCCGATTTAAGAAATCAGGTTGCTGTAGTTACCGGGTCCAGACTTAAAATAGGCTATCATATTACTTTAATGCTATTAAGAGCAGGCGCAACTGTAGTGGCCACAACCAGATTTCCTGTCGATTCTGCGTTACGTTTTGCAGAGGAAAGTGACTTTACAACCTGGGGACACCGATTGCATATACACGGATTAGATTTAAGGCATATTCCCAGTGTTGAAATATTTTGTAATTATATAGAACAGAAATACGATCGTCTGGATATTTTAATTAATAATGCAGCCCAAACCGTAAGACGCCCTTCAGGTTTTTACAAACATTTAATGAACAAAGAGGAGTTACCAATTGAACAGCTTCCTCAATATGCTCAGGATTTGTTAAGAAGACATTCTGAATGTCTGGCAGAACTAAAGGCTTTAAACAGTAACGCGGTCGAGAATAGAAATATGCCCGTGTCCTGGCATGCACCAGAACCAGGTATTGGTTTGTCTGCTTCGGCTAAATTATCGCAAATACCTTATAGTTTTGATAATACTTTACAGACTAATGAGGTTTTCCCGGAAGGTGCTTTAGATGCCGATTTACAACAAATTGACTTAAGGAAAACAAATAGCTGGCGACTAAAACTGGGACAGATAGAAACAACCGAAATGGTAGAAGTACAATTGGTAAATGCTGTTGCTCCTTTTGTTTTATGTAACCGTTTATCGCCTTTAATGCAAAAGGAAAATACAGGTCAAAAACATATTATCAACGTTTCGGCTATGGAAGGTAAATTTCATCGTTTTCATAAAGAAGATCGTCATCCGCATACCAATATGGCAAAAGCAGCTTTAAATATGTTAACTCATACCTCGGCAGCCACCTTAGCTAAAGACGGTATTTATATGAATGCAGTGGATACCGGTTGGGTTACTGATGAAGATCCTGCTGAATTGTCTAAACATAAAATAGACGTACACGATTTTCAACCACCATTAGATATTGTAGATGGAGCTGCTCGGGTAATGGATCCTTTATTTGACGGTATTAATACTGGTAAACACTGGTGTGGTAAATTTCTAAAGGATTATTTCCCGATTGACTGGTAATTCAAATTTATATTAAGAGATAGTTAATTAACTATCTTTTTTTTGTTTTAATTCGTCTTTATCGTAATATTGCGATATATAAATTAAATAAATCTATGGGAGTTACAAAAACAGAAATGTTTAGCGAGAAAGTAAACGAACTGGCTAAAATGGCAAAAGTCCTGGGGCACCCTGCCAGGCTAAGTATTTTGGAGTATTTGATTAAAACCAATGCCTGTGTTTGTGGCGATTTAGTAGAAGAAATAGGATTGGCGCAGGCCACAATTTCTCAGCACTTAAAGGAACTTAAATCGGCAGGATTTATAAAAGGTACAATCGAGGGAACAAGTGTTTGTTACTGTATAGATAAAGACAATTGGAACAGCATTAAGCTTATGTTTGCTGATTTTTTTGATCAGAAAACATCAGAAAAGACGACAAAATGCTGTTAACAATAAATGAAGTTATTAATCTGGTAAAATAGTTTAAAATGAAAAAAGAACAAGAATTAAAGGACATCGTTAAAGAGAAGTATACCAAGATTGCGGAACAAGGTAAACTTGAAAACGCAGCATCTTGTTGCGGAGCTACCACACCATCAAATAAAGTATATAATATCATGATGGATGATTACTCTGAAACCAGTGGTTATGTAGAAGATGCAGACTTGGGTTTAGGTTGCGGTTTACCTACGGCTTTCGCTAAAATTAAAAAAGGAGATACCGTTATAGATTTAGGCTCTGGTGCGGGAAACGATTGTTTTGTGGCGAGGCATGAAACCGGAGCAGAAGGAAAAGTAATTGGTATAGACTTTACACCGGTTATGATTAATAAAGCACGATTAAATGCTGAAAAATTAGGCTACAACAATGTCGAGTTTCGTGAAGGCGATATTGATAATATGCCCGTTAACGAAAACGTAGCCGATGTTATAGTTAGTAACTGTGTTTTAAACTTAGTACCCAATAAGCAAAAAGTTATAAGTGAAATTTTTCGAGTATTAAAACCCGGAGGACACTTTAGTATTTCAGACATAGTGCTGATTGGAGAATTACCAGAAGCTTTAAAACAGGATGCAGAGATGTATGCCGGCTGTGTGGCAGGTGCTATTCAAAAGCAGGATTATTTACAATTTATAAACGAAACCGGTTTTAAAAATATCAGTATTCAAAAAGAAAAGCCAATTAGTATCCCGGATGATATTCTTTCAAAGTACCTTTCAGAAGAAGAAATTAATACCTTTAATCAAGGTGGTACCGGAATTTATAGTATTACTGTTTATGCCGAAAAACCGGGAAAAACCACTAATAAACCTAAATTGAAACTTTCCGAAATACAAAACAATACATGTAACCCAAATACCGGGTGTTGTTAACTAGATTAAAATTAGTACCACATATTAAAGCTTATGACACTAAAACACATTAAAGACCATTTACAAAAACTAGACACTATAGCTTTTCAGTTGCCCAACGGGAGCTTGGTGCATAGTCTTTTTCACGTTACAGAAATCGGGAAGATTACTAAAGAATTCATCGATTGTTGTGGTACCTTAAGACAGGAATCTGTAATAAATTTCCAATTATGGAATGCCAATGATTATAATCACAGACTGCATCCGGAGAAACTAATTAAGATTATAGAATTAGCTGAACGTGAATTAAAACTAGATGCAAATTCAGAAATAGAAGTAGAATATCAAGGAGAAACCATTCAGAAATTCGGCTTAGATTTTAACGGAAAAATGTTTGAGTTAGTAATAAAACAAACGGATTGTTTAGCCAAAGACAATTGTGGAATTCCTGTTGAAAAACCAAAAGTAAAATTAAGAGATTTAAATACCCAAGCTGGTTGCACCCCAGGTGGCAACTGTTGTTAATTATAACATATGATGATAAAAATGAAAACCCAATTATTTGAAGCTGTAGACAAATTAATTTCTAATTTGGATACAAATTCTATTTCAGAAACTCGAAAAGAAACGTTACAACCACTTATTGATTTTATTCAGGAGAAGCATGCTAATGGGGAGACGATTCGCTTAAACTTTATATGCACACATAATTCCAGACGCAGTCATTTGTCGCAGATCTGGGCACAAACTTTGGCGGAGTATTACAATATAAAAAATGTGGATTCTTATTCAGGAGGTACAGAAGCAACAGCATTATTTCCAAAGGTAGCCGAAACTTTAATTAATCAGGGCTTTAAAATTCAAAAATTGTCAGAAAGCAAAAATCCAGTTTATGCTGTAAAATTTGCTAGTAATGATCATTCTGTTATTTGTTTTTCTAAACGTCTGGACGACGATTTTAATCCAAAATCTGATTTCGCAGCGATTATGACCTGTGATTCTGCTAATGAAGCCTGTCCAGTAGTTTCAGGTGCTGCATGTCGTATCCCTGTTACTTTTGAAGATCCAAAGGCGTTTGACGGTACACCACAGCAGGCAGAAAAATATGCTGAGCGTAGCCTGCAGATAGCGACTGAATTAAAATACGTATTTTCAAATATTAAATAAAACCAAGCCATAAATGAAACAATTAAGCTACTTAGATCGTAATCTTACCTTATGGATATTTCTGGCAATGGCTATAGGTGTAGGCTTAGGATATCTTATGCCTTCCATTCCGGATTTCATTAATTCTTTCAGTACAGGATCAACTAATATTCCTATTGCTATTGGATTAATTGTAATGATGTATCCGCCTTTGGCAAAGGTTAATTATGCCTTATTACCAAAAGTGTTTAAGAATGTAAAAATCCTTTCTATTTCATTGCTGTTAAATTGGGTAGTTGGTCCTATTCTTATGTTTGCTTTGGCACTGATTTTCCTTCAGGACTATCCTGAATACATGGTGGGATTAATTTTAATAGGTTTGGCCCGGTGTATTGCCATGGTACTGGTTTGGAACGACCTGGCTGAGGGGAGCAGTGAATACGGTGCAGGATTAGTCGCTTTAAACAGTATTTTTCAGGTTTTTGCTTATAGTTTCTACGCCTGGTTATTTATTACCAAATTACCACCGCTATTTGGTTTTGAAGGGGCTATAGTTGATATTTCAATAGGAACCATTGCTGAAAGTGTAGCTATTTATTTAGGGATACCGTTTTTACTGGGCATATTAAGCAGAAGTATTTTGGCGAAGATAAAAGGAGATACCTGGTATAACACCAAATTTATACCAACCATTTCACCTTTAACTTTAATTGCTTTGTTGTTTACAATCGTAGTTATGTTTTCCTTGAAAGGAGAGTTAATAGTTGAAATTCCGATGGATGTAGTGGTTATCGCTATTCCGCTTCTTATTTATTTTACAGTTATGTTCATTTTAGGTTTCTTTTTTACAAAGGCCATGGGGGGAAGCTACGATAAAACTGCAGCAGTAGCCTTTACAGCAGCAGGTAATAATTTCGAACTCGCTATTGCGGTTGCGATTGCCGTCTTCGGATTAAATTCCGGGCAGGCTTTCGCAGGTGTGATTGGGCCTTTGGTAGAAGTTCCCGCTTTAATTCTACTGGTGAAAGTAGCCTTTTGGCTGCGTAAAAAGTATTATAAATAAAATACTGTAATTTTAATTGTGGTTTTAAATTCACTTTTATAAAATAACTACTTTTACACTTTAATATCTTTTTAAAATGTCAACAAAAAAATATAAGATTGCCGTTGTTCAGTTAAACTTAAATGATGTAGCTGAAAACAATTTAAAAAAATGTTTAAGTTGGGTAAGAGATGCTGCCAATCAGGGTGCTGAAGTCATTTTGTTACCCGAACTTTATAGTAGCCATTATTTCTGTCAGAGTGAGGATGTAGAGAATTTTGCATTGGCAGAACCGTTATACAGTACGTCTTTTATTGCGTTTAGTGCATTAGCCAAAGAATTGGGCGTGGTAATTATAGTGCCGTTTTTCGAGAAGCGCATGGCAGGTATTTATCACAATAGTGCTTATATTATAGATACAGATGGATCTGAAGCCGGATTATACAGAAAAATGCATATTCCGGATGATCCTCATTTTTACGAAAAATTCTATTTCACACCTGGAGACTTAGGGTTTCAGGCATTCGAAACCAATAAGGGTAAAGTGGGTACTTTAATTTGTTGGGATCAGTGGTATCCTGAAGCAGCCCGCTTAACAGCTTTAAAAGGAGCAGAAGTATTGTTTTATCCAACAGCTATTGGATGGCACCCGCAGGAAAAAGAGCAATATGGAGAAAACCAGCACGGAGCTTGGATGAATGTTATGAAAGGTCATGCCGTAGCCAATGGTGTTTATGTTGCAGCAGCGAACCGTATTGGTTTAGAGCAATATTTACCAGATACCGATGGTATACAGTTTTGGGGATCTTCTTTTATCGCAGGTCCACAAGGAGAAATTCTTGCTCAGGCATCGCATGATAAAGAAGAGATTTTAATAGCAGAAGTAGATCTGGATTTACAGGAAAATGTACGTCAGAACTGGCCATTTTTCAGGGACAGACGTATTGATGCTTTTGGAGACATTACTAAACGTGCAATAGATTAAGCATGGCAGAATTAGCTTATCGATTACCGGCGGAATGGGAGAAGCAGGAAGGCGTTTTATTATGCTTTCCTTACAAAGGCAACGATTGGCCAGGAAAATATAAAGCGATTCAGTGGGCTTTTGTAGAGTTTATTAAAAAAGTTGCCGCTGTAGAAACTGTATTTTTAATGGTTAAAGATGAAAAGCAAAAGGAACATGTTTCTGTTATGCTGGAATTAGCGCATGTAAACACAAGCAGTGTATCTTTTTTAATTCATAAAACAAATCGAAGCTGGATGCGCGATTCTGGTCCCATAATCGTTAAAAAAGGCAGTGAGCGTGTGGCGTTAAACTTCAACTTTAATGGCTGGGCAAAATACAATAATTATAAACTGGACAGGGGAGTGCCACAAGTTATGGCCAATGCAATAAATGCACCTTTGATTCAGGTAACTTACAAAGGGAAACCGGTTGTGTTGGAAGGCGGTGCGATTGATAGTAATGGTAGAGGTACTTTATTAACTTCTGAAGAATGCTTACTTCATCCATCTGTTCAGGTACGAAATGAAAACTTTAGTAAAGCCGATTACGAAGCCGTTTTTAAAGAATATCTGGGCATTACAAATGTGATCTGGCTGGGCGATGGTATTGTGGGCGATGACACACACGGACACATAGATGATTTATGCCGTTTTGTAAATGAAGATACCATTATTACAGTGGTTGAAACGAATCCGGAAGATGGTAATTATAAAGCCTTACAGGATAATTTGGAGCGATTAAAGGCATCTACACTGGAAACAGGTAAAACACCTAATATAGTAACCTTACCAATGCCTAAGCCTTTAATATTTGATGGTTTGCAAATTCCAGCCAGTTATGCAAATTTCTTAATACTAAATGCGGTTGTTTTAGTTCCTGTTTTTAATGATAGTAATGATAGAATCGCTTTAAATACCATAGCAGATTGTTTCCCAAATCATGAAGTTATTGGGATTAGTGCTATAGATTTAATCTGGGGATTTGGTACTTTACATTGTTTAAGTCAGCAAATTCCGGAGTAAAACATACCTTCAAGATTAGATATAAAAAAGGAAATCATTTTATTTTGATTTCCTTTTTTTTATTTACACTCATAAAATTAAAACAGGTTAAAAACATAACCTAAAAGCCAGTAAAGAATAATAAAAACTATTATAGTACCAAAACATCCGCATTTACCTCCTCCAATTTTCTTTGCCCCTATAGCGGCTAATATGGCCCGAAATAGTTTTTCCATAGTTTAATTTTTACTCGTCTTCAACAGGTTTAGAAAGTCTGAGGATGATATATCCGATTAATCCTGCGATAAAAGAGCCGGCAAGGATACCAACTTTCGAAGAATCGGCGAAAATGGCACTGTTTTCAAAGGCAAGATTGGTTACAAAAATGGACATGGTAAAGCCTATTCCGGCAAGGAAACCTGTTCCAAGCAGATGAGGAAACTTGATATTTCCAGGTAAATCGGCTAAACGTAATTTTAATCCTAAATAAGAAAAGGATACCACACCAATACATTTCCCTACAATTAAGGCAATGGCAATATGCCAGGCTAAATCGAGATTAAGTTCTGCATCCGAACTAAATGAAATCCCGGCATTGGCTAAAGCAAATAGGGGAATAATAAAATAAGCGACCCAGCCGTGTAACACATGCTCTGAATATTGTAAAGGCGATTGCACCTTACTGGTCCATTCCTGAATATCGTCAATTAAATAAATTTGTTTTCTTGATAGTATAGGACTGGAACCTTTACTTATTTTAAAGAGCTTATTAGCGATGCCTTCTAACTGATAGATATTTGAAGCCAACTCCATTTTCTGATGAATAGGTATAGATAAAGCCACGATTACTCCTGAAATGGTAGGATGTATTCCAGATTTTAAAAATAAAAACCAGACTGAACAACCTAAAATAGCATAAATAAACTTACTAAAATACTGTCTTCTACTTAGTATAAACATTATTGTTAGGGGCACTAACGAATACAAAATCAACATCCAATCGATTGAAGAACTATAAAAAATAGCTATAGCTAAGACCGCTACTAAATCATCAACAATAGCAAAGGCTGTTAAAAATATTTTTAAGGCTAGAGGAACCCGGTTTCCCAGAATTTGCAATACAGCTAATGAAAATGCAATATCGGTAGCCATTGGGATTCCCCAACCTCTAAAGGTTTCCGGGTCTTTATTTAAAAACATAAAGATGCCTATAGGAACAAAGACACCACCTAAGGCCGCAAATATTGGTAAAGAAGCCTTTCTTATGGTATTTAATTCTCCCATTAATATTTCCCTCTTTATTTCCAGTCCGATAACAAAGAAGAATACTGCCATTAGACCATCGTTTATCCAGTGGATAAGTGTTTTGGACAATTTAAAATTTCCAAACTCAAAACCGACCTCGTAATGCCAGATGGCGTGATAAGATTCTGCTAAAGGTGAATTTGCCCAGATTAAGGCTACTATGGTTGCAATAAAAAGTAATATACCTCCAAAACTTTCAATCTGTACGAATTTAGATATTGGAGTAACAACCCAGTTTTTTAAAGTGTTTTTCATTTCAGGGAATTTCTTTTCTTATAAAATTACAAAGCTTCTTTAAGCTATCAAAATAAAAGCCCTGTGTTTGTTAAACATCCTATAAAATTTCTTTCTGATTTTTAAAGGTTCTTCAATTTCACTGATTTTCTTTATCGTTAATAGAGTACTGATTTTTAGTTGTTTAAAAATGCGTTTAAAAGGAAAGTCCAGTAGTTTTTGAGATTAAAATTTGTTAAAAAAATTAATATCAAAAATTTGTACTTCAAGGTCTAGAAACGAGAAAGGACAACAAAATTTTAAAGCATGCTAAAATGCTCTGATACAAATTAATAATTTTAACAAGCAGATGAGTGGTAAGCAGATTTTAAAAAAAACTTTTAATTGCCATTGAAACTGAGCAAAATCATTTTAAATTTAATACCTTAAATGTAATTTTAACTAACAAAATCAAAGATTCTAAATAATGAAAAAAATACTTTTACCAACAGACTTTTCAGATAATGCTTGGAATGCAATAACCTTTGCTTTACAGTTATTTAAGGATGAAGCCTGTACGTTTTACCTGTTAAACTCTTTTAGTCAACCTATGTCGACTCCAACAGCGGGAATTACATCTACTAAAATAAAGGAATCTATTTATAAAGCCCAGCTGGAAGCCAGTAAAGAAGGTTTGGCTGAAGTTTTAAATAAAATTAAAAGCGAATTTAAAAACGAACAACACAAGTTTGTAACCTTATCGGTTTACGATAGCTTCCCAGCTGCGATAAAAAAAGTAGTAGAAGATAAGGAGATTCAAAGTATAATAATGGGGACTAAAGGCGCTACTGCATTAAAAGAAATGACTATAGGAAGTAATACTTCTGGTTTAATAGGTGTAGCTCAGTGTCCAATTCTTGCCATTCCTCAGAATGCTAAATTTAAAGAAATTGAAGAGATTGGTTTTTCTACAGATTTCGAAATCGATTTTAATGAAAAAGGTTTAGACAAACTATTATACATAATTAAGAAAACTGAGGCCAAAGTTTCGGTGGTTAATATCATGGAGAAGGCAAGACCATTAACAGAAATTCAGGAACGTGGTAAAGCTCAGTTACAAGATTTGTTTAGAGATACCGAGACTAATTTTTATACACTAACCGATATAGGTGTATCTTCTGGAGTTCATGCTTTTGTGGAAAGCAGAAACCTGGATTTATTATGTGTAGTTGCTAAAGAACAGGACTTTTTAAAACGCTTTTTAGGCATGTCTTACAGTAAATCGATAAGTAATCATTCCAGCATACCATTACTGGTTTTAAATATTAAACAGTTTTAATCTAAGTTAAAACTAAAAAATCCCGATAGTTATTTATCGGGATTTTTTTTATCTATAAACAGCAAAGTCGTATTACCAAAAAGGAAGCAATTATAAATTCTTTATATTTGACTTCTTGAATTCCTATCAACACAATAAACCTTCTTTATATAGTCTAAATGAAAAACGAAACTCAGATAAAATGTCCAAATTGCGGGACATCCATAGACGTGCAGGATATATTAGCGCATCAGTTAGAAGACGAAATCAAACAAAAATATCAGGCTCAGATTGCTGAAAACAATAAAATATTAACAGCTAATCAAAACGCCTTAAATCAGGAACGTCAGGCTTTTGAAGAAAAGAAAAAAAGAGAAAACGAATTGTTTCAGGAACGTCTGGAGTTAACCTTAAAAGAAGAGAAGCGTAGACTGGAATTGTCTATAAAGCATAAAATTACCGAAGAGCAATCTGAGCAGTTTAAAGCGTTACAGTCAGAATTAAACGAAAAATCAGAGCAAATTAAGGAGCTGAACAGAACTAAAGCCGAAATAGAAAAGTTAAAACGTGAAAAAGGCGAATTAAAAGAGCAGGCTGAAGCCGAAGCACAGAAAAAGCTCAATGATCTGTTGTTAACCGAACGTGAAAAAATCAGAAAAACGGAGGAAGAAAGAAACGAATTGCGTTTTAAAGAAATGCAAATACAGCTGGAGGCTCAGAAAAAGTTAACCGAAGAAATGAAACGAAAACAGGAGCAGGGCTCAATGCAGTTACAAGGTGAGGCTCAGGAATTGGCCATTGAAGAATGGCTGGCTTCTAAATTTCCATTAGATACTATTGAAGAAATTAAAAAAGGAGCGAGAGGTGGAGATTGCATACAAATTGTACATACCCGTACCGAGCAAAACTGTGGCTCTATTTATTACGAGAGTAAACGAACCAAAGATTTTCAACCAAGCTGGATAGAAAAATTTAAAGCCGATATTAGAGACAAAGGTGCAAATATCGGGGTTTTGGTAACCGAAGTTATGCCTTCGGATATGGATAGACTCGGGTTAAAAGATGGAATCTGGATTTGTAATTACGAAGAATTTAAAGGACTTTGTGCCGTGTTAAGAGAGTCTGTAATTCAGTTAAACAGAGCTATGGTAGCTCAGGAACACAAAGGAGACAAAATGGACTTGTTGTACGATTATTTAACGAGTACAACCTTTAGAATGCAAATAGAAGCTATTGTAGAAGGCTTTACTCAAATGAAATCGGATTTAGAAAGTGAAAAACGATCTATGCAACGTATCTGGAAACAACGAGAAAAACAGATTGAAAAAGTGGTTACCAATACTATAGATATGTATGGTTCTATAAAAGGAATAGCCGGGAATGCTATTCAATCTGTAAAAGCTCTGGAATTACCGGGCGAAGAAGACGATCATTTACTACTATAAGCTCTAAAACAATAAAAAAAACGACTGGTTAATCTTCCAGTCGTTTTTTTTATGTTGCATATAGAATTAAAACAACCCCCAATAAAATTCCAAAAAGTGGAAGTAGTTTTTTTCGTTTGTTTTTTTCCTTAAAAATCAAGCCACCAAGAATTACAGCAATAAGAATCTGACTTCGTTTTATAGCCGAAAGCAGCATGATTAAAGCCTCCGGATCCTGTAATCCCTTAAAGTAAAAATAATCGGCAGTTTGCAATAAGACGCCCACGGCGGGAATACTCCAGCGGAATTTAAATGCCTTACGCTTTTCTGCTTTAGGAAACCAAATAAAAAGTAAGATTATTAACAGTATTAATACAATGTAAAAACAGAACCAGAACTGCAAAGTCTGCGGTTGTAATTCTAAATACTGAATTAAAAATTTATCGTATAACCCGGTAGAAGCGCCTAAAAATGTAGCCGCTATTATAGCAAATATCCACTTATTACTTTTAAAATCAATACCTTCTTTTTTACCGACTCGTGAGTAGCCAATTACAGAAAATATAATGATAAAAAATCCCAACCATTGCCAGGTGTTGGGCTGTTCTTTATAGAGTACCAATGCGCCAATAAATGTAAAAAAAGGGCCGGCCGAACGTATAGGCGTTACTATAGTAATAGGTAAATGTTTTAAAGCCTGATAGGCTAAAATCCAGGACACCGCCAAAACAAGAGATTTTAAAAATATAAACCCGTGTTTTTCCCATGGAATAGAATTAATATATAAACCTATGGATTTGGCTTGTTCCGGACTGTATTTTGAAAGTATAAAAAAAGGCAATAAGGTTAAAAATCCGGCAAAAGTTGTCCCAAGTAACACTGGGTATACTTCATTATCTTGAACCGCATGTTTTTTACATAAATTATGTAAACCTAAGAATAATGCCGACAGAAGTCCTAAATATATCCACATGGCGCGAAGATACCGTTTTGAAAGATAATTAACAGCATGACCAATGAATTAAAAAGATGGTGTCTCTTAGTATTAAATCCTTTTAGGTAAATAACAAATAGTTAAAAATAAAGCCAGAAAATTGCATGAATAAAAATTGCTTTACTTATAATTTATCATTTTAATAATATTGATTGAAGGGGACAGAATTCTACGCTCTCGTATATTGGTAATCCTAATAAATAGATGTATTTTTATTCAACAAACCTATTAAATTAACACGACCAATAATTTGAAAACGCTTGAAAAATTACCATTATTTTCATCCTATGATTACGATTCCAGATTTTATGATGAATTGTTTAAAGACAATAATGAAATCCGGGATATTTATAAAACCTTGTTTAATCTGTTCCGAACCTATTCGGTAGAAGAGTTTGAGCATTTAAATAAACGCGCTAAAGATTCCTTTTTTAATTTAGGTATTACGTTTCAGGTCTATGGCGAAACAGAAGTCCAGGAAAAGATTTTTCCTTTCGATTTATTTCCGCGAATTATAAATCAGAAAGAATGGAGTACCATAGAAAAAGGTGTTTTACAACGTAGTAAAGCGCTTAATCTGTTTTTATGGGATATTTACCATGATCAGAAAATAATTAAACAGGGAATTGTACCAATTGAATTAATAAACTCTTCAGTAAATTACCTCACTGAAATGAAAGGTCTAAATCCGCCTGAAGGTGTTTACAATCACATCTCCGGAACCGATCTTATTAAACATAGTGATGGAGAGTATTATGTTTTGGAAGATAACATACGCTGCCCCTCGGGTGTTAGTTATGTCATTGGTAATCGTCAGGCTGTAAAACACGCTTTGTTTGGGGTTTTTGATCAATATAAAACTCACACAGTTGTAGATTACGGTGCTAATCTTTTAGAAACCATGGAATCTGTAAAACCTTCGGGAGTCGATAATCCTGTTTGTGTTATTATAACACCGGGGGTTTACAACTCCGCCTATTACGAACATTCGTTCTTGGCCAAACAAATGGGAGTTGTCCTTGTAGAAGGTCGCGATTTAATCGTAGAGAATGACTTTGTGTATATGCGCACTATTTACGGATTAGAGAAAGTAGATGTGATTTACAGACGTGTAGACGATCTTTTTATAGATCCACTGGTATTTAAAAAGGATTCTCTTTTAGGAGTGCCGGGTTTATTTTCGGTATATCAAAAAGGAAATGTTACACTTGTAAATGCTCCTGGAACCGGTGTAGCTGACGATAAGGCCATTTACACCTATATGCCGGAAATTATACAATATTATTTAGGAGAAGAGCCTGTTTTAAATAACGTACACACTTATCATTGCAGCAGAAAAAAGGAACTTGATTATGTACTTAATAATATTGATAAACTGGTTGTGAAGCCGGTGGATGAATCTGGAGGTTACGGTATTTCCATAGGTAATAAATTAACCAAAGAGGAAATAGAAAAAGTAAAAACCACAATTAAAGCCGAGCCCAGAAAATACATAGCTCAACCTATAATGAGCCTGTCTACGCATCCTACATTTGTTCATGAAACAGAATCTTTTGAATCAAGACATGTAGATCTTAGAACTTTTACTTTGCTAGGAAAAGACAAAGAGTATGTATTAAAGGGGGGCTTAACCCGAGTAGCTCTTAAAAAAGGAAATTTAGTAGTGAATTCTTCTCAGGGTGGAGGGTCTAAAGACACCTGGGTTTTAAAATAAAAATAGTAGTATGTTAGCAAGAGTTGCAAATAATTTATTTTGGATGGGACGATATATAGAACGTTCCGAACATTTAGCGCGCTATCTAAATGTTAATTATTTTTCTTCTTTGGACGCACCCGACGATGTGTCTCAATCGCGTCAATTTGTATTTAGATCCATTATGTATATGAGCGCCAACGATATTATTGACCCGGAAATAGAATTGAAGGAAGAAGATGTGCTTTATAATGTAGGATTAAATAAAAATGTACCGTATTCTATAATAAGTTCTATTACCAATGCCTATGAAAATGCCAGAAGTTCGAGGGACTTAATTTCTACAGAATTGTTTGAATCGATAAACAAAATCAGAAACGAGGTTAAAAATTATCCTGTAGATACCTATTTAAGAAATGGTTTATACGATTTAACAACTTTAGTCACCGATGCGACTTCCGGGATAAGAACTAAAATCAGGAGCACCTTACTTCACGACGAGGTTTATGCCATAATTATGTTGGGGATTTATCTGGAACGCGCCATGCAGGTGAGTCGTATTATAAATTCTAAGGTTAGTGATGCTTCTGCCGAAAAAGATATGTATAGTACAGATAGCGATAATAGGGGGTATCAGTGGAGTACGTTGTTAAAATGTGTTTCGTCTTACGATATGATGCGACGATTATATAAGAAAACACCTAAGCGTCAATCGGCTTTAGAATTTATTATTTTGAATAAGCAATGTCCGCGCTCGATAAAAAATTGTCTAAATGAAATCAATAAATACATTTCCATTATTTCCAAGCAAAAACATGTATCGAATACATCTGCATCGTTTTTAATTGCAAAAATGAAATGTGAATACGATTTTAAACTTATAGAAGAAATAGACGATGATTTAGAAAGCTGTATTGGTTCTCTTGTAACAAAACTGGAAACCATAGCAGAAAAACTTGAAGAAGATTATTTCAATATTTCTAATTCGGTTATTATAAATTCTACTAAAAAAACAGAATTCATTTACTAAATGCAAGTATCGTTATTTCTGAATTTCTAATGAATTTGTAGCAGGCCTGATATCAACAGAAACGTCCATGTCATTTTTACCGGTGGTATAAATTATTCCTTTTAATGGTGGCACATCGTAGTAATCTCTGCCATGTGCCACTGTTATATGTTGATTTTTTGGAATCTGATTATTTGTAGGATCAAAATCAAACCATCCCAATGTTGGTATAAATACAGAAAACCAGGCGTGAGATGCATCTGTTCCCACTAACTTTTCTTTTCCGGGAGGAGGAATAGTTTCTATATATCCGCTAACATATCTGGCAGGTAAACCTATAGAGCGCATGCAAGCAATTGCAATATGAGCAAAATCCTGACAAACTCCTTTTTTTTCTTTCATAACCATATCTAAAGGTGTCGCTATATTGGAAAAGCCCGGAACAAAATCGAAATCGGTGTAAATGCGTTGCATCAATTCAAAAGCCGCATCATATAATGGTCTGTCAGGTTTAAAAGAACTTTCTGCATAACTTTTAATGTCACTACCAATCTTCGAAATTAAGGGAGACAAAAGCGAAAACTGACGGGCCTCTAAAATATCGGGTTCTATACTTAAAAGTAATTTTTTGGCCAATGCAACGGTCACAAGCTTCCGGGAAGACATATTGATATCTTCAATTTCTAAGTCGTAGTTTCGGTCAACTCTACTTTTAGCAGTAACAATTAATTCTTCATGAAATTGCTGAATTGAAAATCGGGTAATAGTATTTCCAAAAAAATCAATACGTTCAGATTGTTCAACCGGAGTCGGGCTAATTTTCAAATGGTAATCCAGTAAGCGATGTCCTTTAAAATCCTTAGGTTTTAGAGTTGCTAAGTTCTGACAAAAAGATACGCCATTTTCATAATTATATTTGGTAGTATGTGAAATATCGAAAATCATAATAATTATTTTGTATGATTAACCAACTGCTTTTGCTGATAGGAATGATTAAAATAAGTATCGGATATAGCTAAAGATGTTTCAAATAAAATGTCATTTAATTCGGATAACATCTGTTCTAAATTCAAATACATTCCAGATTCCTTATCTACCTCCATTAAAGAGTTTAGATTAAGGTTCTGTATGGTTTCTAATGCCTTATTGATTTGAATTTGTGAACTTGTAACCTTGTCATTCTTTAGATTCGGTAATTGATCGATATCTTTTTTAAGACGATGGATTTGATAGGTTAAGGAACGTGAATAATCCTTATCCAGTAAAAGGAGTTTAATTACATTTTCCAGACTTAAATAGGACTGATAACTATACCGGTAAATATTTAAGCTTTCGTGACTGGCCAATAAGCCTTCCAGAATTTCGTATTCAAGCTCTTCATCCTGTTCTACAATTACCAAAGACCTAAACTTAGAAATAGTCATGGTTGCCGACTCCAGTTGCAAACCAATAAAGTAGAGGAGAAGTCCTTGCTTAACCAATATACTTTCCTCGGTTAATCCCATAAATGCAATAAGTCGGGTAATTATTTTATCGAAAAATTTAGTAAGTGAAGGTATGGAATAAGTGTCTTCTGATTTGAAATTTCGCCATAGTTTCTGAATATCTTCCGAAACACGCCACATATCTTTAGACCACAGATTTCTCAAGGTATAATTTGAATTACTTAAACCTATTAATGTTTGGGCAAAAGTCCCCATACGGGTTTCATCCATCACAATATTTTGAATTTCTTTCAACGGATCTAATAAGTTTTTCTTGTCTCCAATAAATCCGGGGTAGGTTGAAGTAATACTGGTTAATGACTGAAATAAAATATTTAAACTTTCAGATTCCGGTTTTCGTACGTTGTATTGCACGTTGGTCATCTGGTTTAAAATCATTCGAATATACCGGGCTGTTAAAACGGTTCTCCCCAGATATCTACCGGACCAGAATAGATTTTCGGCTGTGTAGCTCGAGACATCATTAATATTCGAAGTGTAATTATACAGACTTTTATTCCAGGAATACAAATGAATGGTCTGCTGCTTTTTATCGCTTATAACCCAAAAATCTTTACTTGTTCCTCCACGTTGATTGGATACAAAAAGTTCTTCCCGTTCTGCGGCCACCCGCACTAATCCTCCCGGCATAACACTATAACCTTTGTCTTTGGCTATTGAAAAGGTACGGGATACAATCTTTCTTGGTTCCAGATTGCCGTTAACCAGGTTTGGAGCCGTGGAAAAGTAAATCTTTTCCTGTGCCACATATTGGCAAGGATTAGCTAAGATTTTAGCTTTTAAATTATCTAATTCCTTTTTTGTATAAAATTCACAGAAAAATATATTTTCTCTGTGTGAACGATCAATCCGTTTAACCACGAACGATTTTAAATTATTTACAACGTAATCTCTTTCTTTTTTCTGTCCGCACCACCAGGAGGCTATTTGAGGCAGAATTAAGTCTTCTTTTAAGAAATACTTACAAATATTCTCCATAAAAGGAATCAGACCCGGATTTTCCAAAACCCCGCTACCTATAGGATTTACTATAGCGACATTTTGCTGCCTTACAGCTTCCAGTAAACCGGCAACTCCCAAATATGAATTTTCTCTTAACTCCAAAGGATCGACAAATACATCGTCAACTCGTCTTAAAATGACATCGACCTGTTTTAAACCGTTTAAGGATTTAAGCCACACTTTACTTTCTCTTACTACCAAATCATTTCCTTTTACTAAAGGATAGCCAAGGAAGGATGATAAGTAAGAATGCTCAAAATAGGTTTCGTTATGCGGACCAGGGGTAAGGATCACTATGGTTGGATTAGCCTTATTTGTTGGTGCAGTACTGAACAACAACTGGTTAAAATCGTTGAAGAAATTAGATGGTGGTAAAACATTAATATCTGAATATAATTCAGGAATAATTCTACCTGTAGAGTATCTGTTTTCCAAAGCATAGCCCATCCCTGAAGGCGCTTGAGTTCTGTCGTTAACCACCCACATTCTTCCGTCCGGACCACGGGCCAGATCGGCTGCATGAATTAATAAATGTTTAGATGATTTATATTGAATCTGATCGCAAGATCTTAAAAATCCGCGATGAGCATAAATAACTTCAGGTGGAATTATACCATTTTTAAGGAGCTCCCTTTTTCCGTAAAGGTCTTTTAGAACAAGGTTCAAAATTTCAGATCGCTGTTGAATACCTTTTTCTACTTTTTCCCATTCACGCTGATGAATAATAAAAGGAACAACATTTAAATTCCACGGTCGGTTTAATCCTTTAGGATCATTATAAACATTATAAGTTACTCCATTTTCCGCAAGTAACCAATCGATGTCGGCCTGCTTCTCCTTTAAGGCATCACCGCCAATATCGGTTAGGTTTTTTAAAAGGGTTTCCCAGTCGGATTTAATAGTGAGGTCAGACTTCAGCAATTCATCATAATTACTAAAATCTTTAAAATAATGTTGGAAAATAGTATGTCCTTTCGTTTCCATGAGAGCGTCCCCTTATTTTTTTCTTAAATCTAAAGTATAAGGAAATTCAAAGTTAACAGGTAATTCTTTAAATCTAAAGCGTTTGGAGCTTCCTTTTTCATGAACGCTTCTATTTGGGCTTTCGGTTTCCACATTAATACTTTCAACAGGGTCAATTTCTCCCTGTGTATGACCAAATTCCCAGAAACGATTTATTCTTCTGGATTCGGCCTCAAAACTATTAACAGGATAGGTGTCGTAAGATCTACCACCCGGATGCGAAACAAAATAAGTGCAACCGCCAATGGAACGTCTGTTCCAGGTATCTACGATATCAAAAACTAAAGGGGTATCTACAGGTATTGTAGGGTGTAAGGCAGAATACGGATCCCAGGCCTTATATTTTACTCCGGCGACGTATTCGCCTTTAACACCGGTATTATTCAGTTGTACTTTCACGCCATTACAGGTTAAAACAAAACGCTCCTCAACAAAATTTGTAACTTTCACCTGTAGACGCTCCAAAGAAGAATCTACATATCTCGCAGTTCCTCCACCAGTCATTTCTTCACCCAAAACATTCCAGGGTTCTATACCGGCTCTCAACTCCAGGTGAATGGAATTAACTTCAACCATGCCATGTAACGGAAATCTGAATTCAAAGAATGGATCAAACCAATCCTCTTTAAAACCATAACCAGCTCTGTTTAATTGTGCAACTACATCTTTAATATCTTCTCGAACATAGTGTTCTATTAAAAATTTATCGTGTAACTCAGTGCCCCAACGTACCAGATCGTGTTCGTATGGTTTTTTCCAGAACCAGGCTACAAGTGCTCTTACCAGTAACATTTGCATCAGACTCATTTGTGGATGAGGCGGCATATCAAAACCTCTTAGTTCCAATATTCCGAGACGTCCGGAAGACGAATCTGGTGAATACAGTTTGTCTATACAAAATTCGGCGCGATGTGTATTTCCCGTTAAGTCGGTAAGCAAATGTCTAAAGAGCCTGTCGGTTAACCAAAATGGTACTTTACCGTTTTTAGGAATTTGATTAAACGCGATTTCCAGTTCGTATAAATTATCTAAGCGGGCTTCATCAATTCTTGGAGCCTGACTTGTAGGTCCGACAAAAGCACCGGAAAACAAATAGGTTAAACCGGGATGATGTTGCCAGAAAGTTAATAAACTCCTAAGTAAACTTGGTTTGCGTAGCAGCGGACTGTCTTTTGGTGTTGTTCCCCCAAGGGTAACATGATTTCCTCCTCCTGTACCAGTATGCTTACCGTCCAGCATGAATTTTTCAGTTCCTAAACGCGCCTGTTTGGCTTCATTATAAAGTGTAAACGTATTTTCGCATAAATCATTCCAATTGGTAACCGGATGTACATTAACTTCAATTACGCCGGGATCCGGGGTGATTTTTAAGGATTCCAGACGATTATCTTTAGGTGGCTCGTAACCTTCTAAAACGACAGGTATTTTTAATGCCTTAGCTGTTAATTCTATTGAAGCAATAAGATCTAAATAACTTTCGGCAGATTCTAATGGTGGCAGAAACAGGAACAATTTGCCATCTCTGATTTCTGAGCAAATAGCTGTTCTAACAAAATAATTTGGCGTGTTTGAGTCCAGTCCCTTTTTTAGAAACGTTTTATGACGTTTTACAACTTTATTTTTAAAACTTGGAAGCCTTTTTTTCTTCGTAAATAAATCGGGTTCGTAAACAGGAAACAATTCATGCTCCGGCTTGGACATTAATGAGTTTATAGGTAACCGCAGTCCGATAGGTGAGGTGCCTGGTGTTAAAAACAAATGATTACGTCTAAAGGTCCATGCGCTCGAAAACCATTGCTCTTCCGTATAATTTAAAGGTAACAGGTAACCTACAGCTTTATCGGTACCTTTATCCAGTATTTCCTTTAATTTTTTTTGTACCAGTGTAGCATCCTTATCTTCTCCGGGATTTACATCAACAGGCAAATTTCCCTGTTCCCATAAAAAGTAAAAGGCATCTTCGTAAGTCGGTAGAATATGCTTTTTTGTAATACCGAGGTATTCAGTAAGCGTTTCCAGAAATATCTTATCGGCAGCTTTTGGGAGTTTAACCGGTTTTGATAAATAAGCAGCCAGCAACTTTTTGTTATACCATATTGGTCTGTTATCCTTTCGCCAGCACAATTCTATTTGCCATCTTGGTAACGGTTCGCCAGGATACCATTTGCCCTGTGCATGATGCAACATTCCGCCTTTTCCAAATTTTTCCAACAAGCGTCTAGAGAGGTCTCCAGCTAACTCACGTTTATGTTCTCCGTCGGCAGCAGTATTCCATTGGTCGGACTCCATATCATCGATTGATACAAATGTGGGTTCACCTCCCATAGTTAATCTTACATCTCCCTTTTCAAGTTGTTTTTCTACTTTAAATCCGAGTTTATAAATTTCCTTCCATTGCTTTTCGGTATAGGGTTTTGTTACCCGCGGGGATTCGAATATACGCTTAACTGAATTTTCGAAAAAGAATTCCGTTTCACAAACATCTGTCATACCCGAAACTGGGGCAGCACTTTCAAAAGACGGTGTACAGGCTAATGGGATATGACCTTCTCCAGCCAATAATCCCGAAGTAGCATCAAAACCTACCCAGCCAGCTCCAGGAATATACACTTCGGCCCAGGCATGTAAATCTGTAAAATCCTGCTCTGGACCGGAAGGTCCATCCAGTGACTTTTCATCAGATTTCAACTGCACAAGGTAACCAGAAACAAATCGGGCACCAAAGCCAAGATGTCTAAGGGTCTGAACAAATAACCATGCAAAATCACGGCAGGAACCACTTTTTAATTGAAGGGTGTCTTCACAGGATTGTACTCCGGGTTCCATACGAATATTATAGTTTAAATATTCGTAGATTTTCCTGTTTATATCTATTAAAAAATAAATGGTCTTTCTTGGAGTATAATCTATTGTTTTTAAAAACTTCATTAACAAAGGGCCTTCATCTGTAATTTCCATATATGGTATTAACTCCTTTTTAATGGTGTCTTCATATTCAAAGGGAAAATCCTCTGCATAATCCTCAACAAAGAAATCAAAAGGATTTATTGTCGTTAAATCGGCTATGATTTCTACGTCAATAGATAATTCATCTGTTTTGTCAGGAAAAACCAGACGTGCCATATAATTTCCAAATGGATCCTGCTGCCAGTTAAAAAACTGGTTTTCCGGAGTTATTTTTATGGAATAAGATTCTATAGGCGTTCTGGAATGCGGTGCAGGTCTAAGTCTGAAAATATGTGGGGAAAGCGATACTTTTCGGTCGTATTTATAGGTCGTTTTATGAGAAATTACAACTTTTAATGCCATACATGGTGTTATATAAAAACTAGTTCGGATTTAAAAAAAGCCAGCTTAGTTTTGATTAATAGTACTCTGTTTTTGTTATTGGTTAAAAGACTAAATTAAATAAAATTTGTATGAATTATATGCGAAACTAGACAATTAAACTTTTATTTATCATTTTTTTAATCCTAAGAAAATCAACTGTGTTTTGATACATTTTTATGTCGTTTTCGCAATTATTATATCGTTAAATTATTGAATTTTTAATTACATAATAAATCATTTTTAAAGGTTCCAATTTGAAGCTTGATGATCCCGAATTTTTGATGGAATATCTTCCCTGAATTTTCTGGTAATATACAAGTCATATAGTGTTAAGAATGTTAAACTAAAGATTATAATCGAATATTTATTCGTTTATAGGTATATTTGCATATGAAACTAAAAGACGATACAAAAAGATTGGCCATTATTGAAGAAACACTAACCGTTGTGTACAATAAGGGGTTTGCAGGTATTAAAATGGCACAGATAGCTAAAGCTGTAAACTTATCGCCATCTACTTTGTATGTCTATTTTAAAAATAAAGACGATTTAATACTTAGCATTGCCAGTGAATTAATTGAAACAACTACTGCAGATACAAAAAAGATACTTAATCAAAATTTACCATATAAGCTTAAATTAAAGGCGTTTTGGGTGTTTTATCTCAACTTTTGGATTAATAATGCGAAAGAGATTAATTTTATAATGCAGGTTAAAACTTCACCGTATTATGATTTAATTCCCAAGGCTATAAGGGACTTGAAATCTTCAATAGGAATTAGCCTTCTGGAAAAAGGAAAAACTGAAGGATTAATTAAAAATATAGATAGTATAATCCTGTCTGGTATTATGGAATCGTTTTTATTACAAACCGTAAAAATGATAGAAAATAAGCAATTGACATTAACCGAAACCGATACAGATATCATGTTTACCTGTATATGGGATGCGATTAAAGCTTAGTTTACGAATATTTATTCGATAAAAAATGATAAGGAACATATTAAAAAAACTTGCAATGACTATAGGAATCACAATTTTATTAATAAGCACTATCACCATATTGTTTTTATATTTAAGTCCGCAATTTGGAGGAAAACCAAGTCTGGAACAACAAAAGTTATATGCAGAATCCAAACAGTATAAAAATGGGAAATTTGTAAACGAAACAGGAGCAGACGTAAATATGAGTTTTGGAGATATGAGTAAAACCATGCTTAAATATTTTAATCCTCCCAAATTTACCATTCCTGATACTCCAATTCCCGTAGCAAAGGTTAATCCAACTGAATTAATGGATTACAAAGGAAGTTCCCGACTATTCTGGTATGGGCATTCAACTTTTTTATTACAAATAAATAAAAAAAATATTCTTATTGACCCGATGTTTGGTGAAGTTCCTGCACCGCATCCCTGGTTAGGAACCAAACGTTTTAGCGACGAGTTACCAATTGATATTAAAGATCTTCCAAAAATAGATGCTGTATTAATATCTCATGACCATTACGATCATTTAGATTACAATTCTATAAAAGCTTTAAAGAACAAAGTTGATTTGTTTTATACGCCTTTAGGTGTCGGGGGCCACTTAAAGGCCTGGGGAATTCCAGAAGATAAAATTATAGAACTGGATTGGTGGCAGGATACAACTTTGTTTGACTTAAACTTTGTCTGTACACCGGCACAACATTTTTCTGGTCGTGGTTTTTCAGACAGAGGAAAAACACTTTGGTGCTCATGGATAATTCAGACCAAAGAAGAGAAGATTTTCTTTAGTGGAGACAGTGGCTACAGTAAGCACTTTAAAATTATTGGCGAAGAGTTTGGTCCGTTTGATCTGGCTTTAGTGGAATGTGGGCAGTATAATACGCTATGGCATGACATTCATATGTATCCGGAAGAAACTGCACAGGCAGGAGTCGATTTAAATGCAAACCGGATTATTCCAATTCACTGGGGGGCATTTAAACTAGCAATGCACGAATGGGATGAGCCTGTAACCCGGGTTTTAAAAGCAGCTCAAAGTCTTAATCTTGCAGTAGAAACTCCAAAAATAGGAGAGGAGATTATTGTAAAACTAAATAATCCAGATGACACGGCCTGGTGGAAAAGTTTTTAATCGTGATACGATTTGGTTTAGTGCTGGATTAATAAACGGGTGTTTTTCGGAAATGTAAAACAATATTATATACTTTTGACTTGTATTTTTCAGAAAATGATTAAGTAAAACTATGCCTGTAAAACAAACTATTAAATTAATGATTTTAAGCACTATGGCCTTTGCTTGTATGAATGCCACAGTAAAATACTTAGAAGACATTAATGCATTCCAGATTGTGTTTTTCAGATCGTTTAGCTCACTTTTTTTTACGTTTGGATTTTTATTGAAAAACCGTATTCCTTTAATAGGGAATAATCAGCGCTTGCTTATATTAAGAGGAGTGGCCGGAGTCACTTCCATGACTTTGTTTTTCATGTCTACCAAATATTTACCCATAGGCACTGCTGTATCGCTTAGATATTTGGCTCCCATTTTTGCTGCTATTTTCGCCGTGTTATTCCTGAAAGAAAAAATATGGAAATTACAGTGGCTGTTTTTTATCATTGCCTTTCTGGGAGTTATTATTTTGAAAGGTTTAGACACTCAGGTCAATACTTATGGATTGATTTTAGTGTTAATCGCATCAGTAACCAGTGGAACTGTTTATGTTATTATCAATAAAATAGGAAAAAGCGAACATCCCGTAGTAGTGGTTAATTACTTTATGGTAATAGCGACACTCTTTGGAGGTGTGTTGTCCATTAATAACTGGGTAACTCCCAAAGGTTTTGAATGGCTGTTTTTATTTTTGTTAGGTGTTTTCGGATATTTTGGACAATTATTTATGACCAAAGCGTTTCAGGGGGCTAAGACCAGTGTGGTGGCTCCTTTTAAGTATGTTGAAGTTATTTTCACTATGCTACTCGGCGTGTCCTTGTTTAGTGAAGTATATACATCCTGGAGCCTCCTTGGGATTTCTATGATAATTATAGCCCTCATTCTAAATACGTTATATAAAGCCAAAAAGGATAAAAAACATCGGATTAAAGTTTAAAGCGGTATATTTCCATGTTTTCGCTTAGGTAAATCAACCTGCTTATCTTCAAGCATACTGAATGCCTTTAATAGTTTACGGCGGGTGTCTTTTGGCACAATAACTTCATCTATAAATCCGCGTTGTGCGGCTTTATAGGGATTAGCAAAGGTATCGGCATATTCTGTTTCCTTTTCTTTAAGTTTATTTGCCGGGTCGTTGGCTTCATTTATTTCTTTTTTGAAAATAATTTCACTGGCACCTTTTGCACCCATAACAGCTATTTCGGCTGTAGGCCAGGCAAAATTCATATCGGCTCCAATGTGTTTTGAGTTCATTACATCATAAGCCCCACCATAAGCTTTTCTGGTAATAACAGTAACACGAGGTACTGTGGCTTCGCTTAGGGCATATAGTAGTTTGGCTCCGTTTAAAATGATACCATCCCATTCCTGGTCGGTCCCCGGTAAAAAGCCAGGCACATCTACAAGAACTAAAAGCGGAATATTGAAGCTGTCGCAAAATCGTGTAAAACGCGCTGCCTTTTTAGAACTGTTAACATCTAAAACGCCGGCCAGTACCATGGGCTGATTTGCTATTATACCGATACTACGTCCACCGAGTCTGGCAAAGCCCACTATAATATTGTCGGCATATTCCTTATGGATTTCAAAAAAACTGTCTTTATCAATAATGCCGGTTATTACGGTGTGCATATCGTAAGGTTTATTGGCATTTTTCGGAATCAGCTGGCTTAGTTCATCGCGAATTTCATCCTGTAACACAAACGGTAGTTTCTCAGGGGTTTTTGTATTGTTTTGAGGCAGATAACTCAAAAGCGTTTTAATATCCTCCAGACATGCAATGTCGTTTAGAGATACTTTATGAGCAACTCCGGATTTGGTAGCATGTGTGTGTGCTCCGCCCAAATCTTCTGAAGTCACATCTTCATTGGTTACTGTTTTCACTACATTAGGCCCGGTAACAAACATATAACTGGTATTTTCAACCATAATAGTAAAATCGGTCATAGCCGGAGAGTATACAGCACCACCGGCACAGGGGCCCATAATCGCTGAAATCTGAGGTATTATTCCTGATGCTTTTACATTTTTGAAGAAAATATCGGCATAACCACCAAGAGACCGAACACCTTCCTGAATTCGCGCTCCACCTGAATCGTTTAAACCGATAAGAGGCGCTCCCATTTGCAAAGCCTTATCCATAATTTTACATATTTTCTCTGCATGGGTTTCCGATAAAGAACCTCCAAATACCGTAAAATCCTGAGCGAAAACATAAACGAGTCTTTTATGTATTGTACCGTATCCCGTAATTACACCATCGCCATAATACAACTCTTTGTCCATGCCAAATTCTGTAGAGCGATGAGTAACAAGATTACCTATTTCTTCAAAAGAGCCCTGGTCCAGCAAATAATTTATACGTTCTCGTGCCGTTAGCTTTTTTTTCTTGTGTTGTTTTTCAATACGATGTTTACCTCCTCCTAAATGCGCCAGATTTAGCTTATCGTTTAGTTGTTTTATTTTGTCGTCCATTTCAGTTTGAATCAATTAGGAAGTTTAAGTTGATTGATATCTTTAAGATATTGTTTTAAGGCTATTAAAGCCGCTATTCTGGCTTCTTTTTCGGTAGCTTTATCAATTAATTCCGGAGCATAATACATGTTTACAAAATTGGTGTCGAAATTACCGGTGCGAAAAGCATGATGGTTACACACAAATTCACCAAAGGGTAAGGTGGTTTCAACTCCGTCTATTTTATAATCATTAATAGCATTTAACATATTTAAAATAGCTTCTTCACGCGTAGCACCATAAGTGATTAATTTAGCAAGCATCGGATCGTAATAAATAGGAACAGTCATTCCCTGAGTGTAGCCGTTATCGACTCTTACATAGTCGCCTTTTGGGAGTTTATAAGTAGATAAAAGTCCAACACTAGGTAGAAAATTATTAAGTGGATCTTCTGCATATACTCTTAATTCCAAAGCGTGCCCACTAATTTCCAGGTCAGCCTGAATAAAAGGGATGTCTTCACCGTTCGCGATTTTAATTTGAAGCTCTACCAGGTCCAGACCTGTTATGATCTCGGTTACGGGATGTTCGACCTGAAGTCGGGTATTCATTTCCAGAAAATAGAAATTGTTCTGATCGTCTAGTAAAAATTCAACTGTTCCGGCTCCGACATAATTACAGGCTTTAGCTACATGAATAGCAGCATCACCCATTTTATCACGTAATTTAGGAGTTAACACAGTAGAAGGCGCTTCCTCTATGACTTTTTGATGGCGGCGCTGTATACTGCATTCCCGTTCAAACAAATGCACAGTATGTCCAAAAGAATCAGCTAAAATCTGGATTTCTATATGTCGAGGAGAAGCAATGTATTTTTCTATAAATACAGAACCATCGCCGAAGGCAGAAAGTGCTTCGCTTTTGGCGCGTTCCATTTGTATTTCGAACTCCTGAATATTTTTTACAATGCGCATACCTTTACCACCACCGCCAGCAGCTGCTTTTATGAGAATGGGGAATCCTATTTTTTCTGCAATTGCTTTGGCTTCAGCAATATCGTCTAAAGGATCTTCCGTTCCAGGAACCATGGGAATATTGTAGAATTTAACCGCTTCTTTAGCGGCGAGTTTGTTTCCCATAATTTTAATCGCATGAGCATCCGGACCTATAAAAATAAGCTGGTTCGCTTTTACCTGTTCTGCGAATTCGGCGTTTTCACTTAAAAATCCATATCCTGGGTGTATGGCATCTGCTTTTAAATTTTTGGCTACCTTAATAATCTTATCACCTAAAAGATAGGATTGATTAGAAGGTGATTCACCAATACAAACAGCCTCGTCGGCATAAGTTACATGTGGTGATTCTCGATCTGCTTCAGAAAATACAGCAACGGTTTTTATTCCCATTTTTTTAGCTGTTTTCATTATACGCAGGGCAATTTCTCCACGGTTGGCCACCAAAATTTTCTGTATCATACTATTCCAGTTCTATTAAAAGTTGACCTTTATCCACAGCATCGCCCTGGGCTATATTTATGGTTTTTACTGTTGCTTCGTGAGGAGCGGTTATACTGTTTTCCATTTTCATGGCTTCAAGAACAAGAAGAGTTTCGTTAGCAGAAACTTGTTGGCCTATAGATATTGGGATTTCAAGAATAAGACCTGGCATGGGAGCAGTTATATTATTTATCTGCTTTGAAGCACTTTGCTCGAAGCCCATTTTTTGAATAAGAACATCCAGTTCATCCTGAATGACAACCTCATATTTGCTATTATTAACTTTTACCGTATAGGATTTACGTTCCTGGTCTGAAGCTGTTATTTCAGCCGAATAGGAGGTATGCTCTTTTAAAATATGGTACTGTTTAGGTGAAATTTCTACAACATCAAAATCCGTTAACTGATTTGCATTTAACTTAAATTGATGGTGAGAATTTACAACGATATTGAACGGTTTACTCATCGTGAACGTTTTTCTTATAGTAAATATAAGAAATATGATGAGTTTACGTAAACTGTAAAGAATTAAGAAATTAATTACAGTTTAAATAAGTTTTTAAGAGTATAGTTTTTGGTCTTTATCAGTTCCTGAACAGCACGCTCAAAAATAATAGCAGTAATTAAGGCGTCTCCTGCTGCAGTATGACGATCGGAAACATCGATGTCGTAATTTTCGGCAATTTCGTCCAAAGTATACCTTTTTTTCTGATCGATTAGATTCGATTTAATACGAGTAGCTTTATAGACATCCATAGTATCTAAAACCCGGTTTTTTAATCGTGGTAAGCCCAGGCGTTTTAAGGCCTCATTAATCATAGTAATATCGAAAAAGGCATGATGCGCTACTAATACCGCATCTTTAATGTAATCTAAAAACAGAATAATAGCTTCTTCTTCGGTGTAGGTTTTAAATTTTTCATTTTTTATGATACCGTGAATAGCTACCGTTTCTTCATTAAAATAATCCTGTTTAATATAGATTTCAAAAACGTCTTTTAAATCTATTTCATTATTCAGCAATTTTAATGCACCTATGCATAGCATACGGTCTGCATTATAATCGAAGCCTGTAGTTTCTGTATCTAAAACGACAAAATTTGTTGTTGGTATTTCAGTTTCTTTAGGTTCATCAAATAAGGCTTCGTAGCGCTTCCAATAGTCGGGATAGGATTTTTGTTCTGGATTACTGAAAAGCCACCGAATCATATAAAATTCTTTAGATTAAATTTAAGTTTTATAAGTTCCTGAACTTTGGCTATGGCTTTAAAACAACGTTTTAGTTTCATTTTCTCTTCTTTAGAGAGTTCAGCCAAAGCGATAAAACGACCGTTATCGTTGTTAAGTAATCCGTGTTTAGTTCTGAATTTTAATAAGGCTTTAGAAGCGTAAGAACAGGATAAAAACAGCTCTTTATCTTCAGGCATTAGCTCTGCAAACTTTTCAAAACGCTCTGCGGTATTGTTAATATTTTTGGTTTGATAGTGCAGAGCTAATAATCGACCAGCATCGGTAACTGGCATAATAGCACGTTTCTTTAAGTCGAAGAAATCTTTATGTTCTCCATCCTGTTCAACTAAAAACTGTCTGAAGAATCCTAAAGGTGACGGACTGCGTAGAGAACTGGCGCCTAGTTTTGACAAGAAGATCATATTGTTTCTGGTGATTTCCATAATATGGTCAGACAAAGCATTTGTAAGTGCAGCATCTCCATAAGTTATATCAAAATCAAAGAATATAGAACACAATAATAATTCGTCGTCACCCGTTTCTTTTGTCCAGTCGCTAAACTGGGTTTCCCATTCCTCTAAACTTAAACACCATCTAGGGTTTTTGGCCATCATTTCTCCAGGGCAATAGGCAAAACCAATATTCTTTAAGCGCTTATTAACTTTTTTAGCAAGAGTTAAAAAATAAGTTCTTACTTCCTCAAGATGATCCGCATCAACATTTTCAAAAACAATGGCGTTATCCTGATCGGTATGTAACAACTGTTCTTTTCTTCCCTGGCTGCCCAAAGACATCCAGGCAAATTTTACCGGAGGCGCCTGATCTAATTTGTCGATGCAACGTTCTATTACGCGTTTAATGGTTGCATCGTTTAATTCGAAAATAATGTTGTTAATGTGGGTAAGTGGTATATTTTGCTGAATATAACCTTCCAGTAACATCATTATTTTTTCACGTATGCGTTTTAATTCTTTAGTAGAGTTTGCGCGTTTAATAGCTTTCATCAATACCGAAGGGTTGGTTCCTTTCATAACAATAATGTCGTGCTCTGAAAACACTCCGACAATTTTACTGTGAGGTGTACCGTCCTTGGTTACCACGATTTGATTTATTTTATGTTTCATCATCGTGATTTGCGCTTGAGCAATGGTAATGTTTCTGTTGTAACACAAAACAGGACTATTCATTATAGCAGCAACGGTATCGTCTATAGCATAGTCACCTGTAGCAACGCGAATTCTTAAGTCCTTATCGGTTATTATTCCAATAGGGCATTCTTTTTCTTCTATAATTATCGATCCCACATTATGTGTGCTCATTAATTTAGCCGCTTCTCTAATAGAGGTTTCTTTTTTTGTAGTTACTACATTTTTTACCAGACGTACCGGTTGCATTTCGAACAATTCTTTGCTAAAATCCAGTTTAACTTCATCGTCCAGATGTAATTTTTTTTCAAATTCGTTAGAGAACGGATTCTCGGTATTAGAAGCGAAGCTCTCTATTAAATATTGATTAACCTGCTTATTCTGTTCAATAATAGGCTTAAAAATATCAATAGGAATACAATATAAAATGGTTTCTTCTTCGGTAATCGCAGTAATAGCATAATTTTCATGAGCAAAAAGAGGGCGCAGACCAAATACATCACCTTCGTCAAACTTATCGATAGTTTCTAATTTATCATTAATAACTTTTTTAAGTTTAACAGCACCTTTATAAATCATATAAAACTGATCATGCAAGGCGGTATTAGCTCGATAAATAGTGTTTTCTTTATCTAAATATTTAATTTTAACTTCTTTAGAAATATCCAGCAATTGCTCTTTGCTAAGCAAATCGAAAGGAGGAAAATGTTTTATAAAGTCTGCTACGCGCTCTGCAATCGTATTCTTCATGCTTCTCATTTAAACTAATTTTCGGGTACTAAATATAATGCTTTGTTTGCAATTATTATTTAAAATATGAATTCTCTTGGTGAGTTTTTATTGCTTTTCTTGCTAAGAGCAGTCCTATAGCTAGCGAAATGAAAGCTCCAACCCATACTCCAGGCACAAAATTTATGAATAAAAAGAAATCATAACTCCCGTGAAAAATTATAGCCAAAAGTAATCCAGTTAAATTAAGTTTTATACTTTTTTTTGAAAATTTTGCTTTACCCATAAAATACCCCATTAAAATACCGAATGTCGCATGAGCTGGCACTGCCGTAAAAGCTCTTAAAAGAGCAGAATTAAGACCGCCTTCCAACACATAAAAAATGTTTTCTGTTGCAGCAAACCCCATAGACACCATAACGGCATATACAATACCATCAAAAGGTTCATTAAATGCGGGATTGGTTTGCGCGAAATAGCGAATAATGACATACTTGCTAAACTCTTCGGTAAAGCCAACAACAAGAAATGCTTTTACAAATTGTTGTAATACACTCGCACTATCTAAGGGAAGTGCATAGTCGAAAATAATGTAAAATAAGGTAGTGATAAAAATACTTACAAAGGCGCCTAGTAAGAAATTGTAAACCAATAGAAGTTTAGGTTCTTTCTCGTATTTGTCTTTATAATAGATATAAGTAACAATAATGACTATGGGAGCGAGGGCTAAAACTAGTAGATTCATGCGTAAAATACTATAAAGACTCGGTTATATTTTTAAGAACTTCCAAATAATAGGCACGATTGGAAGGTACAAAATACTCATTATTTTCACTATTGGTTAAAAGCTTTTTAAACTGTGCTATGGATACTAATTTAAAAGCTTCAACCTCTTCGGGTTGTGGTGTTAAGTTATCCACAGGTACCGTTAATTCTGCAAGAAAAGTATGATGGAATTCGTTATCGGTAATACCGGAATTATAACTTTGAAAACAGGGAAAGACACCTATTTTTGTTAATTGCTTTTCAGAAAGCGTCAGGCTCAGTTCTTCTTTAGTTTCACGCAGTACTGCTGCTTCTATACTTTCTCCAGCATCCACATGTCCTGCTACAGAAACGTCCCACATTCCCGGACAAATAGCTTTTTTATAGCTACGCTGTGCCAGTAAAATTTCACCTGTTTTAGTATATAACCATAAATGCGCTGTATTGTGGTAATAGCCCTTAGAATGAATTTCCGATTTAGGCGCAACTTTACCTGTTGCTTTCCCGGTTTCTGTAACGATATCTATAAGTTCGTCCATAATAGCAATTAAAAAAGCCTCAGATTTCTGAGGCTTAATGTTTTTATTTAAAATAACTAAATGTTTCGCCTTCTTCAATCTTTAAAAGCGATTCGTAAATCAGTTTAATTACATTTTCAACATCGTCTTTATGTACCATTTCTACCGTGGTATGCATGTAACGAAGCGGTAATGAGATTAAAGCAGAAGCCACTCCGCCATTACTGTAAGCAAAGGCATCGGTATCTGTTCCTGTAGCTCTTGATAAAGCCGAACGCTGGAACGGTATGTTTTTCTCTTCAGCTGTATCTGTAATTAAATCTCTTAATTTTTGTTGAACAGCCGGTGCATACGCTACAACAGGACCTAAACCAATTTCTAAATGACCTTCTTTCTTTTTGTCAATCATAGGAGTAGTGGTATCGTGCGTTACATCAGTTACAATGGCCACATTTGGTTTAATGGTTTGAGTAATCATTTCGGCACCACGTAAACCAATTTCTTCCTGAACCGAGTTGGTAATATATAATCCAAATGGTAATTTCTTTTTGTTTTCATGAAGCAATCTCGCAACTTCCGCAATCATAAATCCACCCATTCTGTTATCTAAAGCACGGCAAACAAATTTGTCTCCATTTAAAATATGAAATTCATCCGGGTAAGTTATTACACAACCAACATGAATGCCCATGCCTTCAACTTCTGCTTTATCTTTAGCACCAACATCTATGGTAATGTTTTCTGGTTTGGGAGTTTCCTCTTTAGCTTTATCTCTGGTATGGATAGCCGGCCAGCCAAACACGCCTTTTACAATGCCATTTTTCGTGTGAATATTTACTATTTTACTTGGCGCAATCTGGTGATCACTACCTCCGTTTCTAATAACATAAATTAAACCGTTATCCGAAATATAATTTACGTACCAGGAAATTTCATCGGCATGTCCTTCAATAACCACTTTATAAGGTGCGTCAGGATTAATAACACCTACAGCAGTACCATAAGTGTCGGTAATAAATTCGTCTACATAAGGTTTTAAATAATCCATCCATAATTTTTGTCCGGTCCATTCGTAACCAGTTGGAGCTGCATTATTTAAATACGCTTCTAAAAAGTCAAGCGATTTTTTATTTAATATACTCTTCTTTGCCATTCGTGTAAGTTTTGGATAAAAATAATAATATTAAAGCGAATTTAAAGTTATAAGCCCTGTAAATTATTAATTTTGGAATAGTTTTTGGCTGTCTTGATTGTATGAAAATACTACCCATTATTTTATTCTTTTTCCCTGTAATCGTTTTTTCTCAGATTGAGAAAAGGAACGACAGTATATCAGATTATTATATTGTAATGGAAGGCGATTCGATAGTAAGGAAATCTATAGACCTGGACGAAGTGCTTATTTTTAACCAGATTCATTTTACAGACAAAAAGGAACGTGTACAGTATTTAATCTTACGACGAAAAACGCTTAAAGTATATCCTTATGCTAAAATGGCTGCCGACCGGTTGCAGGAGCTTAATACACGTCTTGAATTATTGGGAAAGAAGCGACAACAAAAGAAATATACCAAACAGGTTCAGAAATATTTGGAAGAAGAATTTTCTGAAGAATTAAAAAAACTAACACGCACGGAAGGACAAATTCTTGTAAAATTAATTCACCGGCAAACCGGAAATACAACATTCGATTTGATTAAAAGTTTAAGAAGTGGTTGGAGAGCATTCTGGTTTAATAATACCGCGAAATTGTTTGACATTTCGTTAAAAGAAGAATTTAATCCGATGGAGGTTAAAGAAGATTATTTTATAGAAGATATTTTACAGCGTAACTTTCAAAATGGAGTACTGGAGCGGCAACCCTCGGTTTTAGATTTTGACTTTCTAGAGGTTGTCGCAAGATGGAAAAAACGATTAGAAGAAGATTAGTATGAGACGTACACAAACATCTGTAGAAGAAAAGTGGAATACTATAACCCATGCTTTTGGAGCTGTTCTTGGTGTTATTGGGCTGATACTTTTATTACTTTACACCAAACAGCATTCCAGTTGGAGTTTGTTTAGTATTATAGTTTACGGTATTTCTATTATTATCCTATTCTCAGCATCAGCACTGTACCATTCGGTAACCAAAAAGCGTCATAAATACTATCTACGCATCATAGATCATATTAGTATTTACCTGTTAATTGCAGGAACCTATTCGCCTGTATTATTAATAGCTTTACACAAAAGTTTAGGCTGGAATTTATTTTGGACTGTCTGGGGAATTGCCGGGTTTGGATTGATTCTGAAATTGTTTTTTACCGGACGATTTGAAGTGTTTTCTACTTTATTATACCTTGTTATGGGCTGGCTTATTGTTTTCGATTTTACCAATTTATCTCAGGTAATCGGAACAAATGGCGTGTATTTACTTTTTGCCGGAGGATTTTTCTACACAGTAGGCATTCTATTTTATGCTTTAGAACGCTTGCCATATAATCACGTCATCTGGCATTTGTTTGTTCTGGCAGGTGCCATTAGTCATTTCCTGATGATTTTTAAGTATGTAATTTAATGAAGATTAATCTTTAATTACATCTTCATAATCTTCGAAAAAAGATTCGAACTTAGCCATATTTTCGTTAAAGAACTCCATAACCTCTTGCCACGTGTTTTTATTGTGAATGGACACTTTTTGCTCTAAAGGCAGATATATCCTCGATATTTCTTTACCATTGTCTAACATAAATTCTTCCTCAAAAATAGCATCAGGTAAATAATCCTCTTTTAAAATAGATTTTAAGGATTCTAATTTCTCCCAGTATTTTATTCGGTTTTCAAGATCTTCTTCCACATCTAAAGCGACTAGTGCACTTTTGGTATCGAAATGAAATTTAAAGCTGAAGCCTTTTATTTTAGTGTTGTACAACAGCCATTTTCTGGGAAAGGACTTTCCGAAACTGGTCCAAAATAATTCTCGTAGTTGTCTGGATTCTTCTCTGCTAAACATAATTTAATTTAAATGAGATAGGCTATAGCAACTCCGGCAATTATAGCCAGAAGTTTAGTAAGATTAAATTTATGACCTTCACTGCTTTCAAACAAAATGGTGGTCGAAATATGGAAAAATATCCCAATAACTATGGCATTAATATACAATATATACTCTTTTATCAGAGTAACATGATTGGAAATAAAGGTTCCCAACGGAGTCATTATCATAAAAATAAATAAGAAGCTTATAATTTGCTTTTTACTATAATTGGATTGTATTAAAAATGTAGTTATTAAAGTCGCTATTGGAATTTTGTGTATTAGCACACCATATACCATATCGTTATGATGATGTATTGGAAAACCTTCCAAAAAACTGTGGATACACAAACTTATAAACAATAACCAAGGAAACTGATGCTGATGTTTGTGAATATGAATGTGACCGTGTTCGGCACCTTTAGACAGGAATTCCAATACAATCTGTATTAAAATTCCAAACATAATTAAAAGGCCGGTTTGTTTGGTAGGTAAATGATGGTACACCTCCGGTAACAATTCAAATAAAGTTAGAGCCAGTAGGAATGAACCACTAAACGACAACAATAACTTGGTATTGAAAATGGTTTTGTCTTTACCGAAGAAAGCCAGAATAACACCTAAAACTACGGCTAATATGGGAAGTAAATATGAATTCATTATTTAAATAACATGACTAATCGATCGGAGGTTTGGGGATCGAATTTTTGTAGTTTGTAATTTCCAAAAACTTCTAAAAGGTTTACTTCAGCAGCTTCAAAAAGCGTTTCAAAATCATTTAAAGTAAATGCTTTAACACGTTCCTGATAATTAAAGTTTTCGCCTTCAAAATTAAAATTAATGTCTTTATAAATATAACCGTTTTGGGTATAGCGTTTTAAATTAAAGGTTATCCCATCGATGTGTTTAGTTTCATCAGCAACCAGATTATTAATTATATAGTCGCTATTCATAAAGTCGATTACACCAATACCAAATTCGTTTAAATCGGTTTTAATGGCTTTTATAGTATTAAGATTATCTTCTTCATTGTCAAAATATCCAAAACTTGTAAATAAATTAAAAACAGCATCGAATTTTTCGGAAAACGGTTTACACATATCGTGAACCTTAAATCTTAACCGTTCGTTTTCAAATTGTTTAGCATGCCTGATACTGTTTTCGGATAAATCGGCTCCGGTTACGTTAAATCCAAGAGAATTTAAATACAACGAATGTCTCCCTCTGCCACAGGCTAGATCCAGAATTTTACTGTTTTCTGAAATGTTTAAATAGCTAGTAAGAGTATCCATGAAGTGATGTGCCTCAGCATCATTTCTTTCTTTGTATAAAATATGGTAAAACGGAGTGTCAAACCATGCAGTATACCACGTTGTATTATCTTTTATCATTACTAAACTTTATAAGGCGCAAAAATACTGTATTTTTGTAATCTATTTAAAGTAAATAATGGAGAATAATTTTAAGATGGTTGCCAAAACCTTATTTGGCTTTGAAGAATTATTGGCAAAGGAATTAACTCAGCTTGGAGCTCAGAACGTAGAACAGGGTGTGAGAAATGTCAGTTTTGTTGGCGATAAAGGATTTATGTATAAGGCCAATTTAGGAATTAGAACAGCCATAAAAATCTTAAAACCTATTAAGACCTTCCGAGTGGTATCTGAGCAGGATATTTACGATAATATTTATAAAATGCCATGGGAAGAGTATTTAAAACCTACGGGGACTTTGGCTGTAGATGCTACAGTAAATTCTAAAGTGTTTACGCATTCTTTATATATTGCTCAAAAAACGAAAGATGCTATTGTAGATAAATTCAGGAATACAACAGGAGTGAGGCCAAGTGTAGATTTGAAATTTCCCGATTTAAAAATCAACATTCATATAGACCGTCAGAAGTGTACAATTTCTTTAGATACTTCGGGAGACTCATTACATAAGCGCGGATATAAAACCGCCACTAACATTGCTCCAATAAATGAGGTGCTGGCCGCCGGATTAATTATGTTATCGGGATGGGATGGACAGTCTGATTTTATGGATCCGATGTGTGGTAGTGGAACCATTCTGGCCGAAGCCGCTATGATTGCCTGTAACATACCGCCAAACTTAATGCGTAAAGAATTTGCCTTTGAACGCTGGGCAGACTGGGATGTGGATTTGTTTGAAAAAATAGAGGAATCTTTATTAAAGAAAACACGAGATTTTCATTATAAAATTATTGGTTATGATAAATCGCCTTCTGCTGTTGCAAAGGCTAAAGAGAATGTGAAAAATGCACATCTGGATGAATTTATAACGGTTAAACACGAGGATTTTTTCAAAACGCAAAAAGGAGGTCAGGATAAATTACACATGTTATTTAATCCGCCTTACGGAGAACGTTTAAATATAGAAATGGAAGCGTTTTACAAAAATATAGGCGATACTTTAAAGCAAAATTACCCAGGAACAGATGCCTGGTTAATTACTTCGAATCTGGATGCATTAAAGTTTGTTGGTTTAAGACCTTCGCGAAAAATAAAACTATTCAATGCGAAATTAGAATCGCGATTGGTGAAATATATGATGTATGAAGGTAGTAAGAAAGCAAAAAAGCAAGTATAACCACTTGCTTTTTTCTTTATTATAGTACATTTTGATATTTAGTATTCATCAAAGGCTTCAAAATTAAATTTCTGTCCACCAACAGAGACATCAGCCATTAAGCCTCCTTTGGTTTGCGTAAATACAGCAACACCTTCGGTATATTTGGCATTGAAAGATTCTCCTGATTTTAAAGCTGTGGCAGAGGCTTCTGCTGAGAAATTGAATTTACTTTCCATAAATTCCTTCAGTTCTTTATCGGTTTCAAAAAAGATAACTTCTATAATAGCTTCACCACCAGCCTGAAAGCCCACATTAACTTTTTTAAGACTAGCCATTCCTAGTTTTTTGCCTCCTTTTTTGTAGAGTACTCCGTTACCAGCTGCACCTCCAACGATAAAACCGCCTTTCCCAACATTTGGAAAAATGACATAACCAGCAGCTTCATTAAAGAATTTTTTTAGGTCGGGATTACTGGTCAGTAAAGTGGTTTTAGCATTATCGGCATCCGTCATTATTTTTTTATCTTTTTCGGTTTGCCCCTGTACCGAAACAGTTATTAGCCCAAGAGCTAATACCATAAAAATATTTTTTAAGTTTTTCATAATTAAAATGTTATTGATTTTAGCGTTAATTGATATCTCCATTAAAGTTAATTAAATAAAACGTAAAGTAGTAGAAGGAACAATTGGAATTCCTTGATAATTAAGAAAATAATAACATTTTAATACGCGCTAAGAAGCAGGAAAACGGACAAAAGTTTATTTGTCTTTTTTGTAAAGCGGAATGAGATAAGATATACTGTAGCCATAACCAAAACCGAAGGCTCCGCTGTCGTAAGTTTTATAAAATCCGGGAACGTAAATGTTTTCGAAATTGTTGGGTTCATCCTGGGCCAGCATCATTTTGAATTCAGCATGCACTCCCAGAAACAGATTGTTTAAAACTTCTACTTTTAAACCAACCACTAACTCTGTCCAAAGTGCTGAAAGTCCGGATTGTTTATAGGATTCGCTGGTAGAGAACTGTGGTTCCCAGTACTGATTTTCTGTATATATCAGATAGTTATTTACAGTTTGACTAAATGTACTTGCTCCAATACGTAAACCACCATAAATAAGGTTTTCCATATCCAGCCAGTTACGGTAAGCATTATAATCTATTCCTGCCTTGAAATAGCTTCCGGTAGTAGTAGCACTATAAAAGTCATTAGTCGTTGTTTTATCTTCGGTACCTATACTTCCTGCAATATACCAGAATTTTGTAAGGCGATAATCGGCAACAATTTCTAAACCTTTATAGTCGTCTTCAAATAAGGTCCTGATTGGTTTACTAATATCGATACCAACACGTAAACCGTATTTCTGCTTTATTTTTACAGAATCCTGTACTGTTGTTTTAACCGAATCCACAACCACAATACTTAAGGAGTCATTTTGAGCCAGAAGAGCGCCGTTAAAACACAATAAAAAAATAAAGGAGTTAGTGATATATTTTAAAATGTTGTTGGTTTTCATCTTCTACAGATTGGTTATCGTTTACAGCTCGTATAAGTTGAATCCAGTTATTATCGTCTTCAACCAGATTTATACTTACATTATTATAAATGGTTTTGTAGCCACAGGCGCGAGATACAAATTCATGCTCCATATTGTAAGAAATAGTAATAATGTCTTCATTACCCTTAACAATATCATCACTTGTATCGTCTTCGGTGTCATTATCATCTACAACATATTCCTTATGGAGCCTGTATTCTGTAATTGTATCGTTTGTTTTTAATGGTATGGTAATGGAATCTGTGGCTACAATATTATAGTCTGGCAACACTTCCGAATTACCTACACCCTGAATTCTTAAGTTTACAACCTGTTTTTCGGTATCTACATTAGGATTGGTTACATCGTAAAACCTGATGATAATACTCGGGGTTGTAGGAACATCGTTAGAACAGATGTCATCTCTTTCACAACTTATAAAGCATAGACCAAGTAAGACTACTAGAATTAAGGGGTATTTCATAAATAATGATTTATCTTTTTTCTAAAAGTACAACATTTTCCACATGATGTGTTTGCGGGAACATATCAACGGGTTGCACTTTAGTAACCTTGTACATTTCATCCATTAGAGCTAAGTCTCTGGCCTGAGTAGCACTATTACAGCTTACATACACTATTTTTTCAGGTGCCACATTAAGTAACATAGCGACCACATCTTTATGCATACCATCTCTTGGCGGATCGGTTATAATAACATCTGGCTGACCGTGAGTTTTAATAAAGGTATCGTTAAACACGTTTTTCATGTCTCCAACATAAAAATCGACATTAGCTATATTGTTAGCTTCAGCATTAGCTTTGGCCGCAAGAATAGCATCAGGTACAGCCTCAACACCTATAACTTTTTTAGCATTTTTTGCTACAAACTGAGCTATAGTTCCCGTTCCGGTATATAAATCATATACTAATTCCTTACCGGTTAATCCGGCAAAATCACGTGTAATTTTATATAATTCGTAGGCCTGATCGGAATTGGTTTGATAGAAGGATTTGGCGTTAATTTTAAATTTTAAGCCTTCCATTTCTTCAAAAATATGATCACGCCCATGGTAACATAGAATCTCCTGATCGTAAAGCGTATCATTTGCTTTTCCATTAATTACATATAACAAAGCAGTAATTTCAGGGAAAGTTTCCACTAAATGATTAAGTAATAATTCGCGTTTAGTCTTATCTTCTTTAAAAAACTGAATAAGTACCATAAGTTCTCCTGTAGAGGACGTGCGAATCATGAGTGTACGTAAAAGTCCGGTCTGATTCCTGGTATTAAAGAATTCAAGATCGTTTTCAACAGCAAATGCACGAACACTATTACGAATAGCATTTGACGGATCGGCTTGAAGATGACATTTTTTGATGTCTAAAATTTTATCCCACATACCGGGAATATGAAATCCTAAAGCGTTTTTATCCTCTAAATTTTCATCAGAATTTATTTCTTCTAATGTTAACCATCGGCTATCACTAAAAGAAAACTCCATTTTATTTCTGTAAAAGTATTGGTTTTTAGAACCGGAAATAGGTGTTACTTCCGGTAGTTCAATATGCCCCAGACGGGTAAGATTATTTTCTACCTCTTTTTGTTTGTAAAACAACTGGTATTTATAATCCATATCCTGCCATTTACAACCACCACAAACACCAAAATGCTCACATTGTGGTTCTGTTCTTTTTTCCGATAGTTTATGGAACACTGTAGCTTTCCCTTCGTAATACGATTTACGTTTTTTAAAGGTTTGAATATCTACGATATCGCCAGGAACGGCGTTAGGTAAAAATATAACAGCACCATCCGGCGATTTGGCAATGGTTTTTCCTTTTGCTCCGGCATCTACCACTTCTATATTGGTAAATACTTTCTTTTTATTTCTTCTAGACATGCCGCAAAAATAAGGTCTTTTTGGCTTTTGAAATGTATGTCTAAAGAAAATTTTTACCCCTGAGCTTAATTTCTGTTTTAAAACGATTAGAATCTTATAAAAACAAGTCTAATAATTTTAAGGAACCTTTAATATTTAGTAATTTGCGTTGCAATAATGGATGATTTCTCTCCATTTTTCTTCGCTTTTATTAAGGAAAAAAGATAGGAATAGTAAAGTTTCAATTTTAAACAAAATTTGATTATGGCTGTTTTAGAACAATTAACGTCACAACAGGCTATTGCATTAGAAAACGATTACGGCGCACACAATTACCATCCACTACCTGTAGTTTTAACAAAGGGAGAAGGTGTGTTTGTGTGGGATGTAGAAGGAAAAAAATACTACGATTTTTTATCGGCTTATTCGGCCGTAAACCAGGGGCATTGTCATCCAAAAATTATTGGAGCCATGGTTCAGCAGGCTAAACGTCTTACCCTGACGTCGCGTGCTTTTTATAATGATATGTTAGGAATATACGAAAAGTTTGCCTGCGATTATTTTGGCTTCGATAAACTGTTACCTATGAATACAGGTGCCGAAGCTGTTGAAACGGCTTTAAAACTGTGTCGTAAATGGGCTTATGAAAAAAAGGGAATCCACGAGAATGATGCAGAAATAATTGTTTGCGAAAATAATTTTCACGGAAGAACCACAACTATAATTTCTTTCTCCAATGACCCGGTGGCCAGAGAACATTTTGGACCGTTTACTAAAGGGTTTATAAAAATAGAATACGATAATCTTGAAGCGTTAGAAGTCGCTTTAAAGCAAAATCCAAATGTAGCAGGTTTTCTGGTTGAGCCTATACAGGGAGAAGCGGGAGTTTATGTACCTAGTGAAGGATACCTGGCAAAAGCAAAAGCTTTGTGTGAAAAACATAATGTTTTGTTTATCGCAGATGAAGTACAAACCGGAATTGCAAGAACAGGGCAATTACTGGCAGTAGATCATGAAAATGTGAAGCCAGATGTTCTTATTCTGGGAAAAGCATTAAGTGGAGGTGTTTATCCTGTAAGTGCAGTTCTAGCTAATAACGCTGTAATGGATGTTATTAAACCAGGAAATCATGGTAGTACTTTTGGAGGAAACCCAGTTGCAGCTGCAGTAGCCATTGCAGCTTTAAATGTGGTTAAAGACGAACATTTAGCTGAAAAAGCCGAAGAATTAGGAGTATTGTTCCGAAGTGAATTAAATAAATATATAGAAACGAGTAAAATTGCCAAGCTGGTAAGAGGAAAGGGTTTATTAAATGCTATAGTTATAAATGATGACGAAGAAAGCGATACAGCCTGGAACATTTGCCTTGCCTTACGCGATAATGGCTTATTAGCCAAACCAACACATGGTAATATTATCCGTTTTGCTCCACCACTGGTTATGACGAAGTATCAACTACAGGATTGTGTCAGTATCATAGTTAAAACATTAAAACAGTTCGAGTAAACTAACTTAATTTTGCTATAAATTTGAAAGCGACTAATAATAATATTAGCCGCTTTTTATATTTCTAATACTTTCGGTTTAGTAAAATGCAATCATTTAATTAATTAATTAATTAATTAATTAATTAAACAGGTTGCTGCATATTCCATTGCTCCATCATTTCTTCTGACTGGATCATAATGTTATCCCAGCCAACAGTATAAATCTGGTATGCGGTATACAATAAATACATGATGTTTATAACGGCAATCACCAGAGCCACTGTTTTAGCAGTATTCATCCCCTGAATATTATCGTAATTTTCTGGATTTAATTCCGCTTCCTTTAGTTTAGTTTGTGCGATGTAGTAGGCAATTCCTGAAGGTATAACACCAAATCCCGCGAAACAACAGCAAAGTAGTCCCAGTGCAGATAAGATATATACGACATTCGAGTTTAGTTTAATTTTTTCCATTTGGTCTTGATTAGTGGGTTATTTTTAATAGATAACTGATTACGATAATTGAAATATTGATTATAAAAAGCCACTTTTTTATAAACTCTTCGTATTTAAAAGTGACGAATATGTTAAAGATAAGAAAAAGGCCTAAAAGAATTAAGGTGTAAATGGCCGGATACATTTTAAATGCAGCAGTCCATTCACCATGTAAAACAAGAGCTAAGGCGCGCTGCATACCACAACCAAAACAATCCATACCAAGAAATTTCTTGGTAAGACAGGGTAACATATAATCTTCAATCGATACCATATTCCGGAAGTTATACTACAAATATAAAATTTAGCGTAGGACGAATAAACAAGATGTCCAGGTAAAATACAATGCCTTGCCTATTAATTTAAGCGAAAATGTGATTTTAATTGTAATTTTGGATTTTCAAATAGATTAGCTTCTTACTCATGAAATCAAGACAAGGTATAAATTACATTTTAATCGTTATTGGTATTATCGTGGCCATGTTCGCCAAAATAGATCCGAATCAGAATAAATATATTTTAATTATTGGTATTTGTGTTTTAATGTTTGGAATTTTTAGATTATCACAATCTATTCCGAGTAAAAAGAACAGAGAAGACGAATTTAACGATGCAGAGCATGAGTAAATTAAAGGTCGGGGATAAGGTATCTGCTTTAGACGAAGATATTACAGGTGTGGTATCGAAGGTTGAAGGTAGTTTGATTTCAGTTGAGACGATGGATGGGTTTCCGATGCAGTTTGAAGCCAGAGAGCTTATTAAACTAGGAGGGAAACAGGATTTTGACCGACAATTATTTAATGAAAATTTACATGATGTCATCTCAGAAAAAGAATCTTATAAGCCGAAAAAGTCTGTAAGAATTAAACCAAAGGAGCGCTTCGAAGCCGCTATGGAAGTCGATTTACATATTCATCAACTGGTGAAATCGACAAAATATATGGCTAATCATGAAATGTTAAACATACAGCTGGATACAGCTAAGCATAAACTGGAATACGCCATTAAAAACCGAATACAAAAAGTTGTGTTTATCCATGGTGTAGGTGAGGGGGTATTACGAATGGAATTGGAATACCTGTTTAATCGCTACGACAATTTAAAATTCTACGATGCCAATTACCAGAAATACGGTTTGGGAGCTACCGAAGTATATATTTTTCAAAACCAGAAGTAATTAAGGAAATTCAGGCGTTACATATCGTTTTTTAGATGAGGAGCTATCCTCCAAAGTTCCCAGTTCAAAAACATCCTGACTCACACCCGGTAATTGTATATTGGTAAGCTGCACATCTACCTCATAACTTTGTTCTATAGTATGTTCTCTATAAGCTGTTGCTTTCACTGTAGTTGCAACATCCGGATTTAAATAATCGGCGCCTACACTACTATAAGTAATATCGTTAGTCGGGTTTTGGTCCTGAGATTTGTTTTCTTCATCACGGGTCAAAACGCCGTCTCCGTCGTCATCCGGATCTAAATAATCAGGAATACCATCGCCATCTGTGTCTAAAGAATCAACAAAGCCAACGCCAACAACATAATTTGGCGATTCACTACTGGTTTTTACATTATCACCATCGTCATCATCATCTAAATAATCTGGAATACCATCACCGTCACGATCGGTTGGATTGGTACTAGGATCATTATCTCCGTCTAAATTCTCGTCTTCAACTTCAGCTGGAATACCATCGTTATCGTCTTCTATTAAAAGCGAAGAAATAGTCGCTACACCACCCGAACTTTGCAAATCGTTTGTTATTGTTATACCCGAAGGAGGAACATCGTTGCAGAAAAAATCCGAAGGATCTGCATTGTACGATCGGTAGTTAAACGGATTTGAGGTTTCGTTTATATTTACTGTAATGGTTTTAGTATTATCGGCACCTACATTATATAGTGTATCCAGAGTAATACTTGGTGAGGAAATTTTTAAAGATAAAGATTCGTAAGGATCACTTTTTATATTGTAAAATACCAATTCGCCACATGCTGCAAACGTATCATCAAAATCAAATTCTACTGTAATCAAATCACCATCGTCGCAGGATAATATACTAAATAAACTCAGACTTAAAAACAAAGATAATTTGCGCATAGAAATATAATTTAATTGCAAAAATAAATGATTTGAGAATTTATAAGGAGGCAAAGCACAAATTATTTTATTTGAAGTATTTTTGTGATTATGAAACAAGTGTATTTAGACAATGCGGCAACGACTCCGCTACGTGAAGAAGTGATTTTAAAAATGACATCTGTAATGCGAGAGTTTTTTGGAAATGCCTCATCTACTCACAGATACGGTCGTTCGTCTAAAGTTTTAATTGAAACAATAAGAAAGTACATTGCATCTACACTTGGAGTCACCGCTTCCGAAATAGTGTTTACGTCTGGTGGTACAGAAGCTAATAATCAGGTGCTGTTATATGCTGTTCGCGATTTACAGGTTAAGCATATTATTACATCACGTATAGAACATCATGCGGTTTTACATACTGTAGAGGCTTTAGCTGGGCAATACGATGTTAAAGTTGATTATATTGATTTAGACCGAACAGGTCATGTAGATTATTCGCATTTGGAAGAATTGCTGAAAGGCAAAGCAGGTAAGGCTCTTGTTAGTTTAATGCATATTAATAACGAAACAGGACATATTCTCGACTTAAAAAGAGTAGGTCTGTTATGCAGAAATTACGAGGCGCTTTTCCATAGTGATATGGTTCAGTCTGTAGGGCATTTTAAGCTTGATTTAAATGAGATTCCTGTAGATTTTATAGTAGCCAGCGCCCATAAATTTCATGGTCCAAAAGGCATTGGATTTACGTTTTTTAGAAAGGAAGCAGGACTAAAATCATTAATTCTTGGTGGCGAACAGGAGCGTGGTTTGCGCGCTGGAACAGAATCGGTACATAACATTGTTGGTTTAGGTGAAGCTCTCAAACTGGCTTACGAGAATTTAGAAACCGAAGCACAATATATAGGTGAATTAAAAAGCTATTTTACTAAGCATTTACAGGAAGAAATTCCAGAAGTAAAGTTTAATGGTAATTCTGATAGTTTAAATAGTAATACTTATACTTTGGTAAATGTATGTTTACCTTTTCCTGCCGAAAAAGCATCGATACTATTATTTCAGTTGGATTTAAAGGGGGTTGCCTGCTCCAGAGGAAGTGCCTGCCAGAGTGGAAGCCAGAAAGGCTCCCATGTTTTGGAGGCTATTTTAAATGAAGAGGACTTGAAGAAGGCCTCATTACGATTTTCGTTTAGTCGTTTTAATACTAAAGAAGAAATAGATTATGCTATTTCGGCAATAAAGTCGTGTATAAGCTAAACCGTGTTAACCGTGAATGGTTTCTCTTTTTCCCAGATCTTTCATAATATCTGCTTCAAATTCCAATAAGTCCTGCCATTTTTTATCTACTTCTGCGCGATCTCCATATTGTCTTGCAAAGCCCAGAAACATAGTATAATGGTTCGCTTCGCTCACCATAAGTTTGCGATAAAACTCAGCCAGATCTTTATCTTCCAGTTCTTCAGAAAGTAAACGGAATCGTTCGCAACTACGTGCCTCTATTAAAGCGGCATACAACAAACGATGAACTAACTGAGTAGTACGACTTCCACCTTTTGGGAAGAACGTATGAAGTTTAACTACATATTCATCCTTTCTGTCGCGACCAAGTACCCAGCCATTTTCTAAAATTTTGTCGTGCACCAATTTAAAATGACTGATTTCCTCTTTTACCAAAGCTATCATTTCCTGAACCAAATCAGTATATTCCGGAAAACTAACAATAAGAGAAATTGCCGTACTTGTTGCTTTTTGTTCGCAGTATGCATGGTCTGTTAAAATATCTTCAATATTCTTTTCTACAATATTTACCCATCTTGGGTCCGTTGGTAATTTTAAGCCTAACATACTTTATAATTGTTTTAATTGGTATTCGCCTGAGGTTTTAACGCTTAATTTAAACGTAAGACAGTCCTGTGTTTCAGGTATACAATATTCCATTTGTATTGCAATTACTGTACCATTAAGAGCTGTATTTTCGTCGATCCAGATACTTTTTAAAATAAAAGATTTCAATCCCTCTATTGGTTTACTCAGGTTTTCCCTTATAAAAGTTTTGGTTATGGTTTTACTAAACAAAACGTTATCATCTGTACTAATTATAACATCAGCCAGGCCATTTCTGTAATACGATTTAAGATTTAAACTATCCTGATGCCTGGTCTTTAACACGCTGGAATCCATATTAAAATAGGTTTTAATATGAATCTTATATCCGGAACTTAAAAGTGTATCTGTTACTGTTTCTAAATTAGTTTCCGGAATATAGGTTACCTGTTCTGAAAATTCCTGAATTAAGTTATTTTCTTCAAGCACCTGAGTATGATTTTTTTTTATACTATCTCTGCCATCACAATTAAAGCATAGCAAAATAAACGCTAAAAAAAACAAGGGTAGTATTTTATTCAGAATAAACTTAGACATCTAAATCGAAGGTTTTACGTAAAAGTTCTAAACTTGGATTCTTTTCGCAGAGTTTATTAAATTTTTCTCTGGCAGTATAAGCATATTGCTTTTCCTTTTCTTCGTTAATTTCTATTTCTAAAGTTACGTCGTGATTATTGAGACGTTTTCTTAGATAATTCATAAGGTCGAATTGGTTTCTTTCGACCTCTAACTTATTGGTTTCGTTTGGATAGACCACTTTAATAGTGGTTGTATTTACAAGTTTAGGCGTATCTATACTTAAAATAGAGGCCAAGTTAAACATGCCGTCTTTTTCTATAATACCCACGTATTCCTGCCATGCTTGCTGCATAGCCTCCTCTGTAAAATCATCCGTAGGTTTGTCGGCTTCGTCATGAACAATTTCATTTTGTTTTATAACGTGCTCTTTTTTAGCCCGAATGCTTTTTAGTGACAGGCCGGATGTTCGTTTGTTAGCTCCGGATAACACAATTTTTTCTATACCCGGTTTAGAAACTTCTACGTTAACTTTAGGTTTGACTGGAGGAATTTCAGTTTCAGAAACATGAGACTGAGTGGCCGCTACAGCTTTAACTTTGGAGGTGTCCGGTACATTAACCGCGATAGGTGCGATACCTTTCGCTCTGAAATAAGAAGGCGGTATTACGAACCGTTTGCTATTTTTTTTTTCTCCATCAAAAGTGATAGAGGCAAGCTGCATTAAGCAAAGTTCGACCAGTAGTCGTTGATTTTTACTCGATTTATATTTTAAATCGCATTCGTTGGCAAGATTAATTCCTTCCAGCAAAAAGTGCTGACTGGCTTTACTGGCCTGAGTAAGATAATGTTCTTTAGTTTCTTCACCAACTTCGAGTAATTCTACTGTTTGTGGTGTTTTACAAACCAGTAAATCTCTGAAATGCGAAGCAAGACCGGCAATGTAGTGCTGTCCATCAAAACCTTTGGCAAGTGTATTATTAAATTGTAATAATAATTGCGGGATATTGTTTTCAAGAATTAAATCGGTACTCTTAAAAAAGGTTTCGTAATCCAGAACATTTAAATTCTCTGTTACGGCTTGTCTTGTTAAATTCTTTCCGGAAAAACTAACTACTCGGTCAAAAATGGAAAGCGCATCTCGCATAGCACCATCGGCCTTTTGAGCGATTATATGCAAGGCATCATCTTCGGCAGTTATTCCCTGTTCTTCGGCAATATATTTTAAATATTCCTTAGCATCTTTAACCGTGATTCGTTTAAAATCAAAAATCTGACAACGCGATAAAATAGTAGGAATTATTTTATGCTTTTCGGTTGTTGCCAGAATAAAAATACAGTGTTTTGGTGGCTCTTCTAATGTTTTTAAAAAGGCATTAAAAGCGGCCTGAGACAACATGTGCACCTCGTCGATAATATACACCTTATATTTTCCAATCTGTGGCGGAATTCTAACCTGATCGGTTAAATTTCTGATATCATCAACGGAGTTATTGGAAGCGGCATCGAGTTCGAATATATTAAAAGCAAAATCCTCTTCGCTATTCTCATTACCTTCCTGATTTATCATTTTAGCCAGAATTCGGGCGCAACTGGTTTTACCAACCCCTCGAGGACCTGTAAATAAAAGCGCCTGAGCTAAATGATTATTATCTATGGCGTTTACTAAAGTATTTGTAATAGCCTGTTGCCCCACAACATCCTTAAAGGTTTGAGGTCTGTATTTACGAGCTGATACTATAAAATGTTCCATAGGTAATATTAGGAAGCAAAGTTAAACATTCAATTTAAAAATCGGAATCCCGAACTTATAATTTACGATGAGTTATTAACAACAGCACAGGAAAAAGCACCTGGAGAATTATAAACTTTTAAATGGGATATAGATTTTCTTTGTTGTAATTTTACACCGAGTAAATCGCCTTATCGCTGTTCGTTTAGAATAGAGGAAAGTCCGAACACCATAGTGCAACATAGTGGTTAATGGCCACCAGCCGCAAGGTTAGGAAAAGTGCAACAGAAAGAATGTACAGGTAATGCTGTAGTGAAATCAGGTAAACTCTATGTGGTGCAATGCCATGTATACCAATGTTTGAGGGCGGCACGTTCGATGTTGGAGGGTAGGCAGCTAAAGTGTATTGGTAACAATACATTCAGATAAATGATAAGGGCCTTTTAATTTATTCTTGTAATTTAAAGGGTACAGAATTCGGCTTATAGATTTACTTAAAACAAACAAGCCCTTTTTAAGTCTTTAAAAAGGGCTTTGTTTTTGGTTATATAATGGTTGGTTAGTTGTTAATTGGTTGGCGGAAATTTTCCTTTTTCAAGTATCTTTACAATCTTTTAATGGTTTCGTTAAAAGATTGAGATATTCAACGGTTTTAACTTAGCGAGGTCTAAAATACATAAATTATATTTATTTTAACAAATAATTATATGTTTATTTAAAAAATAATAGTTGAACATATACAAGTGTAGATGTTATGTTAGTAAGTAGGTGTAAACCTATTTTTGTTGCTTTATATATTTTTCGGTAATAAACCTGCTTATTCCTGCTTCAGGTATATGTTCGTGCCCTTTTTGTATAAGCGTATCTCCTTTAAACTGAATGATGAAGTCGAAAGTCTGATCTTTTAAGCCTGGTATATTTGTAAATTGTAATACCTCGATATATGAAGAATCTTTTAAAGTGTAGGTGCCACCGCCGCTGTAGGAGTTTTTTACATCCTTTAAATCGGTGTTAAAAAAGGCGAAATGTGTAGGGGTAATAATTTTTGTAAAAGAAACAGTGTTCAAATCTTTAACTGTAAGAGAGTTGTTGGTTTTTGTTTCCGCATAAATCATATTCCACGTCCCTGTAATATGCTGTTCTGGTTTAGAACTACATGACCATAGAACAAGGACGAGACTAACGATTAAAACACTGTATTTCATTTATTCGGTGGTGTAATCGTCTTGTGGGTATTCAAAAAAACTAAACATATTACCACCGTAGCTTTTGGAGTAACTAAACATATTTAAATGCGATAAATCGGTATGTTTAGAATGTTCTACGATTAAAAGGCCATGTTTTTCCAATACGTCATTTTCAAAAATCAATTGCGGAATTTTAGCAAATTCTTCCAATTCGAAGGCGTAAGGCGGATCTGCAAAAATTACAGTTGCTTTTTGAGTAGCCTGTTCTAAATATTTAAAGACATTACTTTTAATCGTGCGAATGGGCATGTCGAAAGCTTCGGCAGTGGTATTAATAAACTTTATGCAGCCAAAGTCCTGATCCACACAGGTAATGTGTTCAGTTCCCCGAGATGCAAATTCATAACTTATGCTCCCCGTTCCTGCAAACAAATCTAGCACAGATATTTCATCAAAATAATACTGATTATTTAAAATATTAAACAGCGCTTCTTTAGCCATATCGGTGGTTGGCCTTACAGGAAGGGTTTTAGGAGCCACTATTTTTCGACCTTTATATGTTCCGGAAATAATACGCATTAAAAACTATTTAGTAAAATAAACTCGGCATGCTGAGTTTGTGGTTGTTGTTTAAATGTAAAGTTGTTATTTAGTTTACCAAAACTAACGTGACGTATATAGGTGTATGCCATATTGTATAAATCGTCATGTTTTAAAATAGCTCCAACAAACACCAGATCTATAGTTTCCGGGTTAAGTTTTAGCTGTTCTATGGTAAACAGAAGATAGTAAATAAAATCTTCTTTAGTGTTATATTCAAAGGTATTGTAAAATTGTAAGACACCATTATTTACACTTACAATTTCGAAATGACGCTTATCAATGTGCACATATAATTTAGGTACTTTGTTATTTTTTTCCAGTTGAAGTATGGATTCGATTAACACCGTTGAATAGTGTTTGAATGTAAAACTTCCAAAATGATCGTAAACAAAATTATTTATGTTTACGTATGGCACGTATACATTTACAGCGTCGTTACTTTCTAAAACATCAAAAGTGATAAAGTCGGTTTTTAAAATTTTAGAATTAAATTTTAAATAGTCGCCCAAATGGTCTTCGCTAAACAATGCCTTGGGTACAAGGGTAGATAATTCGTTACAGTGAATAACCTGAACAGCAGCAAAGTCCTGCTTAAGCACTTCCTCTGTATTGAATAGGGTTTGTATGTGGTCTAAAAGTCTGAACGGGTTTTCAGGAGTTTTAAACTGAATACGTTTGTGAGTGAAAACCTCTTTAGTACTTCGGTTTAATACAGAAAAAGAAAGTCCACTCAAACTAATTTGAATGGACAATTCCAGATGTTTTATTGTTTGTTTGGTATTATTCGTCGTCTCCAAAAGTTTTTGGCCAGTTTCCGTTAGTTTTTACTTCATCCATAGAACCAACCTGAATTCTGTCTCCGTTTACACCGTCTACAGATACAACCTGATTTTCCTGAATTACTAAATCTCTGTCTTGATCAGAAAGAATAACATCTTTTTTAACTGACGCTTCAAATACAGGAATCTTAACATCATCCTGATTTAAAGTCCCTGCCTTCATTTCTATTTTAGCTCCTTCTGGTCCAATTCCTGCAGGAAGCTCCATCATATTCTTGTAACGGCTAGACGTTTTAAATAATGAATCTTTTACCGGTACAAATCCTAAAGTATCAATAATAATGATATCTTTGGTCATTTCTACACCACCGTAACGTTTTGTAAGTTCCTCATCGATAATGGTAGAATCTCTACGCTGTGTAATGGTATATTGTGCTGTATCAATAAATTTAATTAAGTTATCAAAATTACCTGCAAAGTCTCCTGTTACTTGTTTGTGAGCCATCTGCGCGTCTCTGATATCGATTAATTTTTCAATAACCTGAGTATAACGCTTTTTCTTAATCTGGTTGAATTCGATGGGTTTGTAAACCGACATAAACGTTTGGTATCCTAAAAATGCAATTAGAGCCCAAAGTGCAATAATTAAAACTGGTTTTAAACTTGAAGGTAAAAATTTGTCAATGATCCAAACTAAACCAATTGTAAGCAGAATTGCCGCAACTGCAATAAGAATTATTGTAAGCATAGTGTTTTTTGTTAATTAAATTTTATTAAAGGTCTTTCGCAAATCTACAATTTTTTTTTATTCGTAAAAACCAATGAGAGTAAAAATCATTCCTATCTTTGACAAAAACTACAATCGATATTCCCTTTAATGAAGGCTTCAGAATTTTATTCCCTTATAAAACAGCAGTTTCCGTTTACGCCAACCTTAAAACAAGATGTTGTATTATTACAATTATCAGAATTTATTTTTAACAAAGACCCAAAAGCCTTATATGTGTTAAAAGGGTATGCCGGAACCGGGAAAACCACCATTGTCAGTACGATTGTAAGTAATTTATGGAAAATTAAAAAAAGTGCTGTTTTAATGGCGCCTACAGGGAGAGCAGCAAAAGTTATTGCCAATTATTCCAAAAAAGAGGCGTTTACGATACATAAAAAAATATATTTTCCGAAAAAAGAAAAGGGTGGAGGCGTAAAATTTGTCTTACAGCCGAATAAGCACCGAAATACCATTTTTATTGTAGACGAAGCTTCTATGATTTCAGATACAGCAGGGGAATCTAAATTATTTGAAAACGGATCTTTACTTGATGATTTAATGCAGTATGTCTATAGCGGACACCATTGTAAGTTACTTTTAATAGGAGATACAGCGCAGTTACCTCCTGTAAAATTAGATTTAAGTCCGGCATTAGACCCTAAATTATTAAGCCTAAATTACAATAAAGAGGTAACAAATACAGAATTGGATGAAGTGGTACGGCAGGAACAGGATTCCGGTATTCTATATAATGCCACTCAACTTCGTGAATTGCTGTCTGGAACTTTCTTTGATACGTTTAAATTCGATGTTAAAGGTTTCAATGATATAGTAAGACTAACCGACGGACAGGAGATTATGGATGCTATTAACGACTCGTATCAGGAATTAGGAAACGAGGATACGGCGATTATAGTAAGAAGTAATAAGCGCGCTAATCTGTATAATCAGCAAATTAGAAGTCGAATACTTTTTAATGAAAATGAGCTGACTCCCGGAGATTTTTTAATGGTTGTAAAGAATAATTATTTCTGGGTAAAACCAACTACTGAAGCCGGATTTATTGCTAATGGTGATATTATAGAAGTTCTTGAAATTTTCGGCTTTAAGGATTTATACGGATTTCGGTTTGCCGAAGTAAAAGTACGTATGGTAGATTACCCTAAAATGAAACCTTTCGAAACAGTTTTATTGTTAGATACGATTATGGCAGAATCCCCATCTTTAACTTACGAGGACAGTAACAGATTGTATCAGGAAGTAATGGCCGATTATCAGGACGAAACCATTAATTATAAGAAGTTTACAAAGGTTAAAAGCAACAATTACTTTAATGCACTACAAGTTAAATTTTCTTATGCCATTACCTGTCACAAATCTCAGGGAGGCCAGTGGAATACTGTTTTTGTAGAACAACCTTATTTACCAAATGGTATCGATAGGGATTATTTACGTTGGCTCTACACTGCTGTTACACGTGCCAAAGAAAAATTGTATCTTATAGGCTTTAAAGACGACTTTTTTGAGTTGGATTAAGTTTAGGAATTATGACATTCGAGTCAGTAATAAGTGTATGTCTGGGTGTTGGCTTAGCAGCTGCTGTAGGATTTCGGGTATTTATACCTTTGCTTGCATTGAGCTTAGCGTCTTATTTTAATCTTTTAGAACTAAATACATCCTGGCAATGGTTGGGACAAACTTCGGCTATGATCGTTTTTAGTGTAGCAACTATCATGGAAATTCTAGGATATTTAATTCCTTACCTCGATAATCTACTGGACACTATAGCCATACCTCTGGCAGGTATAGCAGGAACCATAGTCATGGCATCAACAATAGGCGATTTTAGTCCTGTAATTAGCTGGGCACTGGCCATAATTGCAGGAGGAGGAACAGCAGCAGCCATCGCAGGGTCTGCTTCTTCGGCCAGATTAACTTCAACCACTGTTACAGCGGGGGTTGGGAATTCGGTAGTTTCTATTGTAGAAACCCTAACGTCAATACTTTTGGCTGCGTTTTCCATTTTTCTGCCTGTACTGGCTGTAGTATTAGTAGCTCTGCTAATCTTTTTAATTTTCAAGTTTTATAAAAAGTTTAAATCCAATAGGACTTAAAGTCTGTATTAAAGTCCTATTTTTGGAACAGAATTAATAATATTTTATGAAGATCATTTCTATGATTCCTGCGCGCTACAGCGCTTCTCGATTTCCTGGAAAACTAATGCAGGATCTGGGAGGAAAAACGGTTATTTTAAGAACTTATGAAGCTACAGTAGAAACACAATTATTCGATGATGTTTTTGTGGTTACAGATAGTGAGATTATTTTCAACGAGATTGTAAAAAACGGCGGTAAAGCTATAATGAGCAAGAAAGAACATGAATGTGGTAGCGACAGAATAGCCGAAGCCGTAGCCGATTTAGATATAGATATCGTAGTAAATGTTCAGGGAGATGAACCTTTTACAGAAGTTACATCGCTTAAAAAATTAATAGAGGTATTTAAAGAAGATCCGGATAAACAAATAGATCTGGCCTCTTTAATGGTTCATATTACAGATCCGGAAGAAATAAATAACCCTAATACAGTAAAGGTTATTGTAGATAATTTCAATTTTGCCTTATACTTTTCCCGTAGTCCGATTCCTTATCCAAGAGATACAAATGCTCCTGTAAAATATTATAAGCACAAGGGCGTTTATGCCTTCAGAAAAGAAGCTATTTTAGATTTTTACAGATTACCTATGAAACCTTTGGAAGCTTCAGAAAAGATTGAATGCATTCGTTATCTGGAATACGGAAAACGTATAAAAATGGTTGAAACCGATGTTCAGGGCGTTGAAATTGATACCCCTGAGGATTTGGAACGCGCTAAAAAACTATGGAAATAGATTACAGTAACATAAAAGTAATTGGTTTTGATGCCGATGATACCCTCTGGGTTAACGAAACGTATTTCAGAGATGCCGAAGCTGAATTTGGTAAACTCTTATCTGCATTCGAAACCAAAAATAAAATAGATCAGGAACTTTTTAAAAAGGAACTGGCAAATTTACCATTATATGGCTATGGCATTAAAGGTTTTGTGTTATCTATGGTCGAACTGGCCTTAGAATTATCGAATAACACAGTATCTAACAAAACGATTAATGCCATTCTTAACATTGGTAAAGACATGATTAATAAACCAGTGGAATTATTGGATGGCGTTGAAACCGTATTACAGGAGTTATCAAAATCGTATAAGTTAATCGTTGCCACAAAAGGCGATCTACTGGATCAGGAGCGAAAATTAAAACAATCCGGTTTACTGGATTATTTTCATCATATAGAAGTTTTAAGCGATAAAACAGAATCAAATTATTCTAAACTTCTAAATCATCTGGATATAAACCCTTCGGAGTTTTTAATGATAGGTAATTCCTTAAAATCAGATGTTTTGCCTTTAATCAATATTAAAGCTCATGCCATCCATGTGCCATTTCATACCACGTGGATTCATGAACAGGTTACCGAAAAGGAAACCAATGGTAAAGCGTATAAAACCCTTTCGGAATTATCGGAAGTTTTAGACATTTTAAATTAATAATAAAGTCATTTTAAAAATATAAATGCAATACAAAAATTTTCCAATGGTGTCTAAAGTTGTATTTGGACGCGGTAGTTTTGATCAGTTAGGAGACATTTTAGAGCCAAAACGTATAAACGTAAATGCACCGTTTATTTTTTTGGTTGATGATGTTTTCGAAGAAAACGCTTGGTTAAACACCAGAATACCGTTGGCCTATCAGGATCAGATTATTTTTATTTCAGCCAGTGAAGAACCAAAAACATCACAGGTAGATGCTTTGGTAGAACAGATTATTTTAGAATTTAAAGAGCGCCCGTCTGGAATAATTGGTATTGGTGGTGGTACCGTACTGGATTTAGCCAAGGCCGTAGCCATTATGTTAACCAACCCGGGAGAAGCCAAGGATTATCAGGGTTGGGATCTGGTAAACAATCCGGCGATTTATCATGTTGGAGTGCCAACAATTTCTGGTACCGGGGCAGAAGTTTCCAGAACTACAGTTTTAACTGGACCGGATAAAAAATTAGGGATAAATTCAGATTATACACCTTTCGATCAGGTGCTTTTGGACCCTGAATTGACAAAAGACGTCCCTAAAGACCAGTGGTTTTATACCGGCATGGATTGTTATATTCATTGTATAGAATCTTTAACGGGTAGCTATTTAAATGCTTTTAGCCAGAGTTACGGTGAAAAATCTTTAGAATTATGTAAGGAAATTTTTCTGGAAGACACTTTATCTGAAGCAGAATCACAGGATAAACTCATGATGGCATCCTGGCACGGCGGTATGAGTATCGCATACTCTCAGGTTGGTGTAGCTCACGCCATGAGTTATGGTTTAGCCTATGTTCTTGGAGTTAAACACGGTATTGGAAACTGTATTGTTTTTGATTATCTGGAAGAATTTTATCCTGAAGGTGTAAAGTTATTTAAAGCAATGAAAGCAAAACACAATATAGAATTACCTCAAGGCTTATGTAAGAATCTTAGCGAAAGTGAATTCGAAACCATGATGGATGTTGCTCTTGGACTTGCTCCACTTTGGGAAAATGCACTGGGAAAAGAATGGGAATCTATTATGACTAGGGAGAAGTTACGCAGCCTGTATGAAAAAATGTAGATCTAAGAAAGTTTTAGAATGTTTAAGTCACTTTACAAGTTTATATATTTTAAACTTTTAGGATGGAAACTAAAAGGTGAATTTCCTAAGGAATTAAAAAAGTATGTGGTTATTGCCGCACCTCACACCAGCTGGCATGATTTTTATTTCGGCTTGTTAATTAGAAAAATCACCGATACTCCAATAAATTTTGTAGCTAAAAAGGAATTATTTAAGTGGCCAATGGGACTGTATTTCCGTGGAGTAGGCGGTGTTGCACTCGATCGTACTTCTGGACAAAATAAAGTGCAGGCTATTGCTGATTTATTTAACTCCAGAGAAGAATTCCGATTAGCTATTGCTCCGGAAGGCACCAGAAAAAAAGTTAAAAACTGGAAAACAGGATTTTATTTTATAGCCAAAACAGCGCAGGTACCAATTGTAATGGTTACTTTCGATTTTGGTAAAAAACAAAATAAAATATCGGTTCCATTTTACCCTACAGACGATATGGAAGCCGATTTTAAAGTTATTCAGCGTTTTTTTAAAGGAGTTCAGGGTAAGGTCGCGAAATACAGTTAATCCTTCGCTTTGAGCACAATGGCTTACTGTTTTTAACCCCTAATTTAGTTATTAAAAAATCATTGGATTTTACACCGTATATAGCCAAAGATTTCATATCATTACGCGTTAAATTTTAATGCAATTGGTTATGAGTAAACCTCAAAAAGGGCTGCTTATTGTTTTGTCATTTTTCGCTATTTACGTCATTTGGGGTTCAACCTATTTAATGAATAAAATTGTCGTGAGCGAAGTGGCGCCATTACTTCTGGCAGCCATAAGGTTTTTAAGTGCTGGGGGTTTAATTCTTGTTATTGCCAGACTTTTAAAATTATCCCTGCGCATTAGCAAAAGACAACTGTTAAACTGTGGTATAGCTGGTTTTTTATTTTTAGTATATGGTAATGGTATATTTGTTTGGGCTTTAAAATATGTCGATTCCGGATTTGCTGCTTTAATTGCTGCAACCCAGCCTTTATTTGTGATTTTCCTTATGCGTATACTGCACGGAAATAAAATTCAACCTAAATCTTTAGTCGGTGTATTTCTGGGGTTAATTGGGATGTACTTTTTAATTAGTCAGGATACTTTAGAATTGAACCACGAAAGTACCATCGGAATTATAATGTTATTTACCTGCGTGTTGAGTTGGAGCTATGCCAGTATTTTTGTATCCAAAGCTAATTTACCGTCTCATTTTTTTGTTAGCACCGGATATCAGATGGTAAGTGCGGGTAGTATATTGCTTTTGGGAAGTTGGGCATTCAATGAATCCTGGGTTTCACCCTTGCAATGGAGTTTAAATGCACAAATAGCAATGGTCTTACTCATCCTGTTGGGAAGTATAGTGGCATTCTCTGCTTTTAATTATTTATTAAAGACAGTTGCTACAGAAAAAGTATCCACTTCGGCTTATGTTAATCCTGTTATTGCTTTACTTTTAGGCTGGTATGTACTGGATGAACAAATCAGTTTACAGTCTGTAATTGCCGGAGGCATTTTATTAACTGGTGTATATTTTATTAACACTAAGAAAAAGATTTTAATTTTTCAGAGGTTCAGAGCTAAGAAATTAAATGTAGAAAACTAAATTAATCAATCTATAATAGATTTTTTAAGGTCAGGAAGGAATGTAATAATTTCCGCTGTATAATGGGGTCCTTAATAAATCTGGGGATTTTAGAATCGGACAGGGTAATACCTGTAAATTCCACATCTATAAAACCTGATTGTTGTGGAGTGAATGTCCATTGTGATAAATTATAAGCTTCACGAGCCAGACCTTTTACTTCAGGGATATAGTCCGGTACAGCTTTTACATGAATGATAAGGCTTTCCGGCGTACGTTCCAGCCAGTATTTTGCAACCAGATCCTGTTTGGTTAATGGAAATGGAATATTATAAATACTATGTGCAATCCAGTAGGAATCTGTTTGTTTTAGTGTTTTCATACTCTTTATGGCATCGTTCCAATCTGTTATTTTATTAGGATTCACAACCAGTTCATACACTTTCTCAACGGTCGATTGGGTTTTGAACTTCACACATAATTCCCGGGTTATAATAGTATCGTTAAATTCCAGATCTCTGTAGCTAACAACTACACCATCTTTTTGCTGAACCACTTCCCAGTCTGTTATTTTAGAATGCGCTATGAAGTCCTCTAAAGTTTCCATCTGTTTTATATGTGCCTTTTGAGCCCTTACGCCACAGGCAAAACAAACAATACATACTAAAACACGTAAACACTGGAACATGGAAGAAAGGGATTAATTTAGAGTTCAATCTAGTAAAATTCATTTAATAAACGTGTATATTCTTAAAATTAAGTAGCCTATCAGGCCTAGTTTTGCCTAATTTTCCTGCAATTAAAAGCCTGTTACCAATTAAAGCTCAGGCTAATTTTTTATGTTTGCGAATCAATTTAAAATCTCAAATCATGAAGTATATTTTATCTGCTTTTATTGTATTATTTATGGTGTCTTGTAGTGCTGACGATGACTTTTCAAATAAAGATTATTCCGAAGAAAATGCACTGGAAATTCAGGCTTATATTTCGAATAACAATTTAAATGCATATGGCACAAATTCAGGGTTATATTACGTTATAGAAGAACAGGGGAGTGGAGCTGCTATTACTGCTACATCCGATGTTACTGTAAAATATAAAGCTATGTTAACCGATGGAACCGTTCTGGATGAGAATTTAGAAGATATGATAAGTCTGAATCTTCAATACGTTATTCCGGGCTGGACCGAAGGCCTTCAGTATTTTAACGAAGGAGGAAGCGGGATGCTACTTGTTCCCGCACATCTTGCTTATGGGAGTAATGATTATCAGGACATTCCAGGTGGTTCGGTAATTGTGTTCGAAATCGAAGTTATCGATTTGAAAGTGGAAAACGAAAAGGAAATTTTAGATTATATCAGCGAGAATGAATTAACAGCTCAGGCCTCAGATTCTGGTTTATATTATGTGATTGAGGAGCAGGGTACAGGCGAGCAACCAAATAGTTCTTCTGAAATTAGCGTTATTTACAAAGGGTATTTTACAGATGGAACGGTATTCGATCATAGTAACGATACAGGGGTTAGCTTTAATGTTAGTAATGTAATTGAAGGCTTTAAAGAAGGTATTACTTATTTTAAAGTTGGTGGTAAAGGTAAATTATTAATTCCGTCGCATTTGGCTTATGGCAGATATGGCAGCCAGACTATCCCGGCAGGTGCAGTTTTAATTTTCGATGTAGAATTACTAGACGTGAACTAAATAGTACAGTTAATTTAATTAAAATTTAAAAAAAGCGTATCGAATTAAATACGCTTTTTTTTGTTCCCATTTTGTTTTGAAAGATTCAAAATTCTTCGAATTAATAAATTGTGTTTTTTAGTTTAATTAATTAAATTTATACTACTTTAAATCAATACTTTAAGTTATTATTAAGAGTTAGTGTTACAGAGTTCCAAATTGACCATTTTCGAAACTTATTATATAAAGTTTCCGAACTATGAAAACGCCATTACATTCCGGTTTTTGTCCCTTAACATACTTTTCAATTCATAAAAAAACAACACGGGTTATAGCCTATATTTTAATCATTTTGTTATCACATCTTGTTACGGCATGTAGCTATTATAACGTTCATGATGTGGTAACCCAACCTGAAACTCTCGGACAACAAATAGAAACTTTAAATAAGGAAAAGCCTTATGCGGTTATGCATTCCCCTCTGGTTACCTGGCATCTGGAAAATATCACTTTAAACGAATACGATAAAACCATGTCGGGTACTGTAGCGGAATTGACAGCAAAACATATAACAGAAAAGCCTCGTGAGACCAAACGCGTACATGCATATTCACAAAGTAAAGCATCACCTTTTAACGAACTGCATTTTTATTTAGAAGACATTGATTTACGTCAATATGGATCACCGATAACAATTCCATTTTCAGCCATTACTAAAATTTCGGTAAACGATAAAAATACAGGCCGAAGTATTGCTAATGCGTTTTTAGGGGTTATTGGCGTTCTGGCTATAGCGACGATAGTTGTTGCGCTAACTAAAAGTTCCTGCCCGTATATCTATGTTCAGAATGGTGATAATTTCGTTTTCACTGGTGAATTATATCCGGGGGTGCTTACAGAAAACCAACAGCGGGATGATTATATTAAATTACCTGAAATTTTTTCTGAAAATGATGACTTTAACGTAAAAATCTCTAACGAATTAAAGGAAGTTCAATATACAGATTTGGTCCAGCTAATAGAAGTAATTCACCCCAAAGACATAGAGGTTTTAATGGATTCTGATGGAACCCCGTATAGCATTAAAAACCCTCAGGCTCCAAAACAAGTTCTTATAGATCAGGAAACTTCCAATATAATTCCGGCTATGGAAAAGGATGAGAACTCGTATCTATTCAATACAAACCTAAATACAAACAAAAATACGAGACAGGTAGAACTTAGTTTTGAAAAACCTTTAAATGCAACTCAGGCCAAACTGGTTTTAACTCTAAAAAATTCGCTTTGGTTAGACTATGTTTTTGGAAAATTCAATGCTTTATTTGGCACTTATTTTCCCGAATTTCAGAAAAAACAAGCTGAATATACCAGAGAGGAAAACACAAACTGGATAAACTCTCAGCATTTACCATTAGCTGTTTATGTTAAAAATTCAACGGGCTGGGAATTAGTCCAGCGTATACAGACTGTTGGGCCCATGGCAACACGGGATATAGTAGTACCTATAGATTTAACAAAAATACAAACTAAAGATCTGGAGATAAAGCTGGAGACCGGTTTCATGTTCTGGGAAGTTGACTATACCGCAGTAGACTATTCCAGTCAGGACAAATTGGAAGTAAATTATATAAATCCATTTCAGGCTATAGATCAGAATCATCAGGATGTAACACCTTTATTATTGGAATCCGAGGGTAAATATTTGGTACAACCCAATGTAGGAGATGCCGTTACTGTTTCCTTTAAAACGAATACATCTAGTGCTCAAATGAAGGCGTCCTACTTTTTAAAGAATAGAGGCTATTATACCTATATAAGAGATTATAAAACCAAGCCCAATTTAATGCAACTAAAAGTTTTTAAAGAAGCTGAGGCATTTACAGAGTATTCCAGACTGGAATATGCAGCCCTAATGGATTATGAAAGTCAGTTCGATTTAGTTTCTAAATAAATAGCATTATGGCATTCGAACTTCAAAAACAAAATCAAGTATCTCCTTTAATCAAGAGTCATGAGTTGGATGGTAACCATGAGGTTATTCGTGGATTAACATTACAATGGATACGCTATAAAATGCAGTTAAACATTTTAAAATTAATTCGCGGTAGCTATTCCAGTCCAATGGACTGGTTGGGCGCTTTGCGTTATATAATTAAACTAAGACGCCAGTTTCTGGGACACCATAGCGTACAGAAAATGATAAAAAGTAATGGTAAATATTATTTAGAACTCTATACTCCAGGGTGGCCAGGACTTGTGTTTGACGCCTTTATTTTATCTCAAATACAGGGCTACAAACCAATAACGAATAAAAAAGTAAATCGGTTTTCAAGCACCATACTGGCGATAACTAAAAAATGCGCTTTACAATGTGAACATTGCTTTGAGTGGGACGAACTTAATAAAAAAGATACCTTAAATAAAAAAGATTTACAGCGTATTGTAAACATTATTCAGGAAAAGGGAGTAAGCCAGCTCTTTATATCTGGCGGAGAGCCTCTGTTAAAAATGGACTATATTATGGCTATTTTAAAACAAGCGAAGTCAGTTACTGATTTCTGGATATATACCTCGGGATATAAACTTACAGATGCTAATGCCAAACAATTAAAAGATGCGGGCTTAACCGGTGTTGTTATTAGTTTAGACCATTATTTGCCCGAAAAGCATAATAGATTCAGGCAATTTAAGGATGCCTATTTTTGGGTAGAGCAAGCTATTTTAAATGCAAGAAAACACAAATTGATTACAGGACTTTCAGTTTGTGTTACACGTGAGTTAGCCAGCAAAAATCATTTGTTCTGTTATTTGGAATTGGCCAAAAATTTGAAAATTCCTTTTGTGCAAATTTTAGAACCGAAAGCGGTCGGACATTATAGTAATAAAGATGTCTTACTACAAAAGAAGGAAATTAAAATTTTGGAAGATGTTTTTGAAACCATAAATTTTAACCCAAAATATAAAGATTACCCTATTTTAACGTATCATGGCTATTATCAGCGCAGAATGGGGTGTTTAAGTGCTGGAAACAAAAGCATTTATATCGATACTAACGGTAACCTCAATTCGTGTCCGTTTTGTCATAAGCCATCAGGAAATATACTTGATCCCGATTTTGATGAACACTTAATAGCACTGAAAGATAGGGGATGTCCAAGCTACCTTTAATAGTTCTGTAATTTTATAATTCTCATATTATTTTATCCATTTTCAGAATAAGCACTTTAAACAACGAATTTACACCCCGATTTCACCTTGATTGAGTTAAACTTCACAAGTACTTTTATAGTATTGTTTCACTAAACTTTTAACCTTATGAGAATTTTAGAACTAGTATTATTACTTATAGTCAGTATTTTACCATTTATTAAACGTCCTGTACTAAAATTAATATCTAAAAAACAAGTCACTATTACATTAACAATGGTACTGCTATTACATATTATAATAGAGGGCGGGCGCTGGCAGATGTTTCCTGCCTACGGACTCCTTTTATTTCTAATCTGGCGTATCTGGAACACAGATTATTCCATAACAAAACGCATGACTTTTTTAAGAGGATTAGGCTATGGGGTACTAATTCTTGCTCTTATTCCAGCCTGGGGTTTACCCAAAATACTTCCCGTATTTTCTTTACCAAAACCTACAGGCCAGTACGCTGTGGGGACACACAATATACTTTTAAAAACACCAATGAACGAGCCTATAACAAAGGACATTAACGATAAACGCGAATTTATTGTTAAAATATGGTATCCGGCAACTACCGCGTCTTTAGGACAACAGGAACCATATCTCGATCATGCTAACAGGACTAATTTTATCATGAAATATGGGGGAGGACTACTGCCTCCTGCATCCATGAATTATCTGGATCTAGTAAAAACTCATGTGTATCCGGAAGCAAAAATTGCCAATAATCGTTTTCCTGTTTTGGTGTTTTCTCATGGCTATGGTTCCAATGCCTCAGGGTATTACGCTTTGTTATCAGAAATTGCAAGTCATGGTTACATTATTGTAAATATGAACCATACGTATGAAAGTCTGGGATCCACATTTCCTGACGGATCAGAAAAATATTTCAACCATGAATTTCAGCAACGTGAAGATGCCGATGCTATGTCACATATCCAACCTATACGCGAGGCTTTTAAGAATAAAAATTTATCGTATAGCGAACGTCATGCTATAATTCGCGAAGCTTCCAAGAACTACAATGTAACACATATGGTTAAGCGTTGGACTGCAGATATAATGTATACTATAGATCAGTTTGAAGCCTGGAATTCCGAAGGTTTCTTAAAAGATAAAATGGATTTAACTCAAATTGGAGTGTTCGGACATTCGCGCGGTGGCGGTGCTGCCGGTCAGGTAGCTTTAAAGGATAAGCGCATTAAAGCGGCTGCAAATATAGACGGTGTGCAATGGGGAGAAATGATGGACACCATATACACAAAACCATTTTTATATATTTCGGCAGACTGGCCTCAAGATCATGAAGATATCAATGCTCATGTGTATAAAAATAAAAGCACCGATTATTTTTACGAAACGAAAATTAAGACTGCGGCTCATCCTAATTTTATGGATATCCCGTTTATGGTCCCTGTACAATCTCTGGCACAAACAGGAACTATCGATGCTGAATTAGGTATAGCACTTACCAATGATCTTTTACTCAATTTTTTTGATACCCATTTAAAACACGAAAATATTGCTATGAATCCGGAACCACTTTTAAATAAATATAATCTGTTAGAATTTAAGGTATACCAGGGAGGTAATAAACATGTGGCTAGTAAAGATTGAAAGGAAATACTGATAATCTGACCAACAATACGGTATCGTGAACTGTATCCGATACCGTTTCATTTTATATTTTGTAACTTATAGAATATAAAGAACTTAATTTAAAATAGTTATGTTGTTAGTATACGGGGCTTTAATGTTACAATTACCCATAGGGACACCAAATCCCGATGATAATTCCGCTATAGATTTATCCAGTCCATTCGATGTGATTGTATTTATAGTTATGCCAATAGCCATGATTATATTTTATATCGTTTGGAGACGAGCCAAAAGGAAAGATAAGTAATGAAAAGAAGTAACTATGTGTAACAGATGTTTTTAAATGTTGATTGAAAATGAAAATTTGATTAGAAAACTTCAAAAATTGCAATCGCTGAGAATCGCGTATTTAAAAATTTCCTTTACCAAAACCCGTATATTAAAATTATACGCATGTATATTAAACTAGGCTTTTAGTGAAAAACTAACGTAGCAGTAAATAATGTTGGAGAAGGTTAAGGTTAAAAATATTCTATTTTACATAATATAAATTATAGCACATAATGTGTAAAATGCCGAATATTGGTATTTAACATAGTTGTAGATATAATGAATACGCAGTGTTTTATATCGTCAACAATTAAGTTAGAGCTATTTTACGACCTAATAGCACTTTTTAAACTGACCAAGGATTATAAAAAATGAAGAATTACTCTTATATGTATTACACAAACTAATACCTTTGTTAAAGCATAATATCCCAAATCCGTATTACAATAAATGAAAGTTTTAGTTTCTGTTCTTTTCTGTTTATGTTCTCTTTTCAGTTTCTCACAAGAATATGTAAATCTGGCAACCGCATTTTATAGTAATACACCAAACAATAGTTTTGAAAATTCTAAAGCCCAAACCCAAATTGAGGAATTATCACTCGATATTACACTTCCAATTCCATTAAATGAAAACACTGCACTTTTAACCGGACTGTTTGCCAATACAACGAATTTAAAATTAGATCCCGAGCAATCTACAACAGATTTAAAAGTTATTGGTCTGGGCCTCGGATTAAACCATGTTTATAATAAAAAATGGTCGGCGACTTATATGCTTATTCCTAAACTGGCAAGTGATAAATTAAGATTTAACAGCGACAATTTTCAATGTGCTTTTCTGGCTTTAATAACTAACACCAGAACAACAGATTTTAAATTAAAATATGGTTTATATGCTAATACTGAAAACTACGGGCTTTTGTTTGTTCCCATTTTAGGAATTTATTATTTGAGCGAAAATGACAAGCTGGAAGCCAATTTAAATCTTCCTATTTTAGCTGATATTAATTACAGATTAAGTTCCCGGTTCTGGACTGGTGTTAAGTTTGATGGCCTTGGAACGACCTATAATTTAAGTCAGAATAACTATACCGAAGCCAAGGATTACGTGGTTAAAACCACTAATGAAATATCGGGATATCTCAGATACAAACTGTTTGATTCTGTTTATTTAAACGCTAAAGTTGGGTATGCTATAGGACGTTCATACGATGTTTATGACGGTAATTATACCGTAGATTTTGCTATAACCAATATATATTTTGGAGATCACCGCAACCGACTGAATACAAGGTTTAAGGATGGCGCCTTATTTAAAGTCGAACTCCTGTATCGTCTTCATTTTAAAGACTAATTACGCGTTCTATTTTACATAATTATTTTAAGAAAGTCAATACCTTATTAATATGGTCCTGGGTTGCTAAATTTGTGCCTTCAGTCATTGTGGTCGCCACGCCGCAGGCTACGCCCCATTTAATTATGTCTTGTGGAGTCATCCCTTTTTGTATGGCATAAACCATTCCGGCAACCATACTATCTCCGGCACCAATTGTACTTTTTACGGTAATTTCCGGAGGTTTACAATAGAAAATTCCCAAAGGACAAGCCAGAAACGCTCCTTCCCCTCCTTGAGATACAGCAACATACTGCACTTGTTTAGATTGTACCAGATCCATTGCAAATTCTTCCTGCTGCATTTTATTCAATTCGGTATTCCCGGCCAGTTGCGCCAGTTCTTTTCTATTGGGTTTAATTAAAAACACAGGTTCCTTTAAAGTTTCTGTTAATGCTTTACCCGAAGTATCTATAACGACTTTAATGTGCCTGTCGGTTAGTAACTTAACTAATCTGGCATATAAATCCTGAGGCATGGAATCTGATAAACTACCGCTTAAAATAACCAATGCCGGTTCCTGAGCTTTAGCCAGAACGGTTTCTGTAATGGTTTCAATTTCTTTTTCCGTTAAGGTTTGTCCCGGCATTCCAAATCGATATTGTAATTGTGTATGGGTATCAACTACCGATAAATTCTCTCGTGTCACACCCTGAACTTTAATAGGTAAAGTGTCTACTTGTTCTTCTTTTAATAATTTAGTGAGCTGGAATCCAGTGTCACCACCGGCAGTATAAATACAGGTGTTTTTTACCCCAAGAGTATGTAGTACTCTGGATATATTAATCCCCCCTCCTCCAGCCTGATACTGGATATCATAACAACTTAATTTCTGATCGGGTATAACCTGATCTACTTTTGCACTTTTATCTAATGCCGGATTTACGGTTAAGGTAATGATAGTCATATCACTTTATTTATGGATTAATATGCTAGTATAAAAATAAAGCTTTCCGTACAAAGCACCTATTATTAAATTAAAAAACCGATACGGTAATGCATCGGTTTTAGTTAGCTATTAGTTGGGGCTTTAATTTTTAAGTGATCCCATATCGATTACAAATCGGTAATGTACATCACTCTTTAACATGCGTTCATATGCTTCATTAATCTCCTGAATATTTATAACCTCTATATCGGAAGTAATATTGTGTGCACCACAAAAATCCAGCAGTTCCTGGGTTTCTGCAATTCCTCCAATAAGAGAACCTGCAACCTTTCGACGTCCCATAATCATAGGAACAGAATTAAGCATTGGGTCTAAGGGGCCTAAGTACCCCACAAGCACTAAAGTTCCGTTTACATTTAAGGTACCAACATACGGATTTATGTCGTGTGCATAAGGAACCGTATCTATAATTACATCAAATTTACCTTGTACATCTTTCATTTGACTCTCATCTGTGGAAATAACCACATGATCTGCTCCCAACCTTTTGGCATCCTCTATTTTTTCGGGAGAACGGGAAAACAAAGTGACTTCGGCTTTTAGTGCATGTGCCAGCTTTATGGCCATATGTCCTAAACCACCCAATCCTACTACAGCTACTTTACTCCCTTCGCTTACATTCCAGTGCCGTAAAGGTGACCAGGTTGTTATTCCGGCGCATAACACCGGTGCAACACCGGCAAGATCCAGGTTATCGGGAACAGATAGCACGAAATGTTCGTCAACAACTATACTTTCTGAATATCCGCCAAAGGTAGGTTGTTGTAAATGTTTATCTTGTCCGCCATACGTTCCCACCCATTCCGGGCAGTATTGTTCCAGATCAGCTTTACAGTTATTACAGCTGCGGCAGGAATCTACCAAACAGCCTACAGCAACAATATCACCTACTTTATGTTTGGTAACGCCATTTCCTGTTTGAGTTACCCTGCCTACAATTTCATGTCCCGGTACCACAGGATATACTGTGAATCCCCAATCGTTGCGGGCAAAATGGAGATCGGAATGACATACGCCGCAATACAAAATTTCCAGTTCTATATCTTTAGGTGTTGCCAGTCGCCGTTTAATATCCATTGCCCCCAAAGCATAATCGGAAGCGTCCGTTCCGAAGGCCTTTACTTGTTTTGTTTCCATAAAAATTAATGTGTTTAGAATGTAATGTTCTTATGATGAGGCATATAAAGTTACTCAATTCCGTAGTCAGAACCAATTAATTACTTTCAGGATGTTATTTTATCAGGTAAAATCAAATAGTCCTATTATTATGTAGTTAAAACCTGTCAATATTACAGGTGTCAGCCTTTGGCTTGGTTTTAGCGCTTGACATGCTAAATATTAATCAGGAATTCATAAAAGTTATGAGCCACCTGTTTAAAAATTAAAAACAAAAGTTTATGAGTCAAGTTAAAGAGAACAATACAGTTAAAGTACACTACACGGGTAAACTATCTAACGGTCAGGTTTTTGATACATCGGAAGGTCGTGAGCCTCTTGAGTTTACTTTAGGCCAAGGACAAATGATTCCCGGGTTTGAAGCTGCGTTGATCGACATGAAACTGAATGAAAAAAAGACCATCGATTTACCAATGGAAGCGGCGTTTGGACAATCGCGCCCTGAATTAATTCAGGAAGTACAGAAAAATCAATTACCACCGGAAATAAATCCGGAAGTTGGTATGGCTTTAGTCTCTACCGCTCCTGATGGTACAGAGCATAATTTAATGGTTGTGGAAGTAAAGGAAGACACAATTACTGTTGATGCCAACCATCCGCTTGCCGGACATGATGTAACTTTCGATTTAGAAGTTGTAGATATAAAAGGATAAAACCTTTATATTAAATTTATTATCCATAAACCTGATTGATTTTTTAGAAATTAATCAGGTTTTTTTGTGTTTTTAAAACAAGGTTGTATTCCCCGTTACCACTCTAAATTACTAGGGTTAATAATATATTCCATTCCCAAAATAACACAAAATTACCGTTGTAAACTTGATATTTTTTAAACGTTTTTTTGATTATAAAATAATTTTTTGAAATATTATTAATCAATTATTAAATTCAATAAAAATTTTAACGTTTATTCCTGATTTTAACATTTTATATTTAAATAAAATTCTAATTTTAAACTAAACATTAAAAAAATCACAATGAAATCATCATCTATTAGTAGAAGAAATTGGTTAAAAACGGGAACCCTTACTTTTGCTGGTCTGGCTATGATGCCAACCGAAATCTGGGCGAAATCTGTCGAAGATGCTCAAAAATCCAATCGTCCATTTGTATTTTCAAATGCTACGAATTTTAATGAATTTACTCCTCCTCTGGTGGATGACGTAGAATTAAAAGCTATTTTAAGAGCCAATGAAAATCCTTATGGACCACCACCCTTAGCGGCAAAGGCTTTTCAGGACGAAGTATTTGCCGGAAACCGATATGCCTGGGGCACCTTAACCAACCTAATAGGTATGATTGCAGAAAAAGAAGGTGTTAAAAAAGAAAACATCCTTATGGCTCCAGGGTCTTCTGACCTTTTGGAAAAAGTTGCAATGGTTTTCTTTCAAAAAGGTGGCGATGTTATTAGTGCCGATCCGAGTTATATGTCTTTAATTCATGTCTCTGAAGCTGTTGGTGGGCAATGGAAATCTTATAAATTAACTCCCGATTCACAGCACGACTTAGAGGCTATGGAAGCCGGTATTGATGCGAATACAAAACTGATATACATTTGTAACCCTAACAACCCGACAGGCTCTTTAACCGACGCTAAAAAGCTAAAAGCATTCTGTTCTAGAGTATCAGAAAAAGTTCCGGTTTTTGTAGATGAAGCTTATATCGAACTGTCTGATAACGGACTTAAAGACAGTATGGTTGATTTAGTAAGTCAGGGTAAAGATGTAATGATCGCAAGAACCTTTTCTAAAATCCATGGTATGGCAGGATTGCGTATTGGGTATTTAGTTGGTAAAACTGAAACCTTAAAGCGTATCAATGATATTACCCGTGGAGGCATGGGGATTACCGGACCTTCTATTATGGCGGCTACAACCAGTTTAAAAGGTGAAGAATTTCTAAAAATGTCAAAATCCAAAATTGCAGAAGCCCGTAATTATACTAAAGCGTTCTTAGACAAAAAAGGCTATCACTACCTGCCATCAGAAACCAACTTTATCATATTTGAAATTTCTATGGATGGCAAACCTTTCCTGGAGCAAATGTATAGTAAAGGTGTTGGTGTGAGAGCGTTTACCTTCTGGGATAAAAACTGGTGCCGTGTAAGCATGGGAACAATGGAAGAAATGAAATTATTTACAGAAGCTATAGACCAAATTTTATAAAACATGACAGAAGCGCATATAAAAGCACTTTCTTTCCTCTGCTTTATTTTAATTGGAATAGCCCTTAAAAAGAAATTTTCCTCTAAAGATGAAGTAAACGGACTAAAAAAGATTATTCTGTTACTGGCTCTGCCAGCCACTATATTTATTGCTTTGCTTCAGGTAAAAATAAACACCCATTTATTGCTTTTACCTTTAATTGCTTTGGCGTTTAACGGTATACTTTACGGTATTACTCCAACACTTTTAAATATTACCGGAATACACGATACTTCTATCAGGAATACCGCTAAATTACTTTTACCTTCTTTAGCTCCGGGTTTATCCTGCTTTCCTTTTATTTTGGAATTTCTGGGGTCTCCGTATCTGGCTAAGGCAGCTATGGCTGATTTAGGAAACAAGTTTTTTGTACTGTTTATCCTATATATACTGGCAATATCCTGGTATTATAAAAATCAGAATACCAAACCGGAACCTATTAAAACAAAACTGAAATCATTAGCTAAAGTTATGCTTTTTGAACCAGTGAATATATTTATTCTGGTAGCTTTAATTTGTGTGGGATTTGGAATAACCATGACGAATCTTCCTGGGTTTATTCAGCTTAATTTAAGTCGTTTAAGTAATATAATGACACCATTAATACTTCTTTTTATTGGATTAGCTGTAGTGATAAAAAAGAAACAGATTGCTCAGATTTTCACCTTATTAATGTTAAAGTACGGCGTAACCCTTTTACTTATCGGTACGATTATTTCAGTTGTAGATATTAAGGTGCCACAGGATATTCTATTGCTTTTAGCTTTTGGATTAAGTGCCTGTAGTTTCTGGCCTTTCGCCCATATTTCTTCAATTGCAGCCAAAGAAGTTGATGTTGAAGAGGTGCAAAAAACATTTCATGTCGATTTTGCTTTATCCATACTGGCATTATCTCTTCCTCTGGCGGTACTATATATATTAGGAATTTTAACCGCAGGAACAACGTTTACTCATGCTTCAAATATTTTCCTTTTAGGTAGTATAACACTAGGTGTAGGATTGATATTCCCGATTTACCAAAATATAAAACGCTATAAAACAGCAGAAACTGAAACCTACAAAACAAATTGGTTCGAACATGCCTTTCAGGTCATGATTCATATATTTAAATAATATAAGTAACCGACTCATTAGTATCTTGGCCTGGAATGTCTATTTTCAGGCCATTTTATTTTCTACGTAATATACCATCCATTGTTTCTGTTAGTGCATTTACTTTATCTTTGCATTCATTTTAAAAGATTATGAGCATACAAATACGAGAGGTTCAGGTCATGCGGTATATTACACCTTTGCGAGAAGGTGGTTCTTTACCGGCTATAGCTGCCGCCGACGATGATTTTAACTATGTTGTTAAGTTTAAAGGTGCCGGTCATGGCCCAAAAGGATTAATATCGGAATTTCTTGGTTGTGAAATAGCTCGCAAATTAGGACTACGCGTACCGGAAGTTGTTTTTGCCGAACTGGACGAAGCCTTTGGTAGAACTGAAGGAGATGAAGAAATACAAGACCTTTTAAAATGGAGTCAGGGTGTTAACATTGGTCTTCATTTTCTATCCGGGGCGATAAACTTCGATCCTGTTGTAAATGATGTCGATGCTGAAACAGCTTCTAAAATTGTCTGGTTAGATGCTTTTATTACCAATATAGATCGTACGCACAGAAATACAAATATGTTGATGTGGCATAAGGAATTATGGCTTATAGATCATGGTGCTTCGTTTTACTTTCACCATACCTGGAAAGATATTGAAAAGGCAGCACAGACCCCGTTTGCTATGATTAAAGATCATGTTCTGCTTCGATCGGCTTCGGAATTAGAAGCCATTGAAAAATCAAGCAAAACGCTTATTACTCCTGAGTTTTTAACGGAATTGATAGAATTAATCCCTGAAAGCTGGCTACAGTGGGAAGGGTTTTTAGAAACCCCGGAAGAATTTAAGGCAGGATACCTCCAGTTTTTAACTACACGATTAGCACATTCAGAAATCTTTACTAAAACTGCCATCCATGCAAGAGAAAATATTATATGAGTATGCCGTAATCAGGTACTTGCCGCAGGTTGAACGAGAGGAATTCGTTAACCTTGGGGTTGTGTTATACTCGAAATCCAAGCGCTGTGTAAAAATAGAATATCATTTAGATACTAAACGTCTTATGGCATTCAGTAAAGCTGTGGACATCGATTTGGTTCGAGAGCATCTTAACGCTTTTACAACTATTGCTTTGGGGACAGCTAAACGTAGCGTAATTTCTGAACTCGACGAAGCATCTAGGTTCCGATGGTTAACAGCTGTGCGAAGTTCGGTAATACAAACCTCCAGACCACACCCCGGATTTAGTTACGACTTAGATAAAACGATAAAGACTTTAATGCAGGAACTCGTGTTATAAAGATGCTTTTATGTACGTTGTGGACTTCCAAATAATTCCTCCAGTTTCTTTCTTCGGTATTGGAAAATTTCTGTCAGCTTTGGCTTTATTAGCAGGGGAAATATAAAACGTCCCAGAATACCTATAGGCAATTTAAAATCTATAATATCCTCCATTTCTGTACCGTGGATTCCAGGTTTTAAGATGTGTTTATGATGCCATAATTTATATGGTCCAAAACGCTGTTCATCTACAAAATACGAGTTATCCTTAACGTGGGTTATTTCAGTTACCCAATGTGTTTTAATCCCTAAAACAGGCGTTACGATATACTGAATAATTTGGCCGGGATACATTTCGGTATCACCACCTGATAAAATGTCAAAAGACATATATTCCGGAGTAATTGTCTTCAGGTTTTCAGGTCGGGATAAAAATGCCCAGGCTTCATCTAAAGGGATTGGCAATGTTTGCGAACATTTTAATTGATACACCAAACCGTATCTCGTAAATTCCATAAACTATTAATTAAATAAAATGATGTACCCATTTAAACTACAGGCAAGTAATAACCAAATGGCATAAGGGGCTATTAACAGACTATTTTGTTTTAAAAGCGACTTATATTTTACATAAAACAGAACTATTAAAACCGTTAAACTTGATAATATCAACATAGCTAAATTCACAACATGCAAATTAAAGAACAAATAGTTCCAGATCACATTTAAAATACATTGCAAGCCGTACAAAAGATAAACTTCAGATTGATTTTTTAGGCTGATTAATTTGGCCATATAAAAAGAAAAACAAAACATGATAACAGACCAGGCTAAACCAAACACCCGACCCGGCGGTGTCCACGGTGCTTTATTTAAATTTAAATACCACGCACTAGCCGGACCATTATTCATTAGGAAACTGCCAAGCGCTAAACATCCAAAATTAATAATCAGAAACAAAAAGATTTTCCAGTAGTATTTCATTTTAAATGTTTTGTGATTTTTATACTCAACGGCTTAGTAATGGAATAATAATAGTCTATTATTTGCCCTTCTGGATTGATTAAATATTTTTGGAAATTCCAGCGTACCGTAGAATTTTTACTTCCGTTACATTCTTTTTTCGTTAACCACGCGTATAAAGGATGTTGCTCCTCGCCTTTTACCTTGAGTTTTTCACTCATCACAAAAGACACTCCGTAATTACGCTCGCAAAATGAAGTAATTTCTGGAGCCGTTCCCGGCTCCTGCTGTCCGAATTGATTACAAGGTGTGCCAATAACCATTAATTTATCCTGATACTGCTTGTATAATGCCTCCAGATCTTGATATTGTCCGGTAAAACCACATTTAGAAGCCGTATTAACAATTAAAAGGTATTTTCCTTTATACCTACCTAAATCTATCGGTTGTCCTGATAAATCTTTTAATGGAATATCATATATACTGTTACAGTCCCTCATATGACTTAATATTTTTTATCATAGTAATGCTAAATTAAAAATGCGTTTAGATACATACAAAATGTCTAACTGTTTGTTTTGTATTATTAGACAAATATAATACCCTTTAATGAATAATTATTGAAATGAGCTTAAAATTAAATGGAATTTAACACGGCGTTAAATCGATACTAAACATTCAAAAAATGAATGTTTATTCTTTTTTTAAAACTATATTTGCAGCCGAAATTAATATAGATGCTTACTTTAAAAAAGAGTGAAATAAAACGGGCGGCTTTGGTAAAGGCTACAATTAGTTTAGTTAATAATCAGGGATTCCACGATGCTCCTATGGCTAAAATTGCCAAAATGGCCAATGTTTCACCGGCAACTATTTATTTATATTTCGAAAACAAACAGGATTTAATCAATCAGGTTTATATAGAGGTTTATGGCAGATATCTTGATTACGCCTTTAAAACTTATGTAGAAAACATGTCTGTTCAAGACGGTTTTAAACTGATCTGGCATCGTATTGCCAAGTTTAAATTAGAGAATGAAGATGAGGGCTTTTTCCTGGCTCAATGTCAAAATACGCCAATGATAGACGAAAGTAGCAGACAACGCGGTTTAAAATATCTGGAGCCCCTGCTCGACCTGTGGAAACGCGGACAGGATATAGGTCTTATTAAACCTATTTCGCCTTACCTGCTTTATGCTTATAGTATACACCCTCTGGGGTTTTTAATGCATGCCCAGCGTAGTGGCGAATTTAAATTTACCAAAGCGCATCTGGAACATGCCTACCAGATGGCCTGGGACAGCATTAAACTTTAATATTTAAATTTATTTACATTACATATATGGAACTTTTAGACAAATTAAACTGGAGATATGCAGCGAAAGCCATGAATGGCGAAGTTGTAGCAGAAGACAAAATTGAACGCATTTTAGAAGCTGCACGTTTAGCTCCAACATCCAGTGGATTACAACCATTTGAAATTTTAGTGGTTACCAATAAAGAACTTAAAGAAAAGATTAAGGCAGTAGCATGGAATCAATCTGTAGTAACAGACTGTTCTCATTTATTAGTGTTTGCTGCCTGGGATACTTACACAGCAGACCGTATAAACAAAGTGTTCGATAACACGAACGATATTAGAGGTTATAAAAACGAAGGCTTCGAAAATTACCGTCAGATGCTACTAAATGTTTATCCTCAAAAAGATGCCGAAGAAAACTTTATACACACTTCTAAACAAGCGTATATCGCCTTTGGTTTAGCTACAGCAGCTGCGGCTTACGAAGGTGTAGATGCAACGCCAATGGAAGGCTTTGAACCTGACGCTGTGGACGAAATTTTAGGTCTTAGAGCAAAAGGTTTACGCAGTACTCTATTATTACCTTTAGGGTATAGAGACGAAGAAAACGACTGGTTAGTAAATCAGGTGAAAGTAAGAAAATCGAAAGAAGAGTTTATTACTGTTATAGACTAATTCCGGATAAAATCAATAATAGCCTTATCCCCTAAATAAGCTGTATTTTCAATAAAAATTAAAGACGATGAATAATTTTGAATTCAAAAATCCAACAAAAATAATTTTCGGAAAAGATTCTATTGCAAAATTAGCAAACGAAATTCCTTCAGATGCTAAAGTATTGCTACTTTACGGTGGAGGAAGTATAAAACAGAATGGCATATACAATCAGGTTAAAGCAGCCTTAAAAGATATAGACCATTTGGAATTTGGAGGGATACCAGCCAATCCGGAATACGACATTCTTTTAAAAGCCTTAAAATGTATTAAGGAAGAACAGATTACGTATCTCCTTGCTGTTGGCGGAGGTTCTGTTATTGATGGTACTAAATTTTTATCGGCAGCGGCATATTTTGAAGGAGAAACACCCTGGGACTTGTTAACCAATAAAATACCAACACTGGAAGGTATGCCTTTTGGAACGGTATTAACCTTACCTGCAACCGGCTCGGAAATGAATTCGGGAGCAGTAATTACAAGAGCCGAAACGCAGGAAAAACTGGCTATGGGTGGTGCCGGATTATTTCCTAAGTTTTCTGTTTTAGATCCTCAGGTAATACAATCTATTCCCGAGCGTCAATTGGTAAACGGCATTACCGATGCCTTTACCCATGTACTCGAGCAATATATAACCTACCCTGCAGGTGCCCTGTTGCAAGACCGTTTTGCTGAAAGTATTATGCAGACATTAATAGAAGTAGCACCTAAAATAATCGAAGATCCTAAGGATTATAATGCGGCTTCTAATTTTATGTGGAGTTGTACCATGGCTTTAAACGGATTGATTCAAAAAGGTGTTCCTACAGACTGGGCTATCCATGCTATGGGACATGAATTAACAGCCTTATTCGGAATTGATCATGCCAGAACACTTGCTATAATTGCCCCAAGTCACTATCAGTATAATTTTGAAACTAAAAAGGAAAAATTAGCACAATACGGCGAGCGTGTATGGCAAATCACAGAAGGAAGTCTGGAAGATAAAGCCTACCAGGCTATAGAACGTACAGAGGCCTTTTTTAAATCTTTAGGCATACACACCAGATTATCGGAATATACCGAAGCATATGAAGGTACAGCAGAATTAATTTCTCAACGCTTTTATGAGCGCGGCTGGATGGGCTTAGGTGAACACCAAAATTTAAAACCCGAAGATGTAGAGCACATAGTAACTATGGCATACTAAAATTTTCCCCAAATATTAACTAAGCAAAAGCCTTCTATTCCATTTTAGGAATGAAGGCTTTTTTCTTTTTATCTTTGGCCTAAAGTTTTTCAATGCATCCCGCCAACAAACATAACAAACCGTATAATTTTAAAGCCCTAATAAAGCAACATCCGGCTTTAGCTCCTTATGTTTTTATAAGTCCGCTATCCGGACAGGATACTATAGATTTTTCCATTAACGATGCGGTAATACAATTAAACAAGGCTATTCTTAAAACAGATTATGGTTTAAAGGAATGGAATATTCCACATGGCTATTTATGTCCTCCTATTCCCGGACGCGCAGACTATATTCACCACCTTAACGATTTAGTACAGGTAGATAGTAATCAACAAATTAAAGGTCTGGATATTGGTATTGGAGCCAATGCCATATACCCCATTCTTGCCACTCAAACTTACGGCTGGCATATGGTGGGCTGCGATATTAACGCCAAGGCAGTAAAAAGTGCCAGAGAAAACATTGCGTATACACCAGAATTGACTAATCGTATAAGTATAAGACAGCAGACCAGTAATGCCGATATTTTTAAAGGTATTATTAAACTGGAAGAATACTTCCATTTTACGATGTGTAATCCGCCTTTTTTTACTTCGGAAGCTGATGCTGACAAAGCAACTAAAACTAAATTAAAGCAATTAAAAATAAGCGGGAATACCGCTCAAAATTTCGGTGGTCAGGCTAACGAACTATGGTGTAATGGTGGTGAGGCATTATTTATTAAACGAATGATAAAACAAAGTGTCGGTTTCAAAACTCAGGTGGGATGGTTTACAACGCTGGTAGCTCATAAAATACATTTAGCTAAGCTTCTAAAGCAATTAGAAAAACTAAAAGCAACGTATAAAGTTATTGAAATGGAGCATGGCAATAAAAAGAGTCGTATTCTTGCCTGGAAATTTTAATAAAAAAACGGTCTTTTGTAAAAAGACCGTTTAAGTATATTTGAATTTATTCCGTTTTAATCTTCCGGTGGAAAACCATTAATCTCTTCGTATAATTCATCAAAATTCTCACGAATATAAGCTCTTAACTTTTTGCGATAATCGTCTCGTAACCATTCCACAAAATTATAAGTACTTTTACTAATACATTTGGTATAGCGCTGAATACGATAATCAATATCATCACCAAGCATTTTAGCCAAGCCCAGAGCATCGTACATGTCTTCACTGTTCTCTGTACAAATATAAGCATGATGGCGAATAGAACGCTCTAACACTACTTTAGAAGACTCTCCCTTACGAATAGAATCAATATAGGTTTTTCTTACATCGAAATACACTGAATTTGATTTAGAAAATTCCTTTCTTAAATCTTCCGGCATTTCGTATCTGAAATTTTCCTCAAGCTCTTCATCACTTAAAATTCCATCCAGATAGAAGTTTGGCGATCTGAATATTTTTTGCCAGTCTAAATCTGCTCCCCAAGGACCAAAACGATGGAAGTTATTTCCTAAATCAATCACATTAAAAGTCGATTTATCTTTTAAAATACGCGATCCACGACCAATCATCTGATAATATAAGGTAAGTGATTTAGTCGCACGATTTAATATAATGGATTCTACTGTAGGTTCGTCGAATCCGGTGGTTAAAATACTAACCGAAGTTAAAATAGCATCCGGCGTTTCTTTAAACCATTTTAATATTTTTTTACGCTCCTTTTTAGTATTGGTATTATCCAAATGAGCAACCGGATATCCGGCAGCTTTAAACGTGTCGTACACGTGAAGCGACGTATTAATACCATTATTGAAAATCAGTGTTTTTTTACCTTTAGATCGCTCTTCGTAAGCCTGTAACAGTTTACCAAGCATATCGCTGTTGGTATATAAATCTTCCGAAGATTTTACGGTATAATCACCATTGGCACCAACCACTAAAGAGGTTAATCCTACATTATAGGAATATACTTCTGCCCGGGCAAGGAAATTATTTTCGATTAACGACTGAATTGATTCACCAACGATAAGTTCGTTATAGTTATCATTCATAGGTAACTTAATGTTCGAACTTAAAGGTGTTGCGGTTACTCCAAGAATAAAAGAATTCTCGAAAAACTTAAATAATTTAGTAAAGGAGTTATAGTGTGCCTCATCGATAATAACCAAACCAATATCTGAAATATCAAGTTTATCGTCGTTCAAACGGTTATTTAGAGTCTCTACCATGGCCACGAAACAGCTGTATTCTTTCTGGTCGTCCAGGTTAGCCTTACTGTGAATGACTTTATTGGTTACCCCAAATTCGGTTAACATTCCCGAAGTTTGCTTACACAATTCTATACGGTGTGTCATAACCAGCACCTTTTTATTATGATGCTTTAAATATTGTCTGACGATTTCAGAAAATATTACGGTTTTACCACCTCCCGTAGGTAACTGGTATAGTAAATGGTAATCTTCCGGGGCTTCTTCAAAACATTTGAAAATTTTATTTATGGCCCCGCGTTGGTAACTATATAAATCTTTTCCGGCTTTCCTTTCTGCTAATTCTGTAGCTGTAACTGACATTCACATTGACTTTTAAGAGTTGCAAAAATAAGGCGTTTTCTAGGCTTTTTGGTTATATTTCTTGAGAAATTATGGCAGATTCCTATTTTTTATTAACAACGGTTTGAAAATCAAACTTTAGAATTTTTAATTTTATTTTAAAGTTTATCATAACAAACGATTTGCCTCTAATTTAAATAGTGCGCTATCTGTAATTAATATTTATTTTGGGCTAATTAATTTAGAACGTATTTTTATATCAAGTTTTAAATATGTCTTCAATTTTCCTACAGTTTACCGGTTATTTAAACACTCCAAAATTATGGGAGGGTACCAATAGTTTTGGATTAACACAATTTGATTTTGAAGGTCCGCAAGTAAAAACCTACCCCTACAATTTGGATAGAAATTTAAGGTTAGGGAAACGTGTAGAACGTTTTGTGTCTTACGAATTACAACAGCAGCCGGATATAAAAATTATTGCTGAAAATATTCAGATTCTACATCAAAAACAAACTCTGGGCGAATTGGACTGCCTGTTAAAACAAAACAATCAAAATATTCATCTGGAAATTGTGTATAAATTTTATCTCTATGATAAAAATGTAGGAACAACCGAATCAGAACACTGGATAGGCCCTAACAGAAGAGATAGTTTGGTTGAAAAACTTAGCAAGCTCAAAGAAAAACAGCTTCCGCTGTTATTAAATCCGGAAACCCTACCCTATCTTGAAACTCTGGGAATAGCTTCAACTAACATCAAGCAATACGTTTATTTTAAAGCCCAGTTATTTGTACCTGCAGATATGAAAAATAATTATTTTCCTGAAGTAAATAACAGTTGTATCGCAGGGTTCTATTTGCATTATTCCGAGCTGGAAAGCTTAAAACACTGCAAATTTCACTTACCCCATAAAATAGATTGGTTACAAAATATTCAAATACAAACCCCGTGGTTATCTTATTCAGAATTTAGAACCAGAATTGCTCCTATTTTAAATCAGCAGTCGTCACCACTTTGCTGGGTGAAATATCCTAACGGCGAGACCGAAAAATGCTTTATAGTCTGGTGGCACTAATTTAAATAGGAACATGACTAATCCCCTTTGTGAGGTTAAACATACTATTATCTACACCTAAAAACTTTAATATTTGTATGGCCTGTTTAGAACGTGCTCCCGACTGGCAATACACTAAAATAGGTTTTGAAGTTTTAATTTCCTGATAACGTGTTTCCAGCTCATCTAAAGGAATGTGATAACTCTCTAAATGAAAATAGTCCCGTTCTTCGTCTGTACGAACATCCAAAACGAACAACTTAGCTTTTTCAGCAGTATACGTTTCAAAACTCATTTCTTCAATTTCTGAAGAAACATCACAAAAAGCGGTCTGTTCTTCCAGTTTATCTATGATAGCACGTTCTGTTTTTTGGAACTGTAATATGTTTTGATTTAAGCTAAGAGCATCAATAACTACAAGCTTACCACGTAACACCTCTCCTGTTTCACAAATGATCTTAATCACTTCATTGGCTTGAAATACTCCAATTATTCCGGGTAAAACCCCTAAAACTCCCGCTTCTTCACAGTTTAATCCTCCAGTTGGACGCTCAGGAAACAAACAGCGATACGTTGGCCCATTCAAATAATTGAACACAGATACCTGCCCTTCAAATTTAAAAATAGAACCAAATACTACAGGCTTATTACACAAAACAGCAGCGTCGTTAACCAGATAGCGGGTAGTAAAATTATCACTGCCATCTACAATGATATCATATGCCTTAAACAAAGTCAAAGCATTCTTTGCCGACAAGCGGTCTTCAATGCCCTGAAATTCAATAAAAGGATTTAACTGCTTTAATCGGTTTATTGCACAGGACACTTTGGATTTCCCAATATCATTATAAGTATACAAAACCTGACGTTGCAAATTGGTCTGGTCTACAACATCATGGTCTATAATTCCAATAGTTCCGACACCCGCAGCAGTTAAATACTGGAGTACCGGACAGCCCAGACCTCCCGCTCCAACAACCAGGACTTTAGCTGATTTCAGTTTTTCCTGACCTGTTAACCCTATGGCATCAAGTGTTAAATGCCGTTTATATTGTATTTGTTCTTCTTTGTTAAGCATAGTATAAAAATACACATTATTGCCAACTATTTTCCCAATCTTTCCAAACGACTTCTAATCCGTTTGATTTTAACATTTCCGTTATAATCTCTGTTGAACGCTCATCTGAAATCTCAAATTGCTCCAGCGATTGCTTTTCTACCACATAACCCCCGGGATTGGTTTTCGATTCAGCACTGATAGAAGTAATACCTAAATTCACAATATGATTTCTAAACACTTCGCTTTCCCGTGTAGACATAGAGAGTTCAACATCTTCATCTAACAATCGAAACGCACAAATAAGCTGAACTAAATCCGTATCGGTCATTTCTACTTTAGGAGCTAAACCACCTGAATAAGGTCTTAAACGAGGAAAAGACAAGGAATATTTTGTTTTCCAGTAGGTTTTCTGAAGATACTTAAAATGTAAGGCGGTAAAAAAACTATCTGCTCGCCAGTCTTCCAATCCGTATAAACTACCGAGTCCTATTTTATGAATTCCTGCTTTTCCCAGCCGATCGGGAGTTTCCAGTCTGTAATAAAAATTAGACTTTTTTCCTTTAGGATGATGCTTTTTATATTCTGTTTTATTGTAAGTTTCCTGATACACCAGAACGGCATAAAGGCCATGAGCGATTAGCAATTCATAGTCTTCCTGATCCAGAGGCTGAACTTCTATGGTGATATTTGCAAACTGAGAACGAATTAATTGAATGGTATTTTTAAGATACCATACACCTACAGTTTTATTTGCTTCTCCAGTTACTAGTAAAACATGATTATAGCCTTTGGATTTTAAATAACCAACTTCTTTTAAAATTTCATTATCTGTTAAAGTGCGTCTCGGAATTTTATTCGTCATGCTAAAACCACAGTACGTGCAAATATTCTGGCACTCGTTACTTAAATATAAAGGCGCATACATTTGTATGGTATTTCCGAATCGTTTTTGGGTAAGCAGTCTGCTTTCCTGAGCCATATCTTCAAGAAAAGGCCTTGCCGCAGGAGAAATTAACGCTTTAAAATCTTCCAGATTCCGCTTATCATTCCTTAACGCAGCTACTACATCGGCTTCGGTTTTAGTATAAATACTTTTCAGTGTTTCATCCCAGTCATATGTATCGAGAACAGTTTTAAACACTCCCATACCTTATATATTTAAGAAACCGGTTAAAGGACTACTGGCTTCTGCCCTTTCTTTTACTGGTGCCAGTTTTGCACGATATGCCATGCGGCCAGCCTCTACGGCCAATTTAAAGGCTTTTCCCATGTCTACAGGGTTTTGAGAAACTGCAATAGCTGTATTGACCAACACGGCATCCGCGCCCAATTCCATAGCATGAGCTGCATGGGACGGACTTCCTATACCGGCATCAACAATAACAGGCACATTACTCTGCTGAATAATTATATCGAGGAAATCCAAGGTTTTTAAGCCTTTGTTAGTCCCAATAGGAGCTCCAAGCGGCATTACGCATTGAGCACCTATGTCTTCAAGTCGTTTACACAACACAGGATCGGCATGAATGTACGGCATCACTACAAAGCCTTCCTTTATCAGGATTTCAGCAGCCTTTAACGTTTCTATAGGGTCGGGTAACAAATATTTAGGATCCGGATGAATTTCCAGTTTAACCCAGTTTGTATGTAAGGCTTCTCGCGCCAAACACGCCGCAAAAACAGCTTCTTCTGCGGTACGTACTCCAGAAGTATTAGGCAATAGATGAATAGAAGAATGATTTAAATGTAGTAACATATCATCCTGTGTGTCCTTTACTTCTACGCGTTTTAAGGCCACCGTTACCAACTCACTTTCTGAAGCTAAAATGGCTTCGCGCATGGTGGTAGTATTTGAGAACTTACCTGTGCCGGTAAATAAACGCGATTCGAATGTTTTATCTGCTATGGTTAATTTATCATGTATCATAACTTAATTTTTTTTTGTGTTAAATGCAGGCGATAATTCCTTATACAGTTTGCTTTGGAATGCCGTAATAGCACTAAAATCTTTAGTGATTTCTCCGGAAACAGCCACACCATGAAGTCCAGTATTTAACAATGCGGAGAGGCCCTTGGTAGTAATTCCGCCAATTCCTATAACCGGAACGTCTGTATTTAATTTTTGTAAAATAGTACTATACCCCGAAATCCCTAAAAGTGGTTCCAGTTTCGTTTTGGTTGTTGTATATCTATAGGGTCCCAGACCAATGTAATCAATGTTTTTTTCTAAGAGTGTTTTACAATGTTCTAAGCTATTAGCAGTTCCTCCTATAATAAAATCTGTCCCTAACACTGAACGCACTTTCTTTGGACAAGCATCAGTTTGCCCCAGATGCACGCCGTCTGCTTCAACTGCTTTAGCGATTTCATAAAAGTCGTTAATTATAAGCCTAGCCCCGTATAACCGAGTAATTTCTCTCGCTTTTTTAGCTGTTTCTAAAACAACTATTGTTTCGAATTGTTTCATTCGCAACTGAATCCAGTCTGCACCAAAACGACAGGCGTTTTCCAGGTGATTCAGATGTGCTTCCGGACTATTCCCCTGCGTTATATAATGTAATTTACTTATCATTTTCTTTATAATTATGTACTCCTAATAAAGTTAAACTGGAGTTTAAAAACGACTCCGTATATTCTTTTGCTTGTTTATAAGCTGTTTCTAAAGGAAGCCTCTTTGCTAAATTTGAAGCTAAAGCCGCAGATAAAACACAGCCACTTCCATGCTTGTCATAAACTTTTAAATGTCCCGGAGTAAAACTTTTTTGTAATGCGCCTTTAACATACATGTCATCCCAGCCTCGTTTGTCTTTACGGTGACCTCCTTTTATAAACACGATGGTATTTTCTGATAATGTCTCAGCAATCTCATGAACACATTTTTCGGGATAAAATGTTTTAATTTCGTCGTAATTTGGGGTAATACAAAAACACACTTTAAACACCTCCAATATCACAGGTATATTGCTTTTTTTATGGAAATCGAACCCTGAACTGGCTTTTAAAACAGTATCCAGAACAATTTTAATATCCGGATTTAGTCGTTTTAATAATCTGACTAATTGCTGTAAAAACTCCCAGGATTCAATGATTCCAATCTTGACTACTTCAATCTTAAAACGTCCAAATAAAGTTGTAATTTGATCCTGAATCAGGTCCTGAGGAAGCCAAAAACACTGTTCCAAATTGATATCATTCTGAACGGTTACAGCTGTACAAACCGAAAGCCCATACACGCCGTTCGCCTCAAAAGTTTTAATATCTGATGTTATTCCCGCACCACTCGATGGGTCAAAACCGGCAATACTCAGAACAAATAGTTTTGACTGCTCCATAATTACTATCGTTGTGTTAAAATATCCATGCGCTGTTGTAAATCTTTAAAACTGGTTACCGGATTATCTGATTCCCAGACAGCACCTAAAACAGCCGCTCCTGCATAACCCAGCTCTAACACCTCTTGTAACCGATTTACATGAACACCGCCTAATGCAATAAGCTTTTTTAAACAGTGTTGCACATGAAAGCCTTTTCCCGTATAACCTGATTTTGAAATAGAGTTAAACACCGGACTTAAGAATTGATAATCGAATTCTACAGAACATTGATTAAGGGCATCTAAATTGTGAAACGATGAACTTATTGTTTTTCCTGATTTTCTCAATACTTTGGCATACTCAGGTATTTTATTTTCTAGTTGTTCCCGGTGAAATTCCTTAAAATGAATACCTTTTACATTATACACTTGACTAATTTCATGATGATTATGAAGTACAATACGATTATGATATTTCTGATCAACAGCATTTAAATACTCCTCAAAGACCTCTAGACTTATCCCCGGTTTTCTAAGATGATATACTGCCAATCCATTACAAAACATGTCTTGTAACAAGTCCTGTTCATTCGGATGATTCTCAGGCGGTGAAAAAAGTACGAGCATAGCACTGGTTTTATTTCCATTCAAATTTACAGATACACTTCACTTCCTTTATCTTTAAACTCCTCCGATTTTTCGGCCATCCCTTTAATAAAGACTTCATCTTCTTTAATCTCGTTTACCGCAGCAAAATCGCGTACTTCCTGAGATATTTTCATAGAGCAGAATTTTGGTCCGCACATCGAACAGAAATGGGCAATTTTAGCGCCTTCAGCTGGCAAAGTCTCATCGTGATATTCCCGAGCTAATTCTGGATCTAAAGCCAGGTTAAACTGGTCTTCCCAACGGAATTCAAATCGTGCCTTACTTAAAGCATCATCGCGGTGTTGCGCTCCGGGATGTCCTTTAGCCAGATCTGCAGCATGGGCCGCCAGTTTATAGGTCACTACACCAGTTCTTACATCATTTTTATTCGGCAATCCAAGATGCTCCTTAGGGGTTACATAGCACAACATAGCACAACCAAACCAACCAATCATAGCTGCTCCAATACCAGAAGTAATGTGATCGTACCCTGGTGCAATATCTGTTGTTAATGGCCCTAAAGTGTAAAACGGTGCTTCCTGACAAGCTTCCAGCTGCTTGTCCATATTAGCCTTTATCATATGCATAGGTACATGCCCCGGGCCTTCAATAAAGGTTTGCACATCGTGTTTCCAGGCTATTTTTGTCAATTCACCTAAAGTTTCCAATTCGGCAAACTGGGCTTCGTCGTTAGCATCGGCAATACATCCCGGACGTAAACCATCTCCTAAAGAGAAAGCAACATCATAAGCCTTCATTATTTCGCAGATGTCTTCAAAATGCGAATACAAGAAACTTTCTTTATGATGTGCCAGACACCATTTTGCCATGATGGAACCACCACGCGACACGATTCCCGTAATGCGTTTAGCCGTCATCGGAATGTAACGTAATCGTACTCCGGCATGGATGGTAAAATAATCGACACCCTGCTCGGCTTGTTCAATTAAAGTATCTCTGAAAATTTCCCAGGTCAGGTCTTCTGCTTTTCCTTTAACTTTCTCCAGGGCCTGATAAATAGGTACTGTGCCAACAGGGACGGGGGAATTTCGTATAATCCATTCCCGTGTTTCGTGAATGTTTTCTCCCGTAGATAAATCCATAATATTATCAGCTCCCCAGCGACAGGCCCAAACCGCTTTTTCAACTTCTTCTTCGATACTTGAAGTTGTTGCTGAATTTCCGATATTGGCATTAATTTTTACCAGAAAATTTCGACCAATAATCATGGGTTCACTTTCCGGATGATTGATATTTGAAGGTATTACTGCACGACCTCTGGCTATTTCCTCACGCACAAACTCCGCGGTAATTTTCTTAGGTATAGCAGCTCCAAAATCCTGACCCGCGTGCTGCTCCGATAAACGCATGACTTCATCTATTTTCTGATTTTCACGAATCGCAACATATTCCATTTCCGGAGTTATAATACCTTGTCGCGCATAATGCATTTGCGATACGTTCTTCCCTGGTTTTGCTTTTAAAGGCTTTCGTAAAGTAGTAAACCGTAGATGATCTAAAGTCTCATCATTTAGTCTTTCATTACAATATTCCGATGAAAATGTATCCAACCGCTCAACATCGCCTCGTTTCAGCACCCAGGGTTCACGAATGCGTTCAATACCTTTGCGTACATCTATGGCTTTTTCCGGATCTGTGTATGGCCCTGAGGTATCGTAAACCGTTACTGGCTGATTAGGGGTGCGTTCCCTGGTCATGGAATCGACTGTATCACTAAGTTTAATTTCGCGCAAAGCGACCTGAATTTCGGGAAACAAGCTTCCTTGAACATACACTTTTTTAGAATTTGGAAATGCTTGCCTGGTTACGCCATTTTGCGGCGCAGTGTCTTTTTTTTTCATGGTTATTTTACTTTAGTTCACAACATATTTATCTAGCTGTGAAAACAATTAGTTAATAAGACTTTGATATAAAAAGAAACTGTTCTATCCGCCTTGCGTAGCCTGAATTATCAGAATATTATCGTTTGCATGCACTGTAATATTTTCCCAATAAGATTTTGGAATTACCGTATTGTTAACGGCTACCGCAATACCGGAAGTTAAAACACTAAAATGCGCAATAACAGCAGCTAAGCTACTATGTTCTGTAACCTGGGTAATAGAATTGTTTACGTTTATAGATATCATAATCTTGATTTAGATAAAACTCCATAAACTTTTAAGAATCAACAGTAAGACAATTACCGTTGTAATGAAATGATTTTGAAAAGACTTAACTTTTTCCTCCGGCTGTATCAACAGCGTCAGGTTCCAAGGATATTTCTCAAACTACTTCGTAGTTACTCCTAAAGTTTATTTATACCTACAAATCTAAATGATTTTTGTGCAGAGAAACAAATAAATTCTAAAGAAATTGAAATCATATTATTTGTAATGTATCGAGGCTTAATTGAAAATGGACAATTGACAATTTTAAAATTCCATATCACAAATCTCAAAAACCAATAAGCAAATTATTTTATAGTATTTTCTAATAACAAATGATATTACAATCTGTTTCCCTTAATTTTGCAATCCGAAATTATAGTATATGCCACTACCTGAATATAAAGACCTGCTACTTCCCACACTTAAAAAACATTTTGGTTACGATGCCTTTCGTGCACAGCAACAGGCTATTATAGAACACGTTTTGGAAGGTAACGACACCCTGGTTATTATGCCAACAGGTGGTGGAAAATCGATGTGTTTTCAGGTGCCTGCATTACTTTTTGAGGGTGTTACTTTAGTAATATCGCCGCTAATTGCACTTATGAAAGATCAGGTAGACGGGCTTAAAGCTAATGGTATTTCGGCAAATTACTTTAACAGCAGCCAGACTGCAGAAGAACAATACACTATTTTAGAACAGGTTGCTAATCGGAATATAAAATTACTCTATGTGGCTCCAGAGAGTCTTCCCGGACTTTCAAACATTTTAAACGATCGCTTTATTAGCTGTATTGCAATAGATGAGGCCCATTGTATATCGTCATGGGGTCACGATTTCAGACCCTCTTATCAGCAACTGGGGTTCCTTAAAAAGTCTATTCCTAATATCCCGATTATTGCTTTAACGGCTACAGCAGACAAAGCCACACGCCAGGATATTTTAGATCAATTACAAATACCCCATGCCAAACAATTCATTTCCTCTTTCGACAGAAAGAACATTTCTTTAGAAGTGCGCCCGGGAACAGATCGCGTAAAACAAATTATAAGTTTTATAAAAAAGCGTCCAAATCAATCGGGAATTATTTATTGTTTAAGCCGAAAAAACACAGAACAGCTTACCAAAAAGTTAAACAGTAATGGTATTGAAGCAACAGCCTATCATGCCGGACTTAATTTTAACGAGCGAAATAAAGTTCAGGAAGACTTTGTATACGATAATACACAAGTAGTTTGCGCTACAGTGGCTTTCGGAATGGGGATTGATAAATCTAACGTGCGCTGGGTAATTCACCATAATATGCCAAAAAATATAGAGGGCTATTATCAGGAAATTGGTCGTGGTGGTCGAGACGGACTTAATGCTCATGCCCTATTGTTTCACAGTTATTCCGATGTTATCCAATTACGCCGTTTCGCTTTAGGAGCAGCAAACGAAGACGTACAAATTGCTAAACTAGAACGTATGAAACAGTTTAGCGAAGCCACCACCTGCCGTCGTAAAATTTTACTGAGCTATTTTGGTGAACTACTGGAAGCCAATTGTGGAAATTGTGATGTCTGCAAAAATCCGCCTCAGATTTTCGATGGTACTATAATCGCTCAAAAAATCTTATCTGCTGTTTATCGTTTAAATCAGCAGGAGCCTATAGGTATGGTTTTAGATGTATTGCGTGGCGCACACAACGCTTCTGTTCTGGAAAAAGGCTATCAAAACTTAAAGACTTTTGGCATCGGTAAGGATATTGCCTGGAAAGACTGGCAGCATTTTATCATTCAGCTCATCAATCAGGGCTATTGCGAAATCGCTTTTCATAAAAACAATGCTTTACAGCTTACCGAGTTTTCTAAACATGTCTTATTCAACGGCGCCAAAGTACCTTTAACCAAACCCCTTCATATCGCTGAGCCTAAAGTAGCAGAAAAAGCCCCTCGTAAAAAGGCAAAACGCTCAAAAACAACCACAGAAGACACTTTATTTGAACGTTTACGTAAACTGCGTTATAACATTGCTAAAGAAGAAGATATCCCGGCATATCTAATTTTTAGCGACAAAACACTGATTGAAATGGAGCGCGTGCGCCCGATGAGTTTAATGGATCTTATGGATGTAAGCGGTGTGGGACAACATAAAGCCGAAGTTTACGGGGATGAATTTATTGCTGAGATTACTAATTTCCTGGGAGCTAAACTCAAGAAAGAAAAAAAGAAAGCAACTCATTTAATTACTTACGATTTGTACAAAAAAGGCTTGTCTATAGAAGAAATCTCTATGCAACGTAAATTAAAATCTACGACCATTTATTCGCATATCGCCAAGTTACACAGCGATGGTAAAAACATAAATATTTACGACTTTGTAAGTAAAAGTGAAGTAGCCGAAGTTAAAAAAGCGAAATCTGCTTTAGAATCGCCTTCCAGCCTTAAACCGTATTACGACTATTTCGAAGAACAACTCGATTATTTTAAAATCCGACTGGCTTTAAGTGTTATAGAAAACGCATAAAAACGATTAATAGTTTGATTAAAAGCAAATTAATTTCAAAGAAGTTTAGTAAATTAGTAATTGCTTTAATCAAACCGCATGTCGACAAAAACCAACTATTTATTACTGTTTTTTCTTTTTCTTCTTAGTAGTATTGCCGGTTTACTGGCGCAATCACCTGGTGAAGACACTTTAATTTCGAAAAAAGAACTTCCAAAAATAAAGGTAGAATATGGTAAAAAGGGATTTGAATTCAGTACCAGAGACGATAATTATTTACTGCAAATAGAATCTCGATTTCAGTTCAGGTTTGCCACACCCAGCGACCAGAACCCCTTAACTTACGACGAACTTTACGACGACAACCGAAGGATATTTAAAATAAATCGCGCCAGATTAAAAATTGGTGGTCATGCCTTTAAACCCTGGCTGGAATATTACTGGGAATACGATATTGCACAGGGTAATCTTCTGGATTTTAGATTAATGATTGAAAAATGGGACTTTTTTAAAATTAAAATCGGTCAGTGGAAAACATATTATAACCGCGAACGGGTTATCTCCTCAGGAAAACAACAAACTGTAGACCGTTCAATAATCACTCGCCCATTTACCATAGACCGACAACAGGGAATAGAATTTTATGGACGCATATTCCCGGAAACGTTCGCCGACATTTCATACAATCTATCACTTTTAACAGGTATGGGACGCAGTGCTACTGAAAATGACGATCAGAATTTAATGTATGTGGGACGTTTGCAATACAATCTATTTGGACGTGAATTAGGCTTTTCTGGTTCAGACACTGACTTTCATGATAAATTTACCGGATTAATTGCCGTTGCTGCTGCTACAAACCGAAGCCCGTATACGCGTTTTTCCACTTCAGGTGGTGGTCAACTGGAGGGCTTTGAAGATGGTGTAGATGGACAATATCGCGTGAATCAACAACTGATTGAAACAGCATTTATGTACCGTGGTTTTTCCTGGCAAAACGAATTTCACTTTAAAGAAGTTTACGATCATGTTAATAATGAAACGACCCACTTAAAAGGCGCCTATTTTCAGGCGGGCTATTTCTTTCATCATTTATGGTCTGCAATTCCAGAATCACTCGAATTCGCCAGCAGGATTGCGTATTATTATCCTAATACAGACATTAACAGCTTTTATGAGGAGGAATATGGTATTGCCTTTAACTGGTTCTTTAAAGGCCATAAAAATAAACTTTCGGCCGAATTCACGTATTTCGACTTCAGAGGCTTTGAGGAAGACTTATCTAATGCCTTGCGTTTTAGAGTACAATGGGATATATCATTCTAATTTCAGGTCTGTTTTTATTCTCAGACTTCTTTATTTCCTTACCTAAAAAGACCAATCGAATTAAAAGTAAAAATTCGATTTAATATGTATTTTTGTGTAAAACTAATTTCTATGACTAACTTAAAATTCACCTTATTACTAATTGTAATAACACTTTTTTCAGGTTCAGTATTGGCCCAGGATATTAAATTTAATAACCCGATTGCTGAGCAACGTGCCGATCCCTGGGTATTTAAAGCCGATGACGGAACCTATTATTTTATTGCTACTGTGCCTGACTACGATAAAATAGTCATGCGTCAGGCCAAAACCATTAACGGATTAAAAACAGCTGAAGAAAAAACAGTCTGGACGAAGCACGAAAAAGGGATTATGGGTCATCATATCTGGGCGCCAGAACTACATTTTATTGATGGTAAATGGTATATTTATTTTGCAGCGGGTGAAGCCGAAGAAATCTGGAAAATACGCATGTACGCGCTTTCAAACACATCGAAAAATCCTATGGAAGGCACCTGGAAAGAAGAAGGACAGATTAAAACCAAACACGATTCGTTTTCTTTAGATGCAACGACTTTCGAACACCACGGGAAACACTATATGATCTGGGCTCAAAATGTATCTCCAGACAGTCACGCCACTGCTTTAGTCCTTTCGGAAATGAAAAACCCAACGACTTTAATTGGCCCTGAAGTAGTAATAACACAACCAGAATTTAGCTGGGAACGTCAAAAATATAATGTTAATGAAGGTCCGGCAGTACTTAAAAAGAATGGAAAAATATTTGTAGCGTATTCGGCAAGTGCAACCAATCACAATTATTGCCTTGGTTTATTATGGATAGACGATGATAAAAATATTTTAAATGCCGATAACTGGAACAAATCTCCAGGCCCTGTATTTTATACCAACGACGATTTAAAACGTTATGGCCCGGGACATAATTCCTTTACAGTATCTGAAGATGGAAAAACAGATGTTATGATTTATCACGCCAGAGACTATAAAGACATTGAAGGCCCGGAACTGGTAGATCCGAATCGCGCTACACGAGCACGAGAGATAAAATGGACTCCTGGTGGTTTTCCTGATTTTATGCAAAACACAGGGGATTAATCTTCCCTTCGAACCGTTAATAACTCCTGATAATTCTATTTTCAAAAACAGGTTGAATTTTCTAATTTGCGCCCCCTAAGTTAAAGATTGAACATGAAAGTATGCATTGCCGAGAAACCTAGTGTTGCCCGTGAAATAGCCGCCGTTTTAGGTGCCAATACCAAACGCGATGGCTATTTTGAAGGTAATGGTTATGCGGTTACCTATACTTTTGGACATCTATGTACTTTATTTGAACCGAACGATTATAAACCACACTGGAAAAGCTGGGATTTAAATAATTTGCCTATGCTTCCGGAAAAGTTTAAAACCAAGGTTACAGCAGATTCGGGCATACAAAAACAATTTAAAATTGTTAAAAGTCTATTTGAAAAAGCCGATGTGGTTATAAACTGCGGGGATGCCGGCCAGGAAGGAGAACTTATACAACGCTGGGTTTTAGACCAGGCGCATTATAAAGGCGAAGTACAACGTCTGTGGATTTCATCTTTAACAACCGAAGCGATAAAAGAAGGTTTTGACGATTTAAAACCGGCCACGCAATACGACAACTTATATTATGCAGGATTCTCCAGAGCTATTGGCGACTGGCTTCTGGGTATGAATGCTACCCGATTGTACACGTTAAAACACGGTGGCTATAAGCAGGTATTGTCCATAGGGCGTGTTCAAACCCCTACACTTGCCATGGTGGTTAACCGGTTTAAAGAGATAGAAAACTTTAAGCCCCAACCCTACTGGGAACTTCAGACTTTATACAGAGACACTTTATTTAGCTATGAAGAAGGCCGTTTTCTTAAAATGGAGGACGGAGAAATTTTAGCAAATAAAGTAAAAGAAGACGACTTTGAGATAGTTTCCATCACCAAAAAAAAAGGTACAGAATACGCCCCAAAGTTATTCGACTTAACAGGTTTACAGGTGTATTGTAATACGAAATTCGGATTTTCTGCAGATGACACGCTTAAAATTGTTCAGAAATTATACGAGCAAAAAGTGGTGACCTACCCCAGGGTAGATACTACATTTTTACCTTCAGACATTTATCCGAAAGTACCGGGGATTCTAAAAAATCTGACGAATTACAGTGCGTTAACAACACCGTTGTTAGACAAAAAAATAAAGAAATCACCCAAGGTTTTTAACGATAAAAAGGTAACCGATCACCACGCCATAATTCCTACAGGAATACAAATACATTTACAGCACAATCAGCAACTCGTTTACGACATCATCGTGCGCCGATTTATCGCTGTGTTTTACGACGATTGTTCTGTGGCAAACACTACAGTAATTGGTAAAGCTGCACAAGTGAATTTTAAAACAACCGGTAAGGAAATTCTAAAAAAAGGCTGGCGTATTGTTTTTGAATCTCCCGACAAAGAGAAAAAAGAAACTGGCATTTTACCGGCTTTCGAAAAAGGAGAAAAAGGACCGCATGAACCATCGTTTTTAGAAAAGCAGACCAAACCACCTAATCAATATACAGAGGCTTCTTTACTCCGTGCTATGGAAACAGCCGGAAAGCAGGTAGATGATGAAGATCTGCGGGAATTGATGAAAGAAAACGGTATAGGAAGACCCTCTACCCGTGCCAATATTATAGAAACCCTTTTCCGACGCAAATACATTATTCGAAATAAAAAACAAATATTACCGACAACTACGGGCATTCAGCTGATAGATATTATTCAAAACGAATTATTAAAATCTGCCGAACTTACCGGACTCTGGGAAAAACAGTTAAAAGACATCGAAAAAGGCGACTATAATGCCGGCACGTTTATAAAGAACATGAAACGTATGGTAGACGACCTGGTTTACGAAGTACGAAGTGAAACCAAACGCGCCAATATTTCTCACGCGGTAAGCTCCAAGAAAAAAGCTGTTAAGGCCGAAGCCAAAAAACAAGCCGGAATCCTCGCTGAAACATGTCCTAAATGCAAGCAAGGCACACTTATTAAAGGGAAATCGGCTTATGGCTGCAGTGCTTTTAAAAGTGGTTGTAATTTTGTACTGCCTTTTAGCTATGGTGAAAAGAAAATATCAGAAAAACAATTTATCCGATTACTTCAAAAAGGCTCCACAGTTAACCTTAAGGGGTTTAAAACGGAGCAGGGTAAAGTTGAAGGGCTGTTACGTTTTGATGAAGACTTTAATCTGGTTTTAGAGCAAAAAAAACTACCGGAGAAAAAAGAAAAGCAAGATATTCCGGATACCTTAACTTGTCCGAAATGCAACAAGGGTACTGTTCTAAAAGGCAAATCTGCCTATGGCTGTAGTGAATTTAAATGGGGATGCGACTTTAAGGTTGAGTTTGAAACCATTCGCGAAAAGGCTAAAGGAGAAAAACTAACTAAAGCTCTGGTATTCGACATTTTAAAAGCTTCTGTTTAGTTTGTAACTTTAAATCAAAAAGTTGAATTTTCATTGTCAGATTGAGCGCAGTCGAAATCCTACACAAGGTAATTTTTTTGATGTTCCCGACTACGCCTGACTGTCCGTTAGGAAGGCTCGAAGTGAGAATCGGACATTATATTAAAAGAATTAAGTCTTAATCAATTTTACATCGAAATCACGTTATTTACCCCATGCATAAACATTTTAAAATTTATAAACCTTACGGCTATTTAAGTCAGTTTGTTAATAACGGACAAAAACAACACAGGAAAAAACTACTTGGCGAGCTGGGCGATTTCCCCGAGGGTATTATGTCTGTTGGACGTTTAGACGAAAAGTCGGAAGGCCTCCTGCTGCTAACTACAAATGGTAAAACCAGCGACTTGATTAATAGCTCCAAGGTTGAAAAGGAATATTACGCACAGGTAGATGGCGACATAGATGAAGCTGCTGTTTTAAAATTAAGTGAAGGTGTCGAAATCGGCTTACACGGTAAGAAATATATAACGAAACCCTGCAACGTGTTTAAACTGCAAACAGCTCCAGACTTACCGGAACGCTGGAAAAAACTAAGAAACGAACGGCACGGACCAACCTCCTGGGTTTCCATTACCCTAACAGAAGGCAAATTCCGCCAGGTTAGGAAAATGACCTCTGCCGTTGGTTTTCCTACCTTGCGTCTGGTGCGTGTTCGTGTGGGAACTATCCATTTAGCCAATTTACAACCTGGGGATAGTTTGGAAGTGTTGGATATTGAATCGGTGTTGGATTTGTCATAAAACACGCTCTTATCCAAACCTCGTTATCATTATTATGAGATTAATAAATACTAAATTTGAGAAACTGGACTAGTGCTTTTCATAGGAGCAATCGTTAGGCAACATTTTTTATTCTATTATTACTTCTCGATAAATTCCAATTGGACTTATTGCTATTTTTGGATAGCTAGGTACAAAGAAGAACTTCTCAAAGTTTTCAAAAGACGCAAAAACATTTCGGAAAACTTTATCATAAACAGCTTCTTCCGTCAGTTCCTCTTCATCATAAGCGAGATATTCATCATTTAGATCTACTCTCACATCTTGTTCTTGTGGGCAAGACGTTATAACTCCAAAAACTGACAATTTGATATTTGGTCTACTACCATATGTAAAAATCACATTTTCAAAGTCCCCATTCACTAGGTATTGACTTTTTAGGTTCGCTAAAATTTGAAATTCAGGAAAAGAATCAAATGGCGCCAGTCTGAAATTCAATCGGTTTGGTGAAAACGTATCTAAAAATGTCTTTACTCTTTCTACAAATGTTTCATCAAGTAATTGTGCTTCTGAATGCTCTTCTATAAATTTATCAAATGATTTTTCAGCTGCTTTTAATCTATTCAGTTCCTTATGATTTTGAGATTGTTTAAGTCCTTTTTTTAAATCGTTTATTTGCTTTCTTTGAGCAATAATTTCCGGATTGTTTTCTAAAGCAGAAGCATAAATCAACCTTTGTATATCGTTGAAATTCGCCATAATATTTTTAAACCTCCCGTAATCTTCAAAAGAACTCCAGCCATTAGCCTTTACGAACGTGTATCCTGGGACATTTTCTAAAAAGTCATTAAATGATTTACCATCTGTAGTCAAAGCTTGATTTAGGTCTTTTAAAACATTTTTCTTGGTCAACTTAGATTCTACTTCATTCAGTAACTCGTGATAGAGTTCAATTCTTTCCGTTTTTATAGTTTTTTCGTCCGCTATTGCTCCAACCTTTGCCTTTAATAATTTTATATCAAAACCAAATTCAGATTGAAGTCCTCCTTGTTCTTCGATAGCTCTAGTTATTTCGCTAACAATTCCACCACTCAACTGACTGTTAAGTGATTTTGCTTTGTCATAATCGAAGTATATTAAGTCTTTTACTGAATTCATATGTTTTTCTCAAATGTTTTCTAACATAGGAATAAACACAATTGTATTTATCCCCTTTTTATTTCATATAAAAATAGAAAAAATCTTACAACCTATGGAGCAATACCAGTTGTTAAAAGTAGCGTTAATAGATAAACTACTTAAGTTTAACTGTTTAAGCCTAAAATATTTTTAAACAGCATTTTAAACCTGTTTTCCGGAAATGTAAGGTGTAGTTTATTGTAAGTGCTAACAAGGGTTTATTAAATTATGGTGATTCCGAAATATCTGTCAAGAATCGTAAATAGCAAAACGACACTTAACACTACTGGGCACACGTAGCCAATTAGAATCCGTAATACTTTCCGGATGAATGCCGTGTTATAAGCGGGGAACCCTGAACTAATTTCAGCGGCGAGCTTGTCGTCTTTCCAAACGTGAATTGCAAAAACAGAAATGAGTATCCCTCCTGAAATCAGTAAGATATCGAGTGAATGCATTAAGAAGGTCAAAAAGTTAGTGGCCTGTGTATCGCTTCCATAGTGAATAAAGTTTGTAAAGAAACTGGAATAGCCATTTCCCAGCATAGAGGGTATGCCTAGCACAAAAATTAAGATACACATTACAATAACCGCCTTCCTGCGCGGCATTTTATGGGTGTCGATTAAATAGGTAACAGGCACCTCAAGCAATCCGATGGCACTGGTTAATGCCGCGAACGTGAGGAGCAGAAAAAATATTACCCCTATAATGCTGCCCCAGAGATTCCCAATAGATGCAAAGACGCCTGGTAAGGTCTCAAAAATCAACCCCGGACCTCCACTTACATTGTCCATTAGCCCGCCGCTGATGTAGGCCACGATAGGGAACAGCATAAACCCTGAAAGAAATGCCACTACAACATCACTCAGTGTTATTAATGCAGCAGAAGATAGTAGGTTATCATCTTTGGATATATAACTGCCAAAGGTGACGTAAATAGATAGCCCTATGGAGAGCGAAAAGAACGCCTGACTAATGGCACCATACACAACCGAAAAATTCAATTTAGAGAAATCGGGAATTAAATAAAACGAAACCCCTTTGATTGCATGTTCAAGCGTTAGCGTATAAATCGACAATAGCACAATCATGACTAATAATATGGGCATTAATAGTTTAGAAGCTTTCTCTATGCCGCCAGCAATACCTTTAGATACAATAATAGCTGTTACAACCATAAACACGATGCCGTAAGTTCCAATCAACCATATATCTGCTACATAGGTGTTGAATTGGGTCCCGATTGAAAAATTACCGACAAGCATCTCTATAACATAACCGAGAGACCAGGCTGCAATGGTAATGTAAAAGGATAAGGCAATGGTACTTGATAAGATTCCCATTTTTCCAAGAAAGCGCCATTTCGGAAATCCCAGATGCCCGAATGCACCAGAGGCGTCCTTTTGTGTGTTTCGACCAACCGCAATTTCGGTGAGCATAATAGGCAGACAGAAAATAAAACAAAACGCAAGATAAACAAGCAGAAAAGCGGCTCCTCCTCCATTCGCGACTTCGAACGGGAACCGCCAGATATTACCAAGACCTACAGCGGTTCCGGCTGCTGCTGCTATAAATCCAAATTTACTATTAAAATTTCCTCTAGATGCCATAGACGGTAATTTAGGTTGTAGTGTTTATTCCTATAATCTTTAAATGAATTTACAGAAAAACCACAAACAGCTAAAAAACAATTTGTTAAACAGTAGATAAAACTGTTAAAATCAACTCGGAATATTAAATAACCTTAATCCTACTTTAAATTTCACAACGCGACACAACGGGGAGATTGTTTGCATCTTATTGATATTAATGAAGTCTTAAATTAAATACCAAACGTTCCAAAATTTTTAGAACGCTAATTTCCATAGGACAGGGAATCCTTCAGTAGCGCTATATTTAGTCTTCAGTTGCAGTTTTCAAGATACAACAGCTTTCAACTATTAAGCCCCTAAACTCCCAAACGCTCTAAAACCTCTTTTTTAAAGGTTTCGCCAATAGGAATACGCATATCGTCATGCAAAACAATCTTTGTTTTTTGTAGCGCCTTAATAGCATTAATGTTGACTATAAACGATTTATGCACCCTTAAAAACTGGTTGTTTTGTGGCAATTTCTCTAAAATTTCTTTAAAGCTCGACAAGGTAATAATGGCTTTATTGGTGTCGATGACATGAATTTTAATATAGTCTTTCAGTCCCTGAATATAAGTTATTGTATCGGTTTTAATTTTAATGTTTTCGTATTCCGATTTCACAAAAATAAAGTCGTTTTCGGGTTTAGGCAAAGTGCCTAAAGTAACAGGGATGCCGTTAGCAGATTGTAAATGTTCCAATTCGTATTTTTCTTTTGCTCGTGAAACTGCTTTTATAAAACGGTGAAACGGAATGGGTTTCACCAAATAATCGGTGGCGTTTAAGTTGAATCCGTCTAAAGCGTATTGCGGATAGGCTGTAGTAAATATAAATTGAGGTAAATTTTCGATCGATTTTACTAAATCGATACCACTTAAATTGGGCATTTCAATATCCAGAAATACTAAATCTACTTTGTGTTTATTTAGTAAGGTAATAGCTTCTAACGGATTCGTGCATTTAGCTACAATATCGATACCTCCCAGCTGTTTTAGATATGATTCTACAACGTCAATTGCTAAAGGTTCATCATCTATAATTATACATTTCATACCGTTAAATTTAAATTCAAGGTTACAATAAACTGACTGGAATCTTCATCGATAAGCAACGTATGCTTATTGGGGTAAAGTAACTGAAGACGCTCTTTGGTGTTTTGTAACCCAATTCCGGAATTTTTCGGATCCTGCTTCCTGTTTCCTATTAAATTTATGCATTTAAAATCTAACACGTCACCTTTAACCTGTATTTCGATATGCACCAGAGTATTACCTTTAAAATCTGTCCCGTATTTAAACGCATTTTCAATAAATGGAATTAGTAATAAGGGTCTTATTTTCTGACGATCTACATCGCCCCGAATATTAATAATCACATCTTTATTATTCGCAATTCTTAAGCGCTGTAGCTTTAGATAGTTCTGAACATATTCCAGTTCATCTCTAAGTAATACAAATTCATTATCTGCCTGATATAACATATATCTCATAAGTTCGGAAAGCGTAATTACGGCTTCCGGAGCGTCGTTAGACTTTTTACTGGTTAAAGAATAAATACTGTTTAATGAATTAAATAAAAAATGCGGACTCAACTGATTTTTTAAAAAATGTAATTCAGCATTAGATTTCTGACTTTCAATTTCTTGTTGCAGTTTAATATTCTTCTCCCATTCCAGATACATTTTTATAGCAGTACCTATAACGATTAAAATAAGGTTAAAGAATAGTGGAAATCCAAATCGAAATTCTCTGATTTTTGGTTTTGGCCCGGAAGTATCAAAACCGTCTGGAGGCGGTAAATTCTCTGGCTTAGGCATGTGCTCCATCAGCGCAGGCTTTGGCAGAATAAATTCAGTAAAAACTACAGCCAAAACAATAAGTACAATAATACTTAAAAAATATAGTACCTGCTTTTTCTTCAGTAAAAACTGCGGTACTAAAATTAAATAATTGATATAAAACGTTATTATGCCAACCATTAAAAACCCCAAAAAAGGAATGGGTAATTTTCCCGTATTCAGATAAATCTGAAGAAAAAATATGCTAAAGAATATAGCCCAGATTACAACTTGAATCAGTGCTTCCTTTTTAAAATTTGGCTTTAATTTGGTCATAGACAGTTTTAAGCTAATTTATACAATTTAATGCTACACCAAGCGCTTCCAGTTCTGTTTTGGTAATGCGTGGATTTTGTTTGTGTTCCAGTTTTGAAATAACAAGCAAACCTGTTTTTTTAGCGTCTTCTGAGCTGCAAAATGCCGTGTTTTCTGCTATTGCAGGAATTACATCCTGTTGAATTAAAACCCGTTTAGACACACTTATTTTATACCCGTAACCTGTTGTTACCGGATACACTTCTATATTGTAATTCGATGTTTTCGACTTATAACTGTTGTGGGTTAAAATAGCTAACAAACAAACAACACTCAAGCCCAGAATTATTTTTAAACGTTTTTGCATACACTTAAATTTAACCCTAAGAGACCTCCTAATCTCTTAGGGTTTTTAAAACAGTAAAAATGAACTAAACAAAAAATAAAAACTAACTATTTTATTCTATACCGTAATTACCTTTTCCAGAGTATAACCGTCTTCTGTATTTCCAGAAACACTATCAGCCATATTGCCATCCAGGCTATCGGAAAATACATTATCGCTTTCATTAGACGTATCGGCTTCACCGTTATAATAGGTCGTACTGTATACCGTATTACAAACTTCCTTTGGAAAAGCAATCTGTGTTACACCTAAAGATTTTTCATCGGTATCCAGGATTTCTATATGGATATGAGGTGCTCTCCCCCTGTACCAGCCGGGAAATATACTTATAAATGAGACTTGTCCGTTACTATCAGTTAACTGTCGTCCTCTTAAAAAGTTTTTATCACTGTAGTTTGTACTCTGCATATTTGTGCCGCCATATTGTGAATAATTACCCTCGGAATCGCAATGCCACAAATCAACATACACTCCTGCCAAAGGATTGCAGACATCGGAACTTTCGCGTTTATTTACAGTTAAATTAATTAACAGAGCCACACCATTTCTATCTGAAATAATATTTGCTTTTACCAGACTGGCCGGTGTAATTATAGGGAATGGTCCGGCAGTTTCCTGCGGAGATACGGTACAAGATCCGTCTCCAGAAGTTGTAAAGGTGTTATCAGTTTCTATATCATCATCCGAGTTAGAGCATGATGCCATAACTGTTGGTAAACCCACCACTACAGTACCAACCCCAAGTAATCCTTTTTTTAAAAATGCTTTACGTTTCATATTATTTTGAAGTTTTGGTTGAACGTTTTTTAGGTGAATTATCTTCCACCCGGACCTACTGCACCACCAATTTGAGTGACCGTGGCATTAACTGTAAATTTACTAAATGATGTTCCGCCACTATAGCTTCCGGAAATATATAATCCCTGGAATTCAGTTCCATTACTTACAGAACCTCCACTGTAAATGTTGTATGTGACATCGGACTCTAATTTTGCACTTGAATATAAAATAGTGTTTACAGATTTTGGAATTTGATATGTTAATGCTTCCAAACCATCTTCGGACTGAATATGCAGTAAAGTATTTGCATTAATACCATCAAAAATCAAAGCGTTCTGAGTAGACACACTTGCTGTTGGTTTGGTTGTTGTACCTCCCAGACCAAGCAAAGTGCCTCCTGTTATTTTAAAGGTATTGTTATCTGCATCCACACCGCCTTCAGGGCTATTACTCCCTATGGCTATAATGGTTCCACCGGTAATCGTAATATCAGCGTTTGTGTCTATAGCATCGTTAGAATTGCTATACACATAAATTTTACCGCCATTTATATACAAGTTACCAATAGCATTTAAACCATCATCTTCAGCATTAATTTCAAAAGTCCCATCATTTATAGTCAGGATTCCTTTACTTTCTATACCCTCACCTTCAAATGTATTTATATTAAAAGTACCTCCGTTTATGGTTACATTTGGTGTAATAGAAGTATCAGGCTCCGATTCGTCTGTAATATCGTAAGATGCTACAATACCGTCGTCAGCCACATCTAAATTAAAAGTACCGTCATTTACAATAATATATCCTTCTTCACAATCTATACCATCACTTGAAGCTACAATATTTAAAGTTCCACCATCGACAATTAAATAATCATTCGTGTGAATTCCATCTTTTACGGCTTCAGTAATATTAATTTCACCGGATCTTACCCGAATGTAGTCATCGCTCACAATACCATGTTTATATTTACCGGCGACATTTAAGGATCCAGTTCCGCTAAACACCAATTGTCCTTCACTAAAAAATGCAGCCTTTGCATCTTCATCTTCCGGAATATTACTGTAAGAAGCGGCATCACTAACCGCGTTTTCGCCTTCTAAAATTACAAACACTGTCTTACTGGATTGTACATTAATTGCCGGACCTTCATTATTTGTAATAGAGGCATCTTTCAGAGATAGCTTAAATTTTTTATCACTATAAATTTTTAGTGCTCCATCGTTAGTAGATCCCGAAATTTCGTAGGCCACTCCTGACACAGCAGAAACAACGGTAACCTTACCTTCCTCCTGTGTTACTTCTACTCCATTACCAGAAACCGGATTCGAGATGGTTGCAGCGTTTTCTGAAAAATCAATTTTAACAGTATATTCAAAACTTGCGTTTTCCACCAAATCATCTTCATCAGCTCCTATACTGGAAACATCACCTTCTGGTGTTCCTGAAGCATTCGTTTCTGTAATAGTTACCTCAAGTGCTTCAGTTTGATCTGTTGAATCTTCTGAATTTACATCATCATCCGAAGAACAACCTGACAGACAAATTAAACTGGCAACTAAAATCAAACCTTTTATTTTTTTAAGCGTTTTCATAATCATTGTATGTATTTAAATTAGAGTTGACTTATATTGATCTAATAGATGGGATGAATTGAAGTTTAGGGATTACTATTTTAATTTTTAATCCTCGTCGTCGTATGTTTCCTGAGGAAATAACTCGTAGTTGTCATCCAGATACAAACTTCCGCTGCGTCCTAAAAGTACAAATGCCCGGGTTCCTGTAGAAAATCCTAACGCATCCTGGCGAGCAGTTGCTTCTAAATTTGTAATTTCTTCCCAGGTATCACTTCCTGGGGTGTATTCCCAGATACTACTGGAAACCCCTCCATTATAACCTGTAGTAATATACCCTAGACCATTTAAACTAAATCCTACGGCATTCGAACGAGCAATAGCATAATCATCTTCTTCATCCAGGTCGTTTAATCGTGTCCACACCTCGGTTGACGGGTCAAATTCCCAGAAATCTTTTTTATACAGCCCATTACTTACTCCGGTACCAAGGTACACTCTGTCATTAATGGTGAAACTCGTAGCGAAACGACGTTTTTCTCCGCCAAAACCAACTAATTCCGACCATTGATCTGTAGTTGGGTTATATTTATAAAAGTCTTTCTTATCGTTTTCTCCGTCATATCCAGTACCGATATAGCCTGTATTATTTGCTGAAAAGGCAACAGCCGAGCGGCGTGGTCCTCCTTTAAAATCAGCTTTTTGTGTCCAGACATTGGAACTTTGGTTGTACTGCCAGAAATCACTTAATTCATCAACACCATCATAGCCCAATCCAATATAACCATTGCCATTTATAGCAAACCCTGATCCCGCGCTTCTTGGAGTACCCGGAAAATCTGCTTTCTGAACCCAGTAATCCCCTTCAATATTGTATTCCCAGAAATCATTTAAATAATCATCGCCGTCATACCCCGTTCCCATATAGCCTTTATTGTCAATTACAAATCCTACAACATTACTCCTTGGAACACCATCAAAAACAGAACGTTCTTTCCAGTTTCCACGATCACCGTCATCATCATTACCGGAACAATTATAAAAACTTACTGCCAGTGCACATAGCACTAATAATTTAACTGAATACTTAATCATATTGAAATTACTTTTTATTTTTTGTTTTTCTCCTGCTGTTACATACTTTATGGAGAATAAATTTTCTTTCAAACTTAATCTCAAACAACTCTTTTTAAAAATAAACTAGATAGACCCCGAGATTGTCTATACCAACCCCCAATCCTTTTCGATAAACTCTAACCCGACGTTTTGTAGAATTGAAATGCTATTTGGAATAGATAATTACTGTGTTGGTCTATTGCTTTTTACAGAATAACAGACTAATATTAAGTTCGTTCGATTTTAAAACTAAACTATGAATCGAACACTTCTACAAAATCTGTTATTAGGATTAAGCATGACCTTTCTTATTATGGGCTGTGAACCCGATAATTCAACTACCGTAGGCGAAGACTGGATAAATAACGACACGAAAGTGTTTTACATCGACACCTTTACTGTTAAGACGTCTACCTTTAAATACGACTCTATTTATATTAGCAGTCCCAGCAGGCTATTATTCGGCTCTTATACAGACCCCGTATTCGGAAGCATTAAAGCAACACCGTATATTCAATTATATTCAGAAAAATTCGATATTGACAGCGATGCGGTCTACGATTCTATAGCCCTTATTTTAGACTATAATTCATATTCCTACAACGATACCCTTTCGGTCCAGAAATTTGATGTTTATGAAGTGCTGGAAACGCTTAAACCGGAAGCTACCTATTTTTATAACACCTCTACATATACCAGAAGCGCTACTTCTATAGGTAGTATCTCGTGTTACCCTACTCCTAAAAAATCTGATTCTTTACACTTTACCTTAGATAGCTCGTTTGGAAAAACACTATTTAGTACTTTACAAAATAATGAAATCAACAACTTAAGCGAACTGTTAGACACCTATAAAGGTTTAACTATTGAGCCTTCAGCCGAAAACACCGCTATTTTAAGCTTTAACACAACTTCCAAATTACGATTGTTTTACAGCATAAAATCGGAAATAGAATCGGAAGTTAGTTATTTTGATATCACCCTGAACGCTGGAAAAAGTTTTCACAACATTGCTACAGATTATAACAACACCTATTTTAAAACCTTAACAGAGCAGCAACGCTATATTAGCAGTAAAACGACTGATAATTTAAGTTATATACAGGCCGGAGCCGGACTGGCAACGCGTATTGACATCCCGTATTTAGAACAAATTAATAACATTACAGGTTCCGGGTCTATAACAGGTGCTAATTTAAAATTCACCCTGCAAAGCAATACAAACACCAACAATCTTACGACCAGAGATTCCTTAGAGGTATATATTATAGATCAAAAATCAAACGAATTATCTCAGCTAATAGACTACAGCGGGGATTATGCTTATGCCATAAAAGGCAGTAACGCTTCCGAAATGGATCAGGATACATATAACATTAACATAAAATATTTCCTGGACCAGAAGTTAGAAGCAAACAACCGTGACAATTTGTTTTTAGCAATTAAACCTAAGGGATTTACAGATTCTGTAGATCGCTATATTCTGGAAGGTGAAAATTCAGATAAATCTCAATACAAAACCACTTTAGAACTTTATTATGCCCTTTACGACAATGAATAAATATTATCTTTTTACTTTAATAGTCCTGATTACAATGACATCCGGTTTTAGTCAGAGTAACACCCTCTCAAGTTCACCTTACTCGCTTTACGGCCTGGGATTATTGAATAATACCAATACCGGAAAAACCACAAGTATGGGAAACACAGGAATTGCGACAGGATCCAGTACGTTTATAAATAATATGAACCCCGCATCGCTGGCAGATATTCCCTTACACGCTTTCTTTTTTGATATCGGTATAAAATCTGAATTTGGAGTTCAAATTGAAGGCGCGCAGCAAGACACTAAATTAAACGCCAATTTCTCGAACATGGCCTTTGCTTTTCCAATAAATTCTAAATCAGGATTGAGTCTTACCTTAATTCCTTATACCAATGTTGGTTATAGTATAAGTAATATTGAAACAGATATTGAAGGATCTACGAATACATTTTTAAGCGATATAGAAGGATCCGGAGGTTTAAATGATTTAAAGCTGAATTATGGTTATAAACTACTGAAGAATTTAAGTTTAGGTGTAACCGGTTCGGTTTTGTTTGGACAGATTAAAGAAACAGAAACCAACTATATTGGCAGTAATATTTTAACTGTTTACGATGCCAACAGTTACAGTGGTTTGCGATTTGGTGCCGGAATACAATATTCGCCGTTTAAACATACTACCTTTGGATCGATAATTAATTTTGGAACCGCTTTAAAAGGAAGTCGCGATACTACTGTATCTCAGTTATACGATAGCGATATTTACACGAATAATACGCTTGATAATTTTAAACTTCCTATGGAACTTGGTTTTGGTTTTCAAACTCAGATAAAAGAACAGTTTACTGTCGCTTTTGATTACAGAAAAAACTACTGGAGTAACACCGAACAAAAAGATCAACTCGGCACATTTGTAGATCAGAACAGTTTCGGTCTTGGTCTGGCCTTTGCTCCAAAACAAAATACAACTAAATTCTGGAATGCCCTGGAATACAGAGCCGGCTTAAATTACGATAGTGGAAATCTGGAAATAAACCACAAAAAAATAAGTAATTACACCGTAGACTTCGGACTTGGAATTCCTTTGAGATATGATGGACTTTCCATGTTAAACCTTACTTATTCTTATGGCAATAAAGGACTTGTTTACGAGAGTTTAATTCAGGAACATTATCACCTATTAACCCTTAATATCAGTATGGCCGGACGCTGGTTCGAAAAAAGAAAATTTAATTAGAATTTACTTCTAATTAAATTTTCTTTACGCGTACAGCGTTCATACCTTTCATACCACGTTCTAACTCAAATTCTACATTATCATTTTCTGCGATGGCATCTATTAAGCCACTAACGTGACAAAAGTGTTTTTCCTGGGTATCATTATCTATAATAAATCCGAAACCTTTAGAGGTATCAAAAAAGGCTACTTTTCCTTTTTTAATCGGGTCTACTTCTTCTGTAGATTCTTCTTTTTTAGGAACCCCTAAAACAATTTCATCAGCATCTACCTTAATTTTTTCGGCAGGATCTGGCGGAGTATCGGTTAAATTCCCATACTGGTCCACATATGCAAATTGAATTCCCTGGTTTTCTTTATTTGCTTTGCGCTCTTCTTTTTTCTTTTGTTTTTCTTCGCGCTTTTTTTGACGGGCTTTTTCTTTTTCTATTTTATTGTATGCCTGTTGGGACTTAGCCATGAATTACTGTTGTATTAATTTTTTAAACTTATTAGATGTTCCGATTTGTGTATTAACCTAAAGAAATGGGCTAACATAAATTCAAATCTATACAAATATAATAGAAGTTATTGAAATTTGTTTATTAAGAACGAAAACTATTCTTAAGAAATGATTAACTAAAGGTTAGTTTATTATTAAAGAACGCAATACACTTATTCCTTTACGACTATAATACTGGCCTTTACACCTGTGGCTAAATTCCACTGATTACCGGTTATAATGTTTCCGTTTTCATCCAGAATTTGAAATTCTGCAGTATTCGGCCCAGACGTTCCCTGATTAATGGCTTTAAAATCAATTTTATTAAAGCCCGGTTGCAACTCCAGCTTAAAACCACTATAACCGTTTGTTAGTAAGACATTGGACTGAATAATATCGTCGTTAACCAAAACCATAATACGATCACCATCGAAAGCCTGATGGTCGCGGTACACTATATTTACTTTCCCCGATTTGGTCTTTACATCTCCAAAATATACATCAACCAAACTTCCGGTAGCGTCTGGATTTGCTGCTTCTGATTCAGGCATTTCTAACTGACGATTTAATTTTTCCTGATACAATTCGGCCGGATTTCCAAACTTCTTTTTATAAAACATAGAAAACTCTTCCTCTGTATTTAAATCGGGACGTTTAGAAACAGATAAACCATTTACACTATTTTCGTTAGGAGTTGATAAGTCAGTCGATTCCAATGGTTCTATATTTAAACTATTGGTTTCTGTTTCTTCGCCTTGTTCACTTTCAATCGCCGGAATAGTAGTAGATTTACTTTCTCGATTGTCTATTTGAGACCACACAGAAGTTGAAAACAAAACGGTAAAACAGAAAAAAAGAATATGTTTCATAGGGCTTAATAACGATTTCAAAAATATATTTTAATTTTTAATAGTAACAATAATCATTCCTAAAAATTGTTAAGATTTCCCTTTATTTCTACAAGTATTTCTGCCAAATATCATACCATCTTAAATACTAAAAATTTGTTAATATCCTGATTTCAAACGTTTACACTGTAACAAAACAGTTTATGCCTCGTCTATCTTATATAACATCAAACAAAAACATCAATCAAAAAATCGAACATCATGAGAACTTTAAACAACAATCAAATTACAGGAACAGTACATTATTCTAAAAGTGAATCTTGGAACAGCAAAAGACGTTATCGTTTAAACTATTAATTATTTTGAATTGCTATGAAAACACTAATAAAACACCTCAGACATTCGCAGAATTACAGCGAATCTGTAGAATTAAATTTTCTGAAACGCAGTATTCAAAATTTTAATTCTACCAAAGAAGCCTTATGGTACGGTAGTAAACGTTATGCCCATTAAACACCTCCGGAATGAAACTAAATCAAACAAAATAGCCTGGAAAAATTTCCAGGCTATTTTAGTTTCTATTGTATTTTTAGCGATTCTCAGTTTCCAAATCCAGCAAAAAGGCATATTCCAAAGCTCTTATCTTATAGCGCTCAAAACGACCGGATGCACCACCATGACCTACATCCATATTACAATCCATAATTAAAAGATTGTCGTCTGTTTTTAAAGCTCTTAATTTGGCTATCCATTTTGCAGGTTCCCAGTATTGCACCTGACTATCCCAATACCCTGTTGTAATTAATAGATTTGGATACGCTTTAGCTTCTACATTATCGTATGGCGAATACGATTTGATATATTCGTAATAAATACTGTCCTTAGGATTTCCCCATTCATCAAATTCGAAAGTCGTTAACGGAATGCTTTCATCTAACATCGTCGACACGACATCTACAAAAGGGACAGCAGCTATTACACCACGCCACAATTCTGGTTTCATATTTACTATGGCTCCCATTAATAATCCACCGGCACTGCCGCCCATTGCATATAAATGCTCTGGCGAAGTAAATTTCTCTTTTACCAGATAATCGCCACAATCAATAAAGTCGGTAAAGGTGTTTTTCTTTTTTAACAACTTTCCATTTTCATACCATTGTCTCCCCATTTCTTCTCCTCCGCGAATATGAGCAATAGCATAAATAAAACCACGGTCTAACAAACTTAAAACACTGGAATTAAAACTGGCATCCATAGTAGAGCCATAAGACCCGTAACCATATAATAACAATGGATTTTCACCGTTTTTAACCATGCCTTTTTTATATACCAGTGAAATGGGTACCTGAGTGCCATCCGTTACTGTAGCCATTAAACGTTCTGAAGTATAATGTTCGGGACTAAAATCTGGATCCAGTATTTCTTCCTGCTTTAGTAAAACCTGGTCTTTGGTCTTCATATTATACTCAAAAGTGCTCATTGGTGTTGTTAGTGAGGAGTAATTATATCGTAATACATCCGTATCAAAATCTAAATTTGAAGTCGTGTAAACCATATAAGTCGGGTCATTAAATTTTAAATAATACTCAGAACCATCCCACTGTCTCACTCGAATCTGACGCAAACCACCCTGTCTTTCTGTTAAAACTAGATAATTTTTAAACAAATCGAAATCTTCCAGCAACACATCATCTCTATGCGGAATAACATCAACCCAGTGTTCCTTTCCTGTAGCGTTTATTGGCGTTTCCATTAGTTTAAAGTTCTTTGCCCCATCTTTATTCGTACGTATATAAAAATGATTAGCATAATGATCTACATGATATTCAAGATCCTTTTCCCTCGGTTGCACCACTTTCCAGGTTCCATCTGGTGTTGTAGCATCTATATATCGATATTCTGTCGCCAGCGTTTGAAAACTTCCAATAAAAATATAAGCATCTGATTTTGATTTAAAAACACCGCAACGATACGTCTCATCAGTTTCTTCAAACACCAGAACATCTTCACTTTGCGGTGTTCCTAAAGTATGTTTGTAAATTTTATCACTTCTTAAAGTCTCCGGATCTTTGGTAGAATAAAAAACGGTGGAATTATCGTTGGCCCAAACCGCACTTCCGTTGGTATTAACTAGTTTATCGGCTAAAAGTTCTCCTGTTTTTAAATTCTTAAAATAAACGGTGTATTGTCTTCTTGAAATGGTATCTACGGCATAGGCTATAATAGTATTATCAGTACTTACATTGCGGGCACCCATACCAAAATACGCCAGGCCTTTGGCTAACTCCGGTCCGTTTAACATGACTTCCACAGCCGAACTGTCTGTTTTCGATCGGCAATATAATGGGTAATCATTCCCGGCCTCAAATTTGGTAAAATAGGAATACCCATTATGAGTAACTGGAACAGATTCATCATCCTTTTTAATTCGCCCCGTCATCTCATCGAATAATACCTGCTGTAAAGAATCTGTATGACTCATGACTTCTTCTGCATACTCATTTTCTGCATTTAGATAATCGAGTACCTCCTGCGTCTGAACATCCGGTGTTTCAGCATTTTTCTGTTCATCGGACAATCGCATCCAAAAATAATTGTCGATACGTGTATCGCCGTGAATAGTCAATTCTTTAGGTTCAATTTTAGCTATCGGTGGTTTCGGTACTTCCGCTAAAACTTCCGACTCCTGCTTTTTACAACTAAACTGAAGCAGTAAAAGCACGAAAAAACATTTAAAATAAAGTTTCATAATGGTGGTTATAAATGGTTTAAACCTAAATATAACCAATAAAACCATATAAACTCAAAGTCACTTAAAATTAATAGTTTACCAGATTCAACAACGCCTCTTCAAATCTTGATTTTGCCAAATATTGGTCTTCCAATTGATTGATAAATGGAATTGGAGTGTCCAGGCTTCCCACTCTTATAACCGGAGCATCCAGATATTTAAAACACTGTTCCATAATTAAAGCAGAAATATCAGAACCTATACCTCCAAAAAGTGAATCTTCCTGTAAAATAATGGCCTTACCTGTCTTTTTTATCGAATTATAAATTGTGGTTTCATCTAAGGGTTGTAACGTTCTTAAATCTATAAGATCGGCTTGAATTTCAGTATGCTTGTCAAGGACTTCCAAAGCCCAGTGCACAGCTGCACCATAAGTTATAATTGTTATTTCTTCTCCCTTGCGAATATGTGCTGCTTTTCCAAAAGGGATGGTATAGTATCCCGTAGGCACTTCCTGTTTTACCGTTCTGTATAAAGCTTTGTGTTCGAAAAACATTACTGGATTCGGGTCGTTTATAGCGGTGTTTAACAAGCCTTTCGCATCTACAGGAAATGCAGGATAAACGACTTTTAGCCCAGGCGTTTTGGTAAACCAGGCTTCATTGGTCTGCGAATGAAATGGTCCGGCAGCTACACCACCACCACAAGGCATTCGAATAACCACATCCGCTGATTGTCGCCAGCGATAATAAGACTTCGCCAAATAATTAACTATTGGATTAAATCCAGAACTCACAAAATCTGAAAATTGCATTTCCACCACACTTTTCATATTACATATTGTTAAGCCCATGGCTGTTTCTATTATTCCCGACTCGCATATCGGGGTATTTCTTACCCGCCCTTTACCAAAAGCCTCTACAAAACCTTCAGAAATTTTAAAAACCCCGCCGTACTCAGCTATATCCTGTCCCATAAAAATCAAATTTTCATGTCTTTCCATCGACTGTTTAAGAGCCTCCGAAACAGCATCGACAAAACGAATTTCTTTGATATCTTCATTTTTTTCAAAAACCTCATACATAAATGGTTTATACACATCATTTAATTCAGATCTTAAATCTGGCGTAATAGGTAACTCCTTTGAAGCGTCTGAATAAGCCGATTCAATTTCGGCACTAATTTCATACCTCAAGAGCTCTTCTTCTTCCTCTGACAACATCCCGTTTAAACTTAAAAACTGCTTAAAATTCTCAATAGGATCTTTTGTCTTCCAAAATTCCAAAAGGTCTGCCGGCACATACTTTATACCACTGGCTTCCTCATGCCCTCGCATTCTAAACGTTTTAAATTCAATTAAAACAGGTCGTGGGTTGGTTCTGACATCCTGAGCAATTAATTTCATTTTAGTATAGACTTCAACTATATTATTACCATCGATAACATGAGACTCCATACCGTATCCCACAGCGCGATCAGCTAAATGTTCACAATTATACTGCTCTTTAACTGGTGTAGATAAGCCATAACCATTATTTTCTATGCAGAACAAAACAGGCAATTGCCATACTGATGCGATGTTTAAAGCTTCATGAAAATCGCCTTCACTGGTACCTCCTTCACCGGTAAACACTGCAGTTACTGTATTTAATTGTTTTAATTTAGACGCTAAAGCGATACCATCGGCAACACCAAGCTGCGGTCCTAAATGCGAAATCATTCCAATAATTTTATGCTCCTGGCTTCCGAAATGAAAGGATCGATCTCTCCCTTTAGTAAAACCACTCGCCTTGCCTTGCCACTGACAAAACAATCGAAACAATGGTACATTTCGAGTAGTAAACACTCCTAAATTCCGGTGCATGGGTAAAATATATTCATCATTATTTAACGCCATGGTTACCCCAACTGCAATAGCTTCCTGACCAATGCCCGAAAACCATTTGCTTACTTTGCCCTGCCGTAACAAGACAAGCATTTTTTCTTCTATCAGCCTGGGTTTTAGCATGGCCCGATACAATTGTAGCAATTCGATTTTACTTAAATCTACTGGAGAAAACTCTAACACATTCGACATGTAAACCTTTTAATTTTAAATGCATATAACCAAATATAATTCATTTTTTTATACCTGATTCTGAATATTCAGCAATTAATTAATAAGATTTCTACTGCCCTTTTTTCGTACATTTGTATAAAAAGACAAGTAAACAGTAAACTCATGAACCGCATTCCCAGTGTCGATTTAAACGATTTTATCTCTAACGACCCGATTAAAAAACAACACTTTGTAAATGAAATAGGTAAAGCTTATGAAGACATTGGCTTTGTTGCTTTAAAAGGGCATTTTTTAGATGATAAATTAGTATCTGATTTATACGATGAAATTAAAAAATTCTTCGATCTCCCTGAAGCCGTAAAAGCAAATTATGAAATAGAAGGTATTGGAGGTCAGCGTGGCTACACTTCATTTGGAAAGGAACATGCCAAAGGCCGCAAAGAAGGCGATTTAAAAGAATTCTGGCATTTTGGACAATACGTTGAAGATGATGCGAATCTTAAAGAAACCTACCCCGACAATGTTCTGGTTAAGGAATTACCAAAATTTAACACCACCGGAAAGCAAGCCTATCAGATGCTGGAAAAAACAGCTAAATATGTATTGCGCGCCTTAGCATTATACCTTAATCTGGAAGAAACCTATTTTGATGCTTATATTAAAAACGGGAATTCTATTTTAAGACCTATACACTATCCACCTATAACTACAGAACCAAAAGAAGCTGTAAGAGCCGCCGCCCACGGCGATATCAATTTAATTACGCTTTTAATGGGGGCTCAGGGCCGTGGCTTACAAGTTCAGAATCACGAAGGAGAATGGATAGATGCCATTGCAGAACCCGATGAACTTATGATTAATGTTGGTGATATGTTATCCAGACACACCAATAATAAATTAAAATCTACAATTCACAGAGTAATAAACCCGCCAAAAGAATTATGCGGAACTTCAAGATACTCTATTCCTTTTTTCATGCATCCTGTGAGCGACATGAAACTTAATGTCTTAGACAATTGCGTTGATGAACAACATCCGAAACAATTTGAAGACATTACAGCCGGCGAATATTTACACGAACGTCTTGTAGAATTAGGATTAATAAAGAAATAGTAATTGCAATGGATTTAAAAGATCAACTTAAAAATTTATTTCCTGATCATGAGGAAACTCAGGAAGAAACTACAGAATCAACTTCGGATATCTGGTTACAGGACGACCCTATAATTTGCAAATACGAAAAACGAAAAGGCAAACCTATAACCATATTAGAAGGCTATACAGGTGCAACAGAAGACTTTAAATTGTTAGCTAAGGATATAAAAAAAGAATTAAGTGTAGGTGGCAGTTTTAAAGATGATAAAATTATTATTCAGGGAGATTACCGGGATAAAATAATGGACATTTTAAAAGATAAAGGGTTTAATGTAAAACGTGTTGGAGGTTAATTATGGAAGCTAATGGGGTCCTGCACATTACTAATGGCAGTCATTTAACAGACTATTTAAAAGAATTGCAAATTGAAGGCACATTTTTAACCTGGCATGAAATGCTGTGTGAAGGCCCTACAATAGAACATATTAACTCTACCGATTTTTTAACAATAAGAACCCGTTTCTTAAAGGAATTCTATCAGCTGGAAGTCGATAAAAATCTGGTTTTAAAAGAAATCAAAATTTTAGACGACATTGCATCCTTCAAGGAAATTGTACTTTGGTTTGAATACGATTTATTCTGCCACATTAATTTACTTGGTGTTATAAATTTGCTGAAACAAAAGCAAATCGACCTCCCGTTATACTTGGTATGTAGTGGCTGGATTCACGAAAACAAACACGAATTAAAAGGTTTATCTGAATTAAACAGTAAACAACTACTTAATCATTATGAAAACAAAATACTGTTAAACCCGGACGATATTCGATTAGCAAAAGAGGTCTGGCGTATTTACTGCGGAAACGACCATAATTTATTAAAACCTTATATTATTACAGACTCCTCTTTTATATATTTGAGTAATTGCCTGAAGGCCCATTTACAGCGCTTCCCAAATTCAAAATCAGGAATTAATGAACTGGAACAAAACATACTTAAAATCATAGAGCAAAACGATATTAAATCAAAGCATCATTTATTAGGTTATGCTTTAAACTATCAAGGGTATTACGGCTTTGGCGACATACAAATGCAGCGCATTATTAACCGTTTAGCTGTTTTCTATACCGAAGAAGACGATAAATTAACCTTAAACCAATACGGGTTTAAGGCAGCTTATGCACAAAATAATTATATCGATTGGATGGACGATAAAATGGTTTTTGGTGGCGCCAAGAAACATGACTTTTATTTTGACACTCAGGCAAACAAACTCCTAAAAACCATTAAAAATGTCGATTAAAGAATCTGAACTCATATTAAATCCGGATGGTAGCATTTACCATCTTAATTTAAAGCCCGAACATATAGCAGACACTGTAATTCTGGTTGGCGATCAAGGCCGGGTATCCAAGATTTCTAAACATTTTGATACGATTGAATATTCCATACAAAAACGGGAGTTTAAAACCGAAACCGGAATTTATAAAGGCAAACGTATTACTGTGTTATCTACAGGAATTGGCTGCGATAATATAGATATTGTATTAAACGAACTTGATGCACTGGTTAACATAGATTTTAAGACCAGAACCATAAAATCAGAATTAAAACGTCTTAATATTATTCGTGTTGGCACCTCCGGCTCGTTACAAAAAGAGATAGATGTAGATGCTTTTCTTGTTGGTACTCACGGCTTGGATTTTAGTGGTATGCTGCATTTTTACGATTTAAAATCTATATGCGACAGTGCATTCGAAGATGCTTTTATAAGCTATACCAACTGGAATCCGGAGAAATCCAGGCCTCTGTTGATTGCCGGAAGTCAATATCTGGAAAATCATTTTAATACAGATGCAACTAAATCCGGAATTACAGCAACTGCAAGCGGATTTTACGGCCCTCAGGGACGCAAGCTCCGTTTAGATATTGAAGACGATACTTTAAACGACCATATTCATTCCTTCAGTTTTAATAATTTAAAAATCACCAATCTGGAAATGGAAACAGCCGCCATTTATGCGCTTTCAAAACTGTTAGGGCATGAAGCTTTGTCTATTAACGCCATTATAGCTAACCGAGCAGCGGGAACTTTCAGTAAAAATCCGGGACTGGCCATAGAAAAATTAATTCTGTACACCTTAGATAAAATAGTAAGTTTAAAACCCGAGACTAAATGATTAACGTAAATATTGGTGGTGTACCCGAACATTTTAACCTTCCATGGTACATTGCTTTAAAAAATGGCGATTTTAAAAACCAGAATATAAACTTACGCTGGCATGACTACTTTGGAGGCACGGGCGAAATGTGCGAAGGTTTAAGAACGAATCAAATAGATCTGGCTGTTATTTTAACAGAAGGTATTGTTACTGATATTATTGCCGGTAATCCAGCTACAATTGTACAAACTTTTGTAGAAACCCCTCTAAACTGGGGCATACATGTAGCAGAACAATCTAAATATAAATCTGTAAACGAATTAAAAGGACAAAAAGCGGCTATAAGCCGCTACGGTTCCGGCTCACATTTAATGGCTTACATTAATGCCCAAAATCACAACTGGAATCTGGAATCGGATTTAAAATTTGAAGTTATTAAAGATCTCGATGGCGCGGTAGAGAGTTTAACTAACGGTGAATCTGATTATTTTATGTGGGAAAAATACACCACCAAACCCTTAGTCGATTCTGGAGTTTTCAGAAACATAGGTAATTGCCCCTCACCCTGGCCCTGCTTTGTTATAGCGGTGCGAACTAAATTTTTAGAAGAAAATCGCAATATTGTTACATCTATCCTTGAAATTATTAATGGAGTAACAATGCAATTTAAAAGTCTTCCAAATATAGAACAACTTATCGCTTCACGCTATCAGCAAAAATTAGAAGATGTAAAAGCCTGGTTAGCACAAACCGAATGGAGTCAGGAGCTTATTAGCCAAACAGAATTAAATGAGGTACAAAACCAGTTACTTGCTTTAAATATTATAACCGAACAAAAAGCGTATAACGATTTAACAACTAAAATTTAATCATTACTTTACAGCTAAAATTCAACAATAGCCTACAATTTCCCCAGATGTTTTAGGTTTTCCAATTTCGTATAACTAAATTTGCGACTTAACCAACCTCAATCGCTTATGATATTAACCTTAACCATTATTGTTTCTGCATTAGTAGTCGTCAATTTTCTTTTGCTAAAATTTAGTTGTAATACCGTCTCAGATAAAAAAACTGAATTGACTAAACAGGAAACCTTTAAAAGGATTCCTAATGAAGAAAAAGAATCTACCAGACAATCTCGTATCCCTTATTTTGCTGCAACAGGGAGTTAGTCTTACTAAAGTGTTTGTTTCCAAACCAAAAACCGCGGTTGGCACTTAAAGGCGAAGGATGTCCTGTAGTTAAAACAAAATGTTTATTTGTATTTATAAGTTTTTCCTTCTTTTTTGCATAACCACCCCAAAGTAAAAACACAACACCTTCTGTTTCTGAATTAATCTTTTTTATAACGGCGTCGGTAAAGGTTTCCCAGCCTTGTTTTTGATGACTTCCAGCTTGCCCCTGCCTTACGGTTAGGGTCGCATTTAGCAATAATACACCTTGATCTGCCCAGCGCTCCAGATTACCACTTTCGGGATACGGCACACCTGTATCGGTTTCAATTTCCTTAAAGATATTTTTCAGCGATGGTGGATGCTCAATTCCATCGGCTACCGAAAAACATAAACCATTGGCTTGTCCAACACCATGATAAGGATCTTGCCCGATTATTACCACTTTTAACGCTTTAAAATCACAACGATTAAAAGCATTAAAGATCTTAGTCTTAGGAGGAAAACAGGTCGTTTGGTCGTATTCTTCTTCAACAAATTTCCAAAGCTGTTTAAAGTACGGGGCATTAAATTCGTCCTGTAACAAGGCATTCCAATATGTGTTATTTATATACTTATCCATTTACACTTTAAAAGTCACGAATTTAAAAATTGTATTCGAATGATATGACTATTTTAAAAATCTTTTGCTTAGGAAATAATATCGAATCTTGTAATAACTCTACTATTATCCTATTCAATTTTTATAAAGACATCCTTAAATATTTAGTGGGAATAAACCTATTTATTTCGTTAAATTTGCAGACTTAAACGGATTAAAATACGGGATGATAAACATTCATAAAAAGACCTTACAGGATTTAGAATTTCAAACAGTTTTAAATCAGGTAAGCGAATATTGCATTACAGCCTTAGGGAATGAAAAAGCTTTAGAAGTTGCACCTTACAAACGTAAAGATGCCGTTTTAAAAGCCCTGCAGTTAACGCATGAATATGTCTCTTCATTTTACAATGAAAACCGCATCCCTAATCATGGTTTTGACGCTATAACAAAAGAATTAAAACTTTTAAAAATTGAAAATGCATTTTTGGAAGTTCATAGCTTAAAAAAGATAGTTTCAATTTCGCAGACTACTAATGAAATTATAGTCTTTTTGAAGAAGTTTGAAGAATATTATCCTAATTTATATCAGGCAGCATCTCATATCGAAATCACTAAAGTTATTATTGAAAAAATAGATGCTATTGTAGACCGTTTTGGAGATATTAAAAACAATGCTTCTCCTTTACTTTTCGAAATAAGACAAGCCATTAATAAAGTAAAAGGTCAGATAAATTCCAGCTTTACTACTGCATTGAATATGTATCAAGGTCTGGAATATCTAGATGACATTAGAGAAACCGTAGTAGATAACAAACGTGTTCTTGCCGTAAAAGCCATGTATCGCAGAAAGGTTAAAGGCTCGATAATGGGAAGCAGTAAAACAGGCAGTATAGTTTATATTGAACCTGAAGCGACCATAAAATATACTCGCGAATTAAATAATTTACAGTACGAAGAAAAAGAAGAAATTGTAAAGATTTTAAAAGATGTTACAAATTTCATCAGGCCATTTATCGACTTGTTAAAGGACTATCAGGATTTTTTAGTACAGCTAGACGTTATTTATGCTAAGGCGCAATATGCAAAATCCTTAAATGCCATTCTCCCTGAAATTACGGAAGAGCGCGATATGTATTTACGCGACGCGTATCATCCGCTACTCTATTTAACCAATTCAAGTAAAGGAAAAACGACCTACCCGCAAACCATTAGCTTAAATCAGGATAATCGTATCATTGTTATATCGGGTCCAAATGCCGGAGGTAAAAGTATTACCTTAAAAACAGTAGGACTTTTACAGGTTATGCTTCAAAGCGGTATGTTAATTCCTGTGCACGAACGCAGTAAAACCTGTATTTTCGATCGCGTTTTAAGCGACATCGGAGATAATCAGTCTATAGAAAATCATTTAAGTACGTATAGTTACCGCTTAAAGCAAATGAACTATTTCCTTAAAAAGTGCAACGATAAAACGCTTTTTTTAATAGATGAATTTGGTACCGGTAGTGACCCGGAATTAGGTGGCGCTTTGGCGGAAACATTTTTAGAGGAATTTTACGAGCGGGAAGCCTTTGGAATTATCACAACCCACTACTCCAATCTAAAAATTCTGGCAAATGAATTGCCGCATATGCAAAATGCTAATATGCAATTCAATAACCAGACGCTGGAACCTATTTTTAAACTCGTTATTGGTCAGGCTGGAAGTTCTTTTACGTTTGAAGTGGCTCAAAAAAACGGTATTCCTTACAGTTTAATCAATAAAGCCAAAAAGAAAATAGAACGCAGCAAAGTACGTTTTGACGCTACCATTGCCAAGCTGCAAAAGGAACGCAATAAACTAGAAAAGACAGAACGTTCTTTAAAAGTAAATGAACAGAAAAAACAATCAGAAGCTGAAAAACTGGAAGAAATTAATTTACGCATCCAGAAAAAACTGGAAAACTATCAGGAGCTTTACGACAGTAATCAGCGTTTAATTTATTTAGGTCAGAAGGTAAACGATATTTCAGAAAAATATTTTGAAAACAAACGTAAGAAGGAACTTCTGGAGGAGTTATTTAAACTTGTTCAGATAGAAAATTCAAAACGTAAAAAAATATCGGCCAAAGAAAAGCGGATTCAAAAGGCCAAAGAAAAAAAGGTTATAGAAGAAGCCGAGAAGAAAGTTGCTGTTATCAGACAAAAGAAAAAAGAAGCCAGGAAAAAAGAAGTAGAAGCACCTAAACCAAGGCCTGTTTTAAAAATTGGAGACCGCGTTCGTATGCGCGACGGAAAAGCTGTTGGCAGCATAGATACCATAGAAAAAAACAAAGCTATTGTAAATTATGGCATTTTTACAACCAATGTGGATTTAGATCAGCTTGAACTTGTTGAGGCCAAAAAGTAATTTAACTGGTTAGGAAAATATATCTTAAAAACACAAAGGAATTTACCGCATAATTTTGTAATTTTTAGTTTTAATTCATTCATAATGAAAAAACTAACTTTACTCATCATCATACTTTTAAGTTATATTGAAGTAGGAAATGCTCAATCCTCCAATAGCGATTTCAATTATAATACTGAAAATTATAAAAATGAAATTTCGTTTGAAGCCCTACAACTTATTAATGGTGTATACCAGATGTCTTACGAGCGTTACATCTGGAACAATTTTTCGGCAGCCTTAGCTGTTGGTTACAAAGGCAAAAAGGGTTTGGTTAAAATTTCGGGAATAGACGGCGAAAAAATTAAAACCGATGAAATATATTATTCCGGTTATCAGATTATTCCGGAAATCAGATATTATATAAAAAAAACGACACTTAGAAACTTAACCGGATTTTATGTCGGGGCCTATTTAAAATACAATAACTACAGTAGCGATTTAAACGGATCGTATACCAGCTCTGAAAATATTGAATACGCATTACGATTCGATTCTAAAATCAGTATTACTTCTGCTGGATTAATGGTAGGTTATAAACTCCCGATCTCTAAACACTTTAACATCGATTTTATTATTGCCGGTCCTGGTTCAGGACATTATAAATTCAAATTAAAAAACCAAAAAGACTTACCCGACGAATTTTACGACGATTTAAATAATGCCTTGGAAAAATACAATCTTTTAGATTTAATAAATTCAAACTTTAGATTTTCAGAAGTCAATAATACCTCTAAATTTACAGCCTTATCTTTTAGATATGGTATCGCTTTATGCTACACCTTTTAGCTGAATTTTAAATTGAAATCAGATTATGTATGATGTCCCGAAAAATGAATACCTCGTCCTATTCGACGGTGTCTGTAATTTATGCGAGTCATCTGTTCTGTTTATCATAAAACATGACAAAAAGAACAAATTTAAATTCAGTCCGCTTGAAAGCGACATTTCCAGATTCATTATTTCAACACATCAAATAGATACAAAAAAAACAGACTCCATACTATTGTATACCCCAGATAAAAAGCTTTATGCTAAATCTACCGCTGCTTTAAAGATTGCAGCTCAATTAGGTTTCCCCATTAATCTTCTAAGTCTGTTTTTAATTTTGCCTAAATTAATCAGAGACTATGTATACAGCTTTATGGCCAAACACCGATACCGCTGGTTTGGTAAAAAAGAAGCCTGTTTAGTCCCTACATCAGATTTAAAATCAAAATTCATTTATTGACTTTATAATAAAGTAGATATTTCTTTTAAAATACTATTGAAGTTTATATTTTTAATAATCTATAATAATCAATAAATGAAAACTAAATGAAAACATCTAATGTCATTAACCTTGTTGTTATTGCACTTTTACTTTGTGTTACAAGCTGCTCCAGTGTAAAAGTGGTAGACTCCTGGAAAGCCGATAACGTCGCTACCATTAAAGACAAAAATATTTTGGTTATTGCACGTACCGCAAATAACCAGGCCCGAATAGCTTTTGAACAGGAAATTGCAAATCAGTTACGGGCAAAAAACCTTAAAGCAACCGAGAGCTTTAAAGAATTACCTCATATAGAACCAAACAAACAATTAACAGAAGAACAAACCAAAGCTTTGGTGCAAACCATAAAAAATGAAGGCTACAATGCCATTGTTTTAAGTGTTGTTAAAGATTATCAGGAATCTACAAAAACCACTACAGATGGTGGATATTATGCCGGAGGAACATTTGGAGGCGTGTATCCTGGATATTACGGAGGCTTTTACGGCTATTACAGCTACCCTATGAATTATGTTAGTGTAGGAAATTATGCTCCTATGACATCAACTACTACAACTGTTAAAAATTATGTTTTAGAAACAGTTACTTATAACTTAGATGAACCGGAAGGGAAACAACTTATTGCTGTAGTAACTTCCAAGTTAGAAGATCCGCACAGTATGAGTGACAATGCTAAAGAATACGCCGATAAGGTTATGAAATCCTTATCCGGAAAATAAGACACACTATTATTTGTCGCATAAAAATAAAGCTAGAATCTTAATAGGTTCTAGCTTTTTTATTATTTAAAATCGTCAAGTATTTTTTACTCTGCTTTACTTGCTTTTTTTCTACGCTTCTTCTCTTTTGTTAGTAAAGCCAATTCGCGCCCTGTTTGACCGGCTACCGAAGTATTTTCCTCTGCTCGTCTTATTAAATACGGCATTACATCTTTTACCGGACCAAATGGCACATATTTAGCCACATTATAGCCCAGATGCGATAAATTAAAACTAATATGATCGCTCATGCCATATAATTGACCAAACCAAACCCGTTTATCGGCTTTGTCTATATGCTTCGCTGCCATTAAATCCATAACCAGATACGTACTGTATTCGTTATGTGTTCCGGCAAATAAAGACATCTCTTCCAAGTGCTCTAACATATAGCTTACACCTGCATTAAAGTTTATGTCTGTCGCCTCTTTACTTTCACAAATAGGTGTTGGATAACCGCGTTCTTCGGCACGTTCATTTTCTTTTTCCATATAAGCCCCGCGAACCAGTTTGTACCCTAAAAAAAAGCCTTCCTTTTTAGCCAATTCATGCTGCTTTTTCAAGAAGTCCAGTCGATCATGTCTATACATCTGCAATGTATTATAAACTATAGGCTTTTCGGTATTATACTTACGCATCATATCGGTAATCAAATCGTCGGCAGCATCTTGCATCCAACTTTCTTCAGCATCGATTAAAACTGCAATATCTTTAGCTTTTGCAGCCTGACAAACCTGATCGTAACGATTAACAACACGTTGCCATTCTTCCTCTTCTTTTGCGGTTAATGTTTTTCCTTCGGTAATTTTTTGATACAACGCAAACCGTCCGAATCCTGTAGGTTTAAACACAGCGATTGGAATGGATTTTCTATGATCGGCAAAATTTATAATTTTCAAGGTAATTTTTAAAGCGCCATCAAATTCTGCTTCATTCTCTTTGCCTTCAACCGAATAATCCAATACAGAGCTCACGCCCTTTTCGTACATTTTATCAATTACGGGAAGACAGTCTTCTTCATTAACACCGCCACAAAAGTGATCGAAAACAGTTGCCCTTATTAAACCTTCTACAGGTAGCTTTGCTTTTATTGCAAAATTTGTAGCTGCTGTTCCTATTCTAACCAAAGGCTCAATAGAAATCATTTTAAATAGAAAGAAAGCTCTTTCTAATTCAGAATCACTTTTTAATCCAAAAGCAATTTCTGTGTTCTCAAAAACAGTCTTATTAACCATCCGCTTCAAAAAAATATTTCGCAAATATAATTAACCTAAACTTACTTTTTTGCAAAAATCTCCTTATTTTCACGCGTCTTTTTTAATAAAATACCATGACAAGTATCGAAACCAAAACCAATAAAATTCACTTCAGCGTAAGTGGTTATAAATCAATAAATAACTACATAACCGAAAGCAATCCTTCTATTATTTTTATCCTGGTAGATGAAAACACCCATAATTATTGTTTAAGTCCATTTATGGCAACTTTAGAAACAGATAAGCAAATTGAAGTTGTTGAAATTGAATCTGGTGAAGTTAATAAAACTATTGATACCTGTGTGGGCGTCTGGAATGCCTTATCGGAGTTAGGGGCCGACAGAAAAAGTCTTATCATAAATTTAGGTGGCGGCGTTTTAACCGATTTAGGAGGATTTGTAGCTTCTACCTTTAAACGCGGAATACCTTTTATAAATATACCTACTACCCTACTGTCTATGGTAGATGCTTCTATAGGAGGAAAAACCGGAGTAGATTTAGGTACATTAAAAAATCAGATTGGTGTTATTAACACCCCGCAAATGGTGATTATAGATACCGCTTATTTATCTACTTTACCTCAAAACGAAATGCGCTCTGGACTGGCAGAAATGCTAAAGCACGGTTTAATTCAGGACAGAGACTACTGGAATAAATTTAAAGAATTATCCCGTTTAGACTTAAATAATTTAGACGCTTTAATTTACGACTCTATTTTAATAAAAAAACATGTTGTTGATATAGACCCTAACGAAAACGGCTTACGAAAAACACTTAATTACGGACATACACTCGGGCATGCCATAGAATCTTATTTTTTAAGCCATCCTGAAAAAAACAGTTTACTTCATGGCGAAGCCATAGCTATCGGTATGATTCTGGCCTCCTATATTTCTACTAAACTTACTAATTTGAGTGAAGCTGATTTCAATGAAATTAAAGACTTGATTTTAGATGTTTACGATCATGTAGTAATAGAACCTGAAGATTTTGAACCGATAATAGACCTTTTAAAATACGATAAGAAAAATGCCCACGGCAATATTTATTTTGTGCTTTTAGAAGATATAGGTAAAACAAAAATAGACTGTACAGTATCAAACGATTTAATTATTGAAGCGTTAAATATGTATAACCTTTCTCTTTAAATAAAATTTATTTGTAAATTTATTTCAACCCAAAATTCAAGCGCTTAAACTTTACTATTGATTATCTAAAAGCCTATTAGATATGAAAAAAGTAATAGTTGATTATAAAAAATTAACACCTGAGATTTTAACACGATTAACCGAAAAATTCCCTGATGGTTATGGCGACGATGATATCATAAAATTTGACAATCATCGAAACGAGACTATAGAAGCTGTAGAAATTAAAACAGAAGACGCCATTTATTTAGTAAAAGTTAGCAGTAAACTGCATTACACTATGACTAACTTCGATGCTGCCGATGAGTTAACACTGAACACATCCGGACATATTGTAATTTCTGATGATGAAAACGAGACTCTACCCCTAAATGAAGACACAACAATAAATACAGAATTAGAGTTTAGTGACGATGAAGAATAAAAAAAGAGCCTATTAAGGCTCTTTTTAATTTGACAGTATACTTAGAGAGAATACTATATTATAATTCGTTAAAGATAAAATGCATTAAACGCTTTTTGTCGTTAATACTTTCTTCTAAAGAAATCATGGTTTCAGTTCTGTATACCCCTTCAATATCATCAATCATGAAAATTACATCTTTAGCATGCGCTGTATTTCTTGCACGAATTTTACAGAAAATATTAAACTTACCGGTAGTAATATGTGCTACCGTAACAAATGGTAATTCGTTTATACGCTCTAAAACAAACTTAGTTTGTGATGTGTTGTTTAAGTATACACCAATATAAGCGATAAATGAATATCCTAGTTTTTTATAATCTAAAGTAAGCGAAGATCCCTGAATAATTCCAGCATCTTCCATCTTCTTTACTCTAACGTGTACAGTACCTGCTGATATTAATAGTTTTTTTGCAATATCTGTAAAGGGAACTCTTGTATTGTCGATTAACATATCAAGAATTTGGTGATCGATTTCGTCTAATTTAAATTTTGCCATTTGTCTACTTTTGGTTCTTTAAAACAAAAATAATACATTTTTACCGATAAATCTTACCAAATTATTAAGGTTTTCACAATTTTAATAAAAATTTATCACCGCCAATGTAAACGAAATCGTTTTCGATTCCTTCCTTCAGCGGTAGCTTTTCAGCATCTAAAACCCTCATTTTATTAGCATTACACTCTTTATGACCATAAAGATCTGAGAGCTTTGCGATTTTTTCAATTTTTGGACAAAATTCAACGTTTTTGTTAATTAATTTCTCAATATACTGCACCCCTATATCCAAAATTAAAGGAGAATCCTCCGTCCCAAGATTCGCATTTCTTATGATAATATCTAAAAAACACTTGTCATTTTCAGGAATATCAAAATACGCCTCATAATTTGCTCCTGAATTTTCGGATTTACTAATAAAATTAAAGGCCGATAAATAGGATGCGTAAATATAAAAACGCGTTTGTTCGCGTCCGTAGTCATTTTCAAAATGTCCAGCTTCAAATAATATAGTAGGAACATTAAAAGATTGAAAAGTATCCCCCACACAGTTTATATTAAAAGCATCATCATAACGTCCAACCTGACCTGGAATAAACTCCTGTAAAACCTTATTCATTTCAGCAATGACCTCCATAGCCACTTTGCGAGAGTCTGTTACTGTAGTTTCCTGGTCCTGTGCCGGCGATAAAAAGGACACCGTAGCCACTTTATTGGAGGTTCCGGCACTAAATATTGTACGCTGTCCGTGTAAATTAAAACAATAATGAGGATTAAAGCTGCTATATACTGCTCTTAGCACCTTACTTTCCGGCTGACTCAATGTCTGGGCATCACGATTTAAATCCACCTCATTTGCATTTAGTCTGGTATAGGCTTCCGCTCCATCCGGATTTAAAATAGGTATAACATAAAATGTGAAGTCGTTTAAAAGATGAATTAACACCTCGGAATTAGATAGCGTATTAAAAAAGTCGAATAATGCCTTAGTGGTCGTCGATTCGTTACCGTGCATTTGAGACCATAATAGCAATCGTTTTTTACCCGTTCCAAACTGAATACCATAAATAGGTTTCCCTAAAACAGATTCGCCAATGGTTTGCACATTAAATCTCGAATCTAAACGATCTAAAAGCGGTTTAATATGCATGTTGGTGATGTAACGATGATGTAAAGTCGTTTCCTTATTTGAGGTGTATAATGATTTAAATTCAGAGATAGTCATAGATCTATATTTACTAACGCAAAGCTACTTTATTTTTGAGGAACTATGTAATAAGTCTATTGGTAAAAGTGTGCTAAATCATATTGTTGACAATTGTAAAACGTCTTCAATTTACAGTTGTAAACAAATTTTATTTAGTGATTTTTATAAAGTCGTTTACATTAATAAACCAACAAAATAAGTTGTTTAATTGAGTAATATGACTAATTACGAAATATTCAATACAAAATATTTTTCAACAATAACAAATTGTAAATTAGTATTTTACAGTATTTAAATTAAAGTTTAAATTCAATTATTTACATTTCTTTTTTAAAAATGTTTACAATTATATATGAGAATTTTGCGCTTTTGTATATTTTTGTAAACAAGCAAAACAAAACAATCTGTTTACAATATTAAACAATGATTAATACTTCTGAATTTTCACAACGCCTGCAAAAGGTTATCGATTTTTATGGCGAATCCGCCTCTTCTTTTTCAGAAAAGATTGGTGTGCAGCGCTCTTCTATTTCTCATATTCTTTCCGGCAGAAATAAACCGAGTCTTGATTTTGTTTTAAAAATTTTGTCTGCTTATCCCGAGGTGGAATTGTACTGGTTATTAAATGGCAAAGGCTCATTTCCTAAACACTCAGCAGATCCTGTGTCGCAGGATTTATTTTCAAATGAAGTGGATTTACCAAGAACGCCGGAAATACCTGAAACCACCCCTAAAAAGCAGCACGAAGCTATTCCGAAACAAATTTTTCAGAACACTGAAAAAAAACAAATTGAACGCATCGTAGTATTTTATACAGACGGAACATTTAAAAACTTTGAAGAACTTTAAGTGGTAGTTATTAATAGTTTATTTTACCTATAACTAATTGTTTATCAAATACTTTTATTAAATATATATTATTTTAGTAATTTTTGCCGTCCGATATACGTCCGTAAATGACATCTTTTTAAAAGCTTTTATTCAAGTACTTGATTTTGTGATCAAAACACTATTACAATTATGAAAAAGTTATTAACCCGCTACGCATCTTAAAAAGTTTTTTTAGCTATATTTTACAGATGTAAACACTACTTATTCTCTCCTGTAAAGACACTTTTATTTACTTTTTCAATATAAATGTGTCCGATATACGTCCATAAGTAATGATAAGCAAAGTAACATACCATGTTACTTTATGTGACATATATACACTAAAAATTATATGTGTAATACGCTTATTGTGCAATTATATTGAAATCACCTGTATTTCAATCCGATAATAGCTGTATTAAAAAAAACAATGTTCGCTCGATTTTATTCTTTGAAAACTCCTAGCAACTTTGCTATTTTTGCGGAAACACAAAATCATGAAATATATCCTGATATTCATTACAGCTTTAATTTTTACGAGTTGTTACGAAACGGAACGAAATTGCTCTGAATTTAAAACAGGACATTTCTACAGTGAAATCACTATAGATGGCAAAGTTCTAAAATCGGAATTTAATCGCACCGAGTCTTTACAGGTAGAAACCTACCAGAATAAAACCGATTCTTCTGAAGTACGTTGGATAAACGATTGTGAAGCGGTTTTTAAAACTATAAATCCTAAAAACCGAATAGAGAAAAAAGACATCCATTTAAAAATATTAACCACCACGGATTCGTCATACACCTATGAATATTCTTATGTTGGTGAAAGTAAAAAACAAAAAGGGACTGCTGTTAAAATATAAAAAGGGAAATTCGATTTGAATTTCCCTTTTTATATTTAGAACTAACATAATTGTATATAACTAAAACAATCTAGGCTGATCATCATCAGCTTCGTTTACGGTTTCTTCATCCACCACATCCAGATCATCTGCATGTACTTCTTCCGGACTTTCATACGGTAACGGATCTAATATATTAATTTGTTTTACTTTATCTGTAGTTAACTGATTCCCTAAAGCCTTAATACCTTTCACTGCAATAAACTCTTCAAGTCGCACAGTAAGATTTTCCTTTTGATCTTTCCCGCGTTCTTTTGCGAAAATAACTTCTGCAACCGGTAACCAATCGGTAGAAACAATTTCTAACTGGGACTTTTCATGATCGGAAATAAAGACCTCTTCCTTATTCTCGTTTTCAATTAAAAAACGTTTTACGTAATAGCGTTCTTTATCGCCATCGAAATACACCGCTGAAATCGGTTTATTCGGCACCCATTTTTCCAATACAATCATATCGCTTTCAAAATGTGTGGACAATTCCGGTAAAATGGTTTTAACATGACCAGATTGCGTGATAACTAAAATACGATCTTCACCTCTAAATTCACCTAAAAGCTCACCACGTCCATCTACATTTAAGCGCTGTACCGTATCATCGAACCAGATTTTTCTTGGCTTCAAAGTTGAAACCCCTTTTTCTTTAAGCTCTATCTTCTTAATTGGATATTTCGTTACCAGATTCCCTTTAGACGCACGGCCTTTTATAAGAATGTCTGAAAAATCTAAATCCCATTTTAATTTTTTCACACTACCTACCTGACGTAATAACACAGTTACAACTTCGGCTTCTCCATTTGGATTTGCAGAAAAGTACAAACATGTAGACCCTTTGGTGCCATTGGTTAAATCGTATTCTTTATCTCTGGTGATAGACGTGACTGCAAATCGTTTTATATACGACGGACCTTTAGTGCCATCTTTATAAATCATATTGTAAATGGTACGCTTATCTTTTTTCTTAAATACGGCTACATGGATAATATCTTTACCAACAAATGTTTTGGCGTCTACTCGGGTAACCGTCATTTTTCCATCTTTGGTAAACACAATAATATCGTCTATATCACTGCAATCTCCTACATACTCATCCCGTCTAAGTGAGGTACCAACGAAACCTTCCTGACGGTTTACATACAATTTTGTATTTCTTATCACCACCTTGGTAGCATCTACATCGTCAAAGATTCTGATTTCAGTTTTACGCTCTCTGCCAGTACCATAATCTTTTTTCAATCTGGCAAAATATGCTATAGCATAATCAATTAGATGAGCTAAGTGATGTTTTACTTCAGCTATCTGTTCGTCTAAAGCATCTATTTTTTGTTGTGCTTTATCGATATCAAACTTAGAAATTCGCTTAATTCTAATCTCTGTTAAACGCACAATATCCTCTTCGGTTACCTGACGTTTTAAATGTTTTATATGAGGTTGTAATCCTTTATCGATCGCCTGAATAACACCTTCCCAGGTTTCTTCTTCTTCAATATCGCGATAAATTCTGTTTTCAATAAATATCCGTTCTAAAGAAGCAAAATGCCACAACTCTTCCAGCTCTCCTAATTTTATTTCCAGTTCACTCTTTAAAAGTTGAACCGTATTATCCGTAGAACGACGTAACATTTCGGACACCCCTATAAATAAAGGTTTATTATCCTCGATTACACACCCTAATGGAGAAATGGACGTTTCGCAACTTGTAAAAGCATATAATGCATCAATGGTTTTATCAGGAGAAATACCACCTGGTAAATGCACTAATATTTCTACATCGGCAGCGGTATTATCTTCAATCTTCTTAATTTTAATTTTCCCCTTATCGTTCGCCTTTAAAATAGAATCTATTAAAGAAGTAGTATTTGTTCCAAATGGAATTTCTGTAATAACAAGGGTGTTTTTATCCAGTTGCGAAATTTTAGCGCGCACACGTACTTTACCGCCACGCATACCATCATTATAATTCGTAAAATCTGCAATTCCCGCTGTTGGAAAATCCGGTAAAATGGTAAATCGTTTTCCTTTTAAATGTTTTATGGAAGCGTCGATTAATTCTATAAAATTGTGAGGTAAAATTTTTGTTGATAACCCTACAGCAATACCTTCTCCGCCTTGCGCTAAAAGCAATGGAAACATCACCGGTAAATTTACAGGCTCTTTTCTTCGTCCATCATAAGAGGCCTGCCATTCCGTTATTTTGGGATTATAAACAACATCTAAAGCAAATTTAGATAAACGCGCCTCGATATAACGCGAAGCAGCAGCACCATCGCCTGTTAAAATATTTCCCCAGTTTCCCTGAGTATCTATTAACAAATCCTTCTGCCCGATCTGCACCATGGCATCGGCAATACTGGCATCACCATGCGGGTGATATTGCATGGTATGACCAACTATGTTTGCTACTTTATTATAACGACCATCATCCAGATCTTTCATGGAATGCATAATACGACGCTGAACCGGCTTAAAACCGTCTTCAATAGCCGGAACCGCACGTTCTAAAATAACATAAGATGCATAATCTAAAAACCAATCTTTGTACATACCAGTTACTCTGGTAATTGTTTCCTGTTCTTCTGATGGATTACTGTTTAAATCGTCGTTATCGTTATCTATCATTAATACTTAAACTTTATTTTGAAGATTATTTTTCACCATTTTACTTAAGGACTGCCTAATGTATTTCCGCTTTTTTCTATTCACTAAAGTTACATTAAACACTTCTTTATTTACCCTGCCTGATGAAGATTTTATAAATAAAACCAAGGTTTTATAAACTATATAATTTTTAAACTTAAACGCCTTTAAATCAGCTTTATCAAATTCTATTTGATGTTCTCTGTAATTTAGTTTTTCCGAAAGTAAAAGCCCGCGATTTGTCACAACTACTTTTACCCCATCACTATCATACTCGAAATATTTAGCTATTAAATAAACACCTAAAAACAACACCAACAAGACAGCCAGGATTACAAAAAAACTTAATACAGGATTAGAAGTTAAATGACTGAATTTACTGAAAACAGTAGACAGCAACACTGCCATAACAATCAGGATAAAATAAATCGAAACAATGATTTGTTTTACTTTTCCGTTATCTGTTCTCATTTGCTTCAGCTACTAAATCTATTTCAACTTTTAAATTGTTAATAATAAACTTTTGTCGGTCTGGTGTATTCTTACCCATATAAAACTCCAAAAGTTCTTCTATAGACATGTCTTTATCTAACATTACAGGCTCTAATCGAATATCATCACCAATAAAGTGTTTAAATTCGTCTGGCGAAATTTCTCCTAACCCCTTAAATCGTGTAATTTCCGGTTTAGGTTTTAATTCTTCTATAGCATTAACCCGTTCCTGTTCAGAATAACAGTAAATGGTTTTCTTTTTATTTCGCACCCTGAACAAAGGTGTTTGCAAAATATACAAATGCCCTTCTTTAATCACTTCCGGGAAAAATTGAAGAAAAAACGTAATTAACAACAGTCGAATGTGCATTCCGTCAACATCGGCATCGGTTGCGATTACTATATTGTTATAACGTAAATCTTCTAAAGATTCTTCTATATTTAAAGCTGCCTGTAGAAGATTAAACTCTTCGTTTTCGTAAACAATCTTTTTTGACAAACCAAAACAATTCAAAGGTTTACCCTTTAAACTAAATACCGCCTGCGTGTTTACGTCTCTGGACTTGGTAATACTCCCAGAAGCCGAATCTCCCTCGGTAATAAACAAGGTTGTTTCCAGATTACGTTCATTTTTTATATCTCCAAAATGAATACGGCAATCTCTTAATTTTCTATTATGAAGACTTGCTTTTTTAGCCCGGTCCTTAGCTAATTTTCGAATACCAGAAAGTTCCTTACGCTCACGTTCTGCCTGTAAAATTTTTCGTTGAATTTTATCAGCCACTTCGGCATTTTTATGAAGAAAATTATCTAAATGTGTTTTTAGAAAATCGTTAACATAGGTTCGTACAGTTGGCAAATCTCCTCCCATATCTGTCGACCCCAGTTTGGTTTTAGTCTGACTTTCAAATACAGGTTCCATCACTTTTATGGCAATGGCAGAAACCACCGATTTTCTAATATCAGATGCATCGTAATTTTTACCGTAAAACTCTCTTAACGTTTTAACCAACGCTTCTCTGAAAGCCGCTAAGTGCGTACCTCCCTGAGTGGTGTTTTGACCGTTAACAAACGAATGGTATTCTTCAGAATACTGTGTTTTACTGTGTGTTAAGGCTACTTCTATATCGTCTCCCTTTAAGTGAATTATTGGGTAAACCATATCAGATTCATTAATAGTTTCGCTTAATAAATCTTTTAAACCATCTTCACTAAAATATTTTTCTCCGTTAAAAACTATAGTTAATCCCGGATTTAAATACACATAATTTTTAAGCATCTTGGTTACATATTCATTTCTGAATTTGTAATTCTTAAAAATATGATCATCCGGAACAAAAGACACTTTAGTTCCTTTACGGCGTGTTGTTTCGTCTAAAAATTCCTGATTGGTTAAATCTCCTTTTTCAAATTCTGCCGAAGCGGACTTCCCGTCTCTTGTAGATTCTACTCTAAAATACGTAGACAGGGCATTAACCGCTTTTGTCCCCACTCCATTAAGTCCGACCGATTTTTTAAATGCACGAGAATCATATTTTCCTCCTGTATTCATTTTAGACACCACGTCTACCACTTTTCCTAAAGGAATACCTCGGCCGTAATCGCGAACAATAACTTTATTTCCCTGAATAGAAATTTCTATAGTTTTACCCGCTCCCATCACGTATTCGTCTATGGAATTGTCTAAAACTTCTTTTAACAGGATATAAATACCATCGTCTGGAGAAGAACCATCACCAAGCTTACCAATATACATACCAGGTCGCATACGAATATGTTCTTTCCAGTCTAACGAGCGTATATTATCTTCTGTATAATTGGATTGGTCTAGCATAAAATTGTAATGATGAGTTGCTAATATAACATTTAGGCATTAAAAATGAAACTGGAACACCAGTATTTATTAACAAAAAAAGCCAATGTGACACACATTAGCTTCTTTTTTTTATTGTAAATAAATTGTTAAACGTTGAATAAGAAATGCATAACATCTCCATCCTTAACAACATAATTTTTTCCTTCTACACGCATTTTTCCAGCTTCTTTCACTTTAGATTCACTTCCGTAAGTCACAAAATCATCATATGCAATAACTTCTGCACGGATAAATCCTTTTTCAAAATCGGTATGAATAACACCTGCTGCCTGAGGTGCAGTAGCTCCTATATCTACAGTCCAGGCACGCACTTCTTTAACACCAGCAGTAAAGTACGTCTGCTGATTTAATAACTTATAAGCCGAACGGATTAATTTAGAAGATCCCGGTTCGTCTAGTCCTATATCCTGTAAAAACATCTGACGCTCTTCAAAATCATCTAGTTCATTAATATCAGCCTCAGTTCCTACAGCTAAAACCAGAACTTCTGCATTTTCATCCTTAACAGCTTCTTTTACTATATCCACATAAGCATTTCCTGAATTAGCAGAACCTTCATCTACATTACAAACATACATTACCGGTTTAGCAGTAATAAATTGCGAAGGCACAACAAATTCTTCATATTCATCTTCTTCAAAATCTAAAGCTCGTACAGAAACTCCTGCTTCTAATCCGGCTTTAATTTTTAATAAACAAGCTTCTTCCTTCTGCGCTTCTTTATTGCCGGTTTTTGCTGCACGTTTTACTTTTTCAAGTTTTTTATCTACGGTTTCAAGATCCTTTAACTGTAATTCCATATCGATAGTTTCCTTATCGCGAATAGGATTTACATTACCGTCAACATGAACAATATTATCATTGTCAAAACAACGTAATACATGAAGTATCGCATCGGTCTCTCTGATATTTGCCAGGAACTGATTTCCTAAGCCTTCTCCTTTACTTGCCCCTTTTACAAGACCAGCAATATCCACAATCTCTACTGTTGCCGGAATTACACGCTCAGGTTTTACAAGTTCTTCTAATTTCTGTAATCTTGGATCCGGCACATTCACTACGCCTATATTAGGTTCGATAGTACAGAACGGAAAGTTTGCACTTTGGGCTTTAGCATTAGATAAACAATTGAATAAGGTTGACTTGCCTACGTTTGGTAATCCTACAATTCCAGCTTTCATGTGACTTTTAAATATTATAATTAAAGCATTACCCTATTAATTAAGGTTTTTGCGAGTGCAAATGTAAGTAATTATCTGAAGTTTCTTTTATAAAAAAAATCCCAAATCTTTCGATTCGGGATTTCTTATTATTATAATATTTTTATTCTTAATTGTCAGGGTGCATAAAGCGTTGTTTACCTAACAACTCTTCTTCTGTTTCCACATGATCGTCATCCGGAACACAACAATCTACAGGACAAACAGCTGCACATTGCGGCTCTTCGTGAAAGCCTTTACATTCAGTACATTTATCAGGAACGATATAGTATATTTCGTCACTTACAGGCTCCTGTGCTTCATCAGCATCTACTTGTTTTCCGTTTGGAAGCACAATACTACCTTCTAAACTTGTACCGTCTTTATACCTCCAGTCGTCGGCGCCTTCGTAAATAGCTGTGTTAGGGCACTCTGGTTCACAAGCACCACAATTTATACATTCGTCTGTTATTATAATTGCCATAGCGTTTTCTTTTTCTAACTTTGACGCAAAAATAAAGCCAAAACCTTTCATAACCAAATTAGAAATGAATTTACAGCAAAGAATAGCAGCTTTTGTCCATTTAGGAAAATTCCTAAGTCAGTTTTCTAATGAAAAAATCGAAAAAAAAGACGGTATTCTTTTTAACGATTTGTTTTTCGACACCTTTAAACATCAACTAAAACTGGCGCAGGAACACAACGGCTGGTTTAATCAGGATAACTTATTATTCGCTACAGAAAGCTGGGCTAATGCATTGACAGAAAATAACATTAACACCTGGTTAGAAAAGTATAACTTCAATACTGAAAACCCAAAGACTATAGCTGTTATTATGGCTGGAAACATTCCATTAGTTGGTTTCCATGACTTTTTATCTGTGTTAATTTCCGGTCATAACGCTTTGGTAAAACAATCCTCTAACGACAAACATCTACTGCCATTTCTGGCTAAATACCTTGAATATACAGCTCCGGAATTTAAAGGACGTATTAGCTTTACCGATCAAAAACTGGAAGGTTTCGATGCTGTAATCGCCACAGGCAGCGACAATACAGCACGTTATTTCGAATATTATTTTAAAAATAAGCCTGCTATCATTAGAAAAAACAGAAATTCTATAGCAGTACTAACAGGAAAAGAATCCCCTGAGGAACTGGAAGGTTTGGCCGACGATATTTTCAGGTATTATGGTTTAGGATGCAGAAGTGTTTCAAAATTATACTTACCTGAAAATTATAACTTCGACGCCTTTTTTCAGGCCATGTACAAATGGAATCATATCATTCACGATCTAAAATATGCCAATAACTACGACTACAATAAAGCAGTGTATTTAATGAGCGAATTTGACATGCTTGAAAACGGCTTTTTAATGATTAAAGAAGACCAGAATTTTTCATCTCCAATTGCAACCGTTTTTTACCAGTACTACAACGATATAGTAGACCTAAAATCGACTCTAAACGAGCAAAAAGAAAAAATACAATGCGTTGTTTCTAAAGGATTTACAGATAACGAAATTGTTTTCGGAGACACCCAGTCACCTAACTTGTGGGATTATGCAGACAATGTTGATACTGTTGACTTTCTGTTGAAAGTTTAGCATAAAAATTATTAAAAATATAACATTAATTCTACAATTAATTAGCACCTTTGTAGGTATCAAAAAATTATCGAAACAATGAAAAAACACAATTTTAGTGCAGGTCCCTGCATTCTACCTCAGGAAGTTTTACTTAAAGCATCAGAAGCAGTTGTAGATTTCAACAACAGCGGATTATCTTTAATTGAGATTTCCCATAGAAGCAAACCCTTTGTAGAAGTTATGGATAAAGCCAGCGCTTTGGCTTTAGAATTACTTGGTCTGGAAGGTAAAGGCTACAAAGCACTATTTTTACAAGGTGGAGCCAGTACGCAATTTTTAATGGCGGCTTATAATTTATTAGAAACCAAAGCAGGTTATTTAAATTCCGGAACCTGGAGCTCAAAAGCGATTAAGGAAGCAAAATTATTTGGAGAGGTTGTGGAAATTGCCTCGTCTAAAGATGCGAACTTTAATTACATCCCTAAAGGATATACGATTCCTTCAGACCTTGATTATTTTCACTGTACTTCGAACAACACTATTTTCGGGACTCAAATTAAAGCATTTCCGGATTGCCCGGTGCCATTAGTTTGCGATATGAGTAGCGATATCTTTTCAAGAACATTAGACTTCTCTAAATTCGATTTAATTTATGCCGGTGCTCAAAAAAACATGGGGCCTGCCGGAACAACTTTAGTTGTAATTAAAGAAGATATTCTTGGTAAAGTATCAAGACAAATTCCTTCTATGCTGGATTATACTCAGCATATCGACAAAGAAAGTATGTATAACACACCTCCGGTATTTGCTGTTTACACCTCAATGTTGACATTAGAATGGCTTAAAAATTTAGGCGGAATTGCTGCGATTGAAGAAGAAAACGAAAAGAAAGCGCAGTTAATGTATTCCGAAATAGACCTAAACCCTCTATTTAAGGGATTTGCAGCTAAAGAAGATCGCTCTAATATGAATGCTACGTTCAACTTAACCGATGAAGCCTTAAAAGACACGTTTGATGCCATGGCGAAAGAAGCCGGATTAAACGGAATCAACGGTCACCGTAGTGTTGGCGGATACAGAGCATCGATGTATAACGCATTACCATTAAGTAGTGTAGCTGCTTTAGTTGAAGTAATGAGTGAACTGGAAAGAAAAGCATAAAACAATTAATTAATATAAAATCTCAGTCATTTTAAATGACGAATATCTTATGAAAGTATTAGCAAACGACGGTATTTCTCAAAGTGGAATTGATGCCTTAACAAAAGATGGATTTGAAGTTATTACGACTACCGTAGCGCAAGAACAATTAGCCAATTATATTAACGAAAACAACATTGTAGTTCTTTTAGTACGTAGCGCAACTACCGTTCGTAAAGATTTAATCGACGCCTGCCCTAGCCTTAAAATTATTGGTCGTGGTGGTGTTGGTATGGACAACATAGATGTAGAATACGCAAGAGAAAAAGGCCTACATGTAATTAACACACCCGCCTCTTCTTCTCACTCTGTTGCAGAATTAGTATTTGGTCATTTATATGGATTAGCACGTTTCTTACACAATTCTAACAGAGATATGCCTTTAGAGGGCGACACTAATTTTAAAGCCTTAAAGAAAGCATACGCAAAAGGAATTGAATTAAAAGGAAAAACTTTAGGAGTATTAGGTTTCGGACGTATTGGACAAGCTACTGCGAAAGTTGCTTTAGGAGCCGGAATGAAAGTTGTTGCTTTCGACCCTTTTATTGAAAAAGCAAATCTGGAATTAGAATTCTTTGACGGACAAAAAGTAAACTTTGACATTGAAACTATTTCTAAAGAAGAGGTTTTAAAACAGGCAGACTTTTTAACATTACATGTGCCTGCTCAGGATGGCTATGTAATCGGAAAGCCGGAATTCGCTATCATGAAAGATGGAGCTATTTTAGTTAATGCTGCTCGTGGTGGTGTTGTAGACGAGGTGGCTTTAGTTGAAGCAATTGAAAGCGGTAAAATTGCAAGAGCAGCTTTAGATGTTTTCGAAAAAGAACCTAAACCAGAAATGGCCTTATTAATGAACCCTTCGCTATCGCTTACACCGCATACTGGTGCAGCGACTAATGAAGCTCAGGATAGAATTGGTACAGAGTTAGCTCAACAAATTAGCAGCATCCTGTTATAAACGTTAATTCCAAACAATTATACCAAAGCCTTAACATACATGTTAGGGCTTTTTTTGTACCTTGAATTACCATTCGATATTAATCAATAAACACATCAAACCATGTCAGGAATTTTAGATTTATTAAACAGCGATTTAGGAAAAACCATGATTTCCGGAGTGGCCTCAGAAACAGGTCAGGATCAAAATAAAACAGGCGATTTACTTACCATGGCACTTCCTGTTTTAATGCAGGCCATGAACAGAAATGCAAATTCTGCTCAAGGCGCAGAAAGCCTCCAAAACGCCTTAAACAACAAGCACGACGGTAGTATTCTGGACGATCTAGGTAGCTTTTTCCAGGGCGGCGTAGATAACGAAGTTGTAAACGACGGTAGCAAAATTTTAAACCACGTATTAGGAGAAAAACAACCTAATGTAGAAAAAGCATTAGGACTAAAAACAGGTTTAGATGCCAATACGGTCGCTAAAATTCTAAAAATTGCTACTCCCCTTTTAATGGGATATCTGGGTAAACAACACCACCAGAGCAATATTAATAGTGGTGATGATTTAACCAGTATGCTCGGCGGATTAATCCAAGGCAGTTCCAAAGGTGTAAATCATAGTTTTCTTGAATCTATGCTGGATGCAGATGGAGATGGCAGTATTGTAGACGACGTTGCCGGTATGTTTTTAGATAGTAATAAAAGTCAGGGAGGCATTTCCGATCTTTTAGGTAAATTTTTAAAATAACCATATTTAATATAAATAGGCCGGATGCTAACACAATCCGGCTTTTATAGTTTTCTAATCTATTTAAAAAGTTGTATTTTTAATAAAACCATGTTTTTATGAGACTTTTTGTTTACATCTTCATTCTGGCACTCTGCGCTATCTCCTGTAATACGAGCAAGCCTGCAACTACAGGAAAAAGCATAGACAAAGAGGTAGCCATAACTGAAAATGATACGGTTAGAATTGAAAACGACAGTTTAGAATATCAAATTATTATTATAGAACCCGGATTTAACACCTGGCTGGTTAGTACAGCCAGACCAGAAGGCTATTACAGCCAGACCTATCTGGAAAACAAGAATATTTTCATGGTTAACGAATGGAATAACAGGGTGCTTAATCCGCAACGTTACGACCCCAGTTTATACGAATTACGAATAGACTACAGTCCTCATATAGATTATGGTTACGAGGTAAATTACAAACTCTACAACTACTTTATTTACTTTCAGTTAAAATACAACCAGCGATTAACTGCCCAAATTCCTAGAATTTAATTTATATTTGCAGCCATAATTAGTTATGGAAAAATTTAAACAAAACTGGCAAATCACCAAAAACTGGCAACTCGTATTCCCTATTGCCGGAATTATTATTCTTTTTTACAGTGCTTATAAACTGGCTAATGCCTTTTTAAAAGATTACAACATTGCAATTGTTTACAGTGTCTCACTTTTACTTAGTTTTTTACTACTAAAACTTTGTCTGGCTTTATTTAAAAAATTAGAAGGCAAATGGATTTTAAAGCACAGATGGGAAATGATTCGCGTTTTCATGGTTTTTGCTTTTACAGGCTCCTCTTCTGTTTTTATTGGACGCCCAATTATTAAATGGCTTGGAGTTACACAAGATAATTTATACCCTTTATTTTACTGGATAATTTATATTTTATTGTGTATGCTATTTTATCAGATTCTTTTAGTTTGTTTTGGCTGGCTATTAGGACAATTTGAGTTTTTCTGGAATTTTGAAAAGAAAATGCTAAAACGCTTTGGCTTAAAACGTTTTATCGACTAAATGCAAAAAAACATCAAAAACATAACATTTAAATTTTCTGCTTTAGTATTGGTATTAGCGTTGTTAATACCAACTTTAGTAAAGTTTAACCATGTTTTTGAAGCACATGTTCACGAAGTATGTCACGGTGAAAAACAAACGCATTTACACACTGCTGATGTTGACTGCGAATTTTATAAATTTCAGCTTAATCATCATTTTACCCTACCTTTTAATTTTATCGAAGTTTTTATTCCTCAAGAAAACTTTCAGATAATAATTTCACAGTACTTCTTTTTAAGTGAATATCAACAGCTTCACTTCTGTTTAAGAGGACCTCCTGAATTAGTTTAAATACCCCTTAATAAACTGATTAATTTCAGTATTTAAAAAATTTTTAAACTTAATAATTCATGAAATCAATATTGAATATCTTATTATGTCTATGCATTAGCAATACATTTGCTCAAAACATAATAAGCGGTCAAATTACAGATAAGGCCACCACTCAAGGCATAGCTTTTGCAGATGTTTATTTTCCTCAATTAGACAAAGGAATCATCACCGATGAAAACGGTTACTTTAAAATAGAAAATCTCCCTAACGGCACTTACAAACTTGTATGTTCGTTAATTGGATATGAAAGCTATGCTCAAAATATTTCTATACCTACTTACACTTCTCTTCAAATTTCTTTAAGTCCTTCCGCTATAGAAATTGAAGAGATTATCGTTTCCACTCCGTTTCACAAATTACAACGTGATAATGTCATGAAAGTGGAACATGCTAAAATGGAAGATTTAAAAACCTCAGGAGCAGTAACACTTTCTGAAGGCATTTCAAATATAGCAGGTGTCGAAAGTATTTCTACAGGAGTAAGCATCGGCAAACCTGTAATTAGAGGCCTAAGCTCTAACCGGGTTTTGGTTTATACTCAAGGTGTAAGATTAGAAAACCAACAATTTGGTGACGAACACGGACTTGGTATAAATGATGCCGGAATAGAAAGTGTAGAAGTTATAAAAGGACCAGCATCTTTACTCTATGGAAGCGATGCATTGGGTGGCGTTTTATACTTAAACCCAGAGAAATTTGCACAACAAAACGAAACCCACGGTGATTTGTCTGCGACTTATTTTTCAAACACCCGAGGATATAATACAAATGCTGGCTACAAAACGTCCGCCAATAATTTTAAGTTTCTTATCAGAGGAAGTTTAACAGAACATTCCGATTATAAAACAGCGGACTATCGTGTTACAAATACACGTTTTAGAGAACAGGATTTAAAGACAGGCTTCGGCTACCAATCTACAAATTTCAAAACTGAAATTCGTTATAACCTGAACAATTCAAAACTTGGTATACCGGAAGAGATAGGTATTCAATCTACCAATAAAGCACCTCTTTTGCCTTATCAGGAGATTACAAACCATATTTTCAGCTCTAAATCAAGTATTTTCTTTGAAAACTCAAGTTTAGACATAAATTTAGGTTTTTTATATAACGATCGTAGAGAATTTGAAGACGGTCATGATCATGAGCATCATGACGAGGATGAGGAAGAAGAAGACCACGACGATCATGAAGATCATGACGATGAAGACATGGATTTTCATCCTGCTTTACAGATGAAATTAAAAACCTTTAATTACGATGTAAAATATCACCTTCCAACGTTTGGAAAATTTGAAACTATTGTTGGTGTTCAGGGTATGAATCAAACCAACACCAATTACGGCGAAGAGTTTTTAATACCCGATGCTACCACAAATGATATCGGAGTGTTAGCTACATCTCACATCCATTTCGAAAAAATAGATGTACAACTAGGAGCGCGTTTTGATACTAGAAACATATCAACATCAGACCTTGACAAATCATTTAATAGTTTTAATGGAGCCTTTGGTTTTAAAACAGATATTTTAAAAAATACATCGCTGAGACTGAATATAGCAAGTGGCTTTAGAGCTCCTAATTTAGCAGAGCTCACATCAGACGGTTCTCATCATGGGACTAATCGTTATGAAATTGGCAACCCTAATTTAAAAAACGAACAAAATGTCCAAACAGATTTAGCACTTGAATTTAAAAACGACCATTTTGAAGTTTTTGCAAATGGATTTTACAATATTGTAAATAACTACATCTATCTATCCCCAAATGGAGATTATATAGATAATGACCCTGTTTATTTATACGAGCAAAACAATGCTACACTATTTGGTGGCGAATTTGGTTTACATTTTCACCCACATCCTTTAGACTGGTTGCATTTTGAAAGTAGTTTTGAAACCGTAACCGGAAAACAAAACGAAGGAGGCCATCTTCCTCTAATCCCTGCTAATAACTTTAAGAATACGATTCGCCTTGAATTTGAAAAGAACTGGTTAAGCAAAGGCTTTGCTTTTGTAAAATTAACCTCTACGTTAAGTCAGAAAAACATCAGTAGTTTTGAAACTGAAACCCCGGCTTACAACCTTTTAAGCGCAGGATTAGGAGGAGAATTTAATGCTTTTAAAAATAAATTAGGTTTTAATATATCCGGAAGTAATCTTACAAATAAGAAATACATAAACCATTTATCTCGTTTAAAAACTGACAATATATACAATATGGGACGCAATTTTAATATCGGTCTCACTTACAAATTTTAAACAAAAAAAAAGTCCCTTATAATAGGGACTTTTTTGTTTTTACTATTCCTGATTCGTTTTTACTTTTACTAAGAACATACTTATACAACCACATTAATGTAAAGGTTGGCATCACATCTAACCCTGGCATAGCTTCTTCTACAAAAGCAATACTTGCCGCGACTTTCCCCTCTTGTCCTTTATACATTTTTGTCATGATCCAGGCAGATGTCGGAGCCCAGATTATATCAGAGAACTCTCCTATTCCTGGAATTACAAAACTGATATAACCTATAGCATCTAACAACAGGCTTAAGGCTAATTTATTATAATGAGTGTGCTTTTTTTGCTTCATTTTAAATAGTTTAAACAGCTAAAATCAAGAAACATACCATTTTAATGATTATGACAAGTTTTCACTAATCAGTTTTAGAAACTCATTACGGGTTTCTATTTTTTCAAACTGTCCTCTAAAACCAGAAGTTGTAGTTACAGAATTCTGTTTTTGCACTCCACGCATCATCATACACATATGGCTGGCTTCAATCACTACCGCTACCCCCTGCGGCCTTAGCGTATCGTTTATACAGTCTAGAATCTGTTCGGTAAGACGTTCCTGAACCTGTAAGCGTCTTGCAAACACATCTACAATTCTCGGTAATTTACTTAAACCTACTATGTAACCATTAGGAATATAAGCAATATGTGCTTTCCCGAAAAACGGCAACAAATGGTGCTCGCAAAGCGAATACAACTCAATGTCTTTAACGATTACCATCTCATTATAAGACTCCTTAAACATAGCTCCTTTTAGTATTTCGGCAGCATCCAGATTGTAACCCTGAGTTAAAAACTGAATTGCCTTAGATGCTCTTTCAGGAGTTTTTAATAAACCTTCTCGATTTATATCTTCTCCAACATTTTTAATTATTCCCTGATATTGCGACTTAATTTCGTCGGTAATTTCAATGTTATAGTCTTCGTATTGTTTATAAGGCATAATTTAAAATTCTAATTAAAAGTAAGATACTGATACCTCTGTTTATCAAAGGTACAATTTAAAAACAGATATATAGCTTTACTAATATGTATCTGTTAAGAGGAATTAGAGTCTATACGTGGTGAAACAGTACTATTTTTTTGCCGAAACCCTGAGAATGTATTACTTTAATCCGCTCAAATAAATTGCATGATTCAAGCGAAAAACATCCATAAATATTACGAAGATTTTCATGTTTTAAAAGGCGTTGATCTTCACATAAAAAAAGGCGAAATTGTTTCTATTGTAGGAGCTTCTGGTGCCGGAAAAACAACGCTGCTACAAATTCTCGGAACTTTAGACACACCTTCTAAGAAAGAACCTTTCGAATTATCGATTAACGGAGTGAACATAAAAGCTTTAAAGGAAAAGAAACTCGCTAAGTTCAGAAATGAACATATCGGATTTATTTTTCAGTTTCATCAATTATTACCCGAATTTACAGCTTTGGAAAACGTTTGTATTCCAGCTTATATAAAAGGAACGGGGCCGGCAGAAGCAGAACCTAAAGCTAAAGAGTTACTTGACTTTTTAGGATTATCGCACCGCTACCACCATAAACCTAACGAACTTTCGGGAGGAGAACAACAACGTGTTGCCGTGGCGAGAGCCTTAATAAACAATCCGGGGCTAATTTTTGCCGATGAACCTTCAGGAAATCTGGACAGTGAATCGGCTGAACACCTCCATAATTTATTTTTTAAACTGAGAAACGAATTTGGCCAAACCTTTGTCATTGTAACACACAATGAAGAATTAGCCAATTTAGCCGATCGCAAATTGGTGATGGTCGACGGAAATATAACACGCTAAATGAATGCATTTATAAACATTCTATCTCTTTATATCCGGTATTTAAGACAACCTGATTGCCAGAATACAGATCTTTTCTCTGGATTTACGAAATTTCAGGTAATTACAGTAGCTTTAGTTATAGCCTTTGTTTTAAATTTTGGATTTACCATAGTATTTACCATACTTGATATTTTACAAATTATAAATTTCGAAGATCACGCCTCCACCATACTATTCGAAGAATTTCCACCATACGCCATAGTCCTTTTAGGGGTTATTGTAGCACCTGTATTGGAAGAACTTATATTCCGAGCGCCTATCCCCCTGTTTTGTAAATTCAAAAATTGGTTTCGGTTTATATTTTATGGTTTTGCTATTTTATTTGGCGTTATTCATATTACAAACTTCGAAATCACCAAAAATGTATTACTCTTAGCACCTGTATTAGTAGCGCCTCAGATTTTAATTGGATTTTTCCTGGGTGTAATCAGAATGCAATACGGCTTAATTCACTCCATACTTTTTCACGCGCTTTATAATGGCGTGTTAATTATACCCGCAGTACTTTTAATGTAATGATGAACCAAAGCGAATTAAAACTATTTTTAGACGATAAAGTGGCACTCTACAATAATCCTAAATTTATTGAAAGTGATCCTATACAAATACCCCACTTGTTCTCGACTAAAGAGGACATAGAAATTGCCGGATTTCTAACAGCCACTATCAGCTGGGGAAACCGTAAGAGCATTATTAAAAATGCCAAATACATGATGGAGCTTTTAGACCATGCGCCTTACGATTTTGTACTTAACCACAGTCCTTCGGAATTAGATAACTTAGCTCCTTTTGTCCACCGTACATTTAACGGAGATGACCTAGCACAATTCATAAAAAGCTTAAAACACATTTACATCAATTACAATGGATTAGAACATCTATTTTCAAGTGTTGCTAAAAGCAATGATTTACAATATGCCATCCATAAATTTAAATCCGTTTTTTTTGAAATTGAACACTTGCCTCGAACTCAAAAACACCTTAGTGATCCCCTAAAAAACTCAGCAGCAAAACGCATCAACATGTTTTTACGCTGGATGGTTAGACAGGATGCTGCGGGCGTGGATTTGGGAATCTGGAAATCTATTTCACCTGCTCTACTATCCTGCCCGCTGGATGTACATTCAGGAAATGTAGCCCGGAAATTAGCATTACTGCAACGCAAACAAAATGATGCTAAAGCTTTAAAAGAATTAGACGCGGCCCTAAGGGCTTTAGACCCGAAAGATCCTGTAAAATACGATTATGCTTTATTTGGACTTGGCGTTTTTGAAGGCTTTTAACCCATACACATTAATATAAATACCTAAAAATAAACTATGAAGCACATTGTATCTACTATTTTTTTGTTTAGTACTCTATCGCTCTTTGCCCAGAAACGGGAAATTCCTGTCGACACCATGGTTGTTACGCAACATGAAAGCACCATTAACAACACTAAAATTTCCTATACTGCTACTACAGGAACTCAACCTGTGTGGGACGACAAAGGCCAGCCAATAGCCACTTTGTACTACACCTATTATGAGCGAAATAATGTAAAAAAATCCAAAAGACCACTGGTATTTTCTTTTAACGGAGGTCCGGGATCAGCTTCTGTCTGGATGCATATCGCTTACACAGGGCCAAAGGTTTTAAATATCGATGATGAAGGTTATCCAGTACAGCCTTACGGCGTTAAAGACAATCCTAATTCCATTTTAGATGTGGCAGATATCGTTTATGTTAACCCGGTTAACACAGGATATTCGAGAATGCTACCGGACAAAGAAGGCAAACTACCAAACCGCGACCTGTTTTTCGGGATCAATGCAGACATTAAATATCTGGCAGAATGGATGAATACCTTCGTATCCAGAAAAAGCCGCTGGGAGTCCCCAAAATACATTATAGGCGAGAGTTACGGAGGCACACGAGTTATGGGCTTAGCAAATGAACTGCAAAACAGCCAGTGGATGTACCTAAACGGCGTTATATTGGTTTCTCCTGCCGATTACAAGCTTTACAACACAGGCCAACCTGTATATTCTGCATTAAATCTTCCTTATTTTACGGCTACAGCCTGGTATCACAATAGATTACCTGCTACGCTTCAACAAAAAGATTTAACTGAAATTCTTCCTGAAGTTGAAAATTATGCCATAAACAGTTTTATGCCAGCTCTGGCTAAAGGGGGATTCATTTCTGAGACTGAAAAACAAAATATTGCTCAAAAAGTAGCCTATTATTCCGGATTATCAGAAAAAGATATTTTACAAAATAATCTGGAAGTATCTAACAGTTTTTTCTGGAAAGCCCTTTTAAGAGAACAAAGCGGACAGACCGTTGGTCGTCTCGATTCGAGATATCTTGGTTTCGATAAAACAGTTGCCGGTAGTCATCCGGATTATAATGCTGAAATCACCTCCTGGTCCCACTCCTTCACACCTGCTATTAATTATTATATCCGTGAGCATTTAAACTTTAAAACAGACATTAAATACAACATGTTTGGAAATGTACATCCTTGGGACGACTCTAAAAACAATGTTAGAGATCAGTTGCGACAAGCCATGGCGCAAAATCCATACTTAAAAGTGTTGATTCAATCTGGTTATTATGACGGAGCAACAACATATTTCGGAGCCAAATACACTATGTGGCAAATAGACCCTAGTGGCACATTCAAAGATCGTTTTACATTTAAAGGCTATCGTGGTGGACACATGATGTACTTAAGAAATGATGATTTAATTTCTGCTAATAACGATATCCGTGAATTTTTAAAACAATCGGCCAGTAACGGAAAAGCGGCTAAATACGAATAACGCCTATCAAAACATGCTACTTCAATTAGCGCTTAAACACCATTTACAAATGCTATTATTAAGCGGTAGTATTCAAGAATCAATTGAATACTACCGCTTTTGTTTTTAGAATTTGATTTTAAATAAAAACTTCATGTAACAATATTTAAAAACAACAAAATCAACCTATTAACGTCACTTAAAATAATTTAAAAAATTAAGAGTACTCCATAAATTTCAAATCCCTCTCCTTCTTTAAAATCAAAAAAAAAGCATCCAGTTTTACTGAATGCTTCTAAAGAAATATAATTCTAAGTTTTATTATTTTGCAATATTTACTGCTCTGGTTTCTCGAATAACAGTTACTTTAACCTGCCCCGGATAGGTCATATCCGTTTGAATTTTCTGAGAGATATTGAATGATAAATCAGCTGCATTCTGGTCGGTTACTTTTTCACTTTCCACAATTACACGAAGCTCTCGTCCCGCTTGAATCGCATATGCCTTTTTAACTCCGGTAAATCCGAAGGCGATATCTTCCAGATCTTTTAATCGCTGAATATAACTGTCTAACACCTGTCGTCTTGCACCTGGTCTAGCTCCTGAAATCGCATCACAAACCTGTACAATCGGTGCTAATAACGATTTCATTTCTATCTCGTCGTGGTGCGCTCCAATAGCATTAATTACATCGTCCTTTTCACCGTATTTTTCAGCCCACTGCATCCCAAGAATTGCGTGTGGTGTTTCCATATCTGCTTCTGCATCCGGTACTTTTCCTATATCATGTAATAATCCGGCACGTTTAGCCAATTTCGGGTTTAAACCTAATTCAGCAGCCATGATACCACACAACTTAGCCACTTCTCTGGAGTGTTGCAATAAGTTCTGCCCGTAAGACGAACGGTATTTCATACGTCCTACAACCTTAATCAGTTCCGGATGTAAATTATGAATTCCTAAGTCGATTACTGTTCGTTTACCAACTTCTATTATTTCCTGTTCGATTTGCTTTCTTGTCTTTTTAACAACTTCTTCAATTCGTGCCGGGTGAATACGACCATCGGTCACTAATTTATGTAAAGACAGACGTGCAACTTCACGACGAACAGAATCGAAACACGATAAAATAATGGCTTCCGGTGTATCGTCTACAATAATCTCTACTCCGGTAGCGGCTTCTATGGCACGAATATTTCGTCCTTCACGACCAATAATTCGACCTTTAACATCGTCTGACTCGATATTGAATACAGACACACAGTTATCCACCGCTTCTTCTGTACCAATACGCTGAATCGTATTAATAATCACCTTACGCGCTTCCTGTTGCGCTGTTAGTTTAGCTTCTTCTAATGTATCCTGAATATAAGCCAAGGCATCGTTTTTAGCTTCTCCTTTTAAAGATTCCACTAACTGAGATTTGGCCTCTTCTGCAGATAAACTAGAGATGACCTCTAATTGTTCCACCTGGCTTTTATGTAAGCGCTCAATTTCTTCCTGTTTTTTATCTAAAAAGTCCATACGATAATCGTAGTCCTTCATTTTTTTCTCAAGTTCTACATTTAACTTTTTGTTCTTAGACAATTCATTTGATACCTGAGACTCTTTATCGCGTGTGCGTTTTTCGGCATCTGCCATTTTCTTATCACGTGATAAAATAACTTTTTCGTGTTCTGCTTTTAATTCAATAAATTTTTCCTTGGCTTGTAAAATTTTGTCTTTTTTAATAGACTCTCCTTCATTATTCGCATCTTTAATAAGTTTTTCTGCTTCAAGCTTAGCATCTGCTATTACTTTTGATGCACTGTTTTTCTCTAAAATTTTGGCTACTACAAAGCCGATAATTACGCCTAATAGCGCCCCTCCTGCAATTAATATAATTGAGTTATCCATGTTCAGTTAGTATTATTAATATATAAAAAAAGCCTGTATCGGTCTGGATTTTGTATAAACTCCTTAAAAACAAGTTTAGGGCTAACAAATTGATCAAGGATCTGTTCTAAGACAGCTTGCTTTTACAATTTAAACTCACCCTTTTTAAAGAATTAACGTTGAGTTTATCAAAAAAAATAACCAATACAGGCAGTAACTTAATCTATTTTAAAGACCGTTAAGAGTTTAAATGTTCTTCAAGCAACCGATTTAAAGTATTCAACTTTTCTTCGACATGCTCACTAACAACCTCTTTATCTATTTGTTTTTGTTCTACTTGAGATGCAAACTGCAAGGCACACATGGCCAAAACATCTTGTTTATCTCTTACAGAATAACTTTGCTCAAATTGTGTAATCAAAGTTTCAATACTTTTAGCTGCTTTTCGCAAACCTTCTTCCTGCTCCGGAGCAATGGTTAACGGATATACCCGATTCGCAATTGAAAGTTTAATTTTAAGCATTTCTGACATTACATCATATCTGATTACATTATTCTGAGAGCTGGGCTATACAATAGTCTATCTCTCGTATTAATGAATTTATTTTAAGCTTTGTTTCTCTTTTATTGTCGTCACTGCCAAGCATGCTTTTTGCTATTTTAAGCGCTTCATATTTATCTTTCCAGGATTCAATTTCCTGATCTTTAATCTGAATGTGCTGCTGAGATTGAATTAAATCCTCCTGTAATTTAGCATTAGTTGCCTTTAAAGTGTCCACTTTATCGAGCATTTTGCTAATTTTTTCTTCAAGAGCATTTACAATATCTTCAATATTACTCATTTACAAATAGCATACTTATCTCACAAAGTTAATGTACCTAAGTAAAAATAACAATTGTTTTTGGCATAAAATTAAAAATAGTTTGTTTCACCTCATTATCAATACAATGCAGAGCATTGCTACGTTTCCTCTTGGCATATTGCAGTCAAATAATTACTTTAGTGCCTCAAAATTACATGCATGAAATCCCTTTTTTTAATCCTTTTTTTTATTCCGATTTTTCTTTTTTCACAAAACCCCTATCCTCAAGATTATTTTGTTAACCCTTTAAATATTCCGATCGTTTTAGCAGGCACTTTTGCCGAGTTACGCTCAAATCATTTTCATTCGGGTATGGATATAAAAACGCAGCAAAGACAAGGTTTAGACGTTGTAGCTGCGGCCGATGGCTTCGTTAGCCGCATTAAAATTTCACCATATGGCTATGGTAAAGCCGTTTATATTACCCATCCTAATGGTTATACTACGGTATATGCTCATCTTCAAAAATTAGCTCCTAAACTGGAAAAATATCTGAAACAGGAACAATATAGACAGGAATCCTTCGACATTGAATTATTTCCTCCTATAAAAGCACTTTTAGTCACTCAGGGCGAATTAATTGCCTATAGTGGAAATACAGGAAGCTCAGGTGGCCCGCATCTGCATTTCGAAATTCGTGACAAAAACGAACACCCGATTAATCCAATGCTCTTCGGGATAAATACCAAAGACACTACAAAACCAATAGTTTCCGAGTTAGTGGCATATCCAATTGATGACAGTGCCCAAATAAACAACTCCAACACAAAACAAAGCATTCGTTTAATTCGCCAGGCCGACGGTAATTTTATATCGGAAAGCATTGAAGCCGTTGGTAAAATAGGCTTCGGAATAGAAACTGTAGACCGCCAGGATCTGGCAGCCAATAAAAACGGCGTTTACAATATACAAACCTTTTTAAACGGAAGTTTAAATTTTGAAATTGATTTCAGCACCTTCTCCTTCGATGAAACCAACGAAATCAATCATCTTATAGATTATAGCATTTACAAAACAAAAAAAGACCGAATTCAAAAATTATACATAGATAAAAACAACGGCTTAAGTATATACAAAAACACGAGTAACGAAGGCTATCTGGACATAAAAGACAATACTGCTTATGTATACAAGATTAAAATAAGTGACTTTAAGAATAACGACACCTGGATTACCTTAAATATCGATGGTAAACAAAAAGACAGTATAAGAAAAGTTGCTCCATCTGTTACACCTTATTATATATTGGATAATGAAGCCACAACTCTAAACGAAGGTCCTATTACTGTAAACTTTTATAAAAATACGTTTTACGACAATTTTTATTTAGATTTTAAAGTCTCTAACGATACGCTTCAACTACTGCCTCTGGGGGTAGCTGCCAGAAAAAATTTCAGAATCGATTTCGATATTTCTAAATACAACGACAGCGACAAAGACAAACTTTTTATCGCAGAACTTGTGGGGTATCGCAAGCGTCCGGCTTACTCGTCAACAACCCGAACAGAAAACACACTTAGTACTTACACTAAAGATATGGGGTATTACACTCTGGCAACAGACACAAAGGCCCCTAAAATTACTCCGGTAAACTTTAGCAATGGAAAATGGCTAAGCAATTATCACTATTTAAAACTTAAGATTGAAGATGATTTATCGGGTATTTCTAAATTCAGAGGGACTATTAACGGAAAATGGATTTTGCTGGAATACGATTATAAAACAAAATTACTTACCTATGATTTTAACGATAATATTAGTGATGAAACGAAAAACAATTTAAAAATTATTGTTACCGATAATGTGGGAAATAGTTCTACATTTGAAGCTATGTTTTACAGAAAATAAATGAAAAACCAACCTAACCACACTTGCTTTAGCCTAAAGCTTTTATTTTTTCTATTACCCTTACTTGGATTTTCGCAAATGGGAACAATTCAAGGCGTTATATTAGATGACAGCAATCAGCCCATTCCTAATGTGAATATTAAAGCCAACAACGAAGGCACTCAAACCAATGAAAACGGGTTTTATCAGTTAAAAATACCAAGTGACAGTAACTTTACAGTTGTATTTTCTCATCTTTCATACAAAGGCATTACAGCATCGTTTAATTTAAAAAATGGTGAAGTTTTCGAGTTCAACCCGGTTATGAATACGAATGTAGAACAGATTGCAACCGTAATTATTTCCGGTAGTAACCGTAAAGATGTAGAAGGTATAGTTACCCTAAACCCCACAATAATCAGAAATATTCCAGGAGCTAACCAAGGTGTTGAGAATATTTTAGCTACACTTCCGGGGGTGAGTAACAACAACGAATTAAGTACACAATACTCTGTACGAGGAGGTAATTTCGATGAAAATCTGGTGTACGTAAATGGTATTCAGGTCTATCGTCCGTTTCTTATCCGCTCCGGACAACAGGAAGGTTTAAGCTTTGTCAATACCGATATGGTCCATAATGTAGAATTTTCGGCTGGTGGTTTTCAGGCTAAATACGGAGATAAATTATCATCTGTCCTGGATATCACCTATAAAAAACCGGTAGATTTTGCTGTAAATACCGATTTAAGTTTACTAGGAGGAAGTTTTACCGTTCAAGGTTTAAGCAAGGATTCTAAATTTACTGGTATGGTCGGTATGCGTTACCGTGACAACAGCCTTTTGGTAAATGCTAAGGAAACGGAAACCAATTACAATCCTACCTTCGCCGATATTCAATCGTATTTAACGTATAGATTTACAGATAAATTCAGTGTAAGTTTCCTGGGAAATGCATCAATTAACAAATATAATTACGAACCACAAACGCGTCAGACCAATTTCGGTACTATAAATAATCCACTGGCTCTCCTGGTGTATTATGAAGGTCAGGAAAAGGATGCTTACAAGACGCTTTTCGGAGCTTTACAAGGGACCTATACCGTAAACGACAACTTAAAATTACACCTTACCACTTCTACCTACCATACTACTGAAGAAGAATATTTCGACATTTTAGGGCAATATCGACTGGGAGAAGTAAACAGTAATATTGGAGATGAAAATTTAGGTGAAGTTGAATTTAGCGAAGGAATTGGAAGCCAGTTAAACCACGGAAGAAACGATTTAGACGCTTTAATTTCAACCATAGAACACAAAGGAAACTACAATTATCAGGAGAACGATTTTGAATGGTCTGTACAGTATACCAAAGAAGACATCAGAGACCGTCTTGTAGAATGGGAAGTGATTGACTCAGCAGGGTTTTCCATTAATCCTCCAAAATATCGCGAACCTAATAATCAGCCATACGATCCTTACGAAGGTCCATTAGTAGCATTTCAAAACGTGAGAGCGACTAACAATACCGTGATTTCCCGGATTCAGGCTTATTTACAATGGAGTCGCCGCTATAAACTTGGTCAACATGACGCCTGGGTCAATGCTGGTTTACGTTCGCATTCCTGGACAGTAAATAACGACGGAGAGAAATACGACACACAAACGGTAATAAGTCCAAGAGCCCAGTTTGCCATTAAACCGGATTGGCAACACGATATGCTGTTCAGAATTTCGGGGGGATTATATTACCAACCTCCTTTTTACCGCGAATTAAGAGATTCTATTGGGGCTATTAATGCCGATGTAAAAGCTCAGAAATCGCTTCATTTAGTTATCGGAAACGATTACAGTTTTAAAATGTGGGACCGCCCATTTAAACTTACCAGTGAAGCTTATTATAAAAACCTAAAAGACGTTAATCCTTATACAATTGAAAATGTACGTATTAGATATCGCGCTCAGAATATAGCCAAAGCCTATGCTTACGGATTAGACCTTCGCTTAAACGGAGAATTTGTTCCCGGAACAGAATCCTGGTTTAGTTTCGGATATTTAAAAACTGAAGAGAATATTAACAACAGAGGCTATATTGCGAGACCAACAGATCAGCGTTTAAAATTCGGAGCCTTATTTCAGGACTATGTCCCAAAGGTACCAAGTATGAAAATGTATTTAAATCTGGTGTATAACACGGGATTACCTGGAGGATCTCCAAGTTATGCCGATCCCTACGATTACCAAAACCGTTTACCTGATTACAAACGTGCAGATCTGGGCTTACAATATGTTATAGTTGATGAAAACCAGGATTTCACTAGCGGATGGAGAAAACCATTTAAATATCTATCGCTTGGTTTTGAAATTTTCAATGTTTTCGACGTTCAAAATTCCATTACCAATACCTGGGTTAGAGATGTATACAGTAAACGCCAGTATGCCATACCTAATTATTTAACGCCAAGAGTATTTAACGTAAGAACAACAATGAAGTTTTAAGCATTTCTCCTCTTATTAAATTAAAAATAAAAAACTCTCTGAATTAATTTATCAGAGAGTTTTTTATTTATATGAAGTTTGTGATTATTGAAACCTGAGATTACAAACCTTTAATTAATAAGGCTGCTGTTGCAGGATTTGTCGCTAATGGTACATCATGCACATCACAAATACGCATTAACATAAAAATATCCGGTTCGTGAGGATGCTTTTCCAGAGGATCTCTGAAAAACAACACCATATGACACAATCCTTCGGCCACACGTGCAGCAATCTGAGCATCGCCTCCTAAGGGCCCTGATAAATAAGGTGTAACTTCGAAACCTGCTTTTTCTACTTTTGTTCCCGTTGTCCCTGTTGAAATTAAAGAAATCTGATTTTTTTCTAATATTTCTCTGTTTTCGTTTAAAAACTGAACCATTTCAGCTTTTTTACCGTCGTGTGCTATAATTGCTATTTCCATTACTCTATATTATTTGTATGAAATTTAGCTAAACCTTCTATTGGTCGTCTTACAAAATTTCCTACTTTAAAATTTAATTCTTCTGCCACTTCCTGGATTTCCTCTTTTGCGAAAAAGGCTATAGACCCAGCAAAATGTACTGGAACCGTTTTTAATTCTTCCTTATACTGCAATATCATATTTTCAGCGAACAAGCGAATTCCCTTTTTTATAAGCTCTTTAATATATTCCGATTCTTTGTTTAAAAACATAAATTCGGCAAAAGATGCAAGAAAAGCGTTTGGGTTAGGCTGTTTATAAATATTGTATTTAATATAATCGGCTTCTAAATTGTATTTATCAGCAAATGCTACATCTATGGCTTCCGGCATTTTATTAAAGTAGTAATCGCGAATTAGCTGTTTACCATAATAATTACCACTGGCATCATCCATTAAACTCCATCCTAAGGATTTAACACGTTGATGTAATTTTTCTCCATCAAAATAACTACAGTTAGACCCTGTACCTAAAATACAAACCACAGCGGCTTCGTTCGGGGAATTAATTGTAGAATACACAGCTGCCATAGTATCTTCATCTACTTCTACCGTGGCATTTGCAAAATAATCTTCCAATATTTCTTTTAACAGTTGCTTTGGCTTTTCGGTACCGCAACCAGCACCATAAAAAAACAAATGTGTAACGTCTTCCTTAATGCTTTTAAGTTCTTCGCTACCTTTAATTATTTTTCTTAATTTTTTTTCTGAAAGAATGGCCGGGTTAATGCCATTGGTCCTTATTTTATCGAGAAGTTGTTTCCCGTTTTTGTCTACAGCTATCCAATCGGATTTTGTAGAACCGCTGTCAACTATTAAAATCATATTGTGTTAGTTAAAAAAAATTCCGTAATTCTATAGGCTTTGCAAGTACAAAGCATATAAAATTACGGAATATAATAAAGTGAATATTATAAAGCGTGAACTTTTTGAGCTAAATCGATAAGTTTGTTTGAGTAACCAAACTCATTATCGTACCAAGATACTACTTTAAAGAAAGTAGAGTTTAATTCGATAGCTGCATCTGCATCAAAGATACTTGTACGTGCATCGCTTACGAAATCCTGAGACACTACTAACTCTTCTGTATACCCTAAAACACCATTCATTGGTCCTTCAGAAGCAGCTTTAAATGCAGCTTTAATTTCTTCTAAAGATGTTTCTTTTTTAGTTTTTACAGTTAAATCTACCACAGATACGTCTGCAGTTGGAACTCTAAACGCCATACCAGTAAGTTTTCCGTTTAATTTTGGAATTACTTTACCAACAGCTTTTGCAGCACCTGTAGATGCAGGAATAATATTTAATAAAGCACTTCTACCACCTCTCCAGTCTTTTCTTGAAGGACCGTCAACTGTCATTTGAGTTGCAGTTGTAGCGTGTACTGTTGTCATTAACGCTTCTTCGATACCAAAGTTATCGTCTAACACTTTAGCTACTGGCGCTAAACAGTTAGTTGTACAAGATGCATTAGAAACGATTTTATGATCTGCAGTTAATTCGTCATCATTTACTCCCATTACAAACATTGGAGCATCGGCACTAGGCGCAGAAATTACTACTTTTTTAGCTCCAGCCTGGATGTGATAATCTGCTGTTTCTAAAGTTGTAAAAATACCAGTACATTCTGCTACGATATCTACACCAGCTTCATCCCATTTTAATTGCGTAGGATCTTTTTCTGCAGTAATTCTAACGTGTTTACCGTTAACTACTAAATGTCCGTCCTTTACTTCGATAGTTCCATCAAATTTTCCGTGAACTGAATCGTACTCCAATAAATATGCTAAATGGTTAACATCTAGCAAATCGTTAATTGCTACAACTTCTACATCTGGTCTGTTTAATGTTGCTCTGAAAGCAATTCTACCAATTCTACCAAATCCGTTAATTCCTAATTTTAATACTGACATATTCTTGTTTTAATGTTTAAGTGGTCATGATTTCTGACACACGTAATAATTCTAAGTTAATTTTTGATTGTCCTTTTATTGCTTGATCTAAAGGTGTTAACACCATATCGTCGTGCATTAAGCCCACCATTAAAGTGGATTTGCCTTCTAACAAGCTTTCTACAGCTTTCACGCCCATTCTACTCGCTAAAACGCGATCGAAGCATGATGGAGATCCCCCGCGCTGCATATGCCCTAGAACAGATACACGCACTTCGTATTCAGACATATGTTCGTCTACATAGTCTTTAAGTTCAAATACATTTTTTCCAATTTTATCACCTTCGGCAACAATTACGATACTTGAAGATTTACCAGATTTTTTACTGCGGTGTAACGACTCTAATAAACGGTCTAAACCTAAATCTTCTTCCGGAATCAAGACCTCTTCTGCTCCGGCTCCAACTCCTACATTCAAGGCAATGTGCCCCACATCTCGGCCCATTACTTCTATGAAGAATAAACGGTCGTGAGAACTTGCTGTATCTCTGATTTTATCTACAGCATCTACTACTGTATTTAAAGCTGTATCGTATCCTAAAGTATGCGTAGAACCATAGATATCATTATCGATAGTACCAGGAATTCCCATTACCGGAAAATCGAATTCTTTATTGAATACCATAGCTCCGGTAAAACTACCGTCTCCACCTATAACTACTAAAGCATCTATATTGGCTTTTATTAGCTGATCGTAAGCTTTTTTACGGCCTTCTGGCGTCATAAATTCTTTCGATCTGGCAGATTTTAACATAGTTCCACCTTTATTAATAATACCTTTTACACTACGGGCATCCATAGTCTTAAAATCGCCTTCTATCATCCCTTGATATCCACGAAAAATCCCCGCACATTCAATACCATGATAGGCACACGTTCTTACAACAGAACGAATGGCTGCGTTCATTCCAGGGGCATCTCCACCTGAGGTTAACACACCAATTTTTTTAATATTTTTCGACATGTTTTTTACATTTACAGTAAAACTACTAAAGAAAAACTAATTATGAAACTGGTTTTACCACAATTTAACAAAGGCTTAAAAACTAAAACGTTTGAATAAAAAAAAAGTTAAAAAGTTCTATATATTTTAAGAAAATAATAAAATTTCGGGTTAATTTTCGACTGAAGTTTCGTCTTTCATAATAATAAACTCCGGTAAAGAAGATGCTGATTTCGGAGTTTCCTGAGGCGCATTTTCCTGCTCTCTTTTAACTTTGGGACTAGTAAAAATTTTATACAGTAATTCCTTAAATGTATCAAAGTCTACATTATAAGAAATCCCGATACCTTGTGTGTAACCAATTTCCTCACCAAAGTCGCGTATACTGTTTTCTCGGTTAAAGACATTGGCTGTTAAAGTTCCTTCTTCATTAAGTAAAAAATTAACTTCTATATCGCCTGCAATAACCGTTTGGCTCACACCTCCTATTGGCACATCTACATTACCATTTATCATGACTCTGTCGCTAATCTGCGTTTGCAGCGATACTCCAAAACGATCGTCGGTCTGATAATCGGGATTATTTTCTCCCAGTTCGTAATTTAGACCGATATTTAGCTTGTTATCGCTTTTAGAGAACAAATCGTTTACAATACCGTTTAAACGCTCTGTAAGCGTCCCATAAGGATTAATCCCGGAAATACCACTGGCAAAAGATCCTGTAGTTAGTAAATACAAGGCCTGATTATCGCGATCTTCTTTAGATTCCAGTCTGTACGTCAACTCCGATTTAACTGTGGAATTCACATTCGGGAATTCGAACCCGAAATTCACTTCCGGTTTTTCCAGCTGCTCGGTTAATTCAATTTCTACATTTACAGGAATACTTTTATTAATAGGATTATCGAGTAATGGCGACGGATTTGCCTGCGTCTTATAAATAGCTTTAATATTAATACGAGCCCCTAAAGGGTTACCATCCCAGGCTAAAGTTCCTCCGGGCTCCACAGTAAACTCTTTTTGTACCAGACCACCATACATAAAGTTATATACCCCGTTAAAAACAGAAAAGTCACCATAGATATTAAATTTACCGTTCGTATTAATTTCTATTAATAAACCACCAACACCTCTACCTTTAATAGTACTTCCCGAATTACGGTCCATTACGATTTCTATTTCTGCGTTTTTATTAACATCCAGATCAAAATCAAGTTCAAGTCCTTTAATATCCTTTACTAATAATTCTTTTCCTTCCAGTTTTGCCTGTTTTTCTTCTTCACTTATAAAGTGAATAAAGGTATTATCTCCAAAAGACTCCGAATCGTTCATTGGTATTTTAAAGACAGTACCTTCTTTTGTAGATCCCTGTACCGAAATCACCAATTCATCTGTAGGTCCGTAAATTGTAGCCTTCCCTCCTATAAATCCAGTTCCGTAATACAGTGCATCTTCCGAGTCGTCTGTATTTAAAACCAGTAATCGATCTGTACTAATATCCAAACCTAACTCCCACTCGGAAAAATTATCATGTCTTATAAATCCACCTAAAACACCTTTAGTACGATACACATGATCGGTTAGATTGATTTTATCGAACATAAACTCCTGATTTCTTAAAACTACTCTGGAGCCATCATCGAAGTCGTAATTCGTATTTAGTAACGGAATAAGCAAACCGGCCTCTCGTAGTTTTAAAACCCCCTCTATGGAAGGCTTATTCAGATTCCCAATTAGCTTTGCTTCTCCGGTAACGTAGCCTCGAATATCACTGATAACATCTTTACCTAACGGACTAAAGGGTTTTAAATCGAATTCATTAAAATTTAAATCGACATCTATATATGATATTTTATCCAGGGCATCTATGTAACCAATAGCGGCAAACGACTTATCTGCATCATTTTTAATTTTAGCATCTACAAAATATCGTGTTAAATTTTCGTTTCCTGTAATATTTCCCTGAAACGAACCTAACATAAAATCGTTTACCTGTAAACTATCAACCGTAATGTTAGAGCTCGGCAAATAATGTCCGTGTTGCTGAAGCACATTTAGTTTACCATTTAAAATACCGTTTACTGTTAAGCTATCGAAATCGGGCATAACTTTAGCCAGTTCTACATTATTAAAGGCTAACTCCACATCCTTTTCCTGTTTCCCTTTAACAAATCCGTTTAAATAAATTTCCTCTTGGCCAAAAACCATGTCCAGTTGTTTAACCGCAACTGACTTCAAATCGTTAGTGAATTCAATTTTATTAAGGGTATCCTTTAATTTGTTAATCGTCCAGGTATTGTTTTTAAATGTGATATCTGACTGTTTAAACCCTAAAACATTAATATTATCTTCATTTATGGTATGATAGAAATTTATATTATATGCATCCATATTATTCTTTCCGCCTTTAAATTCGGTACGCATATGCAGCGTATCATTTAAAGTTTTATTAGCCAAACTGAATTTGGAGACATTGTAAAATTTAGTTTTAATACTATCTACCTCTAAATAGGTGTTATAAAACAGATTTTTATTATCGATATCCAGTTGAATGTTACTGGCAAAATAATCATAGAGTTTAATTTCTGGAGAACGGAACGTCACATTCAATTTATTCTCATCGCTTTGCACCCGCCCTTTAATAAAAGTGTTTTTACCAAGTTCGATATTAGGATAATACACTTCTACTATTTTATTATAGATTTTAAAATTGAAATCGAAAAATTGATTTTCTGATAATGGTTCCGGCTCAAAATTACTGTATATACTCCCTACAGCATTACGTGCCATTTTACCCATATCCTTAAACTTAAAATAGCCCTTCATTTCTCCTTCTATAATATCGGGAGAATTAATTTCTACATATCTAATCGAATCCCGAAACACTGAAGTAATTCTGAAATCGTCGAATACATAATTATCATTTTCGTTATAATAATTAGACGCTGTAAAAGCTATCATGCCTTCTACATCGTTAATAGATGTCCCTTCTGCAACCACTTCTACATTTCCTTTAAACATGGAGATTGAATCTCTACTTACAAAGTTCAATGCGTTGAAATCGGCAAATTTTATATCAGCAATAAAATCGACTGTTTTTTTGTTTTTCGAAAAATCGGCCAATCCATCAAAATTCAATTTTAAATTCTGGTCATTGCTTATTAATTTTCCATTATATACACCATCTTTTAAATTTCCGGAAACTTCTATGTCATTATACGTATAATTATTAAAGGTTAACGAAAACACATTACCATTTACCTTAGTATCCAGATGTTCCTGTGTAAATCCACTTCCATCAACAACTATGTCTAATGAGGTAGTTTGTAATTTTGGATTTTCAAGAAATACACCAATATCAAAATCACTCACAGCAATATCTCCTTTATATGATGCCTTGTCGATCTGATCTATATTGGTTAAAAGCAAATCTGATTTTACAAGACCAATAGACGTATCTATATTAATATTGGCATTGATCTGATTTTCTTTTATTTCCGTAACTCCGGTTAAATTAAAATTTCCAAGTCTGTCAAACGAAGACGGTATGGTTTGTCCTAAAAGATTAGGCAAAAGTTTAATTAAATCTTTATAAGTTGAAGACAAACGGTTAAAATTCCCTTTCATGTAAAAGGTTCCGCCTTCTCTGCTAAATAAATTTTTAAAATTAATATCTCCTACAATTCTGGAATTGGTTTGCGTTCTTAACTTTAAATCGCTAAGCTTTAGATCATTTAAAGTCCCTGTGAGTAATACGTTAAATTTTGCACGCTGATTTACACCAAATTCATTGTAAAAATAATTCAGGTCTTCCAGAGCTAAATCGGCAGAATCAATTTTAGCGTTTACCTGAACCTTGTCTGTAAAGTATTTTAAATCTTCGCGTTCAAAATCAAACCGGACATCACCTTTTATATGCGACTCTGCTGTTCTTAAATCTAGATTAGCAAAGGTGATATCATTTAAAGTATAAGCAAAATTGGTACTCATATTATCGACATGCAAACCTCTGCTATCCTGAAATTCGAATGTATTTATACGTGTAGACACCTTTGGCCCATGAATAAGAAACCGGGAGGCATTAATTTTAATGTCGTTAAAATGTAAAACTTCCGGAGTCTCCAAGTTTTCGTTAGTAAACGTAAACGTTCCGTTGTAGATAGAAACATCGCTGGAAGACAATAAAAAGTTACTTGGTGTATCGTCATTATTATCGTCATCGAAACGCGATACAAAAACATCTAAATTACTTTCTTCTTCCCCTTTATAGGTTTTAATATTGAAATTCACCTTGGTTAAAGCAATATCAGAAAACACCAATCTGCCATTATATAAATTGCGGAAGTTTACAATATGTGTTTCTAATAATCGAGCACTTATTAAAGTGTCCTGCTTATAATCTTCTATATAAACATCTTTAATCTGCACTTCTCCATTAAAATGAAGCCCGACTGCACCAATATTTATTTTAGTATGAAAAGATTCGTTTAGTCTATTGGTAGCATATTTTCCGAGTCTGGTTTGCACTCCGGGAATAGACAATACCAATACCAAAATGATAAAGAGCAGCAAAAGTATTGCTACTAATTTAGATAGTATTTTTAAAAATTTTTTGATACGTTTTAAAGTTATAACTTTGAGCCAAAAATAACAATTATTGCTTCTAATATAATCTAATGGGTTCAGAAAATATCTACATATTAGGAATTGAGTCGTCCTGCGATGATACGGCAGCTTCTGTAATACATAACGGAAAAATATTAAGCAATGTTGTAGCCAACCAGAAGATCCACGAAGAATACGGTGGTGTAGTACCAGAACTGGCCTCCAGAGCGCATCAGCAAAACATTGTTCCGGTTGTGCACCAGGCACTTTCAAAGGCGAATATCACCAAAGATCAGCTGCATGCCATTGCTTTTACACGTGGTCCGGGACTAATGGGGTCCTTACTAGTAGGGACATCTTTTGCTAAATCTTTAGCCTTAGGTTTAAACATCCCTTTAATAGATGTTAACCATATGCAGGCCCATATTCTTGCGCACTATATTGACGAAGAGGGCTTTAAAAAACCACCTTTCCCTTTTCTTGCTATGACCATATCAGGAGGACATACTCAAATTGTTAAAGTTAACAACTATTTTAATATGGACGTTATTGGAGAAACCATAGATGATGCTGTAGGAGAAGCCTACGATAAAAGTGGAAAAATTCTTGGTTTAGGATATCCTGCCGGTCCGGAAATAGACAAACGTGCCCAGTTAGGAAATCCTAAAGCTTTTAAGTTTACCAAACCAAAAGTTGATGGTTTAAATTTTAGCTTTTCAGGATTAAAGACGGCGATACTGTATTTTATTCAAAAAGAAACGAAAGCCAATCCAGACTTTATAGCTGAGAACTTAAACGACATTTGTGCCTCTATTCAATACACTATTATAGGTATACTTATAGATAAACTAAAAAAGGCTTCTAAAGAAACTGGCATTAAGCATATTGCTATTGGTGGTGGAGTTTCTGCCAATTCAGGTATACGTCAGGCGCTTAAAGATGGTGAACATAAATTTGGATGGACCACTTATGTCCCTAAATTTGAGTTTACCACAGATAATGCCGCTATGATTGCCATTGTTGGCTATTTAAAATACCAGGACAACGCATTTTCAGCTTCAAATGTTACCGCTTCTGCCCGATTAAAATTATAGAAAAGGCTATATATTCCGCTGTATTTGTTTTATAATTGTAGTCCAAATCAAACACAGTTATAACCCAAACAACTAACCTATTCATGTTAAAACACATCCTGTTTACCGGAGCTGTTTCAGCTTCTCTATTTTGCTATGCACAACAAGACATCATTTCTCCATTAGACACTATTACTAACACCGAACAAGCGAAACGCTTTATAAAATCGAATAAAGGTTTTAAAGGAAAAATCTTCACATTTAATGTGGAGCAACATGACACCAATATGGCTAAAGACCTTTTTAAATTATCTAAGGGAAATAGTAAAGTTTACGAAAACGAATTTGAAAAAACCACGTATAAGGTTATTGAAAAAGAAGATGTTATGTATTACCGTGTACACTACATCTTTATTAACAGCGAAGGTTTTACAGACTACGAATTAAAACGCTATAAACAGACCATTTTTTCTAAATTTAACCAGGGCATTCCGTTTAAAAACCTGATTCAGCAATATTCTATGGATAAAAACATCAGACGAGGCGGCGATACAGGCTGGTTTACTGCAGGTACGATGCCTGCCGAATTTGAAGAGGAAGTGATACACAACAATAAAAATCATTATATCAATAAACTTTTTACCGTAGATATTTCTTCGAAAAAATGGCATTACGTAATTTTAAAGACTGAAGAACCTAAACCTATTGAAGAAATTAAGGTTTTAAAAATAACTGAAGCGATTTAACACATGCAATTATTTTACAATCCAGACATTGCCGAAAGCACCACGGAAATTACTTTTTCTAAAGAAGAAAGTAAACATATCGTAAAAGTTTTACGAAAAGGCACCGGAGATGTATTAAACATAACCAATGGTAATGGCTGGTTGTTTAAGGCTAAATTAACTATTGCCGATATGAGGCACTGTATTGCTTTAATTACCGAAAAGACCTTTCAGGAGAAACGCAATTACAGTATTCATCTGGCTGTCGCTCCTACAAAAATGAACGATCGCTATGAATGGTTTTTAGAAAAAGCTACTGAAATTGGAGTGGATAGCATCACTCCTATTATTTGCGATCACAGCGAACGAAAAGTAGTGAAACTGGAACGTTTCGAGAAAATTTTACAGGCTGCAATGAAACAGTCCTTACATTATTATTTACCGGAATTAAATAGTCCTGTTAATTTTAACGATTTTGTAAGTACACATAAAAACGAACAGCTGTTTATAGCCCATTGCGAAGAAACCGATAAAAAATCATTAAAACAAAGTATAAAACCTAATACCGGTATTACTATACTTATTGGACCGGAAGGCGATTTTAGCACTAAAGAAATTCAATTAGCCCTGAAGAATAATTTCAGTCCGGTAGCACTTGGAAACACCAGATTACGAACAGAAACGGCAGCTATAGTAGCCTGCCATACAGCGGCCTTAATAAACGAAATTTAATATGAGATTAGCGTACCTCATTATTGTATTGTTTTCATTTCAATATATAACTGCCCAGGATATTGCACTCCTGCACTATAATGGTGGAGGCGACTGGTATGCTAACCCCACTGCTCTTCCAAATCTGGTAAAATTCTGCAATGCTAACATACACACCAGAATCAACACGAAAGTTGAAAGTATAGAAACCGATAATCCCGATTTATTTCTTTATCCTTTTGTACATATGACGGGACACGGAAATGTATTTTTCAATGCAGATGATAAGGAAAATTTAAAACACTACTTAATTTCGGGTGGCTTTTTACATATTGATGACAACTACGGCTTAAAACCCTATGTTGAAAAAGCATTAAAAGATATTTTCCCGGATCAGGACTTTGTGGAATTACCGGCCACTCACGAGATCTTTAAATCGCCATATAATTTTCCCGAAGGTTTGCCTAAAATTCATGAACACGATGGCAAACGTCCACAGGCTTTTGCTTTATTTTATGAAAACCGGATGATTGTACTGTTCACTTACGAATCGGACCTAGGTGATGGCTGGGAAGACCCAGAGGTGCATAATGACCCGGAAAGTGTTAGACAAAAAGCTTTAAAAATGGGAGCAAACATCATAAATTATGTGTTTAATCACTAAGATACATGGAACAGCTTAACCATTACAACAGTACATTTACCAAAAGAACATTTCCAATTACACTAGTTTGCGATAATGTTACAAATGCCCCCAATATAGGAAGTTTGTTTCGAACGGCAGATGCATTTGGTATTGAGCAATTGATTCTTTGCGGCGACCATATTCCACTGGGAAGAAAAATGACTAAGACTTCTCGTGCTACAGAAAAATCTGTTCCTTTTGTAATTGAACAAAACACCTTAGATGTTGTTAAAAACCTTAAAGAACAAGGCTACCAGATTATTGCTTTGGAAATTACTAAAACGAGCATATCCTTAACACAGGCTAAGTTCAATCAGGAAAAACCTATAGCTATCGTTCTGGGAGATGAAAATTTCGGAGTATCAGAAACACTTTTAAATCTGGCTGATCAAGTAATACATATCGATATGTTCGGCCAAAACAGCAGCATGAATGTGGTTCAGGCTACAAGCATAATTTTGTACGAAATTACCAAACAAATTATATAACAGTTTATATATCTTTGTCTTATGAATTCAAAAATTATAGCCAACGGTATACTGCGGGCATTACTCACCATTATAGTGGTATCGCTTGTATTATTTTTACTTTATAAGATAAGATCTGTAATTATTTACCTTGTTATAGCTGCCGTAACTTCTCTGGTTGGCGGACCTTTAGTTCGCCTGTTTAAAAAGAAACTCAAGTTTAACGATAATCTTGCGGTTATCATAACCATGCTCACTTTTGTTGGATTATTTATTGGTTTAATCCTTTTATTCATCCCTTTGGTTATAGAACAAGGCCATAATCTATCTTTATTAAACATAGAAAAATTACAGGGTAATTTAGACAGCGTGTACCAGCAGGTGGCTCATTATTTCGAAAAGAAACATATTTATTTAAAACCCTCTTTAAAAGATTACCACTTATTATCTAAATTAGATTATTCTGCTATTCCTGAATTTCTGAATTCCTTTTTAAGTGGCTTCGGTTCTTTTAGTATTGGATTTTTCTCAGTTTTATTTATCTCATTTTTTTTATTAAAAGACAGACGTTTACTGGAAGACAGTTTTATGATACTTATTCCGGAATCTAAACAATCGCGTTTACGCAACTCACTGCACACTATAAAAGATCTTTTATCCAGATATTTTATTGGCTTACTCATACAAATTTCTATTCTATTTGTAATTTATTCCATAGTACTGTTTATTTTCGGCATTAATAACGCTATTGTCATAGCCTTTCTGTGTGCCTTATTAAATTTAATTCCATATATAGGTCCGTTAATTAGCGCCATACTTATGGCTGTTTTAACATTATCCAGTAATTTACAACACGAGTTTAGCGTTATTTTACCAACTGTTATTTACGTTTTAATCGGCTTTGGTGTTGCCCAGTTAATAGATAACTTTTTCAGTCAGCCCATCATTTTCTCCAGAAGTGTAAAGTCTCACCCGCTGGAAATTTTCCTTGTAATCATCATTGCTGGAATTCTTTTTGGTATAATAGGCATGGTAATCGCTGTTCCGGCTTACACTGCTTTAAAAGTAATATTGAAGGAGTTTTTATCTGAAAACAAGATTGTAAAACACTTAACTAAAAACTTATAGTTTTAATTTGAATCCATCACTTTTACATCCGGAAATACAACGCTTTATAAATGAAAACCTAAATTCCGATATCACAGGTATATTATTAAAAGGAACTGATTTCGAAGGAGTGGAAACTTTAGAGATAATTGAACAAATTGAAGCTAAAAAACGATGCAAAACAAAACTACCTAGTTGGTTTCAAGCCAAATCTATTTATTATCCCAACAAACTTAATATAGAACAAACCTCTTCTGAGTTAACTGCTAAACACAAAGCCAGTTTATTATCAGGAAACACTTTAATTGATATTACCGGTGGTTTTGGCGTAGATTGTTTTGCTTTTTCTAAAACGTTCAAAAAGGTAACGCACTCCGAAATTAACCCGAATCTGAGTGCCATAGTTAAACACAATTACAAGCAACTTCAAGTTGAGAATATTGAAACCATTGCTAAAGATGGCATAGAATATTTAAAAACCACGAAAGAAACTTACGACTGGATTTACATAGATCCTTCCAGGAGACACGATGTTAAAGGCAAAGTCTTTTTATTAAACGATTGTCTTCCAAACGTACCACAACAATTAGATCTGTTATTCTCAAAATCTGAAAATATACTGGTTAAAACATCTCCATTACTGGATATTTCTATAGGTCTGGATGAATTAAAGTATGTAAAAACCATTTACACTATAGCTTTAAATAATGAAGTGAAGGAACTTTTATGGGTTTTAAATAAAGACACCTCCCAGCCTTTAGATATTCATGCAATTAACATTACCAATACGCAAACAGAAACATTCGATTTTAATTTTCAGAATGAAATTAATACCGAAGCAGACACGGCTTTACCCTTAAACTATTTATACGAGCCTAATACTGCCATTTTAAAAGCCGGTGCTTTTAACAGTGTTGCAACTAAACTTCACTGCTTAAAACTGCATAAACACTCGCACTTATACACTTCGGAGCAACCAATTACATTTCCAGGACGCTCATTTAAAATTTTAAAAGTATTAGCATTCAATAAAAAACTTTTAAAACAGGAAGCTATAAGTAAAGCCAACATTACCATCAGAAATTTTCCTGGGACCGTAGACGACTTAAGAAAAAAATTTAAAATAAAAGATGGCGGAAATTTATACTTATTTTTTACCACAAATCTGAATAATGAAAAAGTGGTCATTATTTGTGAGAAAGCTTAATGTATCTTAACTCCCGCTCAAATAATACCAGCAGTTTTCTTCTTTAATAAATTTAGAATTTTCGTGTATCATTTGTAATTCACCGTGTTCCTGAAAAATAGCCTTAAACTCCACGAAACCCTCAAAATCCTCTTCTCTTCCCTGTTCAGTTTTTACAACATCCAGCTTAATCCAGTCTACCGATTTGGCCCATTTAACAATGGATTTCTTTTCGTTAAGCGGACGCGTAGAACGATGATGACTTTTCATTAAATAATCGCCATTGGCCAATACAAATGCCGAATAACGTGAACGCATAAGAGCTTCAGCTGTTTTTACGTCTAAAAGGTTTAAATGTGCTATTTCGCAACAGTCTTTGTAGGTTTTCCCACTACAGCAAGGACATTTCATAAGTTAATTATCAGGAGTATTAGTATTAGCTTGATTATAAATTGCTTTTAAACGCTCTTTGCGCAACTCCTTTTCCGTGCGTTCTTTATTCTTTTTACGCTGCATTAATTTAGAATGTTTTGCCTTATTCTTAGTGTTCTTCTCTTTTCCTTTCTTAGCCATTCCACGTTTAATTTCGATTTAAAATTACATCATTTTTTGGCACTACAATAACAATCTGTACAAAATTTTAATCGTTAATAATTACAAAATTGTACCCAAAAACCTGTTTTCCTTTTTTATCTTCGTAAACAAAAAATCTTATGTTAAAAGCTGCTTTATTTGATATGGACGGGGTAATTGTAAACACAGAACCTTTACACCATAAAGCGTATTACAGCATGTTTGAAACCATTGGTATTGACGTACCCTTATCACATTACCAAACTTATACCGGTCGTTCTACAATAAACACCTGTAAGGGTATTTGCGAGCATTTTAATTTACCCAATAACCCAGAAGAATTAGTGGCTTTGAAAAGAAAAGCTTTTAAAGCGCAATTTCTAAACGATCCTGAATTAGATTTACTTCCAGGAGTTTTAGACCTCATAAAAGACCTTTACAGTAACAATATTACTTTAGTATTAGCCTCATCGGCTTCTAATGTTACCATTAATGATGTGTTTACACGCTTTGACTTAAACCAGTATTTTAAGGGTAAAATATCCGGAGCCGATTTAGCAGCTTCTAAACCACATCCTGAAATCTTTCAGCGTGCTGCTGAAATAGCCGAAACTCCAACCGAAAACTGTATGGTTATTGAAGATTCTACAAGTGGCATTAAAGCGGCACATGCTGCCGGGATTTACTGTGTGGCTTTTAAAAGTCCGCATTCTAAAAATCAGGATTACACTTTAGCTAACAAGGTAATTTCAGATTACAGTGAAATACATTTCGAAAAAATTAAATCAGAATTTATAAGGTAAGTTTAATACATCTACTTAATCAGCAGATCTTTTAAATCGCTGTACGTTCCCTTAAAAATATTTAAATCGATAAAACCTTCTATACCTTCAACCTGGCCCTGTTCGGTAAACTGCCATATCGTCCAGGGTTTGGTAATGGGCTCTGTGTAATTTCCGTAATTGGCAATCCAAATGGGATATTTATCAAATTCCGGCGTATTTAAATATTTGCTGTAAAAATGGTCGCCTGTGTAAATTATAGGCGTTACATCGTAAAACTCTTCTATTTCTGTTAGCCAGCGCTTTACACCCATTTTTAAATTCTCAACCGATTGGATTGTCGATAAATTTTCTATATCTAAAATCGGCGGTAAATCACCTTTTCTCAAACGCACATGTTCTTTAAATTGATTGGCCTGACTAAACGAATGCTGGTTGGGCCTGTAATAGTGATACGCTCCTCTTATAATTTCTTTTTCCTTAATTGTTTCCCAACGCACTTTATACATACTATCAAGACCATCAACCCCCATAGTGGCCCGAATAATTAAAAATGCGATAGGTACGCTATCATTAATATAATGCACCTTATCCCAGTTAATTTCTCCCTGATAATGCGATAAATCGACACCATAAAGCGCATGAGGATATTCTCTGAAAATAATTTCGTTTTTTGTAGAAGCTGTAGACTCTTCCTGAGAAAACCTGTGATAAAGAAATTTTAAATCTATTCTAAATACATATGCACCTAAAACAAGCACTGCACATAGCATAAAAACTAGAATCCAAGTTACATAGGTTCGCTTCATGCATGCAAATCTAATATAAAATTGCAAAAAAAAACACATGGCGAAAACCATGTGTTTAAATTTGTATTACTAAAATTAGTAATACCCCTAATTAACTAATAGCTATACAAATTTAAACCATAACCATTTAATAGAGTTACGGTTTTCCCGTAATTCTATTAAAAAATTTACTTTTTTTTAACTCAATCAATTAAAAATCAAAGCTATTAATCCCTAAACGAAAATTACTGCTCTTAAAATCAATCCAGCTTTCTCTTAAATAGTGAAAAAGCATCAGGAGTTGAATCTGACATTTCATGTAATTTTAACCAACAATTCCTTAAATTCACAATATGGAAAGCTCGAATCGGAAAATTACATTTAAAGTTGTTATTGGCTATATAATACTAAGCATAATTGCCTTTGCTACAGCGTATCTGGTATTTTCTGAAATTAAAGAGTTTGTAAATCTGCAACGCGAAGAAAGCAGCGACAAAAACAAGTTAATACAAGTTGGAAATTTGATTGCTGATATTTACGAAAACGAAAGTATAGCAAGAGCTGCTATTCAGGAAGGTTCTCAGCATCAGTTTGAGATCTACATTAATAAAAATGAAATGCTGAACAGAAATATAGACAGTCTTTCCAAGCAACTGGATAACGAAGTTCAGGTTCAGCTTTTAGATAGTGTAAAACTATTATTGAGTACTAAATTCAGCAACATTGAAGCTTTAAAGCGCATTAAACAGGATAATATTTCGGAACGTTCTATAGATAATGCTTTAAAAAAAATTACTAAAATAGAATCGTCCATTGGCAGACTAACACTCGAAGATTTTGCCGAAAATCCCGACGAACTCAACCCGGAAGTCCGGAAATCGGTTGAGGAATATATTTCCATTTTAAACAAATACAACCCCAATAACGACAAATCCAACGTAAGCCAGAAACAACTGGACTCCATAGTCATTGCGGCTCGCGATATGTTAATACAGGTAAAGCAGGATGCGCTTACCCAACGCAGTAATCTGTCTGAAAAAGAAAGCAATCTTATAAAAAGCGATTTAAATGTATCTCAAAGCTTAAGGAAATTACTTTTCGCACTGGAACGGGAAATTTTAGAATACACTCAAAACTTAAATGAAGAACGCGACCTGGCTTTAGACCGAAGTATAACCATTTTAACCACTGCTGCACTATTAGGTACCGGTCTTATCTTTTTGTTTTCGTTTATCGTATTAAACGATTTCTGGAAAACACAACAGTACCGTAAAGATCTGGAAAAAGCCAATGCCTACACTTCTTCCCTATTACATAGCCGGGAGCAACTGATTTCGATGGTGAGTCACGATTTAAGAACACCTCTAAGCACAGTCACCGGTTATTCCGAATTATTAGATAAAACAGCAAAAGACTCGAAAAGCTCCTATTATACCGATCGTATAAAGACTGCTGCGCAATACATGAAACAACTGGTGGACGATTTACTGGAGTATTCCAAGCTGGAACGCGGAAAGATAACTATAGAGCAGATTCCGTTTCTAATAAAACCGATTATTGATGAAGTGGTTAGCAGTGTTCAGTCGGTGTATCCAGACAAAAATCTCAATATTATAATAGAACACGACAAAGCTATAAATGCCGCCATTATAGGAGACCCGTTTAGAATCCGACAAATTCTGTACAACCTCGTAGGTAACGCCTATAAATTTACCGATGCTGGTTTTATAAAAATTAAAACCAAATACTCAGAAAAATCTAAAGACAATCACATATTAAACATTACAGTTTCAGATTCCGGTATTGGTATTCCGCTTGAAAAGCAGGCTATCGTTTTTGAAGAATTCACTCAGGCAGAACATAATACAGAAACTAAATACAAAGGTTTTGGTCTGGGCCTAACTATTTCTAAAAAACTAGCCGAACTATTAAATGGTAATTTAAGTTTTACCAGCAAACCCAAAGAAGGCAGTGCATTTACTTTAAGTTTACCTGTGGTTTTCGCAAAAAAGGAACTTAATAACGGTAAAACATCAAACAAACCCTTAGCTAAAAATTTACATGTCGTGGTGGTTGATGATGACGCTTCTTTACGCCAATTAATTACTGATATACTGCAAAACCAGAACATTAAAATCAGCACGTTTGAAACGGCTAATGGAGCCCTGGACAATCTTCAGGAAATTCCATTCGATTTAGTATTAACAGATATACAACTCCCTAAAATGAACGGCTTTCATTTTATGGAAACTTTAAAACAACAACCTTATTATAAATCACAACCCATAATAGCTGCTACGGGACGGAAAGATCTGGAAGCCAAAGTATATACCGATAGTGGATTTTCAGATATCCTTTTTAAACCCTTTTCGGCGGAACAAATTCTTAGTTGTCTTTCAAAATGGCTGCCTCAATCCACGATTAGTCAGAAAAAAAATGCAACGACTAATACTTCAAACCGTTTTAAATATTTAAATATCAACAGTATTTCGGATTTTTTAGGAGATGATGAATCCTCTTTAAAAGATACTTTAAAACTTTTTGCTTCTGAAACGAAAGAAAATTTAAAACAGCTGGATTTACATTATGAAAATCAGGACATAACAGGTATTAAATCCGTTTGTCATAAAATGCAAACCATGTTTAAACAACTTCACATTCAAACCGTAATCCCGTACTTAAATTTCTTAGAAAGAGAAGCCGCTATAAACCATCCCGATTTAGAAAATGCCTATCTGAATATCAAATCAAAAACCAGTCTGGTATTAGAAGAAATTGAATCGTTTATAAACTAATTTCGTATTCTTTAATTTTATTGTAGAGCGTTTTTCTGGTAACATTAAGCAATTTGGCAGCTAGTGTTTTGTTATTGTTCGCCTGTTCCAAAGCTCTTAAAATAAGTTGTTTTTCGTTATCTTTTGTAGACAAGTTTGTTAACGGTATATGGGGTGTAGACAAATTATCCTCATTATTGTCTTCAAACAACTCCTGCGGTAAAACTCTGGCTTCAATAATCTCACCTTGAGTTAGTAAGGTTGCGCGTTTTATTACATTGGCAAACTCTCTTAAATTTCCTGGCCAGGCATACGTTTGAAATAATTTTAAAACTTCGTCTGAAAAACCGACCACGTGTTTGTTCAGTTTGGAATTTGCTTTTTCCAGGAAATAATCGGCAAACATTATAATATCGTCTTTGCGCTGTTTTAATTCCGGAACCTTAATCGTGAATTCATTTAAACGATGATATAAGTCTTCTCTAAAATCTCCTTTTTCTACAGCTTGTACTAAATCTTCGTTTGTAGCTGTAATCAATCGAATATCTACATCAATTTCCTTACTGCTGCCAATGGGCTTAATACGTCGTTCCTGCAATGCACGCAATAACTGCACCTGGTTTTCATAAGATAAATTACCGACTTCATCCAGAAATAATGTTCCTCCATTAGCTGCTTCAAAATGTCCTTTTTTGTCGTTAATAGCTCCGGTAAACGATCCTTTTTTATGACCAAAAAATTCACTCGATGCGATTTCCTTAGGAATGGCTCCACAATCAACAGCTACAAATGGCTGATTTTGTCTTGAACTATGTTTATGAATGGCTTTAGCAACTACCTCCTTACCTGTTCCACTTTCACCTGTTATTAATACAGACATATCTGTAGGTCCAACCAGATCGATATACTCTTTCAGTTTTTTGGAAGCAGCACTAATACCTATAACGAAATCGGAGTCTGATTTTGGCGTAGTTTTTACTGGTTCAGACTTTACTTTGGTTTCCGTTGCTTGTGAAGCCGTGTCCGTATGCAAGGCATTTTGTATAACATGCAACACTTCATCCTGATTAAAAGGTTTTGAAATGTAGTCTATAGCACCTTGTTTCATCGCACTTACAGCAGTAGATACTTCGGCATAACTTGTCATTAAAACTACCGGTATTCGCTCCTTTTTTTGATTTACCAAAGCGAGTAAGTCCATCCCGCTCCCATCTGGTAATCGTAAATCTGTAAAAATAAGATCAAAATCAGACTTTTCAATCAGGGCTTTTGCTTCCTCAAATCCATAAACTAAAATTACATGGTATTGATGCTTCTCTAAAAAGCGTTTTAGCATATTTGAAAATGCTACATCGTCTTCTATTAATAGGATAGATTTCATTAATCGTTTTGAAAACGGGAGTTTACCCCTGTTGCTTTGGTAAAATTACACAAAAATTGAAGTGAGGTAAAATATCTCATCCTTTTTTAGATAACTTTAATTTTTTAAAAGAATCGGGGCTGATCTGTACTAAAAAACAAAAACCTTGACAATATAAATATTATCAAGGTTTTTTAATGTGTTTTGTCGGGGTGGCAGGATTCGAACCTGCGGCCTCCTGCTCCCAAAGCAGGCGCGATAACCGGGCTACGCTACACCCCGAAAAATTATCGAGGTGCAAATATATACATTTTCTTTAAAAACAAACAATTTTTATGAGTAAATTGTATAAAATATTTCAATAATATTCAGATGAAACTTTTAACATATTTATTGTCAACTCTTTTACTCCTGCAATTAAATTCATGTGCGCAGAACAATACTACTGAAACAACTCAATATTCCTATGAGATTGTTGTTCCTGACTTAAAAATCCCGTGGGGTTTTGTATTTTTACCGGACCAAAGTATATTAATTACAGAAAAATCGGGTGTGTTGATTCACTATAAAAATGGTGAAAAAACAGAAATTTCCGGACTACCCGAAATAGAAGTCCTCGGACAAGGAGGCTTACTGGATATTTGCCTCCACCCCGATTACACAACCAATGGATGGATTTATTTCTCTTATGCCTCTTCTGAAGGCGAAGGCGAAGGTGCCAATACTGCCATAATGCGAGCACGTTTAAGTAACAACACGCTTATAGACAAAAATCTTTTATATAAGGCTGTTCCCAATACTACGAGTGGTCAGCATTTTGGTTCACGAATAATATTCGACAATAAAAACTATCTCTATTTTAGTATTGGAGAACGTGGTGAGCGGGACAACAATCCACAGGACCTAACCCGAGATGGCGGAAAAATTTACAGATTACACGATAATGGTTCCATACCTGAAGACAACCCGTTTGTAGCATTTCCCAATGCTAAAAAAGCCATTTTCTCATACGGTCACAGAAATCCGCAGGTGCTACTCTTTAACCCGCTTACTAATACTATCTGGGAACACGAACACGGCCCTCAGGGCGGAGACGAAATTAATATTATTGAAGCGGGAAAAAACTATGGCTGGCCCGTGATTACATATGGAATTAATTACAATGACACCCCTATAACCGACATTACAGAACTAGAAGGTATGGAGCAACCTGTACATTACTGGACACCGTCCATCGCGCCATCTGGCATGTGCTTAATAACTAGTTCCAAATATCCCGAGTGGAAGAATAATATTCTTGTTGGCGCTTTAAAATTTCAATATCTTGATCGTTGTATTATAGAAAACAACAAAGTAATTCAGGAAGAAAAACTCTTGGAAAACATTGGTCGTGTACGTTCTATAACACAGGGCCCAGATGGTTATATTTATGTAGGTGTAGAAAATGTTGGTATAGTTAAAATTATTCCCGAGAATTAATAGTAAATTTGTCCGTTCTTAAAAATGAAATCCCATGCTTATTATTGGACTAACAGGTGGTACCGGTTGTGGAAAAACCACTGTAGTAAATCAAATTTTAAACGAACTCCCTCCTGAAGAAGTTGGTGTAATTTCTCAGGATTCCTATTATAACGACACCTCTCATTTATCATTTGAAGACCGTGTGAAAATCAATTTCGATCACCCAAAATCTATCGACTTCGATTTACTTTATAAGCATCTTAAAGCCCTAAAGTCAGGACAAAGTATAGAACAGCCTGTATATTCCTTTATAGATCACAATAGAACCGGAGAATCTGTTTTAACTCATCCTAGAAAGGTTATGATCGTAGAAGGCATCCTTGTTTTTACACATCCGGAATTACGCGATTTATTTGACATAAAAATATTTGTTCATGCCGACAGCGATGAACGTTTAATCCGTCGTTTAAAACGTGATATTTCATACCGAGGTCGTGATATTGAGGAAGTCTTAAACCGCTACCAAAACACTTTGAAACCCATGCACCAGCAATTTATTGAGCCTATGAAAGAATATGCAGATATCATCATCCCTACCAATAAATACAACACTGTTGCCATAGATATTGTTCGCACTATTATAAATGAAAAACTACTATGAAGTTTAAATTTCTAAACCATAAATACGTTAAGCCTTTTAAAAACGGATACCTGCTAATTGGTATTGGTTTTGTAGTCTGGATGCTGTTTTTTGATAGTAATTCATTTTTAATTCACAACGAATTAAATAGTGATATAGACGACTTAAATGACGAAAAGGACTATTATATTAACGAAATAACAAAAGACAGAAAAGCGATTAAAAAATTAAGTAGCGAAGAAGGTCTTGAAAAATTTGCTCGGGAAAATTATTATTTAAAGCGGGAAAATGAAGATATTTATATCATAGAATATCAGGATAGCTTAAAAACTAAAGACATTGAGTAAGACCAATTTGTTTGACGAATTTCAACCGGTTAGTGCAAAAAGCTGGAAACAGCTTATACAGTTCGATTTAAAAGGTAAAGATTATAACGATACTTTAATCTGGCAAAGCCTGGAAGGCATAAATGTAAAACCATTTTACAGTCAGGAAGACCTAAACTCAGAATCTTTTGAAAACGAAAAAAGTACGCCCTGGCATATTAACGAAGCAATTTATGTTAATAACGAAAAGAGTGCTAACTCTAAAGCCTTTGAGGCTATAAATTCAGGCAGTGAAAGTTTTACCTTTGTAATACCTTCACCCCAATGTAATTTAGATACATTACTAAAAAATCTTCCTCTAGAACAGCTTCCTATTTATTTCGAATTGAAGTTTTTATCGCATGAATTTGTAATTACATTAAATAATTTTGCTAAATCTAAAAATGCAATATTCTTTGTAAACCTTGATCCAATTGGATATTTAACGGAAACAGGAAACTGGTTTTACGGCTTGCAAAAAGATCTAGACCATTTACAAACCATGATTGATACTTGTAAAAATTTAAAAAGTACCCTAAGTATTAATGCCGGGCTTTACCAAAATGCAGGAGCTACAATGGTACAACAATTAGCCTATGCCCTGGCCCATGTTAATGAATATCTTGTCAGATTAAATAATTTAAATCCAGAATTTATAGTTTTTAAAGTTAATGTAGGCTCTAATTATTTTTTCGAAATTGCGAAACTAAAAGCCCTACGCTTACTTTGGAGCACCTTAACTCAAGCGTTGCAAATACAGTGTAAATGCCATATTCTCGCTGGGCCAACCAAACGCAATAAAACCATTTTTGATAGCAATACCAATTTACTACGTTCTACCACAGAATGTATGAGTGCGGTATTGGGAGGTGCTGATAGTGTTTTTAATTTGGATCACGATGCATTATTCAAAAAAGAAAACAACTTTAGTCGTCGACTTTCAAGAAATCAACTGCTAATTATTAAACACGAAAGTGCCTTTAACAAGGTAAACAATCCTACCGAAGGTGCCTATTTTATCTCTTCGTTAACTGAGCAGCTCGCTGAAAAAAGTTTAGCATTATTTAAAGATTTAGAAGCTAATGGCGGATTTTTAACACAACTGAAAGCAGGCATCATTCAAAAGAAAATTAAAGAAAGTGCTCGAAAAGAACAAGAACTTTATGATAACAATGAGATTGTTCTGGTTGGTACCAATTACCAGGAGATTTCAGAAGATTTAGAGGATAGATTAGAATTGTATCCTTTTATGAAAATAAACCCCAGAAAAACGCTTTTAGAACCTATAATTACCAAACGACTAGCCGAAAACACAGAACAGCAACGCTTAAAATAAGGCAATCTATCTAATAAACTTAAAAATATAACACCTCAATAATCAGCTTACTATTCACTCACTTAAATCTTCTTTAATTAAGTAAGTTAATAGTATTTTTGCTGTCTTTTTTATTTTTTAATATAAACGCTTTTCTCTTCAATATAATTCGAAAATTCATTTCCACTTAAGTAATCACCTTTAAATCAAACATTTATTTCTGTTGTTTTAAAAAATAATGTATTTTTACTCAGATAATTACATTATCTCCTCAAGATTCTACGTATCGCTTGTCACCTACCCGCTATTTTACCCTAACAAAAAAAAAAGAATACTCATGATACGTAATTATTGGAATGAAAAATGGAAAGAGATAAAATTTGACGAGACAATTTCTGAAGATGAAAAATTTAAAATATCTAATTACGGAAGAATAATAAATTGTAAAGACGACGAAGAATTTCTTGTAAAAAAATACTATATCAATGGCTATCAGAATTTACCATTAAAACAAAAAAAGAATGGTAAAAACACCAGTAGATATGTCCATAAACTTGTAGCAGAACATTTTCTGGAAAAAAACGATGGTGTTTGTGTTATCCATTTAAACTACGATAAAACAGACAATCGCGTCGAAAATTTAAAATGGGCTACAAAAAAAGAAAAAGAACTGCATCAGTTTAGTAATCCGGAATATAAAAATCTGGTTCGCAAAATCCCTTGTACAGCCAAACTAACAGAAACGAAAGTTAAGCTTATTAAACGTAAAATTAACGATCCTAAAAGGCGTACACGAATGAAAATGATTGCCAAACAATTTGGCATTTCCGAAATGCAATTGTATCGCATAAAATCTGGAGAAAACTGGGGCAAAGTAACTGAAAAATAAATCTTTTTAAATCGCCTATATCTTATAGTTTATTCACGATATAAAAGTGATTAAACCGAAAGGTTATGTTGTATAACAAGTCGAATTTCTTCTAATCAAGTTACTCCAACTGAATACTCAACTCCCTAATTCGTTTATTACGAATACCTCATTAATACAACATCTACTATTTCTTAATTTCTTATCTCTCCCCCCTATTCTTTTGATTTTTAATAACTAAAACACTCAATAAACTTCAATTTCCTTAACAAAAACACCATTTAAATACGATTAATTTAAACCTTAACACTTTTTTGGCATGTTGTTTGTAACCTTATTAACATTAACCCTTAAACTGAAGCATTATGAAAATTTTATTTACACTGTTATTTACATGTATGTTTTTACCGACGGGCATTTATGCTAATACAAATTACAACGCGCCTGATTCACATACCACATATTACAATCCGAAATCATTTATTTTCATTGAACAAGGTGTCGAATTCTCTATTTTTCAGGACGGACAATTCGATTTTTACATGCCTTCAATACACAATACTGTAAATTTCTCCATTAATTCACCACATGCTAACTTTAGCTTTAACACGGGGTATAATTACAATCCGTATGTGCAGTACGATCAGTTTGGAGCTATTATACAGATTCAGAATATTCCGTTATTTTATGATTATTATGGCCGTATTTCCAGAATAGGAAATGTTTTTATTAACTACAACAGCCACGGCTTTGTCAGTCTCATAGGAAATATGAATATTTTTTATTCCAACCGAACATTTTCACATTGTTCAGGGTTTATAAATACTTATAACAGACACTATGTTTACAGACCATGGCATAATCATTACCGCATTCCGCCAAGAAATTATTGTGTAGTGTATCATACGCCTTACCGAAGAAATTACAAACCTGTACGCCATAAATATACCAGACCCTATTACAATCAACACTCAAGGCCGTTAGTACAACACTCTAAAAAATATAATAGCAATCGGAATACAAAAACGTATTCTTCTTCCAGAACTAGTAAAAACAATACACGATATACTACAAATTCAAGACATAGTGCAGAAAACAAAACCAGAAACTATTCTAGAAATTCATCATCAAACCGTACGACTACTACAAATAAAACAGTAGAACGAGGCAGACATTTAAATTCAGAAAACTTTAACACAAACAATCGTAATTCTAAACAACCAAAAAAGGGAAATTCCCGTACATATACTAAACGAGATTCATCGCAATCTCAAAACATAGGAATGAATACTTCCAATTCATCAAATTCCAGAAAAAGTAGACGATAACTTCATAATATTAGAGGAAGGTTCTGCGATAAAGTTTGCCCCAAAGCGATTCGCAGGATTTTCCTTAAAACACGTTTTTCCACATTTTATTTATAAGCCCCGTTATATCAGCGGAAAGATTAAAACGATACACGATAGAACCATAAAATAAAGCTACTAAAATTCCTTTTAGGGCAATATTTACGATAGGATAAAAGGAAAAATCCCAAAAGTAAAACACAAGGCTCATAGTAAAAATAAGAACAAAAACCTTTAATGTTTCTTTTGTAAATGGCTGCATTTTAAATTTTAAATACACATACCCTATCTTAAAACTATTGTATAATAGAACCGAAATAAAAGTAGCATAAGCGGCTCCATTAATACCATATTCAGGAATAAACCACATATTTAACAATACCGAAATTACTGCTAAAAAAGCACCTTGTAACAGCACCATACGATAATAATCACTGTTAAAAAGAATCGCATTATTATTTCCTAACAGATTATCAAACAGTTTAGCAATGCCTATTAAAAAAACGACAAGCAGGCCATTACTAAATTGCTCTGGTATTAAGTTATAAAGTTGATTTATATTTAAAATAATCAACAAATAAATAAAACCACCTATAATAAATAGATTCAGTGAGGATTTCTGATACAGCGTTTTAAGCTCTGCCTTATTGTTTTCATTCAAATATTTTGCTGTTAGCGGGTTTGTTATCTGATGCATGGAACGCGCCGGAACCCCGATTACCGTTGCAATATAAATTGCAACACCATAATAGGCCACATTTTCCAATACATTATAATGCCCTATCATAAATTTATCGATCTCCAGAATTATATTAGCTACTGAGCCCGCTATAATTATTAATGCACTATATTTTAAAATACTAGCAATATTCTCTATTTTATAAAATTTAATGACCGGTCGTTTAATACTAAAAGCATATAACATCATTAAAAATGTACGCAAAACATACACGCCTACTATCCATATAATAAGCTGATCTGCCGAAAGTAAGTTTAGATATAGACATAACAATAATATCATGGTTCCCAAACGGTGAAAAACCTCTTTCATAAAGTTTCCAAATACCGTTTGCAACTGTACTTTGGCCCAGGCATAAAACACTTCGAAATAAGCAAATGCAATGGCCGACACATAAATTAACCAAACATAATTCTTAACCAGTGCATTATCCCGGGAAATCCAGTTGCTAATTACTTCGAACCCTAAAACACCAACAATACCTATGGGGATAATTATTGCTAAAGGAAGAAATAAAATCAAGGTTAAAAAACTATTTTGCGATTGCCGTGTTTTAAACGTCGTATAAAACTTAATAATAGTATTATTAACGCCAAAAGCCATAACAGGCATTAGAATATTTGCTGTGGATAAAATAAAAGTTATCAATCCAAAATATTCATCGCTTAACAAAGTGGTGAACAAAAACAACGTATTTATAGCGCCAAGTCCGAAACCAAAATAGGTTACCAGTGTATTTTTTATAGATTGGTTTAGTACAACTCCCATTATACTAATTTTGCTAAGGTGGCTGTTAAAGATTTCCTGCTGTATTGCTGTAAGCCAATCGGGAACGATTCTAATCTCCCCCCCTTAAACGCTTTATAATGTGTATAAATTTGGTCCTTTAAGGCATCATAGTCATTATAATAAAAATAATTCCCTGTATTGGTTTCCTTAATAATACGTTCAACATCAGATCCCTCTGGTCCTAAGGCCAGAATTGGTCGGTTAGATACCATATACTCAAACAGTTTACCCGGAATAATACATTGGGTATCTGGAGAATCTATTTCGATAAGCAATAATAGTTGAGACTGCTTTTGAAATACAATAGCTTCTTTATGGCTTACATAGCCAAAGTTTTTATAATACGCCAACAAATTAAATTTTTCCAGCGTATTTACAACCTCCTGACTTACACTTCCCACAATGTGTAATTTAAAATCGGAAGCAAAATCATCATGACTGTTTATTAAATCCTGTAATACCCGCCACAGCATTTTCGGATTCCGCTTAGACAATAAAGATCCGATATGTGACAATGTAAATTGTTCGTCTCTGATTATCGTCCCTGATTGTTCTGTATCGTAACCATTCGTTATTACATGGATAGGTCGCGTTGTAATAGATTCGAATTCTTTTTTGGTAACCTGACTTGTCACCAGAATATCATCAGCACTATTTAACACCTTATTTTCAAGGCTCTTGTGTTTCCTTTTTGATTCTTCTGTTAACTTTAAGGCTTTGTGGTATCCTATGGTAGTCCACGGATCTCTAAAATCTGCTAACCATTTAATATTCAAACTCGATTTTAATTGTAAACCTATTAAGTGTAAACTGTGAGGTGGTCCTGTAGTTATTATTGCATCAACCGGGTGTTTTACCAAATACGCTTTTAAATACTTTACAGATGGTTTTACCCAGGATATTCTGGCATCCGGAATAAAAAAGTTTCCTCTAACAAACAACATCAGCTTCTCAATAACACTTTGCTGTGTGTTTTCCGAAATAATACCTTTACTAATAGTCTTGGATTTACTTTTGGAAAATAAGGCAGCTAATTTATATGGTTCTTTAATTGGCTGTTTTAAAATTGTAACCTCTTTTAATTGCTCCTGACTTAAACTTTCGTCTATAATAGGGTAATTAGGATTATCCGGAATATATACTATAGGTTTAACGTTAAATTCCGGTAAATACTTTACAAACTTAAGCCAACGCTGTACTCCCGGACCACCTGCCGGCGGCCAGTAATAGCTAACTATAAGTACCGTCTTATCCATAAATCAACTCTGGTTTTACAGCACTAAAAATTAAACGTCTTTAGTGTTGATATTTCTTTTAAATGTAAAAAATAACCCTAATAGTAAACATAAACCCAGAATTGCCGAACTGGCTAAAGCAATCTTACTACCCTTCTCTACAACCTCAGGCTCAAACTTAAATTCTATTACATGTTTGCCTTTAGGTACATCTAAACCTCTTAAAATATAATCTACACGTTCGTGAGGTACCGAAACATTATCTATATAGGCATTCCATCCTTCGGCATAGTAGATTTCAGAAAACACAGCAAAACCATTATTCGGGTTATCTGACTGGTATTTAATATAATTTGGACTATAACTTAACACCTTAATCGAAGCCAGAGAATCCACGGCATTAATTTTAAACTTTATACTTTCCGAAGTACTAACAGCTATTCGCTTATTATCTAAGCTATCTAATTCCAGAATTTCTTCGTTGGCAGAATCAACATGCTTTACCTGTTCCACAAACCAGGCATTTCCATTAGCATCGGTATTCTCATAAGGAAAAACCTGTCCCTGTTCGTTCTGTGCTATAACATACTTCGTATTAAGCATATTAAGCACATTTATATTGTTTTTCGAAATGTAAAAATTAAATACCTCATTATACCTACCTAATTTAGCTGCATGATATCCATTTAAAGAGTTATGAAAATAAGATGCTCTTGCTGCTCCCGAAGTTACATCAAACACTCTAAAATACGTTGTATCCTTTAAAATTTCTAAATCGGCTGCATTAGCCTGGAACGGTTTATTAATCTGTAATGCCGACTTAAAATCATCGTTGTTAACGTATCTTCTGTCTACACCAACCAAATCAAACACTATTAAACCAGCCAGCACAACAGTTGTCCAGGTTTGTGAAAGCTTCTGCTTTAAGTGAACAAAAATAACTCCTGCAGATAATACTACTAAAATAAGTGTTCTAATTGTATCACTAACCATCATGCTTACGCGGTCTGCTCGAATAGCATCAATAAAATCCTGACCGTAATTCTGACGATAATACCCATCGTTCCCGCCTACAAAATCAAAAAATACACCTTTAAATATTAACAATATTAAAGCCAGTCCAGCTGAAATTCCCACACTGTATTTTAAAGCCATTAATTTCTTTTCATTAGCGTTTGATGGTTTAAACATTTCAACCAGTCCTAAAACACCTAAAACAGGAATACATAACTCCAGAATAACCTGAATAGAACTTACAGCTCTAAACTTATTATACATAGGCACATAATCGATAAAGAAGTCCGTAAGAAAACTTAAGTTCTTTCCAAAAGACAACAATAAAGATAGTACTGTACCTCCAACAAGCCACCATTTTAAACGGCCCTCAACCAAAAATAACCCCAATACAAACAAAAACAGAATAACCGCTCCAACATAAGCAGGCGCTTCAACAATTGGCTGATTTCCCCAATACGTTGGTGTCTGCTTGGCTATTTCCATAGCCTGTAATGGTGTAGCTCCTCGTTTTAAATTAAACTGGTAATATTCTGAATCTTTCCCTACGTCCTCATGGCTTCCGCCACCATATAATCTAGGTATAAATAAATTAAGTGATTCCCCGATACCATAACTATATTCGGTAATATAATCTTTATCCAGACCGGTAGTCACTTCTTTTGGAGAACCATCTTCAGTTATAGTTAAAGCACTCTGTCCTCTGGTACTTTCCTTAACATACTCTTGAGTAGCCATAATATTTGTGGCATTTAAACCAATAGCTATTATTACTGCGACTACAAGTATGCCTACCGATTTGAAAAAATGCGGTAGTTCCTTTTTATTGTAAAAATCGATAAAATAAGCGACTCCTAAAACAAGAACCAACAACAGCAAATAATAGGTCATTTGAAAATGATTGGCCACCAGTTCCAGTCCCATGGCTACAGCAGTTAAAAGAAATCCTCCTATATATTTTCGCTGAAAAGTAAGGATAATACCACTTAAAACTAATGGCATATAGGCTATAGCGTGAGCCTTGCTATTATGCCCCACTCCTAGTATTATAATAAGGTAAGTGGAAAACCCAAAAGCTAAAGCTCCCAGAGCAGCAAGCTTAAAATCTACCTTAAGGGTAAGCAGTACTATATAAAACCCTATTAAATACAGAAATAGGTAATCGGCTGGTCTTGGTAAAAAGCGTAAAGCTAAATCAAGTTTTTTTATGTAATTATGAGGATATTTTGCTCCTAGCTGATAGGTTGGCATACCACCAAAAGCACTATTCGTCCAATACGTTTCTTCTCCGGTTTTAGTCTTAAAATCCTTTTGTTGCTTAGACATTCCAATATAGTGCATAATATCACTCTGGAAAATCTCTTTACCTTTTAAAACCGGACTAAAATAAGCTAGGGAAATAAATATAAAACCAATAAAAACTAAAACGTGCGGTAAGAAGCGTTTATATGTAAATGCCATGAATATGTGTTAAACTTAGAATGCGAAAATTAATCAATTTCTTCGTAATCTACATATTCACCCACATTTTTATTTGAAGTTTCCTGCTTTGGCATTTTATCAATTATCACTTCCCCTTCGCGATCTTTGGATTGATAATTTCCTTGTTGATTTGCATTAAACTGACCTCCAAACTTTTCCTCAGCTTTTTTTACAAAAAATTTCATTATTGCAGGTGCAAACAAGCGTAACAAAATTTTCCCACCATACCAGATGAGTAAAAGTATTAAAATTGTTCTTAGAAGTCCTGTCGCCGAAGCGTATTGAAGCATAACTATTCTTTTCAGCAAAAATACAACTCTTATGTTTTAAAATGAATTGTAAATTGATAAAAAAAATATAAAATCTATATCTTTGGAGGCTAAGACCACAAATTAGAAAACCTATGAAAACCTATTTAACTGTATTAATTTGTTCCCTCCCGCTATTAGCTTTCTCACAGTATACCGAAGTTATAAACTCCAACCGACCTGGGGTTTCGCAAAGTGCTTTTGCTGTTGGCCCTAATGTTATTCAGTTTGAAGCTGGTCCGTATTACACCAAAGAAAAACACACGCCTCTGGAATACGATGTAAAAGGTATGGGAATAGACTTTACAGCCCGATACGGCTTGTTGTGGGAACCGTTGGAACTTGTCTTAAACGGAACGTTTCAAAGAGATAAATTTACAGATAATCGTTCGGCAATTTCGGCAGACTATACACGATCAAATTTCAAAGCCTTAACGCTTGGAGCTAAATATCTGGTATACGATCCTTATAAAAATGCGGAAGAAGAAAAACCTAATATTTACAGTTGGAAAGCCAACAGAAAATTTAAATGGAGTAGATTAATTCCAGCTGTTTCGGTGTTTGCTGGTGTAAATTACGACACAAAAGACAATCCATACACAGCACCTGGACTTGATGGTGTTAGTGCGAAAGTTGCTTTAATAACGCAACACAATTTTACCAATGGCTGGGTATTTGTAATGAACTTAATGGGGAATCGAATAGGGTCGTCCGATTTTGAAAAACAATATATCTTTACTTTAACCCACGGTTTTAACGAAAAATGGGTTGCTTTTGGAGAGTATCAGGCTATTGATGGTAGCTTTTATTCCGATGATTTATTTCGTCTTGGAGGCGCCTACCTGTTAAACAAAAACTTTCAAATAGACACAGCTGTTACTTTTAATGTTAAGGATACGCCATCGGTATTTAGTTTAAATTTAGGAGCATCTTACCGTCTCGATTTTCATAAAGATAAAGAACCGGATGACAATGGAACTTCAGCTCAAGAAGAAGAAGAACGTCGTATAAACCGTGAAAAAAGTACTAACGGAAGCTCAGATTTTATCATTCCGGATTAAGATTAATACATAAATTTGTTTTCATAAATGATTACAATTAAAGAAGTTCACTCAAAAAAAGAATTAAAAGCATTTATTAAATTTCCTTTTGCCTTATATAAAGGGTCTCCGTATTGGGTACCTCCTATCATCAGCGAGGAAATGGAAGCCTTTGATAAAACCAAAAACCCCATATTTCAAGACGCCGACGCTCAGTTGTTTCTAGCCTACAAAGACAATAAAATTGTAGGGAGAATTGCGGCAATAGTAAACAAACTGGATTTAAATAAAGGAGTTAATAAAATTCGTTTCGGTTGGTTTGACACAATTGATGATATAGAAGTTACCAAGGCCCTTCTAAATCAGGTAAACGACATAGGCAAAGCCAATAAACTTGAATACATGGAAGGTCCTATGGGCTTTTCTAACCTTGATAAAGTTGGTGTACTTACTGAAGGTTACGACCATATTGGTTCTATGGTAACATGGTACAATTACCCGTACTACGTAACTCACTTAGAGCAATTAGGATTTACTATAGAAAAGGAATATCAGGAAAATAAATTCCCTTTTAAAAATGTAAATCCCGATTTCTTTTTACGTATTCAGAATTTAATTAAAGAACGCTATAAACTAAAACCGTTAAACTTCAAAAAATCTGAAGACCTCATGCCTTATGTCGATCAGATGTTTGATTTGTTTAATAAGAGTTATGCCGATTTATCTACTTTTGTTGAAATTACTGATTTACAAAAAGCGTATTTCAAAAAGAAGTTTATCTCTTTTATAAACCCAGAATTTATAAAATTTGTAGTCGATCAGAATAACAATATGGTGGCTTTTGCTGTTGTAATGCCTTCTTTTGCTGAAGCCTTACAAAAGGCAAAAGGGAAGTTATTTCCCTTTGGATTTATGCATTTATTAAAAGCTAAGAAAGACTGTGAAACTGTTTCTTTCTATCTAATAGGTGTAGCGCCGGAATATCACAATAAAGGTGTTACAGCCATTATTTTTAATGAATTCTATGAAACACTAAAACGATACAATGTAAAAAACTGTATTCGAACGCCAGAACTGGAGAATAATTTAGCCTCCGTTCAAATTTGGAAGCACGTAAACTCTAAAACTTACAAGCGCAGAAAAACGTATAAAAAAGCCCTTTATTAATTTCTAGAGGGTATAAAAAAAACCGAAACATTAAATGTTTCGGTTTTTTTATATATAATATGTTACAAGCTTTATTCCATAGCTGCGGCTACAGAAGCTGATAAACGTTTATAAGTTCCATTTTCCAATCTTGTACGAATCGCATCGAAAGCGTCAAGTGTTTCATTAACATCTTCCAGAGTATGTGTTGCTGTAGGAATTAAACGCAATAAGATCAATCCTTTTGGAATTACAGGATACACGACGATAGAACAGAAAATACCATGATTTTCGCGTAAATCCTTAACTAGAGCCATAGCCTCAGGAATACTTCCTTTCAAATATACAGGGGTTACACAACTCTGAGTGGTTCCAATATCAAACCCGCGTGCTTTTAAACCTGATTGTAAAGCATTAGTATTTTCCCAAAGCTTATTTTTAAGTTCCGGCATGGTTTTAAGCATTTCTAAACGCTTTAAAGCACCAACTACTAATTGCATTTGTAACGATTTAGCAAACATTTGAGATCTTAAATTATATTTTAAATAATCTATAATTTCTTGATCTCCGGCAATAAACGCACCTGTACTGGCTAAAGATTTTGCAAAAGTGGCAAAATACACATCAATACCATCCTGCACACCTTGCTCTTCGCCTGCTCCGGCACCTGTTTTACCTAAAGTACCAAAACCGTGAGCATCATCAACTAAAAACCTAAAGTTATATTTCTCTTTTAAGGAAACTATTTCTTTTAAACGGCCTTGCTCTCCACGCATTCCGAATACACCTTCAGAAATCACTAAAATCCCTCCTCCGGTTTGTTCAGCCATTTTAGTAGCACGTTCAAGGTTTTTTTCTAAACTGTCAATGTCGTTGTGTTTATAGGTAAAACGTTTCCCCATATGTAACCGAACACCATCTATAATACAGGCATGCGCATCAACATCGTACACAATAATATCGTCTTTAGCTACCAAAGCATCAATAGTCGATACCATTCCCTGATAACCAAAGTTTAATAAGTAAGCCGCTTCCTTACTTACAAAAGAAGCTAATTCGTTTTGTAACTTTTCATGAAGATCTGTGTGTCCAGACATCATTCTCGCTCCCATAGGATAAGCCGAACCGTATTGTGCTCCAGCTTCTGCATCTGTCTTCCTTACTTCCGGGTGATTTGCTAATCCTAAATAATCATTAATACTCCAGGTAATTACATCTTTCCCCTGGAATTTCATTCTATTAGATATTTGCCCTTCAATTTTAGGAAACACGAAATATCCCTCTGCCTGAGACGCCCATTTTCCTAAAGGACCTTTATCCTTATATATTTTATCAAATAAATCTTTCATGTAAGCTATTAATCTTTATTATGCAGCAAAATTAACTATTTATGCATTTCTAACATAATATATTCGCATGCATTATCAACAAACTTAATAACAAAGCACACTGAATTATAATAAAATAATAATTAGTGTGCTTTGATATGTTTTATTTTATGAATTGGATATTTTGAGCAGCTTCTACATTTACACTGTCAAAGAATCCTTGTTCGTTCATCCACTTATCGCTATAAACTTTACTCATATAACGCGACCCGTGGTCTGGGAAGATAACTACCACCAAGTCGTTTTCAGAGAATTTACCCTCTGCTTCCAATTGTTTAATAGCCTGCATTGCTGCACCGGAAGTATATCCTACAAACATTCCCTCGGTTTTGGCTATTTCTCTGGCTGTATGGGCACTAGCCTCGTCTGTAACTTTTACAAATTCATCTATAACATCAAAATCTGTAGCCGAAGGAATCAGGTTTTTACCTAAACCTTCAATGCGGTAAGGATAGATTTCCTTTTCGTCGAACTCTTTAGTTTCGTGGTATTTTTTCAACACCGAACCAAAAGCATCTACACCTATAATTTTGATATCTGGATTTTTCTCTTTTAAATACTTCGCTGTGCCAGAAATTGTTCCACCTGTACCACTACATGCTACAAGATGCGTAAGTTTTCCTTCTGTCTGATTCCATATTTCTGGACCTGTAGAGTTATAATGCGCATCAATATTTAATTGATTAAAATACTGATTGATATAAACAGAGCCTTTAATCTCGTCATGTAAACGCTTTGCAACTTCGTAATACGATCTTGGATCGTCTGCACTTACATTTGCCGGACAAACATAAACTTTAGCTCCCATAGTCCTCAACATATCTATTTTATCTGCTGAAGATTTAGAACTTACGGCTAAAATACATTCGTATCCTTTAATGATACTTACCATCGCTAAACTAAATCCGGTATTCCCCGAAGTTGTTTCAATAATGGTATCGCCTGGTTTAATTATACCTTGTTTTTCGGCTTGTTCTATAATATAAAGTGCAATTCTGTCTTTAGAAGAATGGCCAGGGTTAAAGGCTTCGACTTTGGCGTAAAATTCGCCACTACACTGAGAAGTAATTTTATTTAGCTTAATTAAGGGAGTATTTCCCACTAAATCTAGTACGTTATCAAAAACCTGATTTTTGTGTTCCATATATGCTATTTAAAAGCTACTTTAGATTAGTAAAATAACTAAAACCTGACAAAAATAAGCATTTTTTTTTACTTATGGGTAATTCCTTCTAAATCCAACAGAAAAGCATATTCTAAAGCCACCTCTTTTAAGCTTTCAAATCGCCCTGAAGCACCGCCATGGCCGGCATCCATATCTATATGGAATAAAAGTAAATTATCATCAGTTTTTAATTCTCTTAATTTTGCGACCCATTTAGCCGGTTCCCAATACTGCACCTGAGAATCGTGTAGGCCTGTGGTCACTAACATATTGGGATATGCCTTGGCTTCGACATTATCGTAAGGTGAATACGATTTCATGTAATTATAATACACTTCTTCATTCGGATTCCCCCATTCATCATATTCACCCGTCGTTAAGGGAATAGTATCATCCAACATAGTAGTTACTACATCCACAAACGGAACAGCAGATACAATACCGTTATACAATTCAGGATTCAAATTAATTATTGCCCCCATTAACAAACCTCCTGCTGAACCGCCGTAAGCATACAAATGCTTATTTGATGTATAATGCTCGGAAATTAAATACTTGGAACAATCAATAAAATCGTAAAACGTATTCATTTTGGTGAGCAGTTTTCCATTCTCGTACCAGTCTCGCCCTAAATATTCCCCTCCTCGTATATGAGCTATGGCATAGATAAAACCGCGATCCAGAAGACTCAATCTAATGGATGAAAAATAAGGGTCTATAGTTGAACCGTAAGATCCATAAGCATACAAAAGTAAAGGATTTTCGCCATTTAATTCGATATCCTTTCTGTAAACCATTGAAATTGGAATTTTAACACCGTCTCTGGAAGTCGCCCAAACCCGTTTTGAACTATAATTTTCTTTTTGAAACTCCCCTCCTAGAACTTCCTGTTCTTTCTTAACTTCCTTTTCTCTGGTTTTAAAATTATAATCGATAACCGAACTTGGTGTAGTCAAGGAATTATAACTATAACGCAAAAATTCACTATCAAAATCAGGATTATTTCCTGTGTTTGCTGTGTAAGTTTCACTGTCGAAAGGCAAATAATAATCTTCTTGTCCGTCCCAGCTAATAATACGAATCTGGTTTAAACCATTTTCGCGCTCGCTTACCACCAGATAATCTTTAAATATCTCAATATCTTCTATTAAAACATGCGGCCTGTGGGGTAAAACTTCTTCCCAATACGATTTATCGGTGTTAATTTCATCCGTTTTAACAACCTTAAAGTTTGTTGCGCCGTCTGCATTCGTTATTACATAAAAACTATCGTCGTAATGCGCTATTGCATAATCTAATTCCCGAATACGCTCCTGAAATACCTTAAAGTTTTCATCGGGAGTATCTGCATTTACAAAACGATATTCCGTAGTAAGCGTACTTGCAGAACCTATAACTACATATTTATTAGACTTGGTTTTATAGACATAGGTATTAAAGGTTTCATCAGTTTCATGAAACACTTCTTCATCTTTGATATTAGCGTGTAGTTTGTGTTTAAAAATTTTATGAGATCGAAGCGTAACTTCGTCCTTTCGGGAATAAAAAATAGTTTTATTATCATTTGCCCAGGTCGCACTACCAGTTGTATTTTCAATTTTATCTGGGTACACCTCGCCTGTAACCAGGTTCTTTACCTGTAACGTATACTGTCTTCGGCTTACAGTGTCAACCGAAAAAGCTGCTAAAGTATTATCTGAACTGATTGCAATTCCTCCCAGTTTAAAGTAAGCAAACCCTTTAGCCATATCGTTACAATCGAAAAGGACTTCTTCTTCCGCCTCTAAACTACCCTTTTTTCGAGTGTAAATAGGGTAATCCTTGCCTGTTTCATAACGTGTTATATACCAATATCCGTTTAATTTATAAGGCACAGATTCATCATCCTCTTTAATTCTGGATTTCATCTCATGGAACAAATCTTTCTGAAATTGTTCCGTGTGCGCCATTTTTGATTTAGTATACGCGTTTTCTGCATTTAAATAATCAATAACTTCTGGATTTTCCCTATCGTTAAGCCAGAAATAATTATCTGTTCTGACATCATTATGAGCTTCTAAAGTTTTGGGGATTTTCTTTGCTATTGGAGCCTGAATATCTTTTTTCAAATGCTTTGAATTTATTCTTTATTTAACGTCCAAAAATATAAAAATTAAATAATTTTGTATTGAAATTTAAAATATTAAAAAACATGTTTGGAGATCTTATGGGTATGATGGGTAAATTAAAAGAAACCCAGCAAAAAGTAGAAGATACTAAAAAACGATTAAATTCGGTTTTAATTGACGAACAAAGTAACGATGGGAAATTAAAAGTTACCTTGACAGCCAATAGAGAAATTAAGGCGATTACGATTGATGATTCCATTCTTGAAGATAAAGAACAACTGGAAGATTATTTAATCCTAACCTTAAACAAAGCAATAGCAAAAGCAACACAGGTTAACGAAGCCGAACTGGCTGCAGTTGCTAAAGAAGGCATGCCAGACATTCCGGGAATGGATATGTTTAAATAGACCTTCATTATATTTAAAGCATAAAAAAAGGAAGTTAAAATTTAACTTCCTTTTTTTATATCATATTTTAAATAAGACTAAAGTGCTTCTCTTTTAGCCTTCTTCTCTTCATTTTTCTCTTTAATAAGTTCAATAATTGAACCGCCAATCCAATAAGGCACTACAAATGTTACTAAAAAAATCATTAACCAAAACCCTATGGTTAAAATAGTTAAAAACGCTAAAAAGCCTAAATATTGGTCAAATTCGAACATAATTGGTGTTATCTATAAATTTAAATCTCCGCAAATATAAATGAAATGATGTTTTAAAACAATATTAACAGTTTAATTTATTGAAAAAATCATTAATTTAAATTAGGTTGAGGGGTCATGCGTAAATACGGTTTAATTTCTTTAAAGCCTTTAGTGAAAATGGCAGGAATATCCTCGGTAGCTATGCTAGGCACTACAACACAATCTTCCCCATTTTGCCAGTTGGCAGGCGTAGCCACTTTATGATAAGCAGTTAACTGCAACGAATCGATAACACGTAAAAGTTCATCAAAATTTCGTCCGGTAGAAGCCGGATAGGTAATTATTAATTTTACTTTCTTATCGGGATCGATAACAAAAACAGATCGTACTGTAGAACTACTGTCTGCATTTGGGTGAATCATGTCATACAACTCCGAAACCTTATGATCTTCATCTGCTATAATTGGAAAATTTACTGTTGTATTCTGGGTTTCGTTAATATCTTTTACCCAACCGGCATGCGAATCCAGCCCATCAACACTTAAAGCCACCACTTTTACATTTCGCTTATCAAATTCTGCCTTATATTTCGCTACTGTCCCCAGCTCTGTAGTACATACGGGAGTATAATCTGCCGGATGCGAAAATAATACACCCCAACTATTGCCCAGCCAGTCGTGAAAATTAATAGTTCCTTCTGTCGATTGTGCTGTAAAATTCGGAGCCTCATCTCCTAGCCTTATTGTTGCCATAATCCTGCTTTTTATTAAATTTCTAACACTTAATTTATTAGCTTCTAAGTTAATCGTTTTCGTAATCAACATCAATTTCCTAATCATAAGTTTATCTTAAATTTTTATAAAAAATAACAACAAAAGCCCTGAAAATTAAGAATCAAAATCATTAAATTTGCTATGCTTAAAAATTTAATAAAAATGGATTATAGGATAGAAAAAGACACCATGGGTGAGGTAAAAGTACCTGCAGATAAATTATGGGGTGCACAAACTGAACGTTCTCGAAACAATTTTAAAATAGGTGCTCCTGCATCAATGCCATTAGAAATTATTTATGGCTTTGCCTATTTAAAGAAAGCAGCAGCATTTACCAATTGCGAACTGGGCGTACTTCCTATCGAAAAACGCGATTTAATAGCTCAGGTTTGTGACGAAATTCTTGAAGGAAAACACGACGACCAGTTTCCTCTAGTGGTATGGCAAACAGGTTCTGGTACACAAAGTAACATGAATGTTAACGAGGTTATTGCGAACAGAGCTCACCAGCTGGCAGGTAAGACTATTGGTCAAGGAGAAAAAACCATTCAACCGAACGACGACGTTAACAAATCGCAGTCGTCTAACGACACTTTCCCTACAGGAATGCATATTGCAGCCTACAAAAAAATTGTAGAAACTACTATTCCTGGTGTAAAACAACTTAGAGATACTTTAAAAAAGAAATCGGAAGACTTTAAAAAAGTAGTTAAAATAGGGCGTACACACTTAATGGATGCCACTCCTTTAACTTTAGGTCAGGAATTTTCAGGTTACGTTTCTCAGTTAGATCATGGTTTAAAAGCATTAGAAAACACATTACCACATTTAAGTGAATTAGCTCTTGGTGGAACAGCTGTTGGAACAGGATTAAACACACCTAAAGGCTACTCTAAACGCGTTGCTGAATACATCGCTAAATTTACAGGATTACCTTTTATTACCGCAGCAAATAAATTTGAAGCTTTAGCAGCTCACGACGCCTTAGTTGAAACTCATGGCGCTTTAAAACAATTAGCAGTTTCTTTAAATAAAATTGCAAACGACATTAGAATGATGGCTTCAGGACCGCGTAGTGGTATTGGAGAAATTATAATTCCTGCCAACGAACCGGGAAGTTCTATCATGCCAGGAAAAGTAAACCCTACACAGTGTGAAGCATTAACCATGGTTAGCGCACAAGTAATTGGTAATGATGTAGCTGTAAGTGTTGCCGGTACTCAAGGTCACTATGAGTTAAACGTATTTAAACCAATTATGGCCGTAAACGTACTTCAGTCCGCTGAATTATTAGGAGATGCCTGTGTAAGTTTCGATGTTAACTGTGCAGTTGGTATTGAACCAAACCATAAGGTAATTAACGAATTATTAAACAATTCATTAATGCTCGTAACAGCTTTAAATACTAAAATTGGGTATTACAAAGCCGCTGAAATTGCAAATACAGCACATAACAACGGTACTACTTTAAAAGAAGAAGCTATTAATCTTGGTTACGTTACTGCCGAAGATTATGACGAATGGGTTAAGCCTGAAGATATGATTGGAAGTTTAAATTAAACTTAAAAACATGTATAGAAAAAAGCTAACAGAAATGTTAGCTTTTTTTATGTTCCTGAATCAGAAGCGTCTTCCAGATCTACAGGTGGCAAAGGCAGTTCTGGCTGCATAAACAAATCTAAAAATGCATTTCCTAAATTCGAAATTACATCGCTGGCAATTAAGCCCTGATAACTTAAATGCTCCACAGCAATATCTGCGGATTTCCCGTGTAAATACACGCCTAAAAGAGCCGCATCTAAAGCGGAATACCCCTGCGCACGGAACCCGGTTATAACCCCGGTTAGCACATCTCCAGTACCTGCGGTTGCCAAGCCAGGATTCCCTGTTGAATTCACATACACTTTACTATCGCAAACAATTAAAGTATTCGCGCCTTTTATAATCAATACAACTTTATACTTCGATGAAAACAATTTGGCTTTTTCAATTTTATCGAAGTCATCCTGCCACGCACCTATTAATCGCTTTAATTCTTTAGGATGTGGTGTTAACACAGTATCTGGTTTTATAAATTCTAACACATCCTGCCTTTTAGACAAAATATTTAAACCATCTGCATCAATGACCAAGGGAATCATATTTATCTTTAAAAAGTCTACTAAAGCTTTAGTTGTGGTTTCCGAAGTCCCCATTCCAATACCTAAGCCAATAGCCTGTATATTCAAATCAAATTCTATTTTTGATAATATGTCATCTTCAGAATCTGTAATTACCATAAGTTCTGGAACTGCAGTTTGCAGCGGTATATATCCACATTTTGGAACATAGGCAGTTACCAGACCACTTCCAATTTTTAATGCCGCTTTAGCCGCCAGATGGACCGCTCCTATTTTACCATAACTACCTCCGACAATTAAACTATGCCCAAACGTTCCTTTATGCGAAAATTTCTCTCGCAGTTTATACAGCGGCAGCACTTCGTATTTACCTATTAATTCAGACACGACAACCGTATTAGCCAAAAATTCAGAATCGATACCAATATCCAGAATCTCCCATTGTTCTATATATTTAGAAGTATCTGGTAGAAAAAACACCAGTTTTGGACTTTGAAATGTCAAAATTAAATTAGCAGTCACGACTTCGCTTTCATTTTGAGGAATTCTATCGGTATACAGGCCTGAAGGCATATCAACAGCAATGGTTAATGCTTCTGATGCCTTTAAAGCCTGAAATAAATTAACAACCCAATCCTGAATCGGTCGGTTAAGTCCCACTCCGAAAATGGCATCAATTATAATATCATTGGTATCAACATCAGGAAAATCAGATTCGCTATTCAAGGTTACAGGCCAATCTTTAGTAGTCTGCTTAAAACGTTCGTAATTGATAAGGAAATCCTTAGAACGATTATCGCTAAAATTTACAATATAAAGTTTAACATTATATCCGTGATTAATGAGATGCCGCCCCAAAACCAGGCCATCGCCTCCATTATTCCCAATACCACAAAAAATATGAAAAAGAACCGGTGCCCTTTTTATGCGTGCATCTATCCAGTTAAAAAGACTAATTCCGGCACGTTCCATTAAATCGGCCGAGGTAATTCCTTCTTTTGCAATGGTAATCTTATCGCCTTCGTAAACCTGCGCTCTCGAAAATATTTTCATCGGGTGATTTTTGCTGTTTTACATTATCATTTTTTCAGTTTTATCTAAATTAAATGGATTTAAATAAACAAATTCATCTCATCTCTAAATTATCTGCAAAAAATTATAATTGATTTTTTTATTTATGTAAAAGTAATACATTTGAGACGTTTAGCAGTTAAAAATGTATAAAGCAACGCGCATAATTCATTCTATTTTCACACCGTTTTCTAATGGTGTAATTACTATTATCATTACTGCTATTATTACCCCTTGGGGTAATTAATTATATATATCTTCCGTCCACGCTACTTGTAATATCAGATTACAATGTCAAAGAATAAGCTATTAAAATTATACAATCTAACTTAAAATGAAAGTATTAAAATTTGGAGGCACTTCTGTAGGCTCCTCAAAAAACATCAATAATGTTGTTTCTATATTAAACAACTACGCACAAAAAGACCAGGTTATTTGTGTGGTATCGGCCGTTGGAGGCGTAACTGATAAACTCCTGGAAGCCGGCTATCTTGCACAGACAAAAAACAGTGATTATACAGATAAATTTGAAACGATTAAAAGTATTCATCTAAATTTAGTTAAAGAATTAATTCCGGAACACAATGAAACTGTTTTAGAAACTGTTACAACTAAATTGAATGGTTTAAAAAGTTTACTGGACGGGATTTATTTAATAAATGAATTATCACCAAAAACGTCCGATAAACTTGTAAGCTACGGCGAACTATTATCCTCTTATATTATTGCTGAAACTTTAAAATCAAGAGGAGCAAATGCCGAACGTAAAAACAGTCAGGAATTAATTACCACAAATGCTAATTTTACTAAAGCAGAAGTTAACTACCCTATAACTAACACCAATATTCAGGACTATTTTAAAAACAGCACTTTTGACATTACAATTTTACCTGGGTTTATCGCAAGCACTGCAACGGGAGAATTTACGACATTAGGCCGTGGCGGATCTGATTTTACTGCAGCTATTGTTGCTGCCGCTTTAGAAGTAGAACAACTGGAAATCTGGACCGACGTTAGTGGTATGTTTACAGCCAATCCAAAATTGGTAAAACAGGCCATGCCAATAGAAAAACTATCGTACCAGGAAGCCATGGAATTGTCGCATTTCGGAGCAAAAGTATTATATCCACCAACGGTTCAACCGGTACTAAGTTTACAAATACCTATACATATTAAAAATACTTTAGAACCTGAAGCCGTAGGTACAATAATATCGCAAGACAGCACCTCGGCAACTAATACAGCTAAAGGTATTACCAATATCAGCAATGTAGCATTATTAACCTTACAAGGAAATGGCATGGTTGGTATTCCGGGATTTTCAAGACGTTTATTTCAGACACTGGCACAGGAAAAAATTAATATTATCCTTATCACTCAGGCGTCATCCGAACATTCCATATGCTTCGGAATTGACGAAAAAGACGCCGAAGTAGCAAAAACCGCTATCGATGCTGAGTTTGAAAATGAAATTTCACTAAATAAAATCGATCCGATTTTAGTGGAAAATGATCTTTCAATCATCGCTCTTATTGGTGATAACATGAAAAGTCATCAGGGTATCAGTGGAAAAATGTTTAGTGCCCTTGGAAAAAACAACATTAATATTCGTGCCATAGCTCAAGGTGCTTCCGAAAAGAATATCTCTGCAGTTATAGCTCAGAAAGACGTAAAAAAAGCTTTAAATATTTTACACGAAGTTTTTTTTGAAGGTAATATTAAGCAACTCAATGTCTTTATTACAGGTGTAGGAAACGTAGGAGAACGTCTGGTAGAACAAATTAAACAGCAGCGCAAATACCTAAAAGACAATTTAAAAATAAATTTGCGTGTAATTGGTTTGTCGAATTCCAGAAAAATGCTGTTCAATGAAGACGGACTAACTTTAAAGAACTGGAAAGAACAATTAAACGAAGATGGAATTCCTGCCACACTAGAAGGCTTTTTAGAAACAGTAAAATCTTTAAACCTACGCAACAGCATTTTTGTTGATGTTACCGCCAATAAAGATGTTGCAGATCTATACGCTCAATATTTAAAGCATAGTATAGCAGTTGTAGCCTGTAACAAAATTGCCTGTTCCAGTGCTTTCGAAAAATACAAGGAACTTAAAACCTTATCATATAAATACAATGCACCTTACCTTTTCGAAACTAATGTAGGTGCCGGTTTACCGGTTATTGATACACTAAACAATTTAATCGCTTCGGGAGATAAAGTTACTTCAATACAGGCTGTTTTATCAGGAAGTTTAAATTTCGTATTTAATAATTTTAACGATACTACAAAGTTTTACGACGTCGTTAAACAAGCTGCTGCCGAAGGCTATACTGAGCCGGACCCACGTATAGATTTAAGTGGTGTAGATGTTGCCCGTAAAATATTAATACTGGCACGAGAAAGTGGAACCGAAATGAATCTTGAAGACATAGAAAACACGCCGTTCCTTTCTGAAGCAGGATTAAAAAGTGATACCGTAGACGATTTTTACCAAACCCTGATTGCAGACGAAGCGCATTATCAAAACCTGTTTGCCTCGGCTAAAGCCAACAAAGCACAGTTAAAATATGTAGCTGAATTCAATAACGGAAAAGCAAAAGTTGGCTTAAGAGAAATTCCTGAAGGCCATCCGTTTTATAATCTTAAAGGTAAAGACAATATTGTAATGTTTTACACTCAGCGTTACCCGGAACAACCAATGATAATAAAAGGAGCCGGAGCTGGAGCAGATGTTACAGCTTCAGGATTATTTGCAGACATCATAAGAATAGGAAATAACTAAAAATTTAAGAAGACAGGTATAGTTCAATATGGAAAATACCTGTCTTAAAATAAAAAATGAACGAATTAAAGATATTTTCACCTGCTACTGTAGCAAACGTTTCCTGTGGTTTTGATGTTTTAGGATTTTGCCTGGATAGTATTGGCGATGAAATGATAATCCGTAAAACTCATAAAAAAGGCATTTTTATTACCAAGATAGAAGGCTATGATTTACCATTAGAAGCCGAAAAGAATGTTGCCGGAGTTTCTGCTCTGGCACTTTTAGCAGATGCCAGACCCGATTGTGGTTTTGAAATAGAAATTTATAAAAAAATTAAACCGGGAAGCGGGGTTGGCAGTAGTTCGGCAAGTGCTGCGGGTAGTGTTTTTGCTATAAACGAATTACTGGGCAGACCTTATAACAAAACGCAACTTACTTATTTTGCAATGAAAGGTGAAGCTTTGGCGAGCCAAAGCGAACACGCCGATAATATTGCCCCTGCCCTATTTGGCGGTTTTACTTTAGTAAAAAGTGTGACACCTGTGGTTGATGTCCTTGAAATTCCAACGCCAGATAAATTATACGCAACTATAATTCACCCCCAGATTGAAATTAAAACGTCAGAGGCACGTGCTATTTTACCAAAACAAATCGATTTGAAAGATGCCATAACGCAATGGGCTAACGTGGGTAGCTTAATTCACGGTCTTCACACCAATGATTACAGTTTAATTCATCGTTCATTACACGATGCCATTGTTGAACCTTACCGAAGCAAACTCATTCCACTGTACAACGAAGTAAAAGCAGCTGCGGCAGAATCAGGTGCTTTAGGAAGTGGAATTTCTGGTTCGGGACCTTCTGTGTTTTCCTTATGTGAAGGCAAAGAAACGGCTTTAAAAGTTGAAGAAGCTATTAAAAAAGTATACCAGAATACCAATATAGCCTTCGATACTTATGTCTCTAAAATTAATGCTGAAGGCATGAAAATATTAAACAACAACTCATTCTAATTGACTCAAATAAACAAAAAACGCTATGAAATTTTTTAGTTTAAACAATCAGGCTCCTGAAACCACTTTCAAGGATGCGGTTATCAAAGGTCTTGCACCAGATAAGGGTTTGTATTTTCCAGACTCTATTACACCTCTCCCGAAGGAATTCTTTGAAAATATAGACGATTTATCACATAATGAAATTGCTTATCAAGCCATTAAGCAATTTGTATCACCGGAAATTCCTGAGGACGATCTTAAAGCCATTATTGAAGACACCCTTTCTTTTGATTTTCCTGTAGTGGAATTAAATAAAAATATTTCATTTTTAGAGCTATTCCACGGACCAACTATGGCTTTTAAAGATGTTGGAGCCCGATTTATGGCCAGATGTCTGGGCTATTTCTCTAAAGATAGCGACGAGGAAGTTACAGTGTTAGTCGCCACCTCAGGAGATACCGGAGGAGCCGTAGCTAACGGGTTTTTAGGCGTTAAAGGTGTAAAAGTTGTTATTTTATACCCTAGTGGAAAAGTAAGCGATATCCAGGAGAAACAACTTACTACGCTCAAAAAGAACATTACTGCATTAGAAGTTAATGGTACTTTCGACGATTGTCAGGACATGGTAAAAAAAGCCTTTTTAGATGAAAATTTAACCTCTAAAATGAAACTGACATCAGCTAACTCTATTAACGTTGCCCGTTGGTTACCACAGTTGTTTTACTTTATGTTTGCCTATAAAGCCTTACATAAAAAATACAGTAACATTGTATTTTCTGTACCTAGTGGAAACTTTGGAAATGTTTGTGCCGGAATGATGGCACAACAATTAGGCTTACCTGTAAACCATTTTATAGCGTCCAACAACCAGAATAATGTGGTTACCCGATATCTGGAAACCAAGGATTACGAACCGAAACCATCGGTACAAACAATTTCTAATGCCATGGATGTAGGTAATCCAAGTAATTTTGTTAGAATTCAAAACATTTACAATAATGATTTTGAGCAATTAAAAGAAAACTTATCGTCTTTCAGTTATACAGATGAAGAAACCAAAGCTGCACTGAAAGAAATCTATAACGATTTCACCTATGTTGCAGATCCTCACGGTGCTGTAGGGTATTTAGGCGCCAAAGCTTACATCGAATCGCATCCGGATGCGCATTGTGTATGTTTGGAAACAGCACATCCAACAAAGTTCCTGGACATAGTAGAAGATGTTATTCGTGAAAATGTGGCATTACCACCGCAGATTTTAAAAGTTATGGGTAAAAAGAAAAAAGCAATAGCCATAGACACTTACAGCGATTTAAAAACATATCTATTAAACCGGTAAACGCATTTAAACACAAAAAAGACCATTTAAAAATGGTCTTTTTTTATTTCCAAAGCCACCATTCGGCTTTAAAACCAAGATAATATCCCCAACGCCTTGCTCCTGTAGCGAGCAGATATGGCGAATAGGAATTTTCCATAGCATAATCATTATATCGTGCTACCGAGGCTACAAATCTTAAATGCGGTCGCGCCCATATGTCGCGCAAACCAGTGGGGACATAAACCGGTGCAATACTCAGCTTTGTCATACTCGCAGTGGGATTTTCACCATCCTTGCGCTGTGAATAATGCAGCTCGCCTAAAACATGAAAATAATCACTTATAAAAAATTCATTCCGTGCTCCGATAGCAAAGTCCAGCTTCCGATTAAACACTTCATTTTCAAAATACGTCGGCGCCATATGATTTGAGTCTGCAGCACCTTTACTGGATGTTAATATCATATATGCGTTTACGGCATAGGTATCCGACACATTTAAAATGGTATTATTTACAACGGCCAGAGAATAGGCTCCTTTAAAATTTAAAGATAAAGAATCAGGCGCTCCAAAGGTAAGCCAGGTTTTTGAGAGCCCTCCATCTCCCCCATTTGCAATACCACTTCCATAGCGCACAGTTAAATTATTATAAGACCCTTCCCTGAGTTTTTTAAAACTCCTTTTATATCTCACTCCAGCAACAAAACCAATATCCGAAGGAAAGTTAACAGCATGTTCCACATCGCCTTCTTCCGTCAACTCATTGTCGCTATCGCCATCTCCCATATAATGAAACTCTGCCAGAGCAGTTATACTGTTATTCTCATTCAAGTCAAAATCCTGCTCACTCACAAAAACGGTACGTTGTCTCAATGCAGCACTTAAGGTTCCTGTTTTTATATTCAGATAAAAATAAGGAGGTAAGGTAGATGTCGTATCTGTAGAAGCAACAAAAATTGTAGCAAACCGGGACTTTTTATATTCTACACCAACCCCTTGCCCGGAATGATCGTTAAAATAAAAATGATCGGCTACATGAACGTCTTCACCGCGATATAATCGAGATCCAATCCATAAATTCAAATCTTTTCCTCCAATATTTCTGGCCTCTGCATAAATTTCCGGTAAAGCAAAATTTAAGCCCCCAATACTTGTGGTTGAAGAATTTCCTATAGACGTTAAACTTGTAGCATATACAGACAATCGTACCTGTACATGAATCTTGGTTGCATCGCCTTCCTTTGGCCTGAAATTAAAATTAGGTGCCAGCTCAAGATAATCCTGTTCTTCCAGACGCCCGCCAATACTTCCCATGTTAAGCAAATTCAGACTTCTACCCACAGCTTCACCATTATCAAAAGTCCAGCCAACGCCCACACGTCCATAAGATCCCAGATTGAAACTTTTATTGTTGGAATATTCGTAATTAATTTGCGCCTGAACAGGTAAACTACAGCTAAAGCATATACAGAATAATATTACAATTCCATAGATTGAAGGATATTGATTAAATAGCATATGGCTGGTTAAATTGTTTATTAACAAAGATATACATCTAACATAAATAATTTAAATCATTCCCTTACAATCCTAAAAAATGATTTAGGATTTGAACCTTAAAACACGCAATTTATAATCCGACCATGCTTTAAAACAGATAAAATTCTATACTTTTGCGCATCATTCAAAACAAACTAAATGAAAAATACAGCCTTAACTGCAACTCACCAGGCTCTGGGAGCTAAAATGGTTCCTTTTGCAGGATATAACATGCCTGTTCAATACGAAGGTGTAAATATAGAACATGAAACCGTTAGAAATGCCGTTGGTGTTTTTGATGTTAGCCACATGGGTGAATTTTTAATTGAGGGGCCGAATGCCTTAGCTTTAATACAAAAAGTTAGTAGTAATGATGCTTCTAAATTAACCATTGGTAAAGCACAATACAGTTGTTTACCTAATGAAGATGGCGGTATAGTAGATGATTTAATTATTTACAAAATTAAAGAAGATACCTACCTATTGGTTGTAAATGCTAGTAATATTGAAAAGGACTGGAACTGGATTTCGTCTAAAAACGATGTTGGTGCCGACATGCGTAATTTAAGTGATGAATATTCTCTATTAGCCATTCAAGGCCCGAAAGCTGTTGAAGCAATGCAAGCACTTACAAGTCACGATTTAGCAGCTATCAAATTTTACAGTTTTGAAGTTGGAGATTTTGCAGGAATCGAAAATGTAATTATTTCGGCTACAGGATATACCGGTAGCGGCGGATTTGAGATTTACTGTAAAAACAGTGAAGTGCAACAAATCTGGCATAAAGTTACAGAAGCCGGCGCTAAACCAATTGGTCTGGCTGCAAGAGATACCTTACGTTTAGAAATGGGGTATTGTTTATATGGCAACGACATAGACGATACGACTTCGCCAATAGAAGCCGGATTAGGATGGGTTACCAAATTCACTAAAGCGTTTACAAATTCAGAAGCCTTATTAGCACAAAAAACTGAAGGTGTAACCAAAAAACTTATCGGGTTTAAATTAGATGAACGCGGAATTCCACGCCAGGGTTACGACATTGTGGATGCTGATGGAAATAAAATAGGAAATGTAACCTCCGGAACCATGTCGCCATCATTAGGATACGGTATCGGTTTAGGTTATGTAAATACAGATTTTACCAGTGTAGGAAGTAAAATTAACATTCAAATTAGAAAGAATGCCGTTCCTGCCACCGTAGTAAAACTTCCGTTTTACAAAGGGTAAAACCTTTCCTGCTTCTCAATACATTCAGAACACATGAAGGAGGGCGCCAAAAAACATAAAATTCTTATTCTGGGAGCAAGCGGCTATATAGGCAATGCCATATATAAAGAGCTTTGCTCCTATTTTAATACCTTTGGTACCTTTAGAACCTGGAAATCTGAATTTGAAAACAATCGGCATTTTTTCCAATATAACGTAGAAGAAGATGATGTTTTTGAAATCCTGGATGCCATCAGACCTACAATTATCATTTCTGCACTTCGCGGCGATTTTTCAGCCCAGGTTATAGCACATAACCATATTGCTGAATATTTGCTAAAGCGTAAATCGAAATTATTTTATTTATCCTCTGCAAATGTTTTCGATGCCTATAGCCAATATCCAAGCTACGAAAACGACAAAACCTTAAGTCATAGTGTTTACGGGCATTTCAAAATAAAAATAGAAAATATGCTGATGCGTCTCCCTAAAAAACAAATCTGCATTTTACGCTTGCCCATGGTTTTCGGGCCACAATCGCCCCGAATAAAAGAACTAAAACAACTCCTGCTGGACAAGCAACCTATAGAAGTTTTCCCTAATTTAATTTTAAACGTTACTTCCGACTCTAAAATAACTCAACAAATACATTATTTAATTAACAGGAATAGATATGGTATTTATCACTTAGGAAGCAAAGATCTGGTGCATCACGACGAATTTATTAAGGAAATTATTCCCATAATAAGCACCACCACTCCTATTTTTAAACATGTTTTCACGACAAATAACGATCGCTATTTGGCGGTATTACCCAAAGATAACCTGCTACCCAAACACTTACAATCCACAAGCCAAGAAATCCTTACAGATTTAAGTCTTTAATTGATTTTACGAGTTAAAATCACTATTTTAATAGCACAAAAAACGTACCTATATGAGCAAATTATCAGAACAAGACATCGAAACACGTTTACTTCAATTTCCGGAATGGGAGTATTACGAAAACGCCATTCACGTAGAATTTGAATTTGAAAACTTTAAAGACTGTTTTAGCGCCATGAGCCGAATCGCCTTTGAATGTGAAGCTTTAAATCATCATCCGGACTGGTCTAACAGCTATAATGTTTTAACCATTTCCTTAAGCACACATAGTGCAGGTGGTGTAACCGAAACCGATTTTAAACTGGCCAAAGCAATCGAAGCGATTGTTGAACCAGAAGACGAGTAAAAATAATTTGAGTTGTTAGTTTTTTTTTAAATTTGCAGCCAACTAAACAAAAAATATACATATATAATGGGAAGAGCTTTTGAATTTCGTAAAGCACGTAAAATGAAACGTTGGTCTGCCATGAGTAAAGCCTTTACTCGTATTGGTAAAGACATTGTAATGGCTGTTAAAGAAGGTGGTCCTGATCCAGATACCAATGCGCGTTTACGTGCCGTTATCCAGAACGCCAAAGCTGTTAACATGCCTAAAGACAACGTAGAGCGTGCCATTAAACGAGCGAGCGACAAAAGTTTAGGCGATTATAAAGAAGTTATTTTTGAAGGCTATGCACCACACGGTATCGCCATTTTAGTAGAAACTGCTACAGACAATAATACCAGAACTGTAGCCAATATTCGTAGTTATTTTAATAAATGCGATGGAAGTTTAGGAACTTCCGGCTCGGTAGTATTTATGTTCGATCACACCTGTAATTTCAGAATTAATGCCGAAGGTTTAGACCCTGAAGAACTAGAACTGGAATTAATAGATTTTGGAGCTGAAGAAGTTTTTGCCGATGAGGATGGTATTTTAATTTATGCGCCATTTGAAAGTTTTGGTGCAATCCAGGCTGAACTGGAATCCAGAGGAATCGAAATCTTATCTTCTGGTTTCGAAAGAATACCGCAAGTCACTAAAGAGCTTACACCAGACCAAGTTGCAGATGTTGAAAAACTTTTAGAAAAAATCGAAGAAGACGATGATGTGCAAAACGTATATCATACGATGCAGGAATCTACTATAGAATAGACTAGAAACCATTTTAGAGACATTTAAAAAGAGGATTAGATTTAATCCTCTTTTTTTAGGTCCTAACTTTTAACAATTTAACAAGGCATTTTATTTTTAATAAGTCTATCTGCTTTTGTAAATTTGCCGACTATTTTTTTATAATCTATCGCATGGTACAGTTACAATATATAGAATCGGAATTATCGGACTTAAGACAGCAATTAAAAGACCATAAACTTTATAACACATTGTCTGAAATAGACGATATTAAAGTATTTATGGAAAATCATGTGTTTGCCGTATGGGATTTTATGTCGCTTTTAAAAGCCTTACAACTAAAATTCACTACTGTTTCCTTACCGTGGATACCTTCAAAGACACCTGAGTTAGCCAGATTTATCAACGAAATTGTTCACGGCGAAGAAAGTGATATAAACGAACTGGGAGAACCAAAAAGTCATTACGAAATGTACCTGGATGCCATGCAGCAAATCGGTGCGGATACCACTCCCATTTCAACCTTTTTACAACTAATAGAAAATAAAATTCCAGTTTGTAAAGCGGCCAAGATCGTAAATGCGTCAAAAGCGGTAATCAAGTTTTTAGAATTCACATTTAAAATTATAGAAAGTAACGAATCTCACCTTATTGCTTCAGCATTCACCTTTGGAAGAGAAGATATAATACCAGATATGTTTTTTGAAATTGTAAATAAAAATGAGTCAGAAAACACTTCTTATAGCAAACTAACGTATTACCTGCAACGCCATATTGAACTGGATGGTGACGAGCACGGTCCTATAGCTTTAAAAATGATTTCTCAACTATGTGGTAAGGATATGCTAAAATGGGAAGGTGTTTTAAATACGGCAAAAGAAGCCTTACAACTTCGAATTACCCTTTGGGATGCTATTGCTGAAACTATTGCCGATACTAAAGCGGAATTGGTATAACACTCTATTCTAATTTAGCGTCTAACCAACCCGAGAAAACCATTTACTTTGAATTGGATTATTTTAATAATTGCCGGACTGTTCGAGGTTGCTTTCGCGACCTGTTTAGGTAAAGCAAAATATGCCGAAGGCTCTGCGGCCGTTTTTTGGTATATAGCGTTTATAATATGCCTGGCTATAAGTATGACTTTACTTATTAAAGCTACTCAAACCATACCTATAGGTACAGCCTATGCGGTCTGGACAGGCATTGGCGCAGTTGGTACTGTTTTAGTTGGAATATTAATTTTTAAAGAACCGGCTGATGTTTGGCGAATCGTTTTTATTTCTACTTTAATCTTATCTATTATCGGATTAAAGTATGTGTCGAAGTAGAAAATCTTCTTATTTAACCAAGCCCTCACTACGCTATAAAATACGGGTTAAATCTTAGCCTGGTAAGTGTATAAATCGTAATAACGGCCTTGAGAGGCAATTAACTCATCGTGTGTTCCCCTTTCGGCTATACGTCCGTTTTCAATAACCAGAATCTGATCAGCTTTGCGAATAGTACTTAAGCGGTGTGCAATAACTATAGTAGTTCTGTTTAGTGTTAACTGATTTAAACTTTTTTGAATATAGCCTTCACTTTCGGTATCTAAATTCGAAGTCGCCTCATCCAATATAATTATTTTAGGATTAGCCAGTATAGCACGGGCTATAGCAATACGCTGGCGTTGTCCGCCCGATAATTTAACTCCACGTTCTCCAATAACAGTATCCAGACCATCCTCAAACCGATCTGTAAATTCATTTACATATGCCGATGCTACAGCATGTATTAATTCTTCTTCTGTGGCCTCTGGTTTCGGAAACAAAATGTTTTCTCGTATAGTACCTTCAAACAAAAATTCATCTTGTAAAACCACCCCCAAATGCGAGCGAAAACTACTTAACACGACAGTTGAAAGATCTATGCCGTCTATAGTAATCATTCCGGATTTAGGATTTAAAAATGTAGCTGATAAACCCGCTATGGTAGACTTTCCTGAACCAGAACTGCCAACCAACGCAATTACCGATCCCGGTGGGGCTGTAAAACTAATATCATGCAAAACGTCCTTTCCTGCTTCGTAAGCAAAATTCACCCGATTAAATTCTAGATTCCCTTTAATCTCTTCTAAAACAACTGTACGTTGTTCGGTATCGTCTTCCGCGGCCATATTCATTAATTCTTCCGTACGATCCAGTCCTGCCAGTGCTTCGGTTAACTGACTTCCTATGTTACTCATCTGCACTATAGGTGCAATCATAAACCCAAGAAGCAAAGTAAAAAACATAAAATCTCCAATAGATAATTCGCCCTGCATAATTTTATATCCACCTATTCCCATAATTCCTGTTGAAGCCAAGCCCAGTAAAAATGTGGAAGAACTAGTCATAGCTGCAGTAGCTGTTAAACTCTTTTTTACATTTTGAAATAGCTTTTCCACTCCCATCTCGAACGTTTTGTGTTCCTGCGCTTCAGCATTAAAAGCTTTAATTACCCGCACTCCCGACAGTGTTTCTGTAAGTCTCCCAGTAACCTCGGCATTTAAAACACCGCGTTTTCTAAAAATAGGTCGTATAAATTTAAAGGCTTTTAGTGCCAATATTCCGAAAACCGCCACTGGTACTAATACAAAAAGTGTCATGGACGGACTTATACGAATTAAGAGAATTAAAGAAACTATCGCTGTAAACGTCCCTCCTACCAATTGCACTAAGCCCGTACCTATCAAATTTCTAACGCCTTCAACATCGGTCATAATTCGACTGACCAAAACACCAGACTTCGTATTATCGAAAAAACTAATAGGTAGCGACAATACTTTTTTCTGTACCTGTGCCCGTAATTCAGAAATTAAATACTGGGCCTGTACACTTAAAATTTTAGTTAATAAGAACGAGGTTATAGCCTGAACCAGAATCGCTCCCCCAACAATTAACAATAAACCGTATAATTGCTCATAATCTTTATTTGGAATGACCTCGTCCAGTAACACTTTACTTTTCCAGGGCAAAACCAAACTTGCCAAACGACTTAAAACAATTAATATTAAACCGATTAATACCAGATTGCGTCTGGGCCATATTATTGTTTTAAAGGCTTTTAAAATACTAACCTTAGTGTTTTTAGACGAACCGGATTGTTCTACGCGCTTTAAGTGTCTCATGTTACGAATGTATGCAAAAAATCAGGATTTCTAATACTACATTAAAGCCCTAAACCACAAATTATTAAGTGTTTATCATTATGTCCGTGTTAGCTTTTTATTGGAATCATTATCAATACCCTAACATTTACACCGCTATTTTATCAACTTGAAAATAATGTTTTATTATTACATTATTTTAACATAACAATTGCTTGTATACCGTACTTTTGCAGGATGCAAAATAACAAATCACAGAAAAATCAGTTTGAATTTGTAGCCTTAATGGCTTCGTTAATGTCTATAGTAGCCTTGTCTATAGATGCCTTGCTTCCTGCTATTCCTGAGATAGGAACGGCTATTGGAAACCATAACAGCACCGATTTACAATTACTGGTTACCATGATATTTTTAGGATTCGGAATTGGACAATTAATTCTGGGACCTATTTCTGACAGTTACGGAAGAAAACCGGTTATGTATGCCGGTTTCGGTATTTTTATTCTGGCGAGTCTGGTTTGTATATTTTCAAATTCGCTGGAACTTATGCTTGCAGGACGTGTACTTCAGGGCATTGGTCTGGCAGCGCCACGAACTATCAGTATTTCGATAATAAGAGACGCTCATAAAGGTGATTATATGGCCAGAATGATGTCTTTTGTTACTGCTTTCTTTATTTTAGTCCCGGTTATAGCCCCCGCTTTAGGTCAGTTTATACTCAATCATTTTAGCTGGGAAACTATTTTCTATACGCAACTTTTCTTCGCTGTTCTGGTTACCATTTGGTTCTGGAAACGCCAGAAAGAAACCCTGAAACCTGAATACAAAATTCCTCTATCGAGACACGTATACATTGATGGTTTTAAAGAATTAATAAAATACAAAGAAGCTATTTTATTTACTGTGGTTGCCGGTTTTATTCAAGGCGCATTTATGGTCTATTTAAGTGCCTCGCAACACGTATTTGAAGACCAGTATGGTATTGGCGATAAATTCCCTTATGTCTTTGCGGGATTAGCCACATCAATCGGAGTTTCTACTTTATTAAACGGAACTATGGTAGTACGCTTAGGCATGCGTCGTTTATCATTCTTAGCCCTTAGTGTTTTTAGCCTGATTTCCATTACTTATGTGTTATTTTTCTGGAATAAACCCAACCCAGGTCTGGGTATATTAATCCCGTTTTTAGTAGCACAGTTTTTAACGCTCGGCTTTATTTTTGGTAACCTTAGAGCCATAGCTATGGAACCTATAGGACATATTGCCGGAATAGGAGCTGCAATTACCGGATTTATTCAAACGCTTATAGCGATTCCTATTGCCACGTTTATCGGTGGTTATGTAAACGAAACCGTCTTACCTTTATTTATGGGCTTTGCGGTATGCGGAAGTATTTCTCTAGGCGCTTTTATGCTAATGAAAAAACGCCGATTAAAACTAGCATTGTCGCATTAGAAATTACCTTAAAGAGCTAAAGAACTTTTGTAGAAAAAATATTCTAAGCTAAGTGCCATGTCGCTACAATAGTGCTAAGTGAGGAAATAATATACTCTACCCCAATAGCAATCACGATAAACCCTATAATGCGCGACAAGGCATTAATCCCGGATGCTCCCAGAAATTTAACTATAAAATGAGCACTTTTTAAGATAAGATAAATAGCCAGTATTGTTAAAACTATAGCGCTAAGTATAATCGATATATCTTCAATTTCAGTGAACTCCTGATTATAAGTTATTAATAACGAAATGGTACCTGGCCCCGCCAGCATGGGAATGGCCAGAGGAGTTAAACTTACTTCATTTCGCGATTGAATATCTTCCTCTACCCGCTTCCGTTTCATTCCTTTATGTTCTACAAATTTACCCGTTAATAGGGCAAATCCGGAAGACGCTATAATAAGACCTCCTGCAATTTTAAGCGCATTTATAGTTATCCCGAAAAAAGACAAAATATATTTGCCCGCGAAAAACGAAAGCAACAAGATTATAAAAGCATTTACCGCGGTCCAGAAGGCCAAAACAGCACGTTCTTTTTTAGAATGCTCGGTAGACAGTCCTACAAAAACGGGCACTGTGCCCAGCGGATTCATAATTGAAAATAATGCCCCGAAAGTGGTTAAAAATAGTTCCATGTTTTTTCTGCAAAATTCAGTGTTTTTTATAGAATTAAAGGTTAAGCCAAGCTTAAGTAATTTTAAATAGTAGTATAAATAAATCTGGTCAAGATGCCGTAATTGTTAGCCCGTTAAAAAGCTGTACCTTTATATTATGAAGCGTGTCACACAACATAAAACAGTATTATTAATTGTGGCTGTTATCGGTATACAAGCCTGTTCTTCTGTACCGTATTTAAAACAACAGGGAATTAACCAAAACCTTAAAACCTTAACTGAAACGTATTACCAAATACAATCTGATACTGATTCAATCCTATTAAAACAAGTACATTACACGTTTACTAAACAAGGTCGGATAAAAACATCCTTTACTCGAAACAAACAGGGAGACACACTAATTAAAACCGAAAAAAAACTGTTTTTTGACAAGCAAAGTTTTCCTAATACCCCTAACTATTATTGTAAAACCCGATGGAAAACAAAACACAGGGAACGCATTAGTTGTTATACACAAAAACGATATAAACAAAACGAAAAAATAAACTGGTACGCTCCTAATGGAAGAATTTTAAAAAGTGTAGACAATTTTACCTCATATTATACTACCCAATATCAGTATACTACTGACACTTTAAAACAAATCACAATAAAAGATACTTTAAATACCCTAATTGATTTTATTAGTATTAACTACGATAACCAGGACAGCTTCAATTTTCCTCAGCTCATAACACGCAGACATCACGTCACAGATAGCCTGATAAAAGTATACCGTTATCCCGAATATTACTAAGCTAAACTATTCGTGTGTTTATTACATTTATTCGGAATTCCGTGATTAAAACGCTCCCTCTAAGTGGATATAATTGTTTAAATTTAGCCTTATAAAACTAAATACATGTCTATACTCATAACTAACATTAAACAACTGCTTCAAACCCGTGACACTAATGTACTTAAAGTGGTTGGAAGCGATATGAAACACCTGCCCTATATTGAAAATGCTTACCTGTTAATAGAACACGACACCATAGTCGAGTTTGGGGAAATGAAAGATATGGGTGATACCGTTGCCGAACGGGTTATAGATGCTACCGATAAAATAGTTCTACCTGCATGGTGCGATTCGCATACCCATCTGGTATATGCAGGACATCGCGAACAGGAATTTGTAGACCGCATAAACGGCCTGAGCTACGAAGATATTGCCAAGCGTGGTGGCGGTATTTTAAATTCGGCAGAAAAGCTGGAACAAGCCACTGAAGATGAATTATACGAGCAAGCTGTTGCCCGATTAAAAACCGTTATGAGACTTGGAACCGGAGCTATAGAAATTAAATCGGGCTATGGTTTAACCCCGGAATCTGAACTTAAAATGCTTCGTGTTATTAAACGTATAAAACACGATTTTAATATTCTGGTAAAAGCAACATTCTTAGGCGCTCATGCTGTTCCTAAAGCGTTCAAAGGCAATAAGGAAGGGTATGTACAGCAAATAATTAATGAAATGATTCCAGAAATCGCCAAAGAACAACTGGCCCATTATGTGGATGTATTTTGCGAAGAAGGTTATTTTACACTGGAAGACACCGATAAAATTCTGGAAGCCGGAACGGCACATGGTCTGGTTCCTAAAATCCATGTCAATCAGTTTAATGCCTTTGGTGGTGTGGCTTTGGGAGTAAAACACAAAGCACTTTCAGTTGATCATCTGGAGGTTATGAATCCGGAAGATATTGAAGCTCTAAAAGGAAGTGACACCATGCCTGTAGCTTTACCTTCATGTTCATACTTTTTAAGTATTCCGTATACTCCGGCGAGAGCTATTATTGATGCGGATCTACCATTAGCTCTAGCAACTGATTACAACCCAGGCTCTACCCCTAGCGGAAATATGAACTTTGTTGTTAGTACAGCCTGTATAAAAATGAAAATGACGCCGGAAGAAGCTATAAATGCAGCCACCATTAACGGGGCTTACGCTATGGGTGTTAGTAATATGTATGGCAGTATAACCAGGGGTAAAAAAGCGAATGTTATTATTACAAACTGTATTCCAAGTTATAACTATCTGCCGTATGCTTTCGGAGAAAATCACATTGATACCGTTATCATTAACGGACATATTGTAGACTAAAGCTCTTAACTTTATTTCATAAAAAAAACCCCGGATATTTAATATATCCGGGGTTTTTAGTATTATTCTACTAAATACTAGAAGTCTATTTTAACGTAAATTCAGACGTTGACACTAAATCTTTCGCATTGTATACATTTACTACATAGCGTCCGTCAAGGAATTTCTCTTCGCCATTACCTGCTACGAATTCACAAACATTTAAACTTGTATTTTCATAGTTAAAACGGCTTACTAAGCTGTAGTTTATAGTGGTTTCTCCAAATACAACCTGCTCGTTAGCACCTAGAATATTGTTTTTAGGGTCTATAACCTGAATGTATAACTCCTGGTCTCCTGCCTGTACTAAAGTGTTTTTAGCTACCGTAAAACACACGCGAATTTTGTCTACACGTCTGGCACGTTCTGTTGGGATTAATTTACCTGAGCTTCTTTCTATTACACCAAAACCTTTTAAACCTACTGTGTTTAATACCGCTGCATTTTCCATGACTTCTGCTAAAGCTGTATTTTGTACCAATAAAGAATCGGTAAACATGTTACGCTCTTCTAAACGTACTCTTGTACTGTCTAAAGACGTTGCCAATAACGAATTTTCAACCTTAAGCTTTTCGTTTTCTTCCATTAAGGCATTCATTTCCTTTTGTAAGCTTACGTAACGTTGTTTGTATTTCCAAAGACTTTTTACGTTGGTTTCAGAGATTTGAAGCGAGTCCATAAGGCCCTGAATACGCGCCCTTGCTTCAATTAAATTATTATTTGCTATTTCATTTTCACTAATGGCAGCATCGTATTGCTTCGCCATATTGCTTAAATCGTTCATTACTAATTGCTTTTCCTCACGAAGCTGAGTTTCTGTCTCTTTCTTTTGTTTCATTAAGTCGAACGTGTAAAACGCTGTTCCTAAAAATAAGACTAAAGCAATGCCTAGAGCTATTTTCATTCCGTTACTCTTCGTATTGTTTTCCATAATTTTGTTTAATTTTTAATTAATAAGATTGGTTAAGTTGATATTCGATTTTTATAGTTTAATATTATTAAAATAAAGGCCGCCAAACAAAAAAACTTGTATTTTTAATTTTGAAACCCTAATTATAATTAATGGATAAACTAGTTTTATTTACAGAATCTGATTTAAAAGCACTAACGCAATACCGAGCACTCGAAACTAAGTTTGGCGAAAACGTTATCACTTTATCATCCTCTAGCAATATATACGAGCAACTTAAAACTTTGGACGTCGAGTATGTACTTATTGGACTTCCTGAAGATGTAGGGATTTTCGCTAACATGGGTGTTAGCGGGACTTCAGGCGCCTGGCATTGTACCATAAAAAATTTGCTTAATATTCAGAAAAACCAGTTTACCAACCCAAACAAGCTTCTTATACTTGGTCATTTAAACTTCGATAAAGAGCTGGAAAAACTACAAGGTCTAGACCAGAGCTCCCCGAAACATATTAGCAAGGCTCAAAAAATGGTCAAGAAAATTGATAAGGCGGTTACTCAACTAATTTTTGAAATTACTAAAGCGGGTAAAACCCCCATTATTATTGGTGGCGGACATAATAATGCCTATGGCAATATTAAAGGTACTGCTTTAGCCTTAAATAAACCGATAAATGCCATTAACCTTGATGCGCATTCTAATTTCAGACAGGACAAAGGCAGACATAGCGGCAACGGCTTTACTTTTGCCTATACCGAAGGTTTTCTTAAGGACTATTTTATTTTCGGTATGCATGAAGATTATACCTCAGAAAATACCTTTAAGACTTTAAACAAGCTTAAACATATTCAATATAACACCTACGAAGACATAGAAATTAAGCAAAATACATCCTTTAAAAAGGAACTTCTATTTGCGTTAAACCATATTGAAGCCCGCCCTTTCGGAATAGAAATAGATGTGGATGCCATTCAAAATGTAGGCAGCAGTGCAATGACCCCAAGCGGATTCAGTGTAAAAAAGGCCAGACAGTTTGTTCATTTCTTTGGAAAACACCCCCAAGTAAAGTATTTACATATTTCGGAAGCCATCCCTTTATCTGAAAACGACAACCAGATTGCTAAGCTAATATGCTATTTAATTACTGACTTCATGAGAGCAAACTCAAAATAAATTTGTAATTTTTAGCTAATAATCAAAACCTTACATCTTATGAAAGCATTAATTATAGGTCTGTTTAGTTTAGCAACTTTTTCCTTATGTCCTTTAAATAAAAAACCTGTTAGCTCCCCAAGTAATATTATTACAGCATCTTTACCTGGAACGTCGCCTGAAACAAAAGTCATTCCGCTTTCGCACGCCACTTTTATTTTAGAGTTTGATGACCTGACTGTTTATATTGATCCTGTTGGAGCCGCAGAAGTCTTTAACGGACAAAAGTCACCAGACCTTATTCTAATTACAGATATTCATGGTGATCATTTGAATGAGGAAACTCTGGAAGCCATTATTCAACCTGAAACCATGATAATTGCGCCACAAGCGGTTGCTGATAAACTATCTTCGGGCTTAAAACAACAGACATCAATTCTGAATAACGACGAATCCAAAGCTTTTAAAAGCTTGAATATTGAAGCTATTCCCATGTACAATTTAAGAACGGAAGCTTTAAAATTTCATACTAAAGGACGAGGCAACGGCTATATTATTAACAACGGAAAAGAACGCATTTACATATCGGGAGATACTGAAGACATTCCGGAAATGCGTCAGTTAAAACATATCGATATGGCATTTGTTTGTATGAATTTACCATACACTATGCCTGTCGATAAGGCAGCGAGTGCTGTTCTGGAATTTAAACCCAAAGAAGTTATTCCATACCACTATAGAGGCACCGATGGTTTTAGCGATGTTAACCAATTTAAAATGCTGGTTAATAGTAAAAATTCAAACATAAAAGTAACTCTACTAGATTGGTATTCAAAAAATTAACACGACTTACATAAAGTTTTCAGATAAAAAGAATATATTTGACTTGCTATTAACCAATTAACCCCCACATCATGTCGAATACTACCTGCTTTATCGGCTCAACTTTTATCGGTTTGGCCTTAATACAACATCAGGCTATTGTTATAGGTCTGGCTATTACCGTTTTTGTTTTCCTAATTTTACTGGTATTAGGTTTAATTAACACCTATAAACTAAAAGCTGAAAACGATAAACTTGCTCAAATTAATCCTCTAGAATCAGAGGAAGAAGATAAATCTTATAAAGATTTTACTGAAGGGCATCTATATTAACTAAATCAGAACTCCTATAAACCAAACATAAAAACAGCCCGCAAGTGCGGGCTGTTTTGTTTATAAATTTCAAATCCGGATTAACGGACTAACTTTTTATATTTTATACGCTTAGGCGTTAAATCGCCACCCAGACGTTTCTTTTTATTCTCCTCGTATTCACTGAAACTACCTTCGAAGAAATACACTTGAGAATCGCCTTCAAAAGCTAATATATGGGTACAGATTCTATCCAAAAACCATCTGTCGTGGCTAATCACTACTGCGCAGCCTGCAAAGTTTTCCAAACCTTCTTCCAAAGCACGTAATGTATTAACATCTAAATCGTTAGTAGGCTCATCCAAAAGTAATACATTACCCTCTTCTTTAAGTGTCATGGCCAAATGTAACCGGTTACGTTCCCCTCCTGAAAGTAGTTTTACCTTTTTATTCTGCTCACTTCCGCTAAAATTAAAACGACTTAAATAGGCACGAGAATTAACCTGCTTTCCTCCCATTAAAATCAATTCCTGCTCATCACTAAAGTTTTGCCAGATTGTTTTTTCCGGATCTATATTTGCATGACTCTGATCTACATAAGCGATTTTTGCGGTATCACCAACAGTAAAGGTTCCTTTATCCGGAGTCTCCTCTCCCATAATCATTCTGAAAATGGTTGTTTTACCAGCTCCGTTAGGACCAATTACTCCTACAATACCAGCCTGTGGTAAATTAAAGTTCAGGTCTTCGTATAATAATTTATCGTCAAAACCTTTACTAATACCATTAGCATCGATTACATTGGTTCCTAAACGCGGACCATTTGGAATATAAATTTCTAATTTTTCGTCAAGCTGTTTTTGATCCTGACTCATTAACTTATCGTAATTCTTAAGACGAGCCTTTTGTTTGGTTTGTCTTCCTTTAGCACCCTGACGCACCCATTCCAACTCTCGCTCTAAAGTTTTCTGACGTTTGGAAGCCGTTTTATTTTCCTGTGCCAGACGCTTCGATTTCTGATCTAACCACGATGAGTAATTTCCTTTCCAAGGAATTCCTTCTCCGCGATCTAATTCTAAAATCCAGCCAGCTACATTATCCAGAAAATAACGGTCGTGAGTTACTGCTATTACAGTTCCTTTATACTGTGCTAAATGCTGCTCTAACCAATGTACCGATTCGGCATCGAGGTGGTTGGTAGGCTCATCCAGTAGTAACACATCCGGCTCCTGAAGCAACAAACGACATAACGCTACGCGACGACGTTCCCCTCCGGAAAGGACACTGATCTTTTTATCGCCATCCGGCGTTCTTAAAGCATCCATAGCTATTTCCAGCTTAGTATCCAGTTCCCAGGCATTAGAAGCATCAATCTGATCCTGAAGCTCTGCCTGACGCGCCATAAGCTTATCCATTTTATCCGGATCAGAATATACCTCTTCCAGACCAAACATATCGTTAATCTTATTGTATTCTTCAAGAATAGCCACCGTTTCGGAAGCACCTTCTCGTACAATTTCCATAACAGTTTTATCCTCATCCAGCTTTGGCTCCTGCTCTAAATAACCTACAGAATAATCCTGGAGAAACGTTACATCTCCCTGATAGTTTTTATCTACCCCAGCAATAATTTTTAACAGGGTTGATTTCCCTGAACCGTTTAAACCTAAAATACCAATCTTGGCACCGTAGAAAAAACTTAAATAAATATTCTTTAAAACCGGAGTATTAGCTCCAGGAAATGTCTTGGTTAAACCAGACATTGAGAAAATAACTTTCTTATCGTCACTCATAATTAAACTCTACCTTTTAATGCATTAAAAACCCAGGCGATAGCAAAAAAACCTATCCCAACAGAGGCGAATCCCCAACCTGCTACGTCGTTGTATCTAAATGCACCCAGTGCTATTAAACCTAGTCCTACTAATATCATAATGGTTGTAGCCCATGTTAAAACTGTATTTTTATTCATTGCCATAATTTGAAATTCTATGTTACACGCATTTCCTTGTACTGTAGTTACAAGGTCCGGAATATCTTATTTATTCTTTTTTTAAGGCCTTCACCTTTTTTGAAGTTCACTCATCCCGGTCTCCTGCGAAAATTAAAGCACAAATATCGTGTTTTTAACACGAATTGTAAAACATAAAAATAAATATCTTTTAACATGTACTAAAACACCAAAACCACTGATTATCAATCACAAAACACAAATACACTTATAGTATCATTTAATATAACCAATTAACTTTTTTAAAAATTTATTATGAGTTCATTAACAAACAAGCTCATAATATTTCAAAAAAAGAAAAGTCTTCTTCATTTTTTACCAAGTTTTGAATTAACGTTTTTTTTATGCATATGAGTCAAAAACAATCCTGAAGTCTGTCTAAATTTGCAGTTGCTTTTAAAATAAAAAAAGCACCGTTTAATATGAATAAAGCTTTACTTTCTTTAGCTATTGGAGGATTCGGTATCGGCTTAACCGAATTTGTAATTATGGGGATTTTACCCGATGTAGCTACAGCCTTTAACATAAGTATCCCTGAAGCAGGACACTTTATTTCAGCTTATGCTTTGGGCGTTGTTGTTGGTGCTCCAATACTTACAGGGTTAGGCAGCAAATGGCCGGCCAACAAAGTCCTTTTTGGACTCATGCTCTGGTTTACCCTATTTAACACGCTTTCTGCTTTTGCTACAGGTTATACTTCGTTTTTAATTTTACGTTTTCTGTCCGGCCTACCTCATGGTGCCTTTTTTGGTATTGGAGCTGTTGTAGCTGGAAAACTTTCTAAACCTGGAAAAGAAGCTCAGGGTATCGCTATTATGTTTAGTGGTCTAACCTTTGCCAATTTACTAGGTGTTCCATTGGGTACTTACCTTGGAAAACATTTTAACTGGAATATTTCATTTATAATGGTGGGAATCGTTGGAGTTTTAGCTGTTTTAGGTGTAAAATTCTGGATGCCCCTTTTAAAACAATCTTCGGAAGTTAGTTTCTTAAAAGAATTTAAAATCTTCAGACGCCTGGAGTTGTGGCTGATTATACTGTTAACCACCATAGGTACAGGCGGATTCTTTGCCTGGTATAGTTATATCGCTCCTTTGATTACCGAAGTTGCCGGTCACCCAGATCAAATCGTATCTCTGGCTATGATTCTGGCGGGTTTAGGCATGGTTATAGGCAATTTTATAGGAGCTAAACTAGCTGAAAAGTTTTCACCCATCTATGCTATAATTATTACCCTGAGTTGTATGGTTATCTGCCTTTCGGCCAATACATTCCTTGCTACCGATAAGGTGATGATTTTAGTAATGACTTTTATAATAGGAGCCATAACCTTTTGTTTATCCACTCCTATACAGGTAGCCATAATTAATGCATCAAAAGGTTCAGAAACTTTGGGCTCGTCCCTTAACCAGAGTGCTTTTAATATCGGAAATGCTTCAGGGGCTTACTTAGCCGGCTTACCTATAGCCATGGGCTACGGTTATACAGCTGCCGATTGGGTTGGTGCTGCTATGGCTGGCACAGGAATTCTCATTGCTTTTAGTATTATCGTTCTACGAAAAAGACGTAAAAAACAACAACATGTTCTTAAAAACTGTTATAATTAAATTTACCCTATAAACAACAAAAAAGGATTCAGTTAAACTGAATCCTTTTTTGTTAATACACTGTTTTTATAATTTTTCTAAAACTGCATTGGTACTTCTATAAATAGTAAGGATGTTTCCTCTACTGTTTTCACTTCAAAACGTTTTGTATTACTAATACCAACAGCATCACGGGTTTCCAACTGTTCATCAGCAACTATCGCTTTTCCACTGATAATCATGACATAAACACCGTGATTTTCGCTTTTAAGCGTATAAGTAAATTCCTTTTCGGCATCCAAATCAATTCGGGATAATATAGAATCCTGATGAATTTTTAAACTTTCTGAATGCGCGTCTTCCATTGACGTTACTAAAACCTGCAAAGTATTACGTCGGTCTGCATTTTTAAACGTTTTCTGATCGTAGCGAGGTGCCACATTCTGTGTGTCCGGTATTACCCAGATCTGAAATAAACTTAAATGCTCGCTGGTCGATCCGTTGATTTCGGAATGCTGTACTCCTGTACCAGCAGACATTACTTGTACTTCACCAGGCAAAACCGATTCCCAGGAATTTCCCATAGAATCTCTGTGTTTTAGCACGCCTTTTAAAGGTATGGTAATAATTTCCATATTCTGATGCGGATGTGTTCCAAACCCCATACTAGGCGCAATAACATCGTCGTTTAATACCCGTAATGCTCCAAAATGCACACGTTCCTCGTTGTACCAGTTAGCAAAACTAAAGGAGTGATTAGCCTGTAACCAACCATGGTTGGCAAAGCCTCGGCTTTCTGCTTTATGTACTATAGTTTTCATTGTAAATTGTTGTTTTAAATTAAATTTCAGGTAATCGTTTTACTTTCAGATTTGTTAAATAATAACCTGAAAATTTTAAGGCTATTGATTCTACAGTAAAACGCGTCTTACTTTTATTATCGAATTTTATCTAATAAGTCACTTAATTGTTTAGCCTCTGCTTCATTTAAATTCTGAAGAAGGGATTCATTGTGATCATCAGCTATAGCTTCCAATAGTTTTTTTCCTTTTTCTGTTATTTCAATATGGACCACACGACGGTCTGCTGGGCAGGAAATCCGTTGTATTAAGTCTTTCGCGCATAATTTATCCATGAGTCTTGTGGCATTTGGTGCCCGGTCTATCATCCGTTCCTTTATGGTTTGCACTTTTAAAGGTGCATCAGCCCCATTTAAAATCCGTAAGATATTATATTGTTGTGGCGAAATACCAAAGGGTTTAAAAAAATCATTTTGTAAACTTGTAATCCAGTTTGCCGTATACAAAATGTTAATCAGAGCTTTTACACGCTGACTCGGAAACCGAGAAGTGATATCTTTAGAAATATCTCCCATACTTTTTATATTTTACTTAATACTTAAGATATAGCTAATTGAGAGCTTCGCTTATTTTGCTACACAATAATCCAATTATAGGTTTCTGACCCCGGTTATTACAAAGCGTCTTTAAATATCGCTACAGCATTCTCTAAACTTTGTCTTAAAGCTTCATCGGTAATACGCCCGGAACTAAAATGCTCCTTGAATTTTGGCAATGAAAAACTGGCTACTACATTACCTCCGTTAAATGGAAAGCGTGTCTTTGCCATATCTAAAACCGAAGCACCTCCCCTTGCCCCCGGCGATGTCGCCATTAATAACATGGGCTTATGCTGCCAAAGTTCCCCTTCGATACGAGACATCCAGTCGAACAAATTTTTAAACACTGTAGAATATGCGCCATTATGCTCAGCCAAAGACAAAAAAATACCATCTGATGCTTTAATATATTCTAAAAAACGTTTAGCATTATCAGGTATCCCCTGCTCTTCCTGAAGATCCACTCCAAAAACAGGTAAAGGGAAATCATTTAAATCCAGAAGTGTAATTTCGGCATCCTCTACCAAACTCGACGTATATGTTACTAACTGTTTATTTATAGACGTTTTACTGTTGCTCCCTGCGAAGGCTAAAAGCTTTTTCATAACTGTTTGTGTTTTAATTCTTATCAAAGATATAACAAATAAATTTAATTTCCTAGGAAGATATACCCATGTAACTTATTTCATTATTCATATAATTGGTTTAGTATTTTTGAAACTTTCGTACTTTAGCGACAAATTCTTAGTACATGGATATCAACTTCAATAAAAACGAAGACTACAATAAACTTTTACTATCCGATTTAAAAAAGCGTCTTGCCAGAGTTAGTCTTGGCGGAGGTGCCAAACGTATAGAAAAACTACACAATAAAGGCAAACTTACAGCGCGGGAACGCATTGCGTATTTATTAGATCCGAATACAAAAAGTATAGAAATTGGAGCTTTTGCCGGAGAAGAAATGTATCAGGAACACGGTGGTTGTCCTTCCGGTGGTGTCGTAGTTAAAATAGGGTATATAAAAGGTAAACAATGTATTGTAGTGGCTAACGACGCTACGGTAAAGGCAGGAGCCTGGTTTCCTATTACAGGTAAAAAGAATTTACGTGCCCAGGAAATCGCCATAGAAAACAAACTTCCTATAATTTATCTGGTAGATAGTGCTGGTGTATATTTACCATTACAGGATGAGATTTTTCCGGATAAAGAACATTTTGGGCGTATTTTCAGAAATAATGCTATTATGAGTAGTATGGGCATTACCCAGATTGCTGCAGTTATGGGCAGTTGTGTAGCCGGTGGAGCGTATCTTCCTATTATGAGCGATGAAGCCTTAATTGTTGATAAAACAGGCAGTATTTTTCTTGCCGGAAGCTATCTTGTTAAAGCTGCCATAGGCGAAACCATAGACAACGAAACCTTAGGTGGAGCCACAACGCATTGCGAAATAAGCGGAGTTACCGACTATAAGGCTAAGGATGACAAAGATGCTTTACTTACCATTAGAAATATAATTGATAAAATCGGGGATTACGACAAAGCCGGATTTAACCGTGTCGAATCGCAAAAACCAAAAGCACCACAACAAGACATTTATGGTATACTTCCTAAAAGTCGTGCCGACCAGTACGATATGAAAGAAATCATTAAACGTCTGGTAGATAACTCTGAATTTGAAGAATATAAAGCAGGTTATGGTAAAACCATTATTACAGCTTATGCCCGCATAGATGGCTGGGCCGTAGGTATAGTAGCTAACCAAAGACAACTGGTAAGAACCAAACAGGGAGAAATGCAGTTTGGAGGTGTAATTTATAACGACAGTGCCGATAAAGCCACACGATTTATAGCTAACTGTAATCAGAAGAAAATTCCTTTAGTGTTTTTACAGGATGTAACAGGATTCATGGTCGGTTCTAAATCGGAGCATGGTGGCATTATTAAAGACGGTGCTAAAATGGTCAATGCTGTAAGTAATTCGGTAGTCCCTAAATTCACTATCGTTATCGGAAACAGTTATGGAGCTGGAAATTACGCTATGTGTGGTAAAGCCTACGATCCACGATTAATTGTGGCCTGGCCCAGTGCCGAACTGGCGGTAATGAGTGGAAATTCGGCTGCTAAAGTACTGCTGCAAATCGAGACGGCATCACTTAAAGCCAAAGGCGAAACCATTACCCCTGAAAAGGAAGAAGCATTGTATAATCAAATTAAATCCCGTTACGATAATCAAGTGTCACCGTATTATGCTGCAGCCCGACTCTGGACCGATGCTATTATAGATCCGCTGGATACCAGAACATGGATTTCAATGGGTATAGAAGCAGCAAACCACGCTCCGATAGAAAAGCCATTTAACCTGGGTGTTATACAAGTTTAACTTTTAATTTAGACTAAATTTTCGTAACTTAAATACATATAAACCAATATGTTAATATTATGGAAACTATTAAAGCTCTAAACAAATGGGCTAATGTACACACCTCTATTCCAATCGATTTATTACGCATTGGACTTGGAGTCTTTTTATTTGCCAAAGGCATTAGTTTTATGTCGAGTACGCAAATTCTGATGGACTTATTATCTCCTTTTCAAAACTGGGCCGGCGGCATGCTTATTATGCATTATGTAGCCCCTGCTCATTTTATTGGAGGACTACTTATTATATTCGGACTCTTAACTCGTTGGGCCATAGCTGCACAGTTACCAATTCTATTGGGAGCCATTGCCATTAATTTTGCCGGAGATATGCAAATAGGTAATCTTGTTTTAGCAACAGCTACTTTTTTAATATGTATATTCTTTCTGGTTTATGGCTCGGGAAAACATTCTGCCGATTACTATTTTAAAATGCAGCAATAACAAATTTTAATATTATTAAAAAAGCCCGCTAATGTGTAGCGGGCTTTTATTATTTCACTTTAAATTTTAAACCTTAGATTTTAGTAAATCCAGAGTTAGCTTTCGTCTTATTTTACGCGTTGGTGTTTCAACAAACTTGTCAATAAAATAGATTTGTTTAGGTCTGGTATTTTTTTCCAGTACTTCAAAAATTTTCGGGTCTATGGCTTTCTCCTCCCCTTCAACAACCAATATTAACCGTTCTCCTAATGTTTCATCCTCTTCAGAACTTATAAAAAATCGTTCTTTCATTTTCGATGCCAGCAGGGTTTCCAGTTGTTCCGGAAATACTTTCAAGCCTCCAGAATTCACGACATTATCAACACGTCCCAACCACTCAAATTCCGTATCAGAATGCATTGTAACCACATCGTTGGTTTGTAAAGGTTCATCTATTAAATGAGGAGCATCTATACGCAAACATCCGTTCTCGCTTTGAGATACCTTTACCTTAGGCAATACTTTAAAATTATTAGATTTTTTAGGACCGTTTAAAGGTTTTATAGCAATATGACTAACCGTTTCGGTCATCCCATAAGTAGCATAACACTTAGTCTTTACTTTTGACAGGGCTTCAAGCAAAGTGTCGGACACCGCTGCACCACCAATAATAATGGTTTTAAAATGATCTAATTTAGGTAGTATATTTTCTACCTGAAGTGGTATCATTGCAGAAAAATCATACACTTTTTCTTCGTCGAATACCGGTGTGGCACGCGGAGGTACCACATCAAGATTTAAACCTAAAATCATGGCACGAACCAGCATCATGCGTCCCGAAATAAAATTAGTAGGCAAACAATGTAATACTTTGTCCCCCGGTTCCAGTTTAAAGGCATTTCCAGTAGCTATAGCCGAATTTACCATGGCCTGTTTTTTAAGTTTTACCCATTTAGGTTCTCCTACAGAGCCCGAGGTTCTTACCGTTACATAATCCTTATTATCCAGCCATGCCTGCAAAAAATCTCCCAGGTTCTTCTCAAAAACATCGCCTTCCTTAATAAAACTATACGCAACCTCTTTTAAGTCTTCGGTATCGTAATATCTTCCGTTTAATTTAAACTTTAAATGGATCTTATCGTAAGTTGGTATTTTACTCTTGGTTATCATAAGTCTCAAAATTTATAGATTCAACAGCTTGGTTTTGTATGTGGTCCTGAGCTATTTCAGGGCTTGATTCGTAAACTTTTCCCGTTAATTTTTCTTTCCAGTTGGTCCATTTATATTTCTTAGAAAAAATAAACAATAATATTGGGAAGATGATAAATACGGGAATAAAAATATCTGTTAATTCTGCACTACTTGGATCTGAAATATCCTTAAACACCGAATACGTCTGAAACGCAGTCCAGTCGGCAGTTACCAGTAAAGCGGTAAACAGGTTATTCGCAGCATGAAATCCCAAAGCGAGTTCCATACCTTCGTCCATTAAAGTTAAAATTCCTAAAAACAGTCCGGTACCTATGTAGTAAATCATAATAACATACCCCAGTTTTTCCACTTCGGGATTGGCGATATGTAAACCACCAAATACCACAGAAGTTAACAATAAAGGAAACCACTTATTTCTGGTTATAACACCAATACCCTGCATTAAATACCCTCTGAACATATATTCTTCAAAACTCGTTTGTATCGGCACAAGAATAATAGCAATAACTGCCAATATTATAAATTTACCAAACTGGAAGTTTAGCAGATAATTCTCGGGAGATATAAAATAATCTATCAGAATCATTCCCGATGAGATTAACCCCCAGAAGAAAAAAGAGAAGCCTATACGCTTCCAGTCAATGCGGTCTCGTGTAGTTGTTAATTGTAAAATCGGGAGTTTATGCAAAAATTTTACCGCGATAAATAACAGAATTAACCCTCCCAGAAAAGGTAAAAGAATAAATATCAAATTTAAGTTAGAGTCGAAAAGGGTCATGATGTAGTTTACATCCTCCATTTTAGAAGCATCTACCCCACCCTGTAGTGTTTTTATGCTAATGGCAATTACATGAGGTATAGAAAACACCACTACACCTGCAATGGCTATAATTACACCTACAATATAGCGCCACCAATCGTGAAGCCCTTTAAACGCCTGACTTATATACATATTTTAGTTTTATAAATTATAATTCCAATCTTCGGTAGTTACATACTGCAATGTACCATTTTTTACCCGTAATGGCGAATCAAAATTATTAGTAAATAAACTCCCTGTTCCTAAACCTTGCGGCATATTGTTTTTAAGAGTAAACGTATATTGTGCTATTGCATTAAGGCCTATATTGCTTTCCAGAGCACTGGTTATCCACCAGCCTATATTTCTGTCTTCCGCCAGATTTATCCAGGTATCACTGCCTTTAAAACCACCTATTAAACTCGGTTTTAAAATAATATACTGTGGCTTTATAGTATCTAAAAGAAGTTGTTTATCCTGCGTTTCAAATACGCCTATTAGTTCTTCATCCAAAGCTATCCCTAACGGAGTTTCTTCGCAAAGACGTGCCATTTCACTGGCCTGCCCCGCTTTTATTGGTTGCTCTATGGAATGCAAGTCCCAATCACTGAGTCGTTTTAGTTTTTCTAGAGCAGAATCCGGCGTAAACGCACCATTGGCATCTACCCGAAGCTCGATATCTGAAACCGAAAATTCCTTACGAATAGATTGGAGTAAATTCAATTCTGTTTCAAAATTTATGGCTCCTATTTTCATTTTTATACATGAAAATCCAGCTTCAATTTTTTCTTTAATCTGCGCTTTCATAAAAGCTTCATCTCCCATCCAGATTAACCCGTTTATAGGAATATATTCTTTCCCGGAAGTAAATTTTGAGGGAAACAATACAAACGATGACAGCTCACTTTCCAATGACTTAAATGCTGTTTCCAAACCGAATTGTATACTTGGAAATTCGGTTAAAGCGTCCAACAATACTTCCAAGCCCACATGTATATTGCTACAGGCCCATCGCAGTCTGTCTTCATAATCCGTACGGTCATCTACCGAAAGCCCTCGTAAAATGCCACATTCTCCAATCCCCGTTTTATTTCCATCCTTTAAATGAATAAACCAGGTTTCCTTGGTTGTAAGCACGCCTCTGGAGGTTCCGCTTGGCCGTTTAAAATCTAAAATATATTTGTAATATTCTGCTGTTATCATATAGTCAAAAATAGACAATTATTTTGTTACTATTTAGCGTTTTCAGAAAAGGAATCCCCCAATTCCATTTCAGATCTAAACTTAATCATGCGGCTTATTTTAATTAGAAATATTACCTTTGCAGCCTTAAACTTTTGACCTTCTGAAAGGTCTAATGCATATAAAACTTTAATACATACTATGACCTATTTTTTAAAAGCAAGTCTGTTCTTACTCGTAATGTTTTCGGTTACAACTTCAAAAGCTCAGTTGTACAAAAATAATATCAGAGAATACAAAGCCCGAATTCCCGGAGAAGCCGCCAAATTAATCAAATCCGGTGAATTGTTTTTAACAGCAGATTCTTTAAGTCAAACCTTCAAACCCAATGGTTACGGGCCTATAGCAGTAGACTTAGAGTCCATGAAAAAGAAAAAATTAGAACCAGGAAAGATATACAATCGTGTAGCAGAAGCCACTGTAATTGTTTCTCCAACCGGTAAATGCGGTGAACTTACTGAGCGTGGTACCGAATGTGAAAAAATACATAGCTACCCAGCCACGGGATACATTATCGACTCGAAAGGAATTATCGTTACAAACTACCATGTCGCTAATGGCTACGTTACTAAAAACAACACAACCTCCAGAGATGTTATGATTGTTATGCTTAAAGATGGTACTACATTCCCGGTAACAGAAGTTTTAAGTGCTGATCAGGCCAACGATCTTGCCATTTTAAAAATAGACCCTAAAGGTCGCAAACTTCCAGCTTTACCAATTGCAACCAAAGATGCAGAAATTGGAGATCCAGTGTTTATTGTTAGTCATCCAAAAGGATTCTTTTATGCCTTTTCTTCAGGTATGGTTACCGATAAATTTAGTGAAAACAACTGGAGAGCCAGACAATATAGAAACATCATGGCTATTTCGGCCGATTTTGCAGCGGGATCCAGTGGAGGTGCTATTATCGATCAGTTTGGTAATGTTATAGGTACGGTGTCCTACACTAAAACTTTACAACATTCGGACGATCCTTCGAAAACTCAAATGATACTTAAAGCTACAATTCCAGCAGCAGAACTGCTTAAACTTATAAAAGAAGGAAATATCAAAAAATAGATTTATTATTTTATTACGAAAAGAGCGACTTTCAAGTCGCTCTTTTTTGTTTACTACAGTTTAAATTCATTATAGTAAAAACTAAAATTTTATCTAAAAATTTTTAATAACTCAAACAACCTAAATTACCAGTTTTCTTTTATTTGTTTGACCCGTTACAGGATTAGTTAAATTAATAACATAAACACCCAATGGAATAAAAGACATGTCTATAGTATTAAGTGTTTTAGAAACGGCGCCTTTACCTACATTTTGTCCTGTAATATTATATAATTCGTAATTATGTGGCACCCTGAGATTAAATACCTCTATGAGTTTGTTATAAGCGGCAATCTTAATTGTAGGAGATATTTCCTCTTCATCTACCTGAAGCGCAGCAGGTTTTTGTCCTGCTAAAATGGCTGTCCCCGGAGTAGACTGATAAGCGTAATCTTTAATAACCCATTGGGTTGCACTTATTACAGTTAATCGTGCCCATCCATAATGAGTTTCTCCATTTATATAAAACTGCAACCCCAGATATTTATCTATATTGCCTACCCATTGTTCTACAATCATTAACCCCAATGTATCGTAATAGTTGAAATTTTTTGAAATTACAGTATTTTCTGTTAGAGGAACTATCCATGACCAAAAAGGACCTCCTGTAGCTGCCAGACCATTAAAATCTTCGGGCATTGAGGTTATATAAATACTTTCACTAACTTCATTTGAGGTCAAACTAAAATCGGCATTACCATCATTATTTACATCCAGATTATAAGAATCTCCATCTTTTTCGCTGATAAAATCTGGTTCTAAATCTGTATAAATAATCTGAGCTTTTGAACTCGAAAATCCCATGAAGAGATTTATAAAAATGAAAAACGTCAAGGGGCATTTTAACCTAAGAGCAGCATTTGTTTTCATATTAATTAAGTATTTAAAAATGATACTTAAATTTAATAAAAACAAAGAACAAAACAAATCGTAACCAACTAATAACCAATAAACTAAAACTTCATCACGCAAACAATTTCCAGTTGACATCCCAGGTAGTCTTCTACTAAAATTTAAAGGATGATAATATAATGTCTAAATAAGTTTCAACTTATATTTTATCTCTCCACAAAACTGGAAGAATTCGGGCTTGTAAATATGCTAACAAAAAAACGGTTCTAAAACGGTTCTAAAAGTAAATTAATCTGGTCTTATTTTTACTATTTTCAAAACTACCGAAAATATAGCTTTCAACTTAAGATATCATTTATAAAATTCCTTTTCATTAACTTTAAGCGTCGTTAATTCAACGGTATGACCATCCGGGTCTTTAGTGTATAAGGAATCAAAGTAATAATGATCCTGAACATTATAATCCAGGTTCAACTCTCTATATCGCTCTTTAGCCCTTTCAAAATTTTCAGATGTAACATGAAATGCAAAATGATCAATTTTTACATTTTTGGAATCTGGATCAAGTTCGGGATCTGAAGTGTTTGCCGGAAATAACGCTATTCCCGATTTTCCATTAAGTAAAAAGATGGGGAAATCTCCCCATTCAGACAATTTGTAACGTTTGAGTCCCAACACATTTTCATACCATGCAGCAGACACTTCCATATCTGATACACGAATCGCAATATGGTCTAAAAATTCTATTTCTATTTTAGTTTTACGGTCTTTCAAAAGTTATTAATATTAAAACATTCTTTTCAGTTTTCTAAATATAATCAATCATACCCCATAAAAATCACTAATAAATAAACTATCATCCTTCAACTCTTAACCTGTTTCCTTCTCGTTTTATACTTTACAATAAAGCGGGGAATTTGCAGGATATCAAATCCAACAATATATAATTCTGATGTTTCCATAAGACAATTGTTTATAATAGTAAAAGGAAAATTTTGCCTGTAAATCAGAGGCTTTTTGATTTGATAAGGCTCATATTCATTTTTAATATCAGCCATTGATTTCCAATTCCCTGTGGAAAGTGTTGAAGCCTCACTCCATTTAATAATATTTGGCACCAGTTCTGTAATATCTAAAACCTGGGTTTCATTGGGGTAATATAATGCCAAGGTGTTTTTATACAGTTTAGTAAAATCAGGTTCAGTCTTATAAATTCGCCAAGAATTTATTTCCGGAATTTTTGAAATTACACTTAAATCTTTCTGTCCTATAGTATGAACTGTGAAAACACCTAAATTTTTGGCATTCGCCTCTGGAGCGCCCCAATAGCGTTTTTGTCTTGCATAAGACAAAGCTCCTATCCGCTTAAGAATCATATTATTCATTCCATCCACTGTAGCCTGATTTGAGTTAGGATAATAACTAAAAGCACCGTCTTCCTCAACATAATATTTATCGAAACTCTTTTGAATAAAATTAGCTATAACCGTTTTCGCCTCTTCTTTGTGTTGTACTGAGGCATCTTTCCACAAACAGGCAAGAAGCATTTTTATCCCTTTAGCCTGTCTTAAATTCCATTCGTGAACCCACTCCAGATTACCATCTTCTGGCATTGGCTCTTTAAGACCTTTTAAAGTTTCACTAAAAAGTTTATCTCCAAATTGCAAGGGAAACTCTTTGTAAATATCCTTTCCGTTAGTGTTCCTGAATTTTTTCACAACAGAATAGCTGTTATTGATATCTCTTTTCAATAAACGTTTAGTTTTTATGTGTTTTGGTCCCCATAAACCGGTTTCTGAATCCTGAAAATTATACATCCATTTTAAAAGGGTATACTTCCACTCTGATGTAAATTGATACAGATTGTTTTTTTCAATGCTATTTTCAGCTTCTACATTACTAAATATATCCCGAGCGAAGTGAAAAGTCGTTTGAGGGAATTTGGCTCCAAGAGTATTCATATAAGATATGTCATTTAAGTAAGCTTCCAGTTTATCTGGTGTATTTATTTTGTCCAGAAAACTAAGCGGATATTTTAATTTTAAGGGTTTTGTGGTAGAATCCTGTAAAGCTTCGAGGTGCAACACCATATTTTCGGTATTCGAAAAATACGTACAAAACGGAGCTGAATTATCCATAAAAGCTCCGGTCTCAGGATTCTGAAGATTCAAATAAAAATCAATTTCCTCCTGCTTACTTGCAAACTCCGGTATTTGTATCAGGTTTTCTTTATTACTCAAAAAATTGTGGTACTCAGAAACACCCTTTAAAGCTTGTATATAATTACCTTTTCCTAAAAGATATCCAAAACCAAGCATATGAAATTCAAATTCTGCCATGTAATATCCCTCTTCCTGTAACCGCTTATTCATTTTAAAAAGGTCTTTTACCTGAGTCTTCACTCTAAATGACAAAACCACGCCGGCAAGAATTATTATTAAAAACAGGCTGAAAAAGCCAGATATTATATGCTTTTTATTCCATTCCATTTCATTAATTACTTCCTCTAAAATTGTTCTACAGCAGTTACATTATAATTTACACTTTTATATACGAATTGACCGTATACAAAATCTCCATTCGGCTTGTGAAATATCACTTTTCCCCTACCAGGTAACATATATCCATTTAGCATTTTATAATGTTCTACAGGTGTAGACCATGGATAATTATGATATTTTTCTCCATCAGTTTCGTATCGGTCATAACTCATAAAATTGACCAGTTCATGTTTTTTATTAAAATAAAGCGCTGCTTTAATTGTAATCCCTCCGTTTGTGAAAGATGCTTTTACCAGTGTGTCATTTACACTTTCCCAAGCTATTCGTTTATCAATAAGTGTGGCCGGAGCAATAAGACACATATCATTAAACAAAGTAACTGTTTCTCCACGATCCATTTCCTTTCCTTTAGCGTCCACAACTTTAAACCAGTTTAAAAGCTTAACCTGAAAGGTGGCTGTTTCATTTTGATATATATGTAAAGCTGTAACCGGCAGCCCCATTTTCGTTCCTGATATATAAAAGTAACGCGAAGGATTTTTAAAAAAATTGTATTGAATAGTTTTTATTGGGATCCCTTTGTCATCGGGAGTAGAATACATTAAACCGGAAAATTCTGCTTTAAAATTTTTAAGTTTTGGCTGACCGACAGATTTCGTATATCGAAGATAGTTTTTTACAGCCACAGGTAAATGAGCAATATCCTTTTCGGTCAATATTCCTGTGGGCAAGATAGTAGTTTCAGAAAAATCAGAATTTACTCTGGATTTAAATTCCTCTCTCAACTGAAATGCCCCTAAGCCCATTAAAGACACAATAAAGATTATTATATTAGGCAGAGTTCCAAATTTTGCATCTTTCCAAAAGAAACTAATTAACACCTGAGACATAAATACAGCTATCAACCCCAAAAGCCAGGTATAGTTTCCTTTTGTAGCGTAAAGCACACTAAAAATTAAAAACAATACAGCTGACAGCAACCATAATACGCCTATTGGTTTAGAAACAGGAAGTGTTAGTCCTTTTAATTCAGCAAATCGAAATCCTTTAACAAATCCCATTACATGAATTAATGCGTGAAATAATACAAGACTTAAAAATACAATTTTCACAGGTCATTCAATATTTTCAGTTTGGCGCTCCTGCAAACACATAACTCACTAAATCACCTTAAGTTACGAAATTATAGCCAAATTCCTTTTATTATGAATGACAAGCTTAAGAACTAGTACCACATTATTTTTCAAACAAACTTTACTCTGTTCTCTTCTTGACAACTTCTAAATCAGCCCGTCAATTTTACAATAAAACTTCTACTTAAAACTATGTATTTTTAACTGCAAAAAGCGACTTTAAAGTCGCTCTTTTAAGTATAGACTACTTATATTTTATCCCCTTTTGTAAAGGTCTGTTGTGAAGCTGGGTTTACGAAACAAATGAGACCTGGACATATTTATAGTTGTTTTATATTCGTATTCTGGTTTAATTTTCATGACTTTTAAAATTAATTATTGATATCTCCTTTTTGAATTCCATGCCTGACTTTTAGTTCTAGCTAATGTTTGTTTTTCGTGATTGTTATGTATAGTTATCATAAGACCTGATTTTAGTGATTTTTAATAAAAAGTATATTCCTTTGTTTTAATTTATTCTATACCAACCTGCACATCTGTTGGATAAATTAAGGAATTGAAAAGCGGAGATTGTTTAGCTAAACTTAGAAGCTCTTCTTTCTGCTTGTCATCAACACCTGTTATATTAAAACTTACCCGGATTTGGCTGAACCCTTTGGCTCCTGTTGCATTCAAACCTAAAAATCCTTTAATATCAATATCTCCCTCTACTTTAGATGACACTGTGCCGATTTCAATACCGCGAGCTGCAGCCAAAAGCACCATGGCTGTTGTCATACACCCAGCAAGACCATGAAGCAGAACTTCTCCCGGATTAGCACCTTTATTAGCACCTAATAATACAGGTGGTTCATCATTATCATAAATAAAAGGTTCTGTCCGACTGGTATCTTCCTGTCCGGCACCGTAGAATCCCTGAATGTAACTTCTGTTATGTCCGGCATCAATCCACTTATTAGTAGCTCTTAGTTCAAAATTTCCAATATCAGGGTTTTCTTGCAATGTTGTTACAACCTGTGCTATTGCCCCCTGATCAAATCCGTTTACTGTTTTTGTTAAAGCTTCCATACTTTGTTTTTTTATTGATTAATAATTACTATACAAAAGTATGCCAGCAAAGGCCCAGTGAGATAGGCCTAAAAGTTCAAAAAATCAGCAATTTAGACCAAAAGCATAGATTCATTCGTTTTAATAGCGATTTATAAAAAATTATTGAGCTTCACGAAACTGAAGCGGTGTCGTTAAATATTTCTGCTTAAATGCTCTGATAAAACTGGAAGGTTCTTCAAAACCACAATCAAACCCAATTAGGTTTATTGGTTTATCTGTGGTTTTTAACAAGTGTACAGCCAAATCCAGACGTTTGTTAGATAACCATTTGCCCGGTGAACAATTATAAATATCCCTAAAGTTTCTCTTAAACGTACTCAAACTCATGTTGCACAACCTGGCATATTGGTCCAGATTTAAACAATAAGCATAATTTTCTTCCATAATCTGACTCAACTGATCACTTTGCTCCTTATTAATAGACAGCAGGTAATCTGCCAGTGTTTTATGGATTGGATTTGTAAAAATATTAAGTAACAGTTCTTCAAATTTAAGTTGTAATAAATTTTTGTCCGGATAAGACGAAGAACTTAAAAAAGCCGCTAGCGAATTTACATAACCTTCCAGATAATGATCCAATTGCACTCTTATTATAGCATCGGTTACAAAGGAATCGTTTGAAGATTGTTGGTTAAGACTAGCTGAAAACCGTTGCATAAACGTTTTAATAAAATCATCGGGGATAAACACCATGAGCGCACAATAATCCTCATCAAAATACTGATGTACCAAATTGGCACCTTTTTTTACAAACAATGAATCTCCGGTTTCAACAATGTAATCATTTTTAATACTTCGCCACATTTTTTTTCCTGAAGTCACAAAAACAAAATAATTCGCATCAGACCATATGCCAGCTTTAACCTCCTCAACCAAACATTTATATTGGATAAACATCAGATCATGTATCTGGAGTTTTTTAAAGGTATTACTTGTTTTAAGATATCCGTAAAGATCTAACATGGCTAATTATTAAAGAATAAAACTCAAAATGATATTCACACCTTTAAGATACACTATTATTAAACCATAAATTACAAATCTCTTCGAGATGAGAAGCATCCGTTCCACAACAGCCTCCTATTTTGCTCAAGTTTGTAAGCAGGCTTCTTAACTCAGTGTAGTCCTGAGCCAGTTCTTTTTTATCCCCTATATCTAAAGTTTCAGACTCATTGAGTTCTGCGTGACTTTTTTTCGAAGCATTTGCTCTAAGGCCTTTAATTCTGTTCACCCAGGCTTCCTTACTTTTTAAGACACTTTTAAAATGCTCAGGGTGTGCACAATTTATCATAAAGTAAGAGACATAGTTATCTGTTACATCGTCCAGGGTTTCAATGGCCGATTTTAAGGATTGTCCACTTGGTAAATTCCCATCGGTTTCTACCGTATAAGAAATTACTACGGGCATGTTTAGTGACTTGGCAGCATTAACAATACCTATGGCTTCTGCGTTATAATTTATTGTTAGAGCAGAAACCAGATCGGCATTAGTATTTGAAGCAACCTTAATCTGAGATTTATGATATGCTTCGGCTTCTTCTGCAGTCATCATTTTTCCTGGGACATATCCATCTCCCCTTGGCCCGATACAAATACTAATGGGTATTTTAAAATTTTCAGTTTCAAATTCCTGTCTTAACTCTTCAAGAATTCCCATTGCCTCCTCATGAATACTTTGTAAATCATCCAATATATACCCTATTTTAACCATCCAATCCGGGCTAGCTCGATAGGTAGGCGCTTCCAATACAAATCCTTTACAGCGCTTCTTGGCAATACTTAAATAATCGTAATAATAGTTTTTCAGTATTTGTCTGCCTTCTTTATTTTTCAGTAAATCAAAAGCTGAAAATTCGGGTAAATCGATACCTTTATTAAAAATGATATCGGTTTCTATACCTCCATCTGTCATAAATGTTTCTGACAATAATTGTGGTAATTCACTCCTATACTTTAACATAACCCAGCCCTTTTACGATTAAAATCAAAACACTAGTAAACAGTCGTTTAATATTATAAAGTTACTGATTATTACAATAGTATTTTTGATTTCAGCAAAGCACTTATAGATTTCAACAAAGAATCATATTTAAATCCAGATACTTATTGATAGAAAATCATCATTTTGAAGACTAAGCTTTTTTCTGATTTCAGCTTTAACAGGGAGTAAATATGTGTTCCGTTTTGTATCAAACCAAATGGCTGTATCCCAGACTACACCTCCAAGACCTGCTATAATCTTTAGTCTCCCCCAACCTTCTTCCTGCCATTTTAAATGTTCCCGTATTTCTTTTGAAATCGGTTTAGGTAAGGACACAAAATACCAACCTCCTGTGCCATCGTGTTTCCACAATGTACTCTTAAACTCATATTTAATACGCCCTTTCATATTGCACCATGGTAAACCTTACACTATAAAATTCATGGCACAAATACTATGGGGCGTATAAATTAATTGGATAGAACAGTTTAATAAAAACTATAGACTACAAACTAAAAAACTATTTCTCAGCCAACGCTTTTAACTTCTCCAAAGCCTTTGGCCAGGTCGTGTCGAAATAATCCTGATAGTCTTCTGTTATATCGGTTTCCACAGTAACAGTAGTTACTCCGTCATGCTCCTGGAACATATAATTTTCCAGTCCTCCGGCCCATTTTTCAACCTGAGGTCCTTCAGTTATTTCAGTATCACCATCTAAAATGCCATAATGACGAATAGAGACAAAGCGAAACGGTACATTATCTGCAATTTCAGAAACCATGCCCCCCTTTTTACCATTTTCATCAGTGCCTATAAAGTAGATTTTTGTCCCCTTGTCCCAGTTACCTACGTAGGTTGACGTAGGATTGAATTCAGCAGTCCAGGCTTCGTAAGTTTTAATGTTTTCAATACCCAGCATCACATTATAAACCTGTTCCGCTGATGCCTTGATGGCTATTTTGTATTGTAGCTTTTTCATGAGTCATAAATTGTTTCGTATGTTACCTAATATCAATTGTAATTTAGCCAAATATTCCGTTAAGGTTACACTAACGATTAATCATATTACACATACAATTTATATGATTTTTAGAAAACAAAATATACACCTCTGGATATTATAACTCTTAATAATTACTCCAATAAAATATCATAAATCTCATCTGCGATATCTTCGAAAGGATCTGCAATTTTTGGAGTAATGGAAACCCCTAAATTAATCGCCAGAAAAAAATAAGTATCGTTTTCTGTATAATGCCCTAATATGCATCCCGCTCCAATACCACCTCCGGTATGACCTATTTGCTCATGGCCATTAATAAACTCCTGACTAAGTCCCAGTCCGTAACCATCAGGACTATCTGCTTCAGTTTGTACAAAATCAAGCATCTGTTTCATTGTTTCTTCAGACAGAATTTGATTTGTAAGCAATTGTTCCAAAAACAAAATGTAATCCATTGGAGTGGCAATTATGCCATCATCTCCAACTAACGACCCTACATTGATCCTATGCATCTCAGAACAATTTTCAATTTCACCATTACTATATCTATCCCAATACGTGTTTGCTAATTCAGGATAATTCATAAAACCCTGATTGTGATAAAAAGTATTATTAAATCCTTGAGAGGCTAAAATTTCGTTACGAATAAACTGTTTATGATCACCGGTTATCTGATCTGCAATCAATGCTAATAATTCATAATTTGTATTGGTATAGCTTTGTTTTTCACCTGGAGTAAATTTAGGTGATGCCCCTCTTACGAAATCCAAATAATCTGCTGTTGTAAACTCGTGTAACGGATGTTGCAATAAATAAGTTACATAAGCAGGTTTATCATTATATTCTGCTATCCCCGAGGTATGATTTAATAACATTCTAACAGTTGCTTCGTTTGCATTTGCAATATTATTTAGAATAGAAGCTGGTAAGTAATTTGATATTTTTTCATCTAAATCTATTTTATCAGCTTCGTATAACATTAAAATGGCTGTTGCCATATATGTTTTTGCAATACTTTGACCGAACTGCAAATGACAAAGTTCCATAGGAGTGTTTGTTTCTATTTTTGAAAGACCTGAAGTTGATCCCCAAACACCATCTGCATCTTTTAAAACTAACACCACTCCTGGTACTCCCAACCCTACTATACGATTCAGTTTCTCCTGAAGGACTTCACCATTTGGGTGATTAAGATTAATGTTTTCTGCAGTTTCACAACTGTTATGTGATAAATCCATTTCGGACTTAGAACATCCGAAAAAATTAAAAAATAAGATAGTGACTACTACAATTCTAAATTTTAATGAATTCATCCTTTCTATTTTAAAAGTTTAACTCTCAGTCCAATCAAGAAGCTGGTATAAATATTTACTGGTAAGGTGTCGTTATAAAACAAAGCGGGTGCTATTTGATACAACATAAACGGTGATAGTTCTCCTAATGAGCTTGTAAATGAATAACCAAATCCAAAATCAAGTGGAATCCCTAATTGCGATTTTCCACCGACGATATCGTTCCACGTTCCATTCTCGTAGATATAAGCTTGTGTTGGATGAAATACTCTTAGATAGCTTAGCCCTGCTTTTAATTCGCCATAAAATTTGTTATAAATTTTAGGCCGATATACTATCTGAGTACTTAAAAACAAACCATTACCAATGTCCTTGTTTGCATATGCACCTAGGCCAGCCTGCTGTATTAATGTTTCTTTTTGATTATATGATATTTCTGAACCTATAAAGAAGCCCGGATGCGTAAAATTACTTTCTAAATCTTTAAATGGTAGAGCGAAATTCTGAAACTGTATCCCTGCAATAATAGAGTATTTTCGATATTCCTGTTCCAAAACCGATTCTTGTGCAAACACTTTATTATTTAAGAGAAGAACACAACATAAAAATAAAAAAATCATGATGCCTTTTAAACGTAAACTACTATTCATGTTTTTTATAATTACCGGTTTTATCTGGTGTAAAAATATAAACTAATTCTTTAGGTCTTCAAATAGAGATTCCAAAATACTATTAGATTTTATCTTGTAATCCGATTTCGAAATAATATTCTGCATATTCGCTTTACGCTCCTTCGTTAGAGGATGGGAGCTCATAATTTCAGGAACTGCAATTCCTTGAGCTTTATCCAACGCTTCAAATAATTCTACCATCCCATCTGGATTTAATTGGTTATCCATCATAATTTTTAAACCTTGTTCGTCGGCTTCCTGTTCAAACTTTCGCGAATAAGACAGTGCATGAAGTTGCTGAGCATTTTCGGCAACAACAGCCATAATACCGTTAACATCGCTTAGCAACAAAGAAACCATCATATAACCTGCCAGATTCCTGCAAAGCATTTTTGTGGAATGGCGTTTATTAACATGAGAAGCCTCATGCCCAAGTAAAGCAGCCAGTTCATCTGCACTATCCATACAATCTAAAAGCCCTGTAAACACCACTATTTGCCCGTTAGGCAAGGCAAAAGCATTTACTTCCTCTGATTCTACAACAGCAAAGCGCAGTCTCTTGGTGTTTCCCAAGTCAAGTTCTCCAGCAAAATGTTCCAGATAGTCGCTTTTCTCCGCATCTACATCGCTTTCTTCCAGAAAAGTTTCTGTAAACACATCTCCAATTTCATTATCAAAACTGTCTGGTAGCAAGGCTGCTGATCTTTCTGCAACCGGAGGCAATACATAAATATAGACCAATGCAATTACCCCCAGTAAACCAATAGCTAGTGCTATAATTTTAGAAAAGCCAAGACGCAACAAACGTGTATGTACATCTACACGTTTGTTATCTTTCATAGCCATATAAAAAATGCTTGAAAAATAGGTATCTGTTACTGTTACTTTAGCTCCCGAATGCTTATCGTTTCGAATTTCAAGCACATCGCCGTACTGTTCAAATCGTATATCACTTAATTGCCAGATTTGTGCAGCTCCGCCATCTGTTACCAAACGTAAGGCATCCTGACTACCATTAAACGTAAGTGTAGCCTTTTGTATGGCTGACGACTGCCCGTCAAAGTATTTAGCAACTATTGCTTTAGTCATATTAAGCAATATCAATTTCAAAGAAATCCATAGCATCATCGCCAAACGCATTGGTGTACTCCTCTTCGGTCTGATGAATCTTATCAATATCAATAGTACCTTCTAGATTTATACTATTAAAAATAAAGCGTTGTGTACGCATATCGGCCCAGGCCTTTCCAAACCCCAGAGTAAACATGGTAATTAAAAAATTCCCCACTATAAGTCCGAAAAACCCCTCGCCCGTTGCGGTAGAACTGCACTTTATGTATTGATCGCCTTTGGTCATTTTCATATTATTTATATAATAATTAAAAATATCGCGTTGCCACCAGAAACTGTAAATACCAAGTGTAAATAACGACAGGAAATAGCCTTTCAAATTCAGTATAAAATAATCTTCGCCTTTCGCATTGTTAGAAAAAGTCACATCGCCATAACGAATATTCTCGTGTGTATATTTACGTATATTCATTTGTAACCACGCCGCGTAAATACCAAAAGTACATACTGTTAACCCTACCCATTTAAAAAATTCCTTTACAAATTCTTTACGGTCGCCACGATATCCAAAACGAATACCCCGGTGAGAAGTTCTGCTCATGCGGTATCGAAACGAACCATGAATAGCGAACGGAAGGATCGCCAAAATAGCCGAATACAGAAAGAGCACTGCAAGCAAAGGATATTTAAAAAAGGCCAAAAGTACACCATAAGACACCATGATAGCAATGTAAAACAACACTACTTTTATAAAGCCGCGAAACATTTCCTTACCTGTTCCTGCAAAATGAAATCGTTCATTATTTAATGCCGTTTGCCCGTACACATAACGCAGTTTTTTAGCGCGAGCCCAGGGATAATACAAGCCTAAAGTGACAAGAGTTAACAGCCAGTTTACAATCATAATGGTGAAATACTCAGATCCCTTTCCAAAAAATTCAAGTCGATACTGCTGTGGCTGGTTGGTAGTTACCGCAATTGGGTTTTCTATTAATGTGGTTTCCATAATGTAATAAAACATGCATACACGATTGTGGCCACGCCGTGCGCAAACAGGCTTTAAACACACTGATAACTTCCCGTATAGCCATAAGTTATCGGCATTTAAACTGTGTAGGTTAGGTTTAGGTTTTTGGTTTAGTTAAATTTTAATCCGAAATTTTATGTTTACCTAATAGAATCTCTATAACAAACACAAAAAATCATCATGGTGGCTATACTTCGTGCCGTTTGCCAATATATAAAAAAGTTAGCTTTAGATTTAAAAGTTTTCTTACAAATTATATTCTCCATATAAATCACAATCCTCTACAAAATACAAACCACAATAAATCTGGAAATTACAAATAGTATGATAGAAAAAAAACAACTTATAAATCTATGGACACTATGCCGAAATAATATAATTCGTTAAATAGTATAATTGATTAACGATTCACTGCTATTCAATTTTACCACCTATAACTATCCTCGAAAGTAATTCACCACTAAAACCTAACATCTCACACTTACAACTCAATACTCTCGCCGATCTCTAAAAGCATTAAATCTTTATCCTTATCGAAAAACTTACGTTTTGCTTCTTCGTGATCTATTTCTATATAGCCAAAGGTGTCGAAATGATAGCCCAGTACTTTATCGCATGCCACAAAATCACTCGCAATAATAGCATCATCTATACCCATGGTAAAATTATCGCCTATAGGCAAAATGGCAAGATCCAGCTGTAACTGCAACGGGATAAGTTTCATATCAAACGTAAGTGCTGTATCTCCGGCAATGTAAATGTTCTTGTGTTCGCCTTCTATAACAAAACCACCCGGTTGCCCGCCATACGTGCCATCGGCAAAGCCTGAAGAATGTATGGCATTCACATATTTTACGGTACCAAATTCGAAGTCCCACGATCCACCGTGATTCATAGGGTGTCCTTCAATTCCCAGTTTATCGTAATACGACACAATTTCGGCATTGGAAATAACCACTGCATTGGTACGTTTTGCAATAGCTTCCACATCGGCCACATGATCCTGATGGGCATGGGTCACCAGAATATAATCCGCTTTTAAAGTATTGATATCGATATGACCCGCTTTAGGGTTTGGAGAAATAAATGGGTCTACTAAAATAGAAACGTCGTTAACTTCTATGCCGAGACTGGCATGACCGTAAAATGTAATTTTCATCTTGCTGTAATTTAAAATCAAATTACAAAAAAAACTCAGACATATTAAAGAATCTGTCTGAGTTTTTCAATCCCCAAAAATGAAGCTAAATTTAAGCCTACTATTGATAATATATCAACTGGTATAAAGATAATATGCAAAAGACTGAAAATCAACAAAATGAAACAGTTTCATATTACTTTAACACTTTTATCAGGAAATCTATTACAATATGTAGCCAATACCTAAAAGTATCGAAAGGAAAAACGTACTTAAAGCCAGCTTTTTAAGCTCCGGGTCTAAATCTTTTGGGTTATTATTCTTGTAAACCGTTACCAAATGCTTGCTTAAGGGGATAAAAACCACTAAAAACATGAGGTTAAACGGCGAAGTATAATATAAAATGCCAAATAAAAGGATAAGTAACATACTACCTCCTACCAAAACATAATGATATATTTTAGCTTTTTCACTCCCCAGTTTTACAACCAGTGTATTTTTATTGGATTTGGAATCGGACGCTATGTCCCGCATATTATTAAGGTTCAATACGCCAGCACTTAACATACCTATGGCACAGGCAGGTAAAATAGTCAAGTGATGTATCTGTTTCACATAAAGCACATAACTACCAATAACACTTACCAGGCCGAAAAACAGGAACACAAAGACATCTCCCAAACCTCTATAGCCGTAAGCAGAGTTACCTACAGTATATTTTATTGCTGCCATTATACTACCCACGCCAAGAACTAAGAACACCAAGGACAACAAAAAGTTTTCTGCACCAAAAGACACATAAATAAGCGCCAGTGCTAATACAACTGTTATGGCAACATTTATTTTAATCCCCTTTAGCATCTGGGGCGCTGTAATAGCGCCACTTTGCAATGCTCGCGTTGGACCGATGCGATCGTCGTTATCTGTACCTTTAACTCCATCGCCATAATCATTTGCCAAATTAGACAGAATTTGAAGGCTTAAAGTTGTAAGTATGGCCAATGTAAAAATAAGACCATTAAAATAACCATTATAAGCAGCCAGACAGCTCCCTATTATAATTCCGGAAACGGAAAGAGGCAGCGTACGCAAGCGCATGGCCGAAACCCATTTAGAAAAATTTGACATGCTGCTCTATTATGGAATCCACTTTTTCTCGAAGTTAGGCTTACGTTTTTCTAAGAACGCATTACGCCCTTCCTTGGCTTCATCGGTCATATATGCCAAACGTGTTACTTCACCTGCAAAGACTTGTTGCCCTACCATACCATCGTCGGTAAGATTCATGGCAAACTTCAGCATTTTGATAGACGTTGGCGATTTAGCCAGGATTTCCTGAGCCCACTCATACGCTGTATCTTCAAGCTCGTCGTGTGGAATTACGGCATTAACCATACCCATTTCGAAAGCTTCCTGAGCAGAATAATTACGTCCTAAAAAGAAAATTTCACGGGCTTTCTTCTGCCCTACCATTTTGGCCAAATAAGCTGATCCGTAACCGGCATCAAAACTGGTAACATCGGCATCGGTTTGCTTAAAAATGGCGTGTTCTTTACTGGCAAGCGTTAAATCGCACACCACATGTAATGAATGTCCGCCACCTACAGCCCAGCCTGGAACCACTGCAATTACGGCTTTAGGCATAAAACGTATAAGGCGTTGTACTTCTAAAATATTTAAACGGTGATATCCATCCTCCCCAACATAGCCCTGTTTTCCACGAGCGTTCTGATCGCCTCCACTACAGAACGAATAGACACCGTCTTTGGTAGACGGTCCCTCGGCCGATAACAATACTACTCCAATGTTAACATCTTCATTAGCATCGTAAAAGGCATCGTATAATTCGCTGGTAGTTTTTGGTCTGAAAGCGTTGCGTATATTTGGACGGTTAAATGCAATTCGGGCTACCCCGTTACATTTTTTATAGGTAATATCTTCGTATTCTTTGGCTGTTACCCAATTGGCTTTTTCCATTTTTATTATTTTAGCCAAAAATAAATTATTTTAAACAAACCCCTTTAATTAAGAATGAAAAAATATCCCTTTTTCTTGCTGATAGCGGCCTTATCGACCAATGCCTTTTCTCAGGCTTATAAATTTGAAACCCTTACAGATCTTGAAACGACCCCTGTACTAAGTCAGGGTAAAACAGGAACCTGCTGGAGCTTTTCTACCTCGTCGTTTTTAGAAAGTGAAATTATACGTACTACAGGTAAACAAATTGATTTATCTGAAATTTATAACGTAAGACAAACCTACCCGGTTAAAGCATGGAATTACGTAATGCGTCAGGGTAAAGCTCAGTTTAGCGAAGGCGGACTTGCTCACGATGTAATTAACAGTGCTTCTCAATATGGTTTAGTCCCTAACGACGTATACACCGGTCTTAAAAAGAAACAGGACAAACATGACCATTCTGCTATAGTAGGCGATTTAAAAACAGTTTTAGACGCGTATATTAAAAATCCGACCACTTACGACGGAAACTGGCAAAACGATGTTTCAGATATCTTAGACGATGCACTAGGTAAAAATATAAACTCGTTTACTTACGAAGGTGCTACCTATACGCCTCAATCATTCTTAACAATGACAGGTTTACAATTACAAGATTATGTTACGTTAACCTCTTTTACACACAAACCTTATAACAGTAGTTTTATTTTAGATATACCTGATAATTTTTCCAACGGAAGCTTTTATAATATTGAATTAGAGGAACTAGTTGATATTGCTAAAGATGCTCTTAAAAACGGTTATACATTAGAACTGGACTGCGATGTAAGCGAAAAAACATTTTCGTCGAAACACGGGATTGCTGTTATGCCTAAAGATGCAAAAGATTACGAGTCGGCTTTAACCAAAATTGAAAAGGAAGTAAAAGTAACTCCTGAATACCGTCAGCAGGAATTTGAAAACTTTAATACTACAGACGACCATTTAATGCATATTGTAGGATTGGTGAAAGACCAGAAAGGGAACACCTATTTTAAAGTAAAAAACTCCTGGGGAGGCAACTCAGACCGCGTAGCGAATGACGGTTATATTTATATGAGTGAAGCCTACTTTAAACTAAAAACCATTTCTATAATGGTGCATAAAAATGCGATACCAAGAAGCATTAAAAAAGATTTAAACTTCTAGTCCATATACAAACTTATAAAAAAAGCGTCCTTTAATTTTAGGACGCTTTTTTTTTACACTACTCTACCAGAAATGCCTCTAAAACAGGTAAAGCTTTATTATTAAAATCAAAAATTGCTTGATTTTCCCACGGCGAACCATCTGTAGCTTCATCTCCTTTCCAGGCAATAAGTTCGGCACCCCAATAGCAGAAACCAATACCTCGTTCTACATCTTTTGCAATGGTTTTAATTTTATTTACAAAATCTAACTGCCCTTCTGGAGTGGCCGGATAAGTTGTAATTAACTGATTGTCTTGACCAACAATATTATTGGTCCAATCGTTCCAGTCTAAAGTAAACGGATAAGCTGTTTCAGCAATTACGATGTCTTTATCGTATTTAGAACTTAAACTCGCCATCGTATTTTGTAAAGTTGTTAAACTTTTGCCGTGCCAGATTGGGTAATACGACAGTCCGATAATATCATAATCTAAATCATTTACCTGACCGAAAAACCAATCGGCATGTTCTAATCCAGCAAAATGAAATATAATTTTAGATTCAGAAGAATAGTTTCTAACAGAAGTAATGGCGGTTTCCATCAAGCTTTTAAACTGCGTATAATTGGTGTTGATATCTCCCTGTGGCAATAAAAACCCGAGATTAATTTCGTTACCTATTTGAATGTATTCCGGTTGAAGTTCTTGAACTATCATTTTCGTATAAATCCCCACTTCTTCCTTTAATTCTGAAAACGAAAGTCCTTGCCAGGATTCAGGAATATTTTGATGCTCGGGGTCTGCCCAATTATCGGAATAATGAACAGACAACCAGATTTTAAAACCTGCAGTTCTTAATTGTGTAGCAAACGTTTTTACCTCATCAAATCCAGAATGCTTGCTTAGAGGGTTTACCCAAAGACGTAACCTAACCGTATTTACGCCATTACTTTTTAACTGTGTGATAAAACCAACCGTATTGCCATAGGCATCGTAAAATGTAGGATTGGAGGTTTCTATTTCCGGCCAACTGGAAATATCTACGGCCGAAATATATTCATGATACTCAGGAGTCTCAATGGAACCATTTCCATCATCCGTCGAATTACAGGATGTAAAAACGAAGCAACATATTGTAAAATATATAAAGTGTTTTAAGTTCATAGTTTGGTTAGATTTTCTATTAAAGCTAATATTACAATTTAACCAAATAGTAAGAAATATAAATCGTGATTTTTTATTATCTTAGATATAACCAAGGAAACACTACAATGCCTGTAAAACACGACATATTTGGATTACTAATCTTCGCTCTTTTATTGTTATTAAACTGCAGTAACGACGAAGTTGAAGGCGGAATAGATTGCCAGTTAGAGCAAAGTCATTTTCAGTTAAACCACAGTATAAATACTAAAAACATCAGACTGGTATCCTTCGATTTAAATTATAGAGGAGAATATCTTTATAAAGGTATTTCGCGCTGGGATTTTGGAGATGGTACCATTCAAGACATCACTTCCAAAACTTTAAGTCATACTTTCAGTACTCCAGGCACCTATACCATTACAGTAAGACCCAGCCTGGAAAATGAAACGATGTATTGCGAGCCGTTACTTACTACTACATTGATTATTAAATAAGCTAAGACATAAGGTAAATACCGTCTTCTTTAATTTCAATCAGGCGTTGTTTATACAAGGTTCCTACTGCTTTTTTAAAGTTCTTTTTACTCATATGCAAAACTTCTCGAATCTGTTCCGGGTCCGACTTATCTGTTAAATTTAAGTAACCACTGTTATCCTCCAGTTCGGCCATAATGACATCAGCATTCGGTTCAATGCTGCGGTAACCGATTTGCCCCAGACTAATATCTAATTTATTATCAGGACGAACCTTTTTAACAATACCTTTCATTTTATCGCCTACGTTTAAGTCTTTAAAGATGTCATCTTTAAAAATTAAACCGGTATGTTGCTTATTCACAATAACATTCATACCAAAATCTGACGGGTGAGATATAATAATATCTACCTCATCAAACTGCTTTACCGTAAGGTTTTTATTGCTTAAAAAATGATTGGTTTTACTCGATGCCACCAAACGATTCGTTTTCTCATCTTCGTAGCAATACACTAAATACCAGCCACCTTTTTTCATTTTAAAGGCCTGTTCCTTAAACGGGCAAAACAATTCTTTTACAAGTCCCCAATCTAAAAACGCACCATACTCATTGGTTTGATTGCAACGCAATAGCGCAAAATCGCCCTTTTTAATATAAGGCTTATCTGTTGTGGCTATAATACGTTCTTCATTATCTAAATACACGAACACCTCTATACCTTCACCAATTTCAAAATGAGCAGGCACATAGCGGTTTGGAAGTAGAACTTCGTTGTTTTCATCATCACCCAAAAATAATCCCGGGTCGGTATCGCGTAAAATGGTTAGCGTATTATATTCTCCTAAGTGTATCATGTGGCAAAGATAATGCTATTATTGCTTTAAATTAAAATTGCTTACGTCCTTATTTTCTGTTTCTGTATTCTGCCTATCTCAATGCTTTAAAATAGTCTAAAATTACAGTATCGTTTACTGTTGAAGGCGTGAAAATTTCCAGTAATTTAGGTTGTGCTCCTTTATTGAAAAAAGATTCTAATGCCTCCTGAAGCGAAACCTCATCTGAAACCGCCTGGTAACTGAATTTATACATTTCGGCCAGCTGCTTACAGCTTAATTCGTGTTTAGTCTCAAAGAAATAATCGAAATTCTCGGTGTTTTTGTGCCCTGGTAATATTCTGAAAATTCCGCCTCCTGAATTATTGATAACAATAACCCTGAAGTTATCAGGTATATAATTATTCCACAAACCATTGCTATCATATAAAAAACTCAAATCACCCGAAATTAACGTCGTCGGCTTGCTGTTTACCGCTGCACAACCTATCGCTGTAGAAGTGCTTCCATCGATTCCACTGGTGCCGCGATTACAAAATACTGCGATTGACGGATCCAGATTAAACAACTGGGTATAGCGAATTGTGGCACTATTACTAAGCTGTAACACAGAATCCTTAGGTAAAGCCGGCAAAATGGTAGCAAACACTTTTAAATCGGAATACGGAATACTTTTTAATACTGCCTCATGTGCCGTGGTTCTTAATGCTTTTATATACGTCCAGGTAGGTTTATAAGGGCTTTCTACCGTAGTAATAGACTTAGTAAACTGCTTTAAAAACTGATTTGGAGTTGTTTTAATATGTTTATTCAAACAGAAAAACGTATCGTTAGCAGGTTCTGTACCAATATGCCAGTGTTGCTTGGGTTTGTACTTACGTAAAAACGCTTTAATACGTTTAGACACAATTAAACCTCCGAACGTTAAAAGAATTTCCGGCTGCAGCTTTTCAAATTCTTCTTCGTTTAAAGGTGTAATGATTTTATCGATATTCGGAAAGAATGTCTCATGGTGAATATTCGAGGTCGTTTCTGTAAATACAATAACGCTTTCATCTTCGGCTAGACAATTCAGGTACTCCTGCTCTACCTCGTTAGGTCCGTTAACTCCCACCAGAATAAGTTTACGTTCTGCCGCATTCCAGTCGTCTGCACAAAATTCAAGTGTTTCCAGATCTACTTCCAGATTCATTGATTCAGGTTCAGTCACCTTTGGGTCTACACTTAAGCTTTCCACGCAATTATACAAAGGTTCATCCAACGGGATATTGATATGTACCGGCCCATTACTAACCAATACTGTATTTAAAGCCGTATTAATTTCAGCTTCATTAAAATCCTGAGTACTTTTCTGAAAATGAAATACCTGGTCTAATTTGTCTTCGATGGTTTTAAATACCGGAAGTGCTTCTGAAGCCAGATGCCAGTGTTCTTCCTTAACATCGAGTTTCAGGTTAGCCGAATACAGGATATGGTTTTTAAACACATCGGGCTGATTAATCGTTTGTCCGTCACCAATTCCTACCCTATGCGCAGGTCGATCTGCCGATAATACCACTAGTGGAATATTGCTGTAATACGCTTCTGCAACAGCCGGATAATAATTTAACAAGGCACTCCCCGAAGTACAAACCACAGCTACGGGCTCTTTAAGCTGCTGTGCCATACCTAAAGCAAAAAATGCAGCGCAACGCTCGTCTACAATGCTGTAGGATTTAAAAAAGGGATCGTGGGTAAAGCCTATAGTTAAAGGCGCATTTCGGCTCCCGGGAGAAATAACAATGTGTTTTAAGTTTTTAGCTTTACAAAGCTGAATCACTGTTTGTGCGAGTGGAATCGCAGAATATATCATGGAAAATAAGTCTAAAATATGAGGTGTAAAATTAAGGATTCCTGAACTTAAATTGCAAGAAATCCCACTTTACTTGTATTTCTTTAATTTTTTCATAAATTTCCCAAATACAGGCAGAAGTTTTTTAAAGATTTTATGGTCTCTGTTTTTTACCATCACTTCACTAAACAGTTTTAAACCTAAAGCAAATTCTGTTGCCTCTTTGTCACTTTTAAAAATGTTTTTAGACTTCATCTTTTTTATAATTTCAAAGATTTCGTCATGATTTTCAAATTCAAAACTCAAAGGTTCTGAGGTTTTCAGATCCTTATCATGTAAATCTACCTGCTCTAATGTAAGCTTATATGTATTAACTTTCTTTGTCATAATTTTCATAAAGAGATAAAAGTCCTATTAATATAGGACTTTTAATTTTGTTCACAATAACAACTTAGGCATTACCATAAATATTCGATTCCCCGCCATCTATTGCTATAACCTGTCCGTTTACATATTGACAGTCTTCACTTAATAAAAAGGCCACCAAACTGGCTACTTCCTCTGGTTTACCAAGGCGTTTGGTAGGATTTCTTTGGGCAAATTCTGCCTCGGCTGCTTTGGGATCTTCCGGATTTACCTGTTTAAAAGCTTCGGCCACCATAGGCGTTAAAATTGCACCTGGCGCAATAGCATTGGTATAAACACCATCTCGGGCATACTCTAAAGCCGCATTCTTGGTCATTCCGGCTACAGCATGTTTCGTGGCCACATAAGGAGTTTGATTTAATACGCCACGAATACCACCAACCGAGGCTACATTTACTATTCGTCCACTACCTTGCTTCTGCATCTCCGGAATAACATAACGCATGCCGTAATACACTCCTAATAAATTAATATCAACTACTTTCTTAAAAACGTCTATTTCATAATTCGTTAAAGGCGCTTGTCGACCTTCGATTCCGGCATTATTATAAAAGCCATCTATTTTCCCAAACGCATTTAAAGCTTCTGCGACATACCTTTTAACATCTTCCTCTTTGGACACGTCTGCTTTTACCGTTTTTAGTTTTACTTCCGGAGAAGTCGCCAAAATCTCTTCTGCTGCTTTACCTAAAGCCTCTTCATTATAATCTACTAAAGTAAGATTAGCATTTTTAACTGCTAAATACTTTGCTGTTGCTAAACCAAGTCCCATAGCTGCTCCTGTAATTACTATGGATTTATCTTTAAATGTATTCATATTACTTTTTTTAATAGCTTTTAATTAAAATTCCGTTTTGTTCTATACAACATCTTAAATAGTCTCTGTCGTGAGATAAGTAGCTTCCAGAAAGGTCGGGATGTTAATTAATTCATGCCCTAAAAGATCCTTTAAAGTTGTAGTAGGCGCATTGAATTCTCCTGCTGCAATACCTGCACTAAAGCCTAAAGTAATATCAATGGCTGGTTTTGGCACACCTATTTCCCCAAGTGTTTTTACAAAGTCCTGGGTTGTAGGACTAACAAATGAAATATTCTTTCCCGAAAGCTTCGAAAGGATTTGTGCTATATCTTCCATGCTTACAGCTACATCACTACCAAACTCGTAATATTTATTTTCATGTCCGTTTGTGGTTAAAATCTTGGCTGCACCTTCTGCTAAATCCTGTCTCGAGGTAAAATTGACTTTGCCATCTTCTGTTGGAATATAAACCACCCCCGATTCTAAAACCTGTTGACCGATAAACAACGGAATAACTTCCATGTATAAAGCATGTTTTAAAATAGTATAAGGTATACCTGATGCTTTTATATACTCCTCGGTATCGATATGAGAATTGGCTATAAATCCGATAACTGAATCTTTAGCCTCTGTTTTACGCTGAAAACTGGTATAAATTATATGTTTAACCCCTGCCTCTTTAGCTGCATCGACAACATTAATATGTTGCTGATTTCTCTTTTCTATATCAGAACCCGATACAAAATATAATTTATCAACATCCTTGAACGCCAAAATCAAAGACTTTAAATCGTTATAATCTCCCTGACGCACTTCTACGCCAAGGGCTTTGAATTCAGATAATTTGCTAACATCTCTAGCCATTACGGCTATATTTTTTGCTTCTACTCTGTTTAATAATTCGTTTACTACAGCAGCCCCTAAATGACCACTACTTCCTGTTACTAATATCATGACTTTTATGCGTATTAATATATTTATTATATTTACTAACTTTTAGTAAGTCAAAGTTAAAAAGTAAGTATCAAAAACACAAGAACGCACCTAAACCTCAACTACTTACCTAAAGGTTAGTTTTAGTAGAAATCAGTAATTTATAATGAAAAAAGAAATAAAATATTTTGAAACAGATAATTGTCCTATAAGACATGTACTGGATAAAATAGGAGACAAATGGTCTATATTGATTTTAATGGTCTTAGACAGTAATGAAGTATTGCGTTTTAATGAACTGCATCAAAATATCGGAGATATTTCTCAAAAAATGCTATCGGTGTCATTAAAAAACCTTGAAGCCGATGGCTTAATACATAGAAAAGTTTACCCTCAAATCCCTCCTAAAGTTGAATATCGTTTAACCGATTTAGCTAAAAGCTTATTACCCCACATAGAAGCCCTTTCGAACTGGTCTAAAACACATATGGAAACCATAGTACAAAACAGAGCGCGTTATAACAAAGCTAAAAAAGCGGGATAATAAACTTTAATTTATATTAAACAATTAGCTTAAATAGCTATACTTCAATTAAGGGTAGCAGAATTACATTTCATTTCTACTTTTTATATACTGTATTCCCTTCCTTAATAGTTTCCAGCACTGTAATATCTTTAATATTCATTGGATCTATTTTTAAAGGATTTTGATCCAGTATAACTAGATCGGCCAATTTACCAGCTTTTAAAGTACCTTTGGAATCCTCTTCAAAATATTGGTGAGCAGCCCACTTGGTAAGTGAACACAGCCCAATGTATGGACTCACTCTTTCATCTGGTCCAATAATATCTCCAGATCTACTCACTCTGTTTACGGTAGTATGTAAAATCATAATACTGCTAGGTAATGCCACTGGGGCATCGTGGTGTTCGGTAAAAATCATGCCTTTTTTCAAGGCTGTTGCTGTTGGAGAGATTTTGTAAGCGCGTTCCTTTCCTAAGGTTTCATCACGGTGCCAATCGCCCCAATAATAAGTATGCATACTAAAAAAAGAGGGATACATGCCTAATGCTTTCATTTTATCCAACTGGTCAAAACGGACGGTTTGTGAATGTACCATTACCGGGCGCCTGTCTTTTTGGCCATAAGTTTCGGTGGCTTTTGTAATGGCTTCTATTAATTGGTCTCCTGAAGCATCGCCATTACAATGGGTTAAAATCTGCCAGTTATGTGCATAGGCCGTGTCTACAAATTTAAGAACTTCGGCATCTTCTTTTATCGCAGGATAGCCTCTATAGTCCTTGGGTTTTCCCGCAGGCGGTACTTTATAAGGTTTGGTTAACCAGGCCGTTTTTCCTTGAGGAGAACCATCTAAAGACAGTTTTACACCTGCTATTCTATAATGATTGGTATACTGATCGCTGTCGCCATGAGCCAACATATAATCCATTTGTGACTGGATATCCGGGTAGGCAGCTACATCTACAGGAAGTTCATTCCTATCGGCCAGAGTTTTCCAGGTTTCACAATTGTCTGATGTTGCTCTCCCTTCCTGAACAGTAGTATAACCAAACTTAATGTAGGCGTCTATGCCTGCTTTGGCTATAAGTTCATTCGCTTTGGTGTCTAAAGTAGACATGAATTTAATTAAAGGAATAAAACTGGCCATTTCTTCCAAAACACCATTCGGTACATCTGTACCATCTTCTCTTCGTATAGCCCCTCCTGCAGGATCTTTTACACCAGCAGTATAACCTGCTACTTCCAGCCCTTTGTGATTGGTAGAGGCTAAATGCCCCGATTGGTGAATAATATACACTGGTAACTCCGTAGATACTTTATCCAGATCATCTGCCGTTGGATGCCGCTTCTCCTTCAATTGTGAATCGTCGTATCCAAATCCTACAATAACACCATATTTTGAAATGGCTTCGGTGTTATTTGCTTTCCACGCATTGAGCAATCTAATAATATCGTCGATACTCTTGCCTTCACCGTCTGGTGCAGGTAACAAATTGGCTGATACGGCTTGAAATCCTGCATTCCATGCATGGCCATGCCCATCGATAAACCCTGGAAGTAAGGTATGTCCATCAAGATTTATCATTTTATGACCTGGTCCGGCCGCTGACATCGCCTCATCACTTTTCCCCGTGAAGACAATTTTTCCATCTTTAACAACCAAAGCCTCGACATATTCCGGGGCATCGCCTTCCATAGTGATAATATCGCCATTGTAATACACAGCAACATTGGAAGCTTCTATATTTTCTGTGGTTTCGTAATTCTCGGTTGAGGATTCTTTGGGGGATTCTTTACAAGCTGTTGTTAATACGGTTCCTATTAACAACAAAAACAGCATCTTTAGTTTCATTGATTATTAGCTTTAATGATTTTTAAAGAATGGCTGACTTATTATGTTATTAATCAGACCATTTATTACATTAAAAATACTTAATCTAAAACTGTTTAACAATCTAATAATTAAACTTTTGAAAAAATATAATACTTAAATCAATAAAAAATACACTCCGAATAATCACTTCCTAAATAAAAATGACTTTTACAACGAATTATTATTGATAAACTCCAGAAATCTGGTTTTATACTGTTCGGAAACTGTGATGCGCTGGTCATTGATTATAATCTGGCTGCGTTCTATAACATCTATATTTTTAAGCGATACTATAAACGAGCGATGTACACGCATAAAATCGGTCTCGGGTAGTTCTTCTTCCAGAGCTTTCAGGCTCATTAGGGTAAGTATGGGCTTGGGCTCGTTTTTTAACCAGATTTTTATATAATCCTTCAGACCTTCAAAATACAAGACATCGGCAAGTTTTACACGCAATTGTTTATATTCCGATTTCACAAAAAGAAAGTCTTTTTTATCGCTTGATACGTCCTGTGACTCCTTTAACTGTCCTTTACCTTGCCGTAGCATGGTAAACCAGGTTTTCGCCTTATTGGCTGCGTTTAAAAACTCGGCATAATCAAAAGGCTTTAATAAATAATCTAAGGCCTCAACCTTAAACCCCTCCAAAGCATATTGATCGAAGGCGGTTGTAAATATCACTTTCGTGTTACCATTTAGCATTCTGGAAAATTCCAAGCCTGTAAGGTCGGGCATCTGAATATCTAAAAACAGAAGATCTACAGGATGTTCTCCTATAAATTCCAGAGCTTCTAATGCACTACTACATTTTTTAAGCAGTTCTAAAAATGGTGTTTTTTTTACGTAGCTTTCTACCAGGTTAAGCGCCATCGGTTCGTCATCTACAATCACACATTTTAAGACCAACTTATCCATTAGTAATTATTTTAAGTCTGGTTTTAAACCCTGCATCGGTAAGTCCGTATTCAAACTCATGCTGCTCCGGATATAATAATTGGAGACGCTTTTCTATATTTTGAAGGCCGATACCCGATCCGCTTTTATCGGCATCCGATTTTGAAAAATCAGGGTTTAGTGTTTCAAAGATAACTGCTTTTTCGCTCACTTCCATATTAAAAGCAATATGACTTGGAGCACTGGCCGAAACCCCGTGCTTAAAGGCATTTTCTACCTGAGAAATAAAAAGTAAAGGTGCCACTTTAATCGTGTTGGATACTTTCGGAAATTGGTATTCTACCGTAGTTTTATCCGTTAGGCGTAATTTCATCAGTTCAATATATTTTTCCATAAACTGAATTTCATCTCCTAAATTTACTTCCTCTGTATTAGTTTCATACAACAGATACCGCATTAATTTACTAAGACTGTGAATTGTTGTTTTGGCCTGCTCCGGCGATATATCTACCAGCGAATAAATATTATTTAAGGAATTAAAAAAGAAATGCGGTTGTAACTGATACTTTAAATGCTGTAACTCTGATTTCAGTTTTTTGTTTTCGGCTTCCTTACGTTCGGACTCGGTTTTTAAATAGCGTTCTGTAATTTTTAATCCCAGCGCAAAAATCACAGGAATTACAAAAGACAAAATCTGTACATAAATAAACAACGTCTTCGGCGGTACGTCTTTATTAGACATCTTAGGAAATACCTCCTGAAAAAACATACTATTAGCCCATTCTCTAACCCATATACACAAGGCTATAAGGCCCAGATTTAAAATAGCATACAGGACCACTTTCTTCTTAAAAAACAAACCTTCTATCAGCAAGAAATAATTCAGATAAAATAAAACGGCGTACATAAACAAAGGTATCCAGGAATGCGCTATTACTCCTGTTAACACCTGATTCTGCCCCGAGGCTGACAGTAAATACGGAAAACTAAACAATACCACCCAGACCAGCATGTGGAAAAAGATGGTAATGTATTTATTTTTGATATTTATATTCATCTTACTCGTATCGCAATGCGGTTATCGGATCTAAAGCCGCTGCTTTCCTGGCCGGATACCATCCGAAGAAAATACCGGTTACAGCACAAACGGCAAAGGAAATCACTATAGAATAACTTGTTACACTTGTAGGCCAATGTAAGACATTTTCTATAAATACAGTAGCTAAAAGCCCTAAAGAAACACCTATTATACCTCCGGTAATACTTATTAAAATGGCTTCGATTAGAAACTGCATTAAAATATCGCTTCCCATACCACCAACAGCCATACGTAAACCAATTTCGCGCGTACGCTCTTTTACCGAAACATACATAATATTCATAATACCAATACCTCCAATTAACAAAGAAATACTTGCTATTGCTACCAGTAACACGGTTAACATTTCGCTTGTAGAACTAAAGGTAGATATCAGTTCGTCCATGGAAAACACATTAAAATCATCATCACCGTTTACTCCAATATTATGCTGACGTCTTAAAATATCGGAAACCTGCTCTACAGCGGCTTCTGCCTGTTCTTCACTTACTGCGGAAGCCACTATAGTCTGAATATAATCGATAGCCAGAATACGCTTCTGAACAGCCGTATAAGGCGCCAGAATTACATCGTCCTGATCCTGACCGAAGGTATTCTCTCCTTTCTCACTCAATACCCCTATCACTTTAAAAGGCGTAGAATCGAAACGAATCATTTTCCCTATCGGGTTATCATTAGGAAATAAATTTTCTACGATGGTTTGCCCGATTACAGCAACCTTAGCCGAAGAGTTCACTTCCGCTTCAGTAAACATACTTCCATCCTCTATTTCGAACTTTTTAATTTCGGTAAAACTTGGTGCTACTCCATAAATTGAAGTCGGCCAGTTTTTTGCCCCGTTAATAGCCTGTCCGCCACCGGAAACCTGAGGAGATACATTAGACAATAAATTCGCTTCTGATTTTAAAGCCTTATAATCAGCCAGTTTTAAAGATTGCATTTCGCTGGGATCGAGACGAACTCCGCCACGCATATCGGCACCCGGACGTATGTTTATCATATTAGATCCCATACTGGAAATCTGAGTCCGGATACTTTCCTTAGAACCTTCACCAATAGCCAGCATAGCTATTACAGAAGCCACACCAATAATAATACCTAACATGGTTAGCAATGTTCTTACCTTATTCAGTAAAATAGCCTTCCATGCTGTTTTTAGTAAGTTTAAAAGTCTCATATTAATCTTCTTTTGGCAAGGCCGCTAATGCTTCGGCTGCATTTTGCACATTGCTGTTATAGTCATCTTTTATAATATGACCGTCTTTAAGTACTATTGTTCTGCTGCTGAACTCGGCAATATCGGGTTCGTGCGTTACAAAAACTATGGTCTTTCCCTTTCGGTTCAATTCCTGGAACAAGGCCATAATTTCATACGATGTGCGCGTATCCAGATTTCCTGTCGCTTCATCGGCAAGTATCACTACGGGGTCGTTAATTAAGGCTCTGGCAATCGCTACCCGCTGTTGTTGTCCACCGGAAAGTTGCGCCGGAGTATGATCTAATCGTCCGCCCAAACCTACCAATTCCAATGCTTTTACTGCGCGCTCATGGCGTTCCTGAGTGCTTACTTTATTGTTATACACTAAAGGTAATTCGGCATTTTCAATGGCAGAGGTTCGCGGTAATAAATTATAGGACTGAAAAATAAATCCGATCTTTTCATTTCTGATTTTAGCCAACTCATTTCTGGATAAGGATTTCACACCAACATTATCAATTTCATAGGTTCCTGATGATGGTTGATCCAGACACCCCAAAATGTTTAGCATAGTACTTTTCCCGGATCCACTGGACCCCATAATGGTGACAAACTCCCCTTCGTGAATATCAAACGAAATGCCTTTTAAAGCATGCACAATTTCATCTCCCATTTTAAAATCACGCTTCAGATCCTCTATTTTAATAATCGTCTTTTTCATGTCTGATTATTTTTTCTTCCCTGGGGGTTTTGGCATAAACGGACTCTCATTACTACCCGGAGCTCCTACAGGCCCCGCTAAAGCCTCGATATTGTAAACCAGTTCTTCGCCCTCGGTTAAACCTTGTTTTACTTCTACATTTACGCCATCGCTTTGTCCTAAAACCACAGCTTTTGGCGTAATATGTTTATTCTTTATTACCCAGACTACAGTTTCCTGAGGCTGTTTCTCTGGCACTTTAACCGGAGGAAACTCTAAACCTTCCTGCTTTTCGTAAGCCATTATAGCTCCCATTTCAGGATGAAAATTCGCAGCCTTGGCTTCTATAGTTAAAATATCCTTTAATTCCAGAGTATAGATGTAAACTGTTGCGGTTAAGCCTGGTTTTAATTTTAGTTCCGGGTTATCCGCTTTAATAACCACAGTATACGTAATAACATTAGATTCTTCGGTAGGATTTAATCGTACCTGAGTAATTTCACCTTCAAAATCCTGTCCCTGATATGCATCTACTGTAAAGGTTACACGCTGTCCTTCATTAACTTCTCCTATATCGGCCTCATCAACACTGGCTTCTACCTGCATCTCTTTTAAATCTTTGGCAATAGTAAATAAGGTTGGCGTTTCAAAACTAGCGGCAACCGTTTGCCCTTCGTCAATTTCTTTGGATAATACCACACCATCTATAGGCGAGTAAATTGCAGCATAACTTAAATTGGTTTGCGCCTGCTGCAAATCGGATAAACGCTGAGTGACCGTATTTTTAGCATTATTTAAATTATACAAAGCCTCGTCATAATCGGCCTGACTAATTACACGGTTGTCGTGTAATGTTTTCTGGCGATCGAATATTGTCTGCAAATAGTTCTTTTCGTTTAAGGCACTGTTATAACTCGCTCTGGCCTGAGATAAAGCCGCCATTAAATTCGTTTTATCCAGTTCGGCGATAAGTTGTCCTTTTTTAACCACACTGTTATAATCAACATATATTTTCTCTACTTCACCGGAAACCTGAGTACCTACATCTACCGAAGTTAAAGGTTGCACCGTACCTGTTGCTGTTACCATCTTGGTAACTTCTCCTTTTTTAGCTGTTAAGGTTTCTACAGTTACCGTGGCTGCTTCTGTGCCTCCGTATAACCAATAGGCCATTCCTGCAACGCCCAGTAATACAATAACTAAGGTGATTATTTTTGCTTTTTTGTTTTTCATCGGATTAAATTTTAATGTCGTTTCCTTGATAGAATTCTAATAACTGAGTGTATAAAAGATTTAAGTATTTCGCCTGCAAATAATTTTGCTGCGCATTTGTATACGTATTCTGACTTATCACCAAATCGGTAGCACTTAAAGCCCCCAATTCGTACTTTTTCTGCGCTAATTTATAAGACTCTGCAGCTGCTGAACTCGAAGCTTCTGCAGCAACCAACTGCTCCTGAGTAGCCACGGCATTCTGATAAGCGGTTTCTATTTTTTGATAGATTTCCTTTCTAACCGTTTGCTCCTGAATTTCGGATTGATCGATAGCTATTTGTGCCTTTTGTACCGATGCCTTCGTTTGATTTCTATTGAAAATAGGAATGGTTAAAGTCACCCCGACACGTTGATTAAAGTTTCCGTTAATCTGATCGTTAAAGTTTAAATCCTGTACACTGGTATAACCCGACCCCAGACTTCCGGATAAAGACAAAGTTGGCAAATAAGCCCCTTTGGCAATATCCAGTTCCTTTTCAGAAACCTCGGTTCCTAATTCAGCAGCTTTATATTCCGGTAAATACCCTAAAGCGGCGTTATAAATTTCCAATTTATTTGGAATAATTGGCGTTGTGTAATTATCAGTATCTGGAGACACCACATCAAATGTATCTGTTGGTGTCAATTCAAGTAACTGTTTTATAACTATGACCTGCTGTGCATACGAATTTTTAGCCGAAATTAAATTATACTTATTAGTCGCTTCCTGAGACACAGCATCGGTATAATCCTGCATGGCGATACTTCCGGCATCGAATCGGGCTTTAGCCGTTTCTGCTTCCGAGGTAGATGCTTCCAGATTTTTTTCAGCAACTATTATCCCTTCTTTCGCATATAAGGCCTGTAAATACGCTTCGGTTACACTTAAAATAATATTGTTTTTAGCTTCCTCTACATACAATGAGTTCTGATCGACAAGTAATTTGTTTTGCTGAATCTGATTGTTGAGCTGATTTCCCTGAAACAAGGTTACCGAAGTATTCAACCCCATACTTGTAGAATGAATCTGCTGATTTACGAAAGCACTTGTAATCGGGTCGATGGATTGCCCGTTAGTAAAACTCTGAGAGGCACTCCCACTTAAATTTGGTAATCGGTTATCTTTAGACTGTTTGTAAGTAACATCTGAAGTTTCTTTAGAATACTGGGCATCTTTAATCGTGATATTATTTAGTACCGCATACTCTAAACATTCCTCCAGAGTCCATACTTTTTTTTGTGAAGCAACCTCAGGAATACTATCCAGTTCTTGTGCACTTGCAAATACAAAACTAAGAAGGGCAAGTATTGAAAAATATAATTTCATTATTGATATGTGTTATTAATTCACACATCAAAATTGAAATAAACTACAGACTTATAAGCAGGAAATAGAAGTTCAGGGGTATTGACTCGACGAAACCGGTATTCTATTCGATGGAATTTTTCTTAAAAAAGTACTTTTTTCATAGTTTCGGCTTTATGGACGGTTTCCAAAAACTCGGCTTTAGGATTAGAGTCTTTTGTTATTCCGCCACCAACGTAAACCTGAACCGAATTACCTTCTACCTGCATGCATCGTAAATTCACAAATAAATGGCTTACGGTTTTTACTGTACCATACACATTATTCTCAACATTACGTCTGTTGGTATTTCGTGTCTGTTTGTCCTTAAAATGAAGTTCGCCTAAAAATCCGGTATAAAAACTACGATTGTAGTGTTCAGACTGAAGAATAAACACTTTAGCCTTGTCTTTAGGTAATCCGCAAACCGCAGGTGTAGGATGCAAGGCTTTAACGATTGCAGACAGATTACTTTCTGGTTTTAAACGCGCTGAAATTTGCGTTTGAAGATGTACTAAAGGACCTGCTTTTACTGTTCGTACGGGTGACGCAGCAACAGCCAATACCTTATCTTCCAGTTGCTCTGTTATAAAATCGGTAACAAACTGTTGTTCCTGCAGTTCCTTTTCTCCCCATGTAACATCCATACTGCCTTCGTATTTCTGAGTTCCTGCCAGAGACATGGTTACCAAGCGTTGGCCATCAATTTTCAATAAGGTTTCCGGGGTTGCTCCTAACCATAAACCAACTTTTGGATGATACCAGCAATACACAAAAGCCGAAGTGTATCGTGCCAGTAAACGCTTAAATACACGAACAAAATCAAAATCTGGTAATTCCACTGTTTCTCGGCGTGACAGTACCACTTTTTGAAAAGTACCAGACTTAATCTCTGCCACCCCTTTTTCAACAAGACTAATATGCTGACGTTCCGCTTCCGAAGACATCGTATCGGGAGTTTGCTTATCCTCTGTTTCGGGTAAGAAAGATACTTCTTCCTTTAGTGCTTCTGAATCCTTCAAAGGAAAAATAATCGTTTCTCCTTCATCATCAAAAGGAGCAAATACAAATCCGGATTCAGAAAGTGACGTCGACACATTTAGATTGTCATCATTCTGACACACCGCCTTAACTATATTGGTTTGAGGTTTTCTGTAAATTACAAAAGGTAAATCTTTTGTATACTGTTGCTTTATATACCTGAAAATATCCTCCTGCATTTACTTGGTTTTAGGTAAAGCTATAGTAGACAGTTTACAAATGGAAATTAAATTATTATCCTCATCGGTTACTTTAATGTCCAGTAACTGCGTCGTTCTGCCTTTATGCAAAAAGGTAGCTTTGGCATACACAAAACCAGACCTGATACTTTTTAAATGATTTGCAGAAATTTCAATCCCGCGAACAAAAAAGGTCTCTGTATCTATAAAAATATGGCTCGCAAAACTCCCCACACTTTCCGCTAAAGCTGCCGTTGCTCCACCATGCAAAACCCCATCAGGCTGATGTACTTTAGAAGTTACAGGCATGCGCGCCACTAAAAAATCATCCCCAAAATCTACCACTTCAATCTCTAAGGTTTCCATCAAGGTATTTTTACATGCCTCATTAGCTTGTTTTAGCACCGCTTCTCTAGATAATTTCATATAAAAAGTCTATTTTTAGAAGAACAAAAGTACAAAACCACGGGCAGATAATTTTAATGCAGCTATGAACATTAATCATTTAGAAAATTCTCGCGTAAGATTGTCATTATTAGATTTGAGTAATTACACCCATCTTCAGAATATTGCCAATCAAAAAGATTTAGTACAATATTCACCGACGGATATTGCAACACCTGAAACATTCAGGGAATACGTGCAAACGGCTGTAGACGGTTATTATCATCGTACGTGCATTCCTTTTGTTGTTTACGACAAAAAAGAAAAAGCTTATGCCGGTTGCACCCGTTTTATGAACATCAATGTAAAACACAAGGTTTTAGATATAGGCTCTACCTGGTTGGGTTATGAATTTCATGGCACCGGATTAAACAAGCAAATGAAATTTTTAATGCTCCATTATGCATTTGAGGTTATGAACTTTGAAAAGGTTGAATTTAAAATAGACGAGCGGAATTTAAAATCCAGAAAAGCCGTTGAAAATCTAGGCGCTTTACTTGAAGGTACACTTCGCAAAAATGTGTATTTATTAGATGGTTTTAAACGAAATACCTGCTGCTACGGGATACTTAAAGACGAATGGGATGTTTTAAAACGCACGGTTTTTAAAGATTTTGAATTAGAATCTCATTAATTTATAAACCGTTCTATAATTGTTTTTACTGGCATAATAGCATGTGTATGTTGAATGCTTGGGCCTGCAACCCAAACGGTTTTATAAGTAGCCTGTTTAGCGGCCTTTTCGGTAGCTCTCATGCCTATGGAAAAGCGCAGCATTTTCACCCATTTTTTTAAGCGTTTATTCTTATTTAAAACACGTTCGTACCAGGGCTGCCTCGTCCCTATCTGTTGTACATACGGTGTATTAATTACTGTACAGGGTGTGCCGGATATCCGTTCGGTCATTACTATATCCTGAGCGCCGTAATCCACACAAGCCTGTTTATATTCTTTAGTTACCTGAGCTTCTTCTGAAGCTATAAAAGGGCTACCTATAGAAACACCAACAGCGCCCAGCTGCAACATATACTCTAAATCAGCTTTCGTTCCCACGCCCCCGGCAGAAATCACAGGAATTTTACAATGTGAAGTAATTTCTCCGATTAGCCTTTCCGGGGTCAGTTCTCCGCGATGACCTCCCGCCTGATTGTTTACGGCGATTAAGGCATCGGCACCAAGACGTTCCACTTTTTTGGCATACTTTAAATCGGTGACATCACAAAACACCTTTATACCTGAAGCATGTGCGCTTTTAATAGTTTCCTCCGGACTTCCTAAAGAGGTTATGATAAAATCGCAACCTAATTCACATAGCGCATCCAACTGCTCCTTAAACTTCGGATTCGATTTATTGACAATCAAATTAAACCCGAAAGCGCCGCCCTCTTTCTTAGCGTCTTTTAATTCTGTTATAGCGGCTTTCAACTCAGCAATCGTTCTGTAATTTAAGGCTGGAATACAGCCCGAAATACCACAAGCCATTGCTTCTTTCACCATACTTACATTAGACACCAAAAACATAGGCGCCATAATTATAGGATGTTTAATTCGTAATAATTCCGTTAGATTAGTTTGCATGGTGTTTTTAACTTGGTTTCTACCAAATATACTTCATTTTTACTATGCACGCATAACTATTGTCGCAATTCCTACGCTTAAAAGCAAATACCTAAAATAACTGAAACTGTTTAACCCGAATTATGTATTAGAAAGTCGTAATGAGTGTTCTAAGTGCAAAAAAACGAAGCATTTTACGATTGAGGCAAATCACCGCTACGGTGATTTAGTAAAATACTAGTGCAGCGTTTGTTTTAAAGCAATTTGAATACATAATAGATTAGCTAATGCATAACTTGGGTTTAAAGCACCAGCAATCCCTTAGTCTTTAGAAGTTGTAATGGTTTAGAAAACCAGAATAGTTCAAAATCTTCAAAATGTGTTTCAAAATCGGTTTTTATAACACCCAGTGTGCTTACTTTGTCATGTACCGGTTCCAATTGTTCTAACCAATCCGTTAACCATTTGCCATGAGCGTTTTCCAGACTTAATTGAAACCCATCGGTTTTATCCTGAAATGTTAATTTTACAGTCTCTCGTGTTTGTCCGCGTTTTGTTTTTGAGCTGACCTCAACTAATGGACGAGTTCCCAACCAAACCACTTTTGCATTAGATTTTATAGTAAAATTCAGTTCCGTTTCCAGACTAGCATTAATAAAATCGGGAGCTATAGTAGTTTTAGGAATTTTAAAATCGAACCAGTCCTGTAAGGCAAATTCAAACCCCAGACCATGCATATAATTAAACAACGATGATTTCAACCCCTGACTAAATTTAGAATGGTCTATTCCTGTTTTATCTGTAAATACCACATCATTATTGGCAAAAGTAATCGGGTTTACCTGTGGAATCACACCATAATCAGAAGGATTTAATCCAATAGGACTATGTGCCGTTAGGGCAAACTGATGCCAGAACCCGGATTGAATAATTCCCGCCTCGAATAACTGCCGCACCATTTCCAGACTATCAACAGTTTCCTGTACAGTCTGCGTTGGATAACCATACATTAAATACGAATGGACCATAATATTACTTTCTGTAAAATTACGAGTAACCTGAGCCACCTGCGCTACCGTTACGCCTTTATCTATAAGTTGCAATAACCTATCGGAAGCCACTTCCAGCCCTCCAGAAACCGCAATACAGCCGGAAGCCTGAAGTAAGACACACAAATCTCTGGTAAAATTCTTCTCAAATCGAATGTTTGCCCACCAGGTAACAGTTAATTCCCGTTTTAAAATTTCCAGTGCCAAAGCCTTCATTAAAGAAGGCGGAGCGGCCTCATCTACAAAATGAAACCCGCTTTCTCCGGTTTGGGCAATCAGAGCCTCCATTCGATCTACCAGAAGTCTGGCAGTTACCGGTTCGTAAATTTTTATATAATCTAAAGAAATATCACAGAACGTACATTTTCCCCAGTAGCAACCATGTGCCATAGTCAGTTTATTCCAGCGCCCATCACTCCATAAACTATGCATAGGATTAGCTATTTCTATTACCGAAATATAATCCTCCAGCGGTAAATCGGAATAGTCTGGTGTACCCAGTTCATTTTGCTTATAATCTGTGCGGGTACTGTTATTTTTATAACAAACCGCTCCGGATTCCAATACCAGGGTGCGCTTTAATTCAAATGTCTCAAGCGAAGCATTACTATTTACAAATTCATGTAACAATTCTATAGGTAATTCGCCATCATCCAGAGTAATAAAATCGAAAAACTCAAACACTCTGGCATCTTTTAAATCCCTTAATTCGGTATTCGGAAATCCGCCTCCCATAGCAACCTTAATTTCCGGGTATTCTGATTTTATAAACTGGGCACAGCGAAACGCACTGAACAAATTTCCTGGAAAAGGAACAGAAAAACACACCAGTTTAGGCTGAACCTCCTCCACTCTGGCTTCTAAAATCTGTAAGCTTATATCATCAATAATAGATAAGTCATCCTGTAGTGCCTCATAAATCTCATCGAAACTATGGGCACTTAAGCCCAGACGCTCTGCATAGCGACTGAATCCGAAATTCTCATCGATACATTCAATTATAAAATCGGATAAATCTTCCAGAAATAAGGTCGCCAGATGTTTCGCCTGGTCCTGCATGCCCATACTCCCAAAAGCCCAGCTTAAATCATCCAGGTTATTAAATCTGGAGGCTCGTGGTAAATAATTTAAATAACAGATTTGTCTGGCCAGTGTTGGATTTTTGCCTTGTAAAAACTGAATTACCGGCTCTATACACTTTAAATATTCGGTTCGTAAAGCATAAATCCGCCGCGCATTTTCACTAACAATCGCATCATTTTGGAAAGCTGAATCGAACAACATCTTACAGGCCTTTTTTGAAAACAACTCTAAAATAACATCAATCCCCAAATCCATCTGACTGGAAGACATACCTCTGGTATTTAAAAAACCTTTTAAATAAGCTGTGGCCGGATACGGTGTATTTAATTGCGTAAAAGGCGGTGTTATAAGTAAAATATCTTTCAAAATATAGCTAAAAAATTTAGACAAAGATAGTCTATTTGTAAACTGCTAATTTTTGTGACAATAAAAATTTAAATCGCTTATACTTGTTAAAAACAAGGCGTATTATTTACCTCCTCCACTTAATACCTAATCCTTGTTCCGGCTGTTGCTCTAAAATCGTAAGGGCTTTACGTTTTAACTTTTGCTTCTTCAAATATTTACCGTAAACTATGGCGATAATTATTGCGATAATACCCTGAACACATACTGTTGTCTGTACGCCAATATAATGAGATATTGCCCCTATTGCCAGACTACCCAATGGCAATAAACCTGTTAAAGCCATTACAAAAACACTAATAATACGCCCCCTAAATTTATTTGGCGCATTAACCTGAATAATGGTATTGGTTATAGTGCGAATAGACATCATTCCAAATGCACTAACAGCTATAAAAATTAAAGCCCCTAAAAGATGTTCTGTCCTTGAAAACAGAATTAATCCAAGTCCAAAAATTAAAGAATTAATAGCTAAAACTTTAGTTAAATTTGTGCCTTGTTTTAGTGATGCCAAGAATAATGCTCCTAAAAATGCTCCAAAACCGATAACGCCATCAATAATTCCTAAGGTAGCTGCCGAGCCCTGAAAAACATCTTTTGCAAAGGCAGGAGTAAGTGTAGTGTAAGGCAAAGCAAAAAAGCTCATTAAACTTACAAAAACCATAATAGAATATATTTCGGGTGTTTTCTTGATATACGACAAACCGTCTATAAATTCACGTTTTACGCTTTTTTCTTTGACTATTTTAGTCTCCTGATTTGCTAATTTCATAGCCAATAGAGATAAAATTACCGGTACAAAACTTAATGCATTTAAACCAAAACACACCTGATTACCAAAAGACTCCAATACAAACCCTGCCACTGCCGGTCCTATAAGCTTAGACAAATTCACCATAGAAGAATTTAATGCCAGTGCATTTGGTAAATCGGCTTTATCATTAACCATTTCTCGCACTAAAGATTGTCTTACCGGAACATCAAATCCATTAATAGCCCCCAAAACAGCACTTAAAATTATAATTATCCAAACAACATGATTATTAAAATAAATTACTGAAAAGGTTAATAAAACAGCTTGAATTAGAGAAACTATTTGGGTAACTAATAATACCTTATGCCTATTATAACGATCGGCTATTATACCCCCATAAAGCGAAATTATAGCCGTTGGAAATAGCGTTGCAAATACTGAAACTCCAAGCATAAACTTGGACTGAGTTATGCTATAGATTACCCAACTTACTGCTGTTTTCTGCATCCAGGTTCCCAATAGAGAAATAGATTGCCCCATGAAAAACAATCTGAAATTTCTGCTTTTAAAAGAATTGAATGTGGACAGCCTCATAACACAAACACGATTACACTACCGAAAATACATATTATTAATTCATCTCGTTTCTTAGAAAGAAAAAATCCGGATTAGAATTTAATACTCAAAATCCGGATTTTTTATATTTTGAAACTTAAAAAAGTTTACTCAAATTTGGTTAAAACTTCATAACCATTAAGATTCCCTTTTTTATCATAATCTTCCTGTTTTACTACACCAACACCTTTGGCCAGCCACATTTTTACCGTTCCCTTTTTAGTAATCATCATTTTAGTTTCTGTATGTTGCTCGATTACTACGCAATCGAAAGTACCGGCTGGTACGGTAACACTCTCTTTAGCTACTACTTTCTTTTCTAAATTTTTAATACTGAAATTTAAATTAATAGATCCCGCCTCTATATCCATATCGATATCAGAATCTGGTAAAGTCTGGCCTACTTCCAGATTATTGGGAATAACAAGACTTGTCCCGCGAACTTCTGCGCTGGCCTCTGATCCTGATTTCGCTAAAGACGAAGTTAAGGTTTCGCTTAGAACCTTATTCATATCAATACTTACTTTATCGCCTTCACAAATCATTTCATACTCCGCATTAATAATTTCTTCATTGTCTTTATTTGTAACTATGGTATGAATCGTTGCTGAGCTACCACTTGATGCCACTATTTCATAAAATTTAACCGATTCCAGTTTATCCTTCTTGTCATAGCGCTTTAGCTCATACGTTGTTCCCTTTTTCATCGGGTAATAATTACTACAGGATTGAGCTTTCATGGTTAAACCTAAAGTCATAAATGCTATAACCATAGCACCTTTAATTGCTTTTTTCATAATTAAAAAATTTACTGATTATTTATTAGGATTCATTTACTAAATAAAACCTACTATGAAAATATAGAATATATTTTAAAACCACCTCTTACAAAGAATAAAATATCTCTCATTTTAAAGGGGTTATAAAAATATTCAATATTTTAGATAGAAATTATTTAATCGCTATTATTATGAAACATGTTAAAATCTTATTGCTTCTATTACTCGTAGGAAATTTATCACTTTCCCTTTCTGCTCAATCGAGTAAAGACAAAAAAATAATTGATGATGCTGATAAAGCTGTTGCAACACTTCTTGAAGTTAATCCAGGACTGAGGGAGTATTTCGATAAGTCGGCAGGCTGTGTTGTTTTCCCAAATGTGGGAAAAGGAGGATTTATCGTAGGTGGTGCCTCGGGTAACGGAGTGCTGTATGAATATGGTAAAAAGAAAGGTATGGCCAGCGTAAAAGAATTAAATGTTGGTCTACAGGCCGGAGGACAAGCTTTAATAGAAGTTATTTTCTTTGAAACCAAAGAAGAAGTTGACAAGTTTAAAGAGAGTAAATTCCAGTTCGATGCCGGAGTTTCTGCCACCGTATTAAAATCAGGAGAAAGTCTGGATGCCAAATATAAAGATGGTGTAGCCGTGTTTACGCACAGTAAAGGCGGCCTTATGGCTGAAGCCTCTGTAGGCGGCCAAAAGTTCTCCTACAAACCGTTTTAATCCTCAATTATTAGATATAAAAAAAGACCAGAATTCCTGGTCTTTTTTTGTTTATTGAAAACACGCACTTACAATCTCGTAAGACCTCTTTCTGGCTTCCGGATCGTAAATATGCGATACGACTATTAATTCCTGAACCCGGGTTTGACTTACAAAAGTATGTAACTGTTCTCGTATCGTAGCTTCAGACCCGATAAAGGTATAATGCAGCATATTATTAATTAATTCCTTCTGTGGCTGTGTCCATACCCCATCCATACTGGATATCGGTGGCTGTAAAGGTCGTCTGCTATCTGTAATTATTCCTATAGCCAACTGATATAAACTCGTAGCTAAAACCTGAGCCGCTTCATCTGTATCTGCGGCAATAACATTTACACAGGCCATTGCATAAGGTGAGCTAGTATTGGATGATGGCTGAAACTGGTTATTATAAATATGCATGGCATTAAACAAATGCGTCGGAGCAAAATGACTCGCAAACGCATAAGGCAACCCTTTTTCCGCCGCCAGCTGCGCACTAAATGTACTGGAACCTAATAAATAGATAGGCACATCCAAACCTTCACCAGGGATAGCCCGTACTGCAGCTCCGGCATTAGATTTTGAAAAATAGCATTGTAACTCGGTAATATTATTTGGGAAATCCTGAACATGTTCCTGCCTGTCCCGTCGAAGTGCCATAGCAGTCAACTGGTCGGTTCCAGGTGCACGTCCTAAACCCAGATCTATCCTATCCGGATACAAGGTGGCTAAAGTTCCAAACTGTTCGGCCACCACTAAAGGTGCGTGATTCGGTAGCATAATTCCTCCAGACCCTACTCGAATCTTAGAGGTTCCTTCTGCGATATAGCCAAGCAAAACTACTGTGGCAGAACTTACCAGACTATCCATATTATGATGTTCAGAAATCCAGAACCGATGATACCCTAAGGCTTCCACATGACGCGCCAAATCTAAGGCATTGTGCATAGCCTGCTTATGACTTTTACCTTCAAGAACAGGAACAAGATCTAACACAGAAAATTTTATATGTTGTAATGCATTCATTTGTTATTGGTTTTCGAAATAAAATCAGAAGCAACAAAAATCGCATTATTGTAAGGACTGAAAAAAATTATAACAAAGGTTTAAGATTTCTCCAAAACAATCCTGAAATACACAAACACCCTAAATTTGTTTTAACATCTTAATGTTCTGTATTATTTTCCAGTTTTCGTTTAAATGCCAGATACACCCCATTAGTCCATCCAAAACCATCCTGAAGGTCATATTCTCCTCCCCCCGCTTCCAGACTCAAATCTTCTACATTATACTTTTCCATAAACTTTCCTGTAGTAGCGTACACTTTATCATTCAGGTTAGCCCATCGTGTCATAATGGTATCGGCTAACTTGTTATAGCCATAATTTTCAAGACCAACTACAGCCAGGTACTGCAAAGGCGCCCAGCCATTGGGAGCGTCCCATTGTTGCCCCGAATACACATTTGTGCTGACCAGACCACCAGCTTTTAAAAAATAGTTTTCAAGATATCTCGCAGTCTGCTCTGCCTGTATTTCCGATGCCATTTTAAAATATAAAGGATATACCATGGCGAGTGATAGTCGCCCCGTTTGTTCCTTTGTTTTCCAGTTATAATCTTCAAAAACACCCAATGTCTTATTATAACTAAGTTCATTTAAAAATGCCATGCGCTGGTTGCGACTTTCTTTCAATCGTTCGGTGAATTCAGGATCTGAATTGGTGTAACACCTTATTAAAACCCCTTCCATGCCATACATCAAAGCGTTTAAGTCTACCGGAATAATATTTAAAGTTTCTATAGTTTCCAAGCTCTGTGTATCTGAAAACCAACGCGAACTGTAATCCCAGCCCGACTCTGCCCCAGCCCTAAGCTGACGACAAAGTAAAGTATCGTTTTTATGTATTTCAGCTAACTCGAAATCTTCCTTATATGATTCCTGCCGCGGACTATTTAAAGCATCATAATACCGGTTCATTTTTCCATAATTTGTTTTTACTACATGTTCCGAAGCTGTATATATAGTATCGCAACGCATCCAGAATTCATATTCGGTTCTTAAAGCTTCTTTATATTTTTGATAAACCGAAGCTCCTTTATATTGTACTAGCAACTCAATCATCTGTGCAAAAAAAGGAGGCTGAGATCTGGACAAATAATAACTGCGATTCCCGTTAGGAATATGCCCTGTGGTTTTAATCAGATATGCAAAGTTATCAAGCATCGCTTCCACCAGTTCGAAATTTTCATTCTCCACCAGCCCCAGCATCGTAAAAAAAGAATCCCAGTAATACACCTCGCGAAACCGCCCTCCCGGAACCACATATGCATAAGGTAATTCCAACAGAGAATTATACGGATTGATAGTTTTACCCGGATGAGTTAACACCGGCCATAGTGTATTAATATGTGCTGCAGCAGACAAACTGGTATCGCTTGAAAATGCTTTGAAATCAGATTGTGGCAACACAAAATAGCTGGAAACAAAATCCTTAAGGTTAAAATCAGATTGATTTTTAAAATACTGATAGGCCTTTACTATGGAATCGTAAGCCACTGTAGCCTCGCAATCCACAAAAGTTTTACTGTCTTTAAAAACCGCTGCTAACTGAACCTCTTGAAACAAATTCCCTAATAATTCATCTGGGCTTTTGTAATTTTCTGTAATAACAGGTTCTAAAACATGTTTCTGTACTTCCTGTTTGCAACAAAATAATAGGAAAAAAACGAGTAAAAAGCAATATTTCATAGCGATAAAGATTTCCAATAAAATACTACTTTTTACGCATCCAATTCCTTTAAAAGGTAACGAAATTGAAAGCTTAAAATCTATTAGTCATTTTCAAACATCCAAATTAGGATTTTTGTCATGTTATTAATTTGATGTACTTTTTATATTTGTGATGAAACGCCAACACATATTAAAGTACAAGTTTCTGCGCAATTCTGTATAACACGGAAGCATTTGACAAAATTACCATGAAAAACTACAAACCTAAAAACCGCCTTTCGGCACAAAACTATATCGACGGAGTATTGCAAGGCGATCGCGTTATTTTATCGCGTGCCATAACCATTATAGAAAGTAATTTAGAAAGTGATAAAGTATTGGCTAAAGCCATTATTCAGCACATTCTGCCTCACTCCGGAAAATCTATCCGCATTGGTATAACCGGAGTTCCAGGTGTTGGCAAAAGTACTTTTATAGAAGCTTTTGGTAAATATTTAATAGACCAGGGCCACAGAGTTGCCATATTATCTATAGACCCCAGTAGTCAGCGTTCGAAAGGGAGTATACTAGGAGACAAAACGCGAATGGAAGACCTTAGTGGCATGGAGCAGGCTTATATCAGACCTTCGGCTTCGGGAGATACGCTTGGAGGCGTAGCCAATAAAACTGCAGAAAGCATGTTGTTGTGTGAAGCTGCCGGCTACGATGTAATCCTGATTGAAACTGTTGGGGTGGGTCAGTCGGAAACTGCCGTTCACGGCATGACGGACTTTTTCCTGTTACTCATGCTTGCCGGTGCAGGCGATGAATTGCAGGGAATTAAAAAAGGTATTATGGAAATGGCAGATATGGTGGTTATCAACAAGGCCGATGGCGACAATATTCGTCAAAGTGAGCGGGCCAGAATTCAATATCAGAATGCATTGCATATTTTTCCGGAATCTGCTTCTGGCTGGAGTCCGGTGGTTACTACGGCCTCTTCAACACAAAATATAGGTATGGATGTGGTCTGGGAAGAAATTTCTAAATACAAACTGCTGGTAAACGAAAATCAGTATTTTGAGACTAATCGAAACCGACAAAAAATAAACTGGATGTACGATACCATAAACGAAGAAATAAAACACCTGTTTTATGGTTCCAAATCCATTTCAGAACAACTTCCTAAACTTGAACAACAAATTATTTCGTCTGAAATTTCACCAGTTCAGGCTGCTCAGGACATACTGGAACGCTTCAAAAATACCGTTTTTCATTCGTAAAATTTAACATCTATTAAAACAGATTAATTTTTTTTTCAACCTAAAACGTTTTCATTTTAATTAAACCGAAGTATTGTAAATACTGGCATTTCGCACGCTTAATAAATGACAAAAATCATCTATCTGCGTTTTATTAAATCTTATTTTTATATCTTAATATAAAACAAAACGTATGGATTTTTTACACGCCACGTATTTAGCGCTATTTGTTATTATTTGTATCGGTTTCATTATTGGAAGCATTAAAATAAAAGGTATCTCCTTAGATGTTTCGGCTATTATTTTTGTCGCCTTACTCTTTGGTCACTTTGGTGTGCAGCTTCCGGATATTCTCCAGAAAATAGGTCTTATTTTGTTTATATATACTATAGGGTTGCAAGCGGGTCCTGGCTTTTTCGACTCCTTTAAATCGAATGGTAAAAACCTGGTAACTCTTGCCGGACTCGTTATTATTTCGGCCGCATTAATCACCTTTTTATCCATTACATTTCTCGATATCGATAAATCCATTGCCATTGGCCTTATGGCGGGAGCCTTAACCAGTACGCCTGGATTAGCAACAGCGATAGATGTTACACATTCGCCTTTAGCCTCTATTGGTTATGGTATCGCTTATCCTTTTGGGGTTATTGGTGTTATTTTATTTGTAAAACTCTACCCTAAGTTACTTCGCATTAACTTAAAAAAAGAAGAAACTGATTATGAAGAACAGATACATGGCCATTACGACACCATTTCGAGATGTAATTTTCAGGTTGAAAATGAAGGCGCAATAAACAAAACTATTGAGGAGTTACGTGTACGCTCTATGACCAAAGGTGTTATTTCCCGCGTTATGCATAAAGGAGAAGCCTTTATCCCCAAAAAGGAAACCGTACTGCATAAAGATGATTATATACGCGTGGTAGGCACAGATGAAGCCTTGAGACGTGTAGAAATGCTTATAGGCCCTAAAAGTGATGTTGAAATTGCCTTAGGAAAAGAATATGTTGTACAATCGTATTTAATGACCCGTACTGAACTGGTTAACAAATCTCTGGGCGAACTGAATTTAAAGGACAATTTTAATGCTACCATTACACGTATAAGACGTAGTGGTATTGATTTATCTCCTAATTCCACATTAAGACTACAGATAGGTGATAAATTAATGATTTCGAGCGAAAAAGACTGCGTTTCTCAAATCTCTAATCTTATTGGAGATAATAAAAGTAAATTATCCGATACTAATTTCTTCCCCTTAACACTGGGAATCGTTATTGGTATTCTTGTAGGAGGTATCTCTATTTCCTTTGGGGATTCCTTTAGTTTTAACTTAGGGTTAACCGGAGGTGTACTGATTGTCGCCATGATTTTAGGCCGCATTGGTAAATCCGGCAATATTCTTTGGGTTATGAGTGGTAATTCAAACCAGCTACTACGCCAATTCGGACTGATGCTGTTTCTCGCTGTGGTAGGAACCAAAGCTGGAGCAACATTGGTGGAAACCTATTCGCAATACGGTATTAAATTATTTTTAATCGGGGCATTAATTACCTTTTTACCAATGCTTATCGCTGCTATCGTGGCAAAAATGTTCTTTAAAATAAACACCTTAACCCTATTAGGCACCCTTACGGGCTCTATGACCAGCACACCAGGTCTGGCCGCTGTAGATACCATGACCAGCACCGATGCTCCTTCAGTAGCCTATGCTACGGTTTATCCAATAGCCATGGTACTTTTAATTATCTGTGCCCAGATATTAGGTTTGTTGTTCTAGTCTCTGGTTTATACTTTTAAACCAAATTCTTATGGATGATTGAATTGATACTATCTCTCTTAGCTGAATTTGGACTTTATCGACAGGACTATAAACATCGAAAACGAATAAACGAAAAAGAAAAAGCCGACGGAAATAAAAGACCCTTTCAAAAATATATTTTACTACCTAGTTCATTACTGCTAATTACAGTTTTTGTGCTCGGAAATATATGTATGTATTTCTTTTTCAAATATCAAAACACCCACATTTATCCAGAAAAAACCAAAACTGAAATGGCTGAAATTAGTCGGCAAATGAACAAATGGTTTAACACGCTTGGAAAATATCCAAATGACCTTAATGAATTGATTGGAAATAACCCAAACAGACAAGCTTGGAGAAAAGATTTCTGGAATCACCCCTATAAATTTACAGTGACTAAAGATCGTAAAGATTTTTTAATCATTTCTGCTGGTCACGACGCAAAATTTGGGACTAAAGATGATATCACATCAGAGTAATTCATCAAACTCCATTGCATTAAGTCACTACTACCAAGCATATTACTACTACTACAGCTTTATAAATAATTAGATACTAAAAACCCCCGGAACCAATCATGGAAGTCCCGGGGGTTTGGTTAGAAACCGAACCTTAAAATGGTTTCCTAATCAAAATTTATTCCTGTTCAAGGTATTTTTCCATTATCGTTATGGCCGATTTTGCAATTACAGTACCCGGACCAAAAATAGCTGCGACCTTACGATCCAGTAAATATTGATAATCCTGCTCCGGAATTACACCTCCGGCAAACACCATAATATCTGGTCGTCCTAAACGCTCCAGTTCACCAATTAACTGCGGAATAAGCGTTTTATGGCCAGCAGCCAGACTGGAAGCTCCCACAAAGTGTACATCGTTCTCTATGGCTTGCTTCGCTACTTCTTCCGGTGTCTGGAACAACGGTCCCATATCTACATCAAAACCTAAATCGGCAAAACTGGAAGCCACGACTTTAGCGCCGCGATCATGTCCATCCTGACCCATTTTGGCTATCATTACCCGTGGTCTGCGGCCTTCGATTTCTGCAAATTTATCAGATAAGGCCTGAGCAGCTTTAAACACGGCATCATTTTTTACTTCTTTACTATACACGCCACTTATTAATTTAGTATCCGCTTTATGGCGACCAAAATGCGCTTCTAAAGCATCGGAAATTTCACCTAAAGTTGCAAAATTTTCAGCAGCTTCAACGGCTAATTCCAATAAATTACCTTTTCCGCTTTCAGCACAGTATGATAGCGCTTTTAACTTGGCATCTACCACGCTTTGGTCTCTGTTTGTTTTTAATTTTTTTAATCGTTCTATCTGAGAATTTCTTACTACAGAATTGTCTACCTCCAGGATATCGATATTCGATTTTTCATCGGTTTGAAATTTATTCACTCCTACAAGAATATCCTGGCCGGAATCTAAACGGGCCTGTTTTCTGGCAGAAGCTTCCTCAATGCGCATTTTAGGCACACCGGTTTCTATGGCTTTGGCCATACCGCCAAGTTCCTCTACTTCTTCTATTAATTTCCAGGCTTTTTTAGCGATTTCCTGAGTTAAATACTCCACATAATACGAACCTGCCCAAGGGTCTACAGATTTTGTAATCTGCGTTTCCTCCTGAATATAAATCTGAGTGTTACGCGCTATACGTGCCGAGAAATCAGTTGGTAAGGCAATCGCTTCGTCCAAAGCATTGGTATGTAAAGATTGTGTTCCTCCAAGCCCTGCGGCCATTGCTTCAATACAGGTACGTGCCACATTGTTAAACGGATCCTGTTCACTTAAACTCCACCCGGAAGTCTGACTGTGCGTTCGCAAAGCCATGGATTTCGGGTTTTTAGGATTGAATTGCTTGATAATCTTAGCCCAAAGCATACGTGCTGCACGCATTTTGGCAATTTCCATAAAATGATTCATTCCCACCGCCCAGAAAAAGGATAAACGCGGTGCAAATTCGTCAATTTTCAAACCTGAAGCCAAACCGGTTCTAATGTACTCCATACCATCAGCTAAAGTATATGCCAATTCAATATCAGCCGTTGCTCCAGCTTCCTGCATGTGATAACCACTAATGGAGATCGAGTTAAACTTCGGCATGTACTTGGTTGTATACTCAAAAATATCCCCGATTATACGCATAGATGGTAATGGTGGATAAATGTAAGTATTACGCACCATAAACTCTTTTAAAATATCGTTTTGGATGGTACCGCTCAACTGATCCAATGCCACTCCCTGCTTTTTCGCAGCCGCAATATAAAACGCCATAATCGGCAACACGGCTCCGTTCATCGTCATGGAAACGGACATTTTATCTAAAGGAATCTGGTCGAATAAAATTTCCATATCCAATATAGAATCGATAGCTACCCCGGCTTTACCTACATCTCCGGTAACCCTTGGGTGATCTGAATCGTAACCACGGTGCGTAGCTAAATCGAATGCTACAGACAATCCTTTTTGCCCCGCAGCTAAGTTTCTTCTGTAAAATGCATTAGACTCTTCTGCAGTCGAGAAACCGGCATATTGTCTAATAGTCCATGGTCTTAAGGCATACATAGCACTGTAAGGCCCTCTGGTAAATGGTGGTAAACCTGCAGCAAACCCTAAATGCTCTGCATCCTTAATATCCTCTTTGCTAAAATGCGATTTTACAGGAATGCCTTCCGGTGTTTCCCAAACGGTTTCTGTTTCGGAAGGTGTCGTCTCTTTTATTTTGGTATGCTCTAATGTTAAATTTGAAAAATCTGGTCTCATGAGTAAACGTTTTTGTTAATGAATGGTTTTACACAACACATCAGTTAATGCACTTTTAAGGCCTGTTTTACCTTATTCTGCACCCCTGAAATACTTGTAATTACATCTGATTTTAAATGAATACAACCATCTAAACCAGCCTGGGTTAACCCTTCAATGATTGACACTGGATTACCAGCTAATAAAAGTACTTTATCTTTATTAATTGCTCTAAATTTTTCTACAAAAGATAAAGCACTGTCTTCATAATCCTGATCTGAACTACAAATAACCACAACTTGCGATGCCGAATTAGCACTGGCTTCTACCGCTTCGTCTACCGTATTGTAGCTTTTTTCCTGCCACACTTCAAATCCGGAAACGCCCAGAAAGTCGTAAGCAAAACCGGCACGTGCCTTACGCATCGCCAGATTACCAAATCCCGTAAGTTCAACTACTGGTCGGCTATTGGTAGCTTGGACTAAATCTTCGGTTACTTTTCGTAGTGTTTCAATTTCTAACGCTGCACGTCTTGGCGTTAAATATTTTGATGATTCTACTCCCGATGACAACACATCTGAGTCCAGAGTTTCCATTAAATTAGGGTATTTATTTACCCCAACCATGGCCAATCTGCGCTGACTTAACAGTTTTATTTTTGTCTGACGTATTTCTGCAATCTGCTCTTGTATGTATTCGTTTTCAAAAGCCTTATAAAATCCACCCTGATCTTCTACAGCTTTAAACAACACCAAAGCCTGCCCTGCTATTTTAGCACTAACTTCCTCGATATAAAAAGAACCATCTACAGGATTTGCTACTTTTCCAAAATACGATTCTTCCCTTAATATGGTTGCTATATTACCTGCAATTCGGTTAGAGAAACCTGAAGTTTCTTTAAACTCCTTATCGAACGGATCGATTAAGATACCATCTACATTACCAAGTAAAGCTGACATGGCTTCGGTAGTGGCTCGTAACAAATTGGTCTCCGCATCGGTTACCGATTTGCTCCACACTGAAGTTTTAGCCGTTACAGTATGTTTGAATTCCGTTACACCAAATTCTTTGGCCACTTCATTCAATAAGCTGTTAAACGCTCTGAATTTTCCAATTTCCACAAAGTATTCCGAACCTATGGCTAACTGCACATTTAAATCATTAAAAATAGTTTCGGCTTCCTTATTGTCTTCCAGCAAATTGTTTAAAACAAATACCACAGCACTTAAAGTGTAGGCGATTTCCTGAACCTGATTCCCTCCGGCATCTAAAAAATTCGTTCCCGACACCGACAAGGTTTTAAAATTAGGGTAATCCTTACCTAAAGTTATTAAAGCTTTAAGCGCTTCGAACTTATCCGACAAGTCACCTCCATGACTCACATAATCTGAAATTAACTTCAAATCGAAATACCCGCGAAGGTTTTCCGGATGACTTAAATGCTCCTGTGCATAATTAAAAAATGCAGAAGCGAATTTAAGTACTTTAGGTTCCATTTCGAAAGCTAGGGCAATAGTATTTAAATCGATATTCTGAAGCAGTTCATCAACCTCAACAGGAGTTGTTAATTCAAAAATAAGTCCGGTAAGTCCTTCTTCTATCGCCTTTAACGCTGCCTGATTAGCCGATTCAGCCGAAGTTACAGGAATTGTTCTGTAATTAATAAAGGCCTTAACGTTTTCTCCTGTATTAGGTAAAGGCTGAAGTTGATCTTCCTGATTGTAGTATGGCTGAAATGCGACCCCATTCAGGGTCTTCCAAACCAGTTTTTTATTAAAATCTGCCCCTTTTAAATCTATATTTACTTTTTCCAGCCACTCCTGTTTACTTACAGGAGTGAAATCGGAAAAAAGTGTATTATTCTGAGTACTCATAATGCTAATGTTTTAATCCACTTTTAAATTTGCTAATTGCCATCTATTAAAACGTTCAAAAATGGCTTTATCTAATGCTTCTCTATGGTCCGGATGGGCTACATCTCGTAAAGCTTCAGCGCGTTGTTTTAAGGTTTTACCAAACAGTTCTGCCACGCCATACTCTGTTACCACATAACGCGCATGTGCTCTGGTAGTAACTACACCAGCACCTGCTTTTAATATTGGTGTTATTTTAGAGACGCCTTTTAAAGTTGTTGAAGTAATGGCTATAATTGGTTTTCCGCCTTTAGAAAGGGCCGCTCCTCTCATAAAATCCATTTGTCCACCAACTCCCGAAAACATCCTGGTTCCGATGGAATCGGCACACACCTGACCGGTAATATCTATTTCTATCGCCGAATTTATAGCTGTTACTTTAGGGTTTTGTCGAATAATGGACGTGTCGTTTACATATCCTATATCCAGCATTTCAATCTCTGCATTATCATCCATAAAATCGTAAAGTCGACGAGTTCCCATAGCAAACCCGGACACAATTTTATGCGGATTAAGCTTTTTCTCGGCTCCTGTTACTATTCCTTTTTCAACCAGATTCACAATACCTTCCGAAAACATTTCTGTATGGACTCCCAGATTTTTATGATTAGTTAAATATCTAAGAACGGCATTTGGAATACCTCCAATTCCCATTTGTAAGGTGGCTCCGTCTTCTATAATTCCTGCTATATTTTTCCCTATAGTTTCTTCTTCTCTAGAAGGGTCTACAAAATGCATTTCGTAAATTTCTTCATCTACTTCAACACAAGCATCGAATTTACTTATATGAATAATGCCATCACCAAAAGTTCTCGGCATTTTAGGATTTATCTGAGCAATTATGGTTTTACCGGTTTCAATACCCGCTACTACAATATCTACCGAAACACCTAAAGAACAGAACCCGTGCTTATCCGGTGGTGATACGTTTACCATTACCACATCCAGGTTCATATAACCTTCGCGAAATAAACTTGGGATATCACTTAAGAAAATTGGAATATAATCAGCTGTATCTCCTATACTTTTTCTGATGTTTCCACCAATAAAAAAGGCGCTGGTATGAAAGCTTTCACGTAATTCAGGCGACACATAACCACAGGCTCCTTCGGTATGTAAGTGTACTACTTCTACCCCTTTTAATTCCGGTCCTCTGGCCACCATGGCTTTAATTAAAGTCTGTGGTGTAGCAGAACCTCCCTGAATTAAAACGGTATCTCCCGATTGTATCAGTTTTACGGCTTGGTCGGCTGTTTTTAAATTTGGTATAGTCATGACTTTTAAGTTTTAGTTTGTATCGATTCTTTTTTAATTGAGGGTTACGACAGGAAACTCAAGATAATACCCGCTGCGATTGCAGAACCGATTACCCCGGCAACATTAGGGGCCATGGCATGCATTAACAAATAATTACTTGGGTCGGCCTTTAAACCTTCGGCGTGTACCACTCTGGCACTATCTGGTACTGCAGAAACTCCTGCTGCTCCAATAAGCGGATTAATTTTATCGTCATTTTTAAGGAAAAGATTCATGAATTTTGCGAATAATAATCCGCCCATAGTGGCTATTACGAATGAAATAGCTCCTAATCCAAAAATTAACATGGAATCCTTAGTGATAAAGATATCTGCCTGAGTTGAAGCCCCAACGGTAACTCCTAATAAAATGGTTACAATATCGATAAGTTTTGTTCTTGCTGTTTCTGCCAGACGCTCGGTTCTTCCGGATTCTTTTAAAAGATTCCCGAAGAATAACATTCCTAGTAACGGTAAAGCACTTGGAGAAATAAATGTGGTAAGCAGTAAAGCGGCCACAGGAAAAATCATCTTTTCCTTTTGAGACACAGCTCTAGGCGGTTTCATTTTAATTAAACGCTCCTTTTTATTCGTCAATAACTTCATTAGCGGTGGCTGAATTACCGGCACTAAAGCCATATAAGAATAGGCAGCGATAGCTATAGGACCTATGAGGTTTTTAACCGTTGTCCCGTCGGGTAACAGATTAACACCGTTGGCGAGTTTCGAAGAAAGGAAAATAGCAGTAGGACCATCTGCTCCACCAATAATTCCTATTGCACCTGCTTCCGGTAAATTAAATCCAAGGTAAAGCGCTCCTAAAAAGGTTCCGAATACCCCGATTTGTGCTGCTGCTCCCAAAAGCATCAGTTTAGGATTAGCTATCAAAGAGGAGAAATCGGTCATGGCACCAATACCAAGGAAAATCAGTGGCGGGTAAATCCCTTTTACCACCCCAAAATATAAATAATTTAACACCGATCCGGCTTCGTATATCCCTGTCTGGTTTCCCATAACAAAGGGAATATTCCCTATAATAACTCCCGTTCCTATAGGGATTAACAACAAAGGCTCGTAATCGAATTTAATTCCGAGATAAATAAATACGATACCTATAACAATCATAAGAATATTCCCGGATTGCGCATTAGCAAACCCGGTATACGCATAAAATGTTTTAATACCGTCTATCGCTTCAGATATAAAACTTTCGTCGGATGCTTCCTGATCATCCTGACTTAAGGTAGATACTGCTGTGGTGGTTATCGTACTGTTACTGGTATTAAGACCTAAAACAGGCTTAATAAATAACAGGAGTGACAACACACCAAATATTAACATTAATTTTTTCATTGTTTTTGTTTTTGGGCAAATTGATACCTTAATTACACATTGTGTTTTTGTTAAGTCAAGGCTGTTTGTTATTCAATTTCTATCATAACATCGCCTTGAAGTACCTGCTGTCCTGCACTGACATGGATGGCAGAAACCGTCCCTGATTTATCGGACATAATGCTGTTTTCCATTTTCATGGCTTCCAGCACCAGCAGCTGCTGATTTTCGGTAACCTTATCGCCCACCTTAACATTCAATGCCATAATCACCCCTGGAATTGGCGCTGTAATTCCCGATTTTTTAGCTGAAGACGGATTAACAACCTTAGGCTTTTCTGCATTGCTGGAAGAAGGTCTTCTAACCAGTACAGGTGTTTTTTGTTTTTTGATATCTTCGTCGAGTTCTACCTCGTATTTCGTCCCGTTTACTTCCAGGTTTATGGTGTTATCTTCGTGAGAAATGATTCTAACTTTATAACTGTTTTTATTTATATTAAATGTGAAATTTTTCATGACCTAATTGTTCTTAAATTCTGTTTTTGTACACCCCGTAAATTTTTGAACTCCAAGGCGAGTATAATTTTCGGGCTTTTTTAATGGTTAACACGGCATTTTCGTCGTCGTGCTGTTCATTTAGATACAAATGAATTCCCAGTGATATGGCGGCCGCAACTTCTCCGGTAAAATCCTTACTTTCAAATTTTGGCTGCGGTTCCGAAGTGACTGTTTTTTTGTGCTTATCTGGCTTTAAACTGTTATAAAAGTTTAAGATTAACGGTAACCCGAACTTAAAGAACAGGGTTAGAATTAAGAGTCCCGAAAACACAATAAACAACCCTGTTATTAAGATAACATAGCCTTCGTCTATCGTACTAATGTTTAATGGTATGCTCATGATTACAGTGGAATATTTGAATGTTTCTTAGGCGGATTAACCTCTTTTTTATTGGCAAGAAGCTCCAGACCTCTAATAATTCTGAATCGTGTATTTCTCGGTTCAATCACATCGTCTATAAAACCGTATTTCGCTGCCACATACGGATTGGCAAACTTGGTTGTATATTCATTTTCCTTCTCTTCGATGTAACTTAATTTCTCATCGTGATTTTCTATTTTTCTAATATTAGAACCTTCTAGAACCTCTACGGCTCCTTTAGCTCCCATAACTGCAATTTCAGCCGTTGGCCACGCGTAGTTAAGGTCACCTCTTAATTGTTTACAGCTCATAACGTCGTGAGCTCCACCGTAAGATTTTCTAAGAGTAATGGTTACTTTTGGCACTGTTGCTTCGCCATAGGCAAACAGTAATTTAGCACCGTGCAAAATAATACCAGCATATTCCTGTCCGGTTCCCGGTAAGAATCCCGGTACATCCACTAAAGTCACTAACGGAATATTAAAACCATCACAGAAACGCACAAAACGGGCTGCTTTTCTGGAAGCTTCACAATCTAATACTCCGGCATAGAATTTAGGCTGATTGGCAACGATACCCACAGAGTGTCCGTTAAATCGAGCAAAACCTACAACTATGTTTTTAGCATAATTGGTGTGTACTTCCAGAAACTCACCATTATCGGTCAAGGTAGAAATCACATCCAGGATATCGTAAGGCTGATTCGGGTTTTCCGGTATAATATGGTTAAGCACATCGTCTAATCGGTCTATAGGATCTGAACATTCCACTGTTGGTGGCTCCTCAAGATTGTTAGATGGTAAATAGCTTAATAATTTACGTATCAACATTAAGTTTTCTTCGTCATTTTCAGCAAGGAAATGTGACACTCCCGATTTAGTGGAATGAATCTGTGCGCCTCCCAGTTGTTCTGTAGATACATCTTCTCCGGTTACCGATTTCACTACTTTAGGTCCGGTTACAAACATGTAACTGGTTTGATCTGTCATTATCGTAAAGTCTGTTAAGGCTGGTGAATACACCGCCCCTCCGGCACAAGGTCCCAGAATGGAAGATATCTGAGGTATAACTCCCGAAGCCATGATGTTTCTCTGGAAAATTTCGGCATATCCCGCCAACGAACGCACCCCTTCCTGGATACGGGCTCCACCACTATCATTTAATCCAATTACCGGTACACCAATTTTCATGGCCATATCCATGATTTTACAAATTTTAAGAGCGAAGGTTTCGGAAAGAGACCCTCCAAAAACGGTAAAATCCTGAGAAAACACATACACTATTCTACCGTCTATAGTACCATGCCCGGTAACTACCCCATCCGATAAATACTGTTGTTTGTCCAGACCAAAAGATTTGGTTCTATGGGTTACAAACATGTCGAATTCTTCAAAACTGTCTTCGTCCAACAGAATTTCTATACGTTCGCGAGCTGTTAATTTTCCTTTGGCGTGCTGAGAATCGATACGTTTCTCTCCACCCCCTAAACGGGCCTCTGCACGTTTTGCTATTAACTCGTTAATTTTATCTTGATTTGCCATCTGATTTTAAGTTTATAAAATGATCAACCTATTGTGTTTTACTCGTCTTTTGAACATAATTCTGTAAGCACCCCTAGAGTAGATTTAGGATGAAGGAAGCCTATATTAAGACCCTCTGCTCCTTTTCTGGATTGCTTATCTATTAATTGTACCCCTTTGTCGCCGGCATCTTGTAGCGCTTTAGTAGCACTATCAACGGCAAAGGCTATATGATGAATTCCAGGTCCTTTTTTGGCAATAAACTTACCAATTGGCCCATCTGGAGACGTACTTTCCAGTAATTCAATTTTTGTTTGACTAGTACCTACCAAAAAAAAGGCTGTTTTCACTTTCTGATCAACAACCTCTTCTATCGCATAGCACTTCATACCCAAAATTTCTTCATAATACGCAATTGCCTCTTCCAAGTTTTCTACAGCAATTCCAATATGTTCAATGTGTGAAATATCCATGATTTATATTTTTTTATTTCATTATTTCTTTTACTCTATCAAAGCTATTATAGGTTCGTAAGTTAAGTTATGATGAATGTCATATTATATGTTTTTCGTTAAGAAAACTTTAACTATAACGTAATAGTAAGCTAATTTTCTTAAATAAAATTTTCTTAAAATAAGATTTTTCTTACAAATAAGATTACGAAATTGAAATTTTACCCCACATTTTTTTCCTTTCACCCCATATTTTAAACACAAAATCCGATAAATATTCAAAATTCCCGCATTTATTACCTTAATTTAAAAATGATAGTATTTCATTAAAATCAGAGTTCTAAATACAATTAGACGAACGGTTTATGCCCTTATTGAACAAAAAAAACACCATAATCTTAAATTAAGAGTATGGTGCTTCGTTTTGCTTTGGAAACACATGTTTCCTTATATTTTAGACCTTATTAAGAAACCGGAGCTGAAATTACGTTTAGCTCATGTCCTACTTTTATAAAGGCTGCTATCGCTTTGTCTAAATGATGACGCTCATGCCCAGCTGACATCTGTACGCGTATTCTGGCTTTACCTTTTGGTACAACCGGATAAAAGAAACCGATAACATAAATACCTTCTTCCAGTAATCGGGCTGCGAATTCCTGAGCTAAAGGTGCTTCTTCCAACATAACCGGAACAATAGGGTGTTCTCCCGGAATAATATTAAATCCGGCCTCGGTCATTTTAGTTCTGAAATAAGCTGTATTCTCTTCTAATTTATCGCGTAAATGTGTTGATGCACTTAAAATATCCAATACCTTAATAGAGGCACCAACAATTGCAGGCGCTACTGTATTAGAAAATAAATACGGTCTTGACTTCTGACGCAACATGTCTACAATTTCCTTTCGCGCCGCTGTAAACCCACCGGAAGCTCCTCCTAATGCTTTACCATAAGTTCCGGTAATAATATCTATACGGTCCATAACATTATGGTATTCATGTGTCCCACGACCTGTTTTCCCCAGGAAACCTGTAGAATGGCACTCATCAACCATAACAAGTGCATCGTATTTATCGGCTAAATCACAGATTTTATCCAGTTGAGCAATAGTACCATCCATAGAAAAAGAACCATCTGTCACTATTAATTTTCGTCTTGCGCCTGAAGCCTGTTGTAACTGCGCTTCCAAATCGGCCATATCGTTATGATTATATCTAAAACGTTGTGCTTTACACAAACGAATACCATCTATAATAGAAGCATGATTCAGGGCATCGGAAATGATAGCGTCTTCAGCAGATAATAAAGGTTCGAAAACACCCCCGTTAGCATCAAAGGCTGCTGCATATAAAATACAGTCTTCCATTCCTAAAAATGCAGCTGTTTTTTGCTCCAATTCCTTATGAATATCCTGAGTCCCACAGATAAACCGAACCGAAGACATGCCAAAACCATGAGTATCGATAGCTGCCTTACTTGCTTCCAGTACTTCAGGATGAGACGACAGTCCTAAATAATTATTGGCACAAAAATTAATTACATTCTCTACTTTAGTGGTAGAAATTTCCGCACGCTGCGGCGTAGTAATTACACGCTCGTTTTTATACAGTCCTTCGGCTTTTAAGGTTTCTAATTCGTGTTGTAAATCGTTTTTTATACTTGAATACATAGTATCTGAAATTTTAAATTAAGCTGGAATTAAATTATAGTAAGCTTTAAGTTCTTTAATCATGGTTTTTGTCATGGCTTCCAGGTTAAATTCCGGTTGCCAGCCCCACTCCTCGCGAGCTGCTGTATCATCTATTGAGTTTGGCCACTTGTCTGCAATCTGCTGCCTGAAATCGGGAGCATATTCAATCTTAAAATCGGGATAAATCTTAGTAATCTCATTTGCGATTTCTGCCGGAGAAAAGCTCGTCCCTGCCAGATTATACGATGTACGTGTCTTTATGGCTTCCTTAGGGGCATCCATTAATTCAATAGTTGCTCTAATAGCATCTTCCATCATAATCATTGGTAAAGTGGCATCTTCGTTCAAAAAGCATTGGAATGGTTCACCTAAAACGGCTTTATGGAAAATATCCACAGCATAATCGGTCGTTCCGCCACCTGGTAAAGACTGATAACCTATAACGCCAGGATAACGCAGAGATCGTACATCAAGACCATATCTTAAAAAGTAATACTGCGCCCAGTTCTCACCTGTAGCTTTACTGATACCATATACCGTAGCCGGATCTAAATAAGCCGTATTAGGAGTCTCGTATTTTACAGCACCATCGCCAAAAACAGCTATAGAACTAGGGAAAAACACTTTTTCAATATTATTTAATCTTGAAACTTCCAGCACATTAAACAGGGTTTTCATATTAATATCCCAGGTCTGTAGCGGATGTTCTTCGCCCTTAGCCGAGAGTATCGCTGCCAGGTGATAAATCTGAGTTACTTTATGGGTTTCAACCACCTCTTGAATACGTTCAAAATCCGTTGCATCAATTATTTCAAACTGCCCTTTGAATCCGTCACGATATCTTAAATCCGAAGCTATTACATTGTTTATTCCAAACTTATCCTGTAAGGCTTTTACTAAAACAGAGCCCAACTGACCATTTGCTCCAATAACTAAAACCACTGTTTCCATATTATATTTTTGTAATTATAAATAGTACAATACACTTACAAAAGTACCTTTTACAATACTTTTGCAGAAATATCTATTATTATTAAGTAATAATTACTGATAAACTCAAAATTTTAGCTAATTTTACTTTTTAACATTACTTTAATATAAGGCTTCAGTAATTTTTAGTGCATCATGGAACAGTTAGACACAGTAGACAAAACCATTTTAAGAATATTACAGAAAGATTCTAAAAAAACGGCTAAGGAAATCGCTAATAAACTGAACCTAACCGTATCGCCCGTTTACGAACGCATCAGACGTCTGGAACAGCAGGGATTTATAAAAAAATACGTAGCTATATTAGACAAAAAACTTATAGACCGCTCTGTAACTACAATCTGCCAGGTGTCTATGCGCTACCATAATGAGGCCTTTATTGAAAAGTTTGAAGAACAGATTCAGAGTCTGGAAGAAGTTCAGGAATGCTACCACATGGCCGGACAAGTAGATTTTATTTTAAAAATAAATACTCAGAGTCTGGAGGATTACCACAACTTTGTAAAATACAAACTATCTAAAATAGAAAACATCGGTATATTAAACAGTACCTTTGTTTTGAAAGATATTAAACAGACTTCTGAATTTTACATCTAAACTCCTGTAATTATACTTCCGAAAGATTATGGCGCTTTAAACAAGCATCTACACCTTCTTTCTGAGCCTCGCTGGAAAATACCTTAGGCGTCTTTCCGAACTGCTTTTTAAAGCATTTTGAAAAGTATTTCGGATCGTTAAACCCGACCATGAATGCGACTTCAGAAATAGTATAACCAAACTTTGCTAATATAACGGCTGCCTTTTTTAAGCGAATTAATCGTACAAAATCGATAATACTATGTCCCGTTAAAGCCTGACATTTCCTGTAAAAGCTTGAATAACTCATATTCAAAGCATCCGCCAATTCTTCCATTTTTAAATCGGAATCTGTCAATCTGGAATTTAAAACAGACATTAAGCTTTCTAAAAACACCTCGTCTTTGCTCTTTTGAATTGTCACTTCAGGGTTACTAATAGCTTCTGCTCTGTACTGCGAAATTATATGCTCTTTAGACGATATTATATTGCGCACCTTTAATAACAATTCATTAGTATTAAATGGTTTATTAATATATTCGATTGCCCCGGATTTTAGACCGCTGATTTTAGAGTTTATCGAATTTTTAGCCGTTAACAATATAACAGGTATATGTTTGGTTAAATAATCCTTCTGTAACATGTTACACATAGCCACACCATCTATAACCGGCATCATGATATCGCTAATAATAAGATCTGGAAAATTACTTTTGGCGTAATGATAGCCTTCTTCTCCATTTTCGGCCAGTAAAATATTGTACTCATTAATTAACAGTTCTTTCAGGAATTCCTGCAGATCTAAATTATCCTCTACAATCAATACCGTTTTTTTACTGTCGTCTATTTCTGTACTTCTTACAGGCTGTACCGTATGTATATCTATCGCTGTTGGCAGCTCCTCCACTTCCGGTTCGCTACTAACAATTTTATCTTCTTCCTTATAATCCGATTCTGATATTGGCAGTACTACCAGAAATGAAGTACCTTCTTCTGCAGAAGAATTTACCTCTATACTTCCGGCATGTAAATCTATAAGTTCTTTAGTAAGTGCCAATCCTATACCTGAGCCTTTTCGCTTTTTACCAATTTCCGACTGATAAAATATTTTAAATATTTTATGTAGCTCTTCCTTGGAAATTCCCGGACCGGAATCGGTTATCTGTATTTTAATGGTTCGCTTATCATTAAAAGGCAATACCGTTAACTGTATATTACCGTCTTTTGGGGTAAACTTAAAAGCATTAGATAATAGATTGTAAATTACATGTTCTATTTTATCCTTATCATACCAGGCCTCGGAAAGATTTTGCGGACAATTCACCACAAAATCAATTTGTTTCTTTCTCGCCAGTTCTCTAAACGATAAGGCAATATCTTCTATATCATTAAATACATTGTTTTTGGTTACTGCCAGACGTAAAGTTTTCAATTCCTTATCTCGAACCAGAGTTAAATCACGCGCAATTTTAGACAATCTTTTGGCGTTGTTTTCTATAATATGCAAGCGTTGTTTTAAAAGTAAATTTCCGTTTTTCTCCGCCCGCCGCATCATGTCTTCTATAGGCCCCAGAATAAGTGTTATGGGTGTTTGAATTTCATGAGACATTTTAGTAAAAAAATCCATTTTAAGATCATGTAATTCATGTTCTTTTTTAAACAGCACTTTTTCCATAAGCATTCGGCGTCTGAATACATACCAGCGACGCACAAAAAAGCCCAGTGCTACCAATAGTGCTAGATAAATCATATAAGCCCACCGACTGTTCCAGAAGGGCTGGTTTACAGTAATTTTAATGGTTTTTGGCTCAATATCCCAAATCCCTTTTACCGTTCCTGCCTTGACTTCAAATTCGTAATTCCCGGGAGATATATTCGTATAGGTCGCCAGGCGTTCCGGATGACTAGCAATCCAGTCTTTATCGAAACCTTTTAAACGATAAGCATAAACATAATTATGGTTTAACACATTGTCGATCGCCGAAAACCTGAAAGAAAACGAAGCCTGATTATGGTCGAGATTTAACTGCGATAATCTGTATACATTTTTATACACTTCTTTAGACAGAACAGACTCCAGTGGCTGATTAAGCACCTCTATACTATTAACATAAAGCTCTGGGTGTGCCTCGGTTTTTCTTATTGCATCTGGCATAAAATAATTTACCCCTTTTACACTTCCAAAGTAAATTTGCCCGTCCCGATCCTTGTAAGCGCTGCGGTTCATATACGTGTTATCCTCAAAACCATCAGAGTTATAATAGCTTACTAAAGACGTGTCTTTTAATTTTAAATGATTAACGCCATCCAGCGAGCCCATCCACAAATTATACTCATCTTCAGAAACCACACTTAAAAACACAGCCTTATTCAAGGTTTCATTGTTCTTAAATGTGGTAAACTTATGTGTATTCGTATCAAATTTAATTAGGTTACCTATTAAATTCACCATCCATACACTATGATTTGCTCCCCCTGTCATCGATTTAGGGATAAAATAATTCATTCTATTTTGTTCGGATTCCGGGATAACATTTTCAAATACTGAATTCGATAAATCGTCTTCCTGTTCGTGAAACTGAAAAAATCCGCCATTATGTGCTCCCAGCCAGATACCCTCTGCATCGTCCTGATAAATACTTTCCACTATAGTACCTTCCAAGCCCTTATAACCATACTCAAAACTTGCCAGCAGATTAAAATCTGAATTATAAATATGCACCCCTATATTCGATCCTACCCAAATTCTTCCCGCTCTGTCACTAAACACCACTCTCACATCAGTCGCGTGATGCTGCTTTAAATTTTTCAGATCAATTTTCTTAAACGTCTTTTGTGTTTTACTATAATGCCACAGACCATTTCTATACGTACCAAACCAGATATTCTGTTTTTGATCTTCTGCTATAGACTGAATATAAAATCCTTTATTTCTAAGTACATTATTAAAAAACTGCTCATCTACTACTTGATTATTTTTGTCACGACTAACTCTGGTAATGCCCGACCCATCGGTACCAATCCAAAGTGAACCGTCTGAACTTTTTAACATACTCAATACCCGTTGAGGCACATTATTCGCCGAACCGGAATGGTACTTTATAGCGGGATTGGTATGACTTAACACATTTAACTGTCCGTAATTCGGGGTAAGCCAGATGTTTTTATGTTTGTCTTCAGTAATATCCAAAATTGTATTACTACTTAAAGAAAAGGCATTAGTATCATCGGAAGAAAACAACTCCACACTCCCCGTATCCGAATTGATTTTATATATCCCACCACCATCGGTTCCGCCCCAGATATAGCCACTACTATCCAGAAACAGATTCAAAATCAACTCCTTATCAAGATTATAGGTATTGCCTTTAAAAAAATCATCCTGAATGTATTTTCCTGTGTTGAGATCGTAGACGAATAAACCATAGGTTTCAGTACCAATCCACAGCCTGTTGTTTTCATCAGTTTCCAATACTAACCCACCTGGAAAATCAGTAAACACACCGGCAATTTCCTTTAATGAGGCATTTGTTAAACTATAATCGTAAATTCTACCATCCTGCGTACTGAAAAACACACTTTTATTATCGTGAATAACCAAACTCTGAATCGATTTCTTAAAGTGTCGTTTAGGCACCGCGGTTATGCTATCCACCTGTGTGCCATTGTAACGATAAATACCTCCGGTATTCGTTGCGACCCAGACATCCGTTTTATGAATAGCCAAAGCACTTACCATCATTTCGTTTTCCATGTGGTCTAAAACGTCAAAAGTGCCTGCATCCAAATTATAGCGATATAGTCTTCCACTATTAGCAAGCATCCAGATAATACCAGTATCGTCCTTTTCGAGACGATTTACACTATCTCCCGTCGGGCTACCTTTAAAAATTGTACTATGCGGTATAAGTTTATAATCGTAACCATCGTAAACCAGAATTCCTCTGCCACAAACCATCCAGATTGTATTAAACGGGCCCTGAATTATTTGTTTCACACCTACTGTACTGTTATTATAAACAGGTTCTATCTTTTTAAAATTATAAGTATGCTGAGCCTTTGAATGACTAAAACATAAAACAAAGAATACTAAAGAAAAAGCGCGTTTGAATTGGCTCATTACACAAAATTGAAAATACGTAGGTTAAAACTAGTGACATTATCTGGCACAACAAGGTTCACTAAAAAGGTAAAAATATTAATTTATTAATAATAATTTAACGCAAAGTCCTGCATTATTCTCAACCAAGGGTTTACAAATTATTCATAAAGGGGTAAAATTTTGTCAACGCCTGATTTTATGTGATTTCCTCCTCTACAATGCGCAAATTTTCAGCTTAAATACCGACAATAATAACCAGTTTTGAGACTATAAATTTACGATACAATGAACTCAAGACGAAACTTTGTTAAGAAAACTGCACTGGCGGGAGCAGGAATTTCTCTCCTTCCAAACCTATCTTTTGGAGGTATTTTAGATACTGCTGATAAAAAATTAAGAATAGGATTTATAGGCGTAGGATTACGCGGCACCAATCACTTAAATAATATCTTATTACGAAAAGACACCGAGATAACTGCCATTTGCGATATCGATAAAAGGCGTACCGACATCGCCCTTAACATGATAGACAAGGCCGGTTTCAAAAAACCACAGGTCTTCGGAAAATCTGATGACGATTATAAAAACTTACTGGCTCTGGATACTGTAGACGCCGTAATTATTTCCACCCCGTGGTTATGGCACACACGTATGGCAGTAGATGCCATGAAAGCCGGAAAATATACAGGATTGGAAGTTTCGGCCGCCAATACCATGGAAGAATGCTGGGATCTGGTAAACACCCACGAGCAAACGGGGTCTCATGTTATGATTCTTGAAAATGTAAACTACCGTCGCGATGTACTGGCTGTCCTTAATATGGTAAAACAAAATGTCTTTGGCGAACTGCTTCATTTCAGATGCGGATATCAGCACGATTTACGTTTTGTTAAATTCAACGACGGTAAAACAGCCTATGGTAAAGGTGCGGAATTTGGAGACAAAGGTATTTCAGAATCGGCCTGGCGTACACAGCATTCCTTATTACGCAATGCAGACGTTTACCCTACCCATGGTGTAGGTCCCGTTGCAGCCATGTGCGATATAAATCGCGGCAACCGCTTCTTATCTCTAACATCTCACGCTACAAAAGCTCGCGGATTGCACAAATACATAGTAGATACCGCCGGAGAAAATCACCCGAATGCCAAATTAAGATTTAAACAAGGAGATATTATTACCAGTACTATTGAAACAGCTAACGGGGAAACCATAATAGTTACTCACGATTGTAACTCTCCAAGACCTTACTCTTTAGGATTCAGAGTTCAGGGTACTGAAGGACTTTGGGAAGTCGATGGGAATCGCATTTATGTTGAAGGAAAATCGGAACCTCACAAATGGGATGATGCCGATGAATGGCTTAAAAAATACGACCACCCCTTATGGCAAAAATACGGCGAAAAAGCCATGGGTGCCGGACATGGCGGTATGGATTTCTTCGTAATTAACGCCTTTATAGAATCTGCCAAACAAAATATCGCTCCACCATTAGACGCCTACGATGCCGCCGCCTGGAGCGCCATTACACCGCTTTCTGAAGCTTCTATTGAAAATAATGGCGAGCCACAGGACTTCCCGGATTTTACAAGAGGACTTTGGGTAAAACGTAAACCTTACAACTGGATGAAAGACACTTATTAATAAACCACAAATACTAACACCAATTTTATGAAGCACACATTTACGTATTTAGTTCTAATTCTGGCCTTGTGTTTCTCGTACGAGACCTATGCCCAGACAGACCCTAAGGTTGTTACCGGGACTGTATTAGATGAAAATGATGTCCCGATCTTAGGATTAAACGTTGTCGTTACCGGAACCTCAACCGGAACCTCGACCGACTTTGACGGAAACTATGCCCTAAAACTCCCTGATGGCGCTGCATCGCTCACCTTTTCCTATATGGGATATGTTACTCAGACCATAACTATTAATAACCTGTCGGTCATTAATGTTAAAATGGCTGCCGATGTTTCAGCTTTAGACGAAGTTGTAGTTGTTGCCTATGGCGCACAGAAAAAAGAAGCCATTACGTCTTCTGTAGTCAGCGTTAAAGCCGAAGACCTGGAAGATGTTACGACTCCCGATGTATCTTCAATGCTTCAGGGTAAGGCTGCCGGGGTTCAGGTTTCTGCAACCAGCGGAGCTCCAGGGTCTACTCCGGATATTTTAATCAGAGGTAAAGCCTCATTAGGAGGAAGCGTTACCCCACTTTGGGTCGTAGACGGTGTCGTACAACACGGTACACCAATTGTTAACCCTAACGATGTAGAATCTATTTCCATACTTAAAGATGCTTCGGCTACTGCCTTATACGGCTCCCGTGGTGCTAATGGTGTGGTAATCGTTAACACTAAACGTGGTATAGTTGGAAAATCAGAAATTACAGTAAGTTTTAAAACCGCTCTAAACGAGTTTAACACCGGAAATTTTGAGGTAATGAACTCTAAGCAGTTATACGATTACAATGTACTGTTTAACAACCAGAACCCTTGGTTTACCGAAGATTTATTAAACAGAGACACCGACTGGATTGAATTAGGTACTCAAACAGGAATTGTAAAAGATGCCAACGTTTCATTTAGAGCTGGAACAGATAAATTAAACTTGTTCTTAAACACCGGATTATATAACGAAACCGGAACATTAAGAGGTAACGAATTAGATCGTTACACGTTCCGTATGAACTTAGACTATAAAATGTCTGAACGTTTTACAGTAAAACCAAAATTATCTTTCAGTTTCGATGACAGAGATCATATAGCACAGGCTCCCTTATACGACTTGTACTTAAATATGCCATGGGATTTACCGTACGATGAAAACGGAAACATTGTTAATGCTCAGGAGTCTCAGGACTGGATTGGACGCGATCGTAATAACTACCTGTACGACCAGCAATGGAACTATTCTGATAGTAATGTTTTTAACATGAGTGCCAATCTGGATTTCGAATACGAAATTTTACCGCATTTAAGCTTCCACTCTACAAACAACTTTACGCTTTACCGTTCTTTAAGTAAATCGTATACCGATCCGAGATCGAACAGCGGACTTGCTAATGTTGGTAGCATCAGCGATGGTACAGCAAACCGTTTTACACGTTTAACCACGCAAATGCTACGTTATAACAATACGTTTAACGAAAAACACGATCTGTCGGTTTTAGCAGGTTACGAATATAACGATTATGTATATGAAAGTTTTGGAGCCAGCGGTACCAGAATCATTCCTGGTGGTGAAATTCTGGATGTTTCCAGTAAGCCGGGTGCTATAAACGGATTCAAAAACGAATATGCCTTGCAATCGTTCTTCTTAGCGGCCGAATATGGGTATGCAGACCGTTACTTCCTTAAAGCTTCTGTACGTCGCGACGGGGCTTCTAACTTTGGTTTAGACAACCAGTATGGAAACTTCTTCTCTTTTGGAGGCGGTTGGTTAATTCATAACGAAAGTTTCTTTAACAGCGATTGGATAAACGAACTTAAATTGCGAGCCAGTTATGGTACCGTAGGTAACAGACCTTCTTCATTATATCCTTATCAGGGTACTTATCGTGTAAACACACAATATATTGGTATTCCCGGAGCTATTCTTAACCAGTTCCCGAATCCGGACTTAGGTTGGGAAAAATCATACGAAACCAACTTAGCTATCGACACACGTTTCTTTAACCGTTTAAATGCTACAGTAGAATACTATAACAAAAACACATCAGACCTGTTATACTACGTAAGCTTACCGGATATTACAGCCTACAGCGGATACTGGGAAAACATTGGGGGTGTTAAAAACTCAGGTTTTGATGTCTCTTTTGATGCCGATATTATTCAGGGTTCAGATTTTAACTGGAATGTTGGCTTTAATATAGGAATTAACAAAAACGAGGTTACCGAGTTATTCGAAACCGACGAATTACCAAAGGGACGTAAAATCTGGAAAGTAGGCGAAAATGCCGATTCCTGGTACATGAGAAAATGGGCCGGTGTACACCCTGGCGATGGTAACCCACTTTGGGAAGTTGTAGATCCGGAAACCGGAGATATAAGCTATACCAGCGATTATGCCAGCGCAACCGTTCAGTTTTTAGGAAAAGCCTCAACACCAGATTTTGTTGGTGGATTTAACTCCAGCTGGTCGTATAAAGGCTTGTCTTTAACCGCTAATTTCGATTTCTCTAAAGGGGGATACATTTATAATTCATCCCGAGAATTATTCGATTCAGACGGTTTATATCCAACCTTCAACCAAATGGTCCTTAATAATGGATGGAGCCGTTGGGAGCAACCCGGCGATAAAGCCACACATCCAAGAGCCGTACAAGGTGGTAATAACAATTCCAACAAACCATCATCGCGTTATTTGGAAGATGGCAGCTATTTAAGAATGCGTAACATCACGCTGTCTTATAACTTACCGCAATCCATATTAGATCACTTAAAACTAAGTAACATTAACGTGTATTTATCCGGGGACAATTTATTTACCATTACAAACTATAGCGGTGTAGATCCAAGTGTCGGTGGTTTAGGTGGCGAAGCCAGTTTAAGTTATCCGGTGCCAAAGCGTTATGTAGTTGGATTAAATGTATCATTTTAATTAAAGAAGAAAGCAATGAAAAAACTATATAGATTATTACCATTAGTCGCACTATTTATAACTTCGTGCGAACTAGAACGCAACCCTTACGACCAGATTGCCGTAGACGATTTATTATCAGACCCGGGATCTATACAAACCGCTACTGTTGGTAACTACGCCTTATTAAAAGGTAACGATGGTTACGATGGCTGGGTGGACGATTTACACCGTATTTCGGAATATGCCGGAGATAACGTTTCTCTTAGCGGCGGAACTACAGATGCCTTATTCAACCTGTATAATTACCAGGCCATTCCTACCAATTACCGTGTTGCCCGTTTCTGGAGTAACTCGTATAAAATTGCCGTTGGAACCAATAAAATGATTGAGCTTATCCCAGAAGGTGCTTCTGAAGAAGAAGATCAGTTATTAGGCGAAAACTACTATTTACGTGCCCTTGTATATTTCCAGATGGGCAATGTATTTGGTAAACCTTACAATCAAGGCGGTTCTAACTTATCAGTGCCTTTAAAACTAACTTCGGCTACAGATGATCGTCCAGACAGAAATACAGTTGAAGAAGTATACAATCAGGTGATTAGCGATTTACTTAAGGCTGAAGCTTTAATGAATATAAATCGCGGCGCATCTTACGCCTCTAAAGAAGCAGCTCAGGCCCTGTTATCGCGTGTGTATCTGTACAAAGGCGATAATATTCTGGCTCAGGAATATGCCGATAAAGTAATTAATTCTGGCGAATACAGCCTGTTAGGAACCAGTACATTCAAAACTATGAATACCTTGCGCCCGGACGATAATGCCGAAGCCATTTTTGCTGTAACTCTTAGTAGTGAATCTGACTTATTAGCCGATGGCGACGACTGGTGGACTATAGGCTCGCTTTACGCTTCGATAGACGGAATTGGCTGGGGTGAAATGTATGCATCCAGTTCGTATTTAAATTTAATTAACCAGCATCCATCCGATGCCAGAAAGGCGTTTATCTCTCCGCAACTTTTAGAAGACGAAAACGGCGATGAAATTCCATCAATTTACTGGGTTAATTCAAGCTATACTTACGAATTCAGAAGTATTACCGAAGCCAATGGTAACATAACATTCTCTGAAGACGGCACAACGTACACTGTAGAATCAGAAGTAGACGGAGACAATACCAAATATTATTTTGTTGGAGGTAACGGAAAACAATATGTAAACCTGGGCTACGACATGGAAAAACGAAATGGATATCCTAAATTCTACATACTAAAAGCGTCCTTACAGGAAGACGACGTACATATGTGGTCGCCTATGGTATCGCGATTAGCCGAAATGTACTTAAACAAAGCTGAAGCTTATGCCAAACAAGGTGCAGACCAGATGGCTTTAGATGCTATAAACATATTACGTGTACGTGCCGAAGTACCAGAATATACCTTGGCAAACTTACCTGCAGGGAAAACAGTTTTAGATGTCGTTTTAGACGAGCGTCGTCTGGAACTGGCTTACGAAGGTCACAGACGTTACGATGTGTACCGAAACGGAGACACCATGAACCGTCGCTACCCTGGTACACATTTAAACGGAACCAATGCGTATCTGGAAATCGAAGCATCGAATCCAAGAATTATCGAATACATTCCGGAGCAGCAAATTATATTACAACCAAGTTTAATACAAAACGATTAAACCAAAGCTCCCTCTCGGGGGAGCTTATTCTCCGAACAAAACGGATAAACTATCGTAGTATATCTCTAAACCTAAATTAATCATTATGAATATTCTAAACACATATAAAAGCATATTTGGTGCAGCAATAGCACTAGCACTTGCTGCATTTACTTTTGTGTCTTGCGACGAAGACCTAGTTTACCCGGAACAAAGCAAATTACCTCCGGCGACTTATAATACGTCTGAATGGGACATAGCAGCATACAGTACACAGGAAGATCAGGATGGCGAAGGGCCTAGTCCATACGGACGTGCTATAGCCATTTTAGACGGAAACACCGATACGTTCTGGCACAGTTGCTGGAACGGCTGTACTCCTACTGTTCCGCACTTTATTAGCGTAGATATGAAAACCGAAAAAGAAGTAGCTGGATTCTACTTAGTACAACGTCAGTCATTAACACGTAATATTGAGAGTCTAGAGCTTTTAACCAGTAATGACGGCTCCAGCTGGACCTCACAAGGTGTGTATACCCTGGAAAAAATTAAAAGTCAGCAGGTTCTGGAACTCAATGAAACCCAAACCTTCAGATATTATAAAATGGAAATAAAATCGGTTTTCGATGGCACCAATCACGCGGCTTTAGCAGAACTGGTTCCTTATATTTCCTATAACTAATCGCATAATTTACGTTTAATGCTTAAAAATTTCACATATAAATTAAGTTCTAAGTACACCTTGTTACTGTTTTCAGTATTTATTCAGGTATTGTTTTCCTGCGCCTCCTGTACCAATGGTGACGAAGGATCAGAACAAGACATTCTGGACGATACCGAAGCAGAAACAAGTACTTTAAGCTTTAGTAAGACAGTCCCTATCGGGTCTAACAGCTGGGTTATTAATAACCAGACACAGGATCAGGCTATGATTTCTGAAGACGGTATTCACAATTGGTCCGGTATGGATCAGGTAATACACACTTACGTTAAAACCGGAAGCGGAGAATTACAGGTAGGTTTTAAAGCTAAATCTGCCGATGGAAATTCTAAAATTAAAATTACCATAGGAGAAACCTCTAAAATAATCGCACTGAATAACACAAGTTATAAGACTGTCGATGTGGGTACCTTTGCAGTAAATGAAGGTTATAATGTAATCGCCATCCAGGGCACTGAAAAATCGGGCCAATATCTGGGAGACATTTCCGAATTACTTTTAGGAGGTACTGCTGTTGCTAACGGCATTAGTTTTAACCCATCCAGCAACCATTATTTTGGCAGACGCGGCCCATCTGTACACCTTAAATACGATACACCGGGAAGCCAGAGCATAAAATGGTTTTACAACGAAGTAACCGTGCCAGAAGGTGAAGACCAGTTGGGTACCTTCTTTATGGCCAACGGCCACTCTCAGGGCTATTTCGGAATGCAGGTCAATTCAGAAACGGAAAGACGAGTATTATTTTCCATTTGGAGTGCCTTTAGTACTGACGACCCTAACCAGATTCCTACCGATTACAAAGTCACAAGCTTAGGTGCCGGTGAAGGAGTTACAGTTAAGGATTTTGGAAATGAAGGCTCCGGAATTCAAAGCTTTATAGATGTAGACTGGAAAGCCGGTGTTACCTATAAATTTTTACTAAAAGGTGAACCTGCAGAGGTAGAAGGTTCTACAGACTATACAGGTTATTTCTACGATCCGGAAGTGGGTAGCTGGAAACTGATTGCCAGTTTAAGACGCCCGAAAACCAGCACACATTTAACCGGCTTACATTCATTTTTAGAAAATTTCGATCCGAGTACCGGGTATCAGACCAGACAAGGCCAATATGGCAACCAATGGGTGTGTACAACAAATGGCACTTGGCATGAAGTTACCAGTGCCAGTTTCACTTACGATGCTACGGCGGCTGCCGGAGACCGTCTGGATTATGCCGGAGGTACCACAGGAAACAGCTTCTTTTTAAAAAACTGTGGTTTTTTTAACGACAATACTGAATACAATACAGCCTTTTCGAGAACAGCTGGCGGACAGGCTCCTGTCATTAATTTTACAACTTTACCTCAACCGGTACCTGCTGCCGAAGTTACTGTGCTGGACAGAACCAACTGGTCAGTAATTGCCTATAGCTCACAGGAAGATCAGGGTGGCGAAGGAGAAACAGGCCTGGCTCAGGATATACTGGACAACAATACAGCGACCTACTGGCACTCCTGCTGGAACGGATGTTCAGCTACCCCTCCGCACTATTTAACTATAGATGCCGGAAAAGAAATTACAGCCGATGGATTGCGTTTTATTCAGCGAACTAGCTTATCGCGAGCAGTAAAAACGATAGAAATTCAAGTAAGTAAGGATAATAAAACCTGGACCGATTTAGGAGAAATCAGCTTACAGGAAACCACAGGAAATCTGGATACTGACTTCGAGTCACCGCAGACTTTTCGTTATTTAAACTGTAAAATAACAGCAGCACATGATGGCACGACACACGCTGCTATGGCCGAAATTATGGCCTATACTAAATAATTGTTTCGTTTGATTTAGTTTTGATTTTCGTGTAAAGCCTCTGCAAAACAGCAGAGGCTTTTTTATATCATTATATTTAAAACAAACCGTATTGATTGGGTGAATTCGGGTCTATAACCTGTCCTACATCCCACAACTCTGTAATTTTACTGTCGTGAAATTTAAAAATATGAATCACCACAAGTTCCATGTCAGCTTTAACGACCAGCGTATGAGTAATAACAGTATCTCCATCCTCGTAACAGTGCTTCACCTCTAAAGCTGTATTCGGATGCGTATTCTCAGCGTCTTCCATAGCTTTAAGCAAGCCTGCTCTGCTCCCCTCGAAATATTGATTGTGATGAATAAATGATTTAGAAACAAATCGCTCATAGGCCGCTTTAACTACGCCTTTGCCAACCAGTTCCAGAAACGCTATGGCAATTTCTTTTTTAGTCATTTTTAGTTGTTTTTAAATGTAAGAGTAACTCAGGATCCGGGCAATTGAGTTTATAAAATTCCAGCGTGTTTTTACTACATACTCCCGGATAATCACCAAAATTATCATTTAAATCCAGTATCAATTGAAAATGCAAATGCGGAGGATAATCGCCGTTAACCTCGGACGTCCCCAAAGCACCTATACATGTGCCGCCTTTTATTGAATCTCCTTGTTCGATTCCGGATATGGACTCTAAACTTAAATGGCCGTAAAGGGAATAAAAAGTAATGCCGTCAACCTTGTGTTTTAAAATAATAGTCGGCCCGTAATCTCCAAAATTTGTGTTATTCTTAAAACTGTGAATCTCACCATCCCATACGGCAAGAATCCCTGTTCCGGCTTCGCACCACAAATCTATTCCCAAGTGAATATTACGTTCTTCCTCCTCATTTTTGGTATTAAAATAGCTACTGCGTTTATACAGCGCTCGTTGTTCCAGATACCCTCCAAACCCCACTTTAGAACTGCTCTGAACTAAAATATCATTTATATAGGCTGAAAAATCTTGCGATGAAGCCAGATTTACATGTTTTAAATCGGTATTGTTTTCAGATAAATCCAGTTGCAGATAGTCTTCCGGATTAATGTCCAGATCCAAAACCCGAAGGCCCTGATTACCTAAGGTCTTTAAAAGACTTAAAATGATTTCGGGCATTTCTGAGATTAATCTAAATTAGGCACTTCAAACTGCTCGAAAGGGCTATGCTCTGTCATTAAAGCTTCTATCGCTTCGGAAGTACGCGGTGCTTCAGCCGACAAACAAACAGGTCCTTGATCTGTAACAAGTATATCATCTTCAATTCGAACAGCAATACCCCACCACTTTTTATCGCAGTCACTTCCTTCAGGAATATAAATTCCCGGCTCTACAGTTATCACCATATTAGCCTGCAATGGTCCACGCAAACTGGTATCGTGAACATCCAGACCAATATGATGCGATGTTCCATGCGGAAAATATTTACGCGCCTCTTGTTCATCCTTCGCTATACCTAAGGCTATTAAGCCTTCGTTAATCACTGCTCTTGCAGCCATATCGGGTGATTTAAGTGTATTCCCAGCAACAACCTGAGCGATTCCTGCTTCCTGAGCATTATATACCAGATCGTAAATTAATTTTTGCTCCGGACTAAATTTACCATTAGCAGGAATAGTTCGTGTAACATCGGCAGTATAACCGTGATATTCGGCTCCCAGATCCATAAGGACCAGGTCGTTTTCTACTTTCGTTTTGGAATTCTCAATATAATGTAACACACAACCGTTGTTTCCGGCGCCCACAATACTCGGATACCCCTCATATTCGCTGCCGTATTTTTTATATACATATTCATGTACCCCTTGAATTTCAGCTTCCGACATCCCTACATGCATCGCTTTCATAACTTCGCGCTGGCCCATTGCAGAAATTCTTACTGCCTTAGTTAATAGAACCATTTCATCAGGCATTTTAATTTCGCGTAAACCAGCCATTAATTTATTAAGCGTTCGGGTGTCGGTTTTTACTGTTTTTTCTTTAAGCTGCCCTTGTCCAGAATTTAAATCTTTGTCAGCATTCGCAACTCCACTTACACTGGTTTCAGTATATGCAATCTGCGATTTGAAGGCCTGAATTAAATCGTATAAATCTGCATCATTACGTTTGGAATTTCTGTAATCATCATGAAAAGTATCAAATAACACCGCATCAAAACTCGTGAAATTAATACCATTTTTTAAAAATTCTTCCCCGTTCAGAGCGGTTTCAAATCCCAGCTGAGATTTAGCGCCTTCAATCCCCAGACGTTTTCCGGTCCATTGTTCCATTCGGGCATCTTTTTTTTGCACATAAAGAATTTCGTTAAAATGCTCCCCGTGTTTACCATTCTGATTTTCTGAAAAAATAACCAGAACGGCATTAGGTTCCTTATATCCCGTCAGGTAATAAAAATCAGGATCCTGATGATACACATAATCCACATCGTTAGCACGATTTCTTTCTGCATTAGCAAAAAAAACAGCAACGGTATTTTCGGGCATTTTCGCTCGTAAGGCAGCCCGTCTTTCTTTATGAAATTCGGCTGACAGATAATCATCCGGCATTCCGGGTTGCGCAAAAAGACCTGAAAAGGCCGCTAAAACAGGTAAAAACGAGATAAACTTTTTCATGATACGTACAGTTAGATTAACGAAAAATAAGATTTTTATCTTAAAAAGTCACCAGAATTTAAACTTCTTCCTCTTTATTAGTGTTTAACTATAATTTGCGTTCTGAACTATCGAAATAAAATTAATTTTAGATATTAGCTCAAAAATAAATAGTGATGAGCACAACTAAACAACACGACGAACGTATAGCAAAAATGACTTTTGCATCGGTTTTTCCACATTACGTTACTAAAATAGAAAAGAAAGGCCGCAGCAAAGCCGAATTATATGAAGTTATTGAATGGCTTACAGGCTATAACGAAACTAAATTACAAGAGCTAATTGAAGCAAAAGTAACATTTGAAACCTTTTTTAAAGATGCCAAGCTGAACCCGAATGCCAATTTAATAACTGGAGTTATTTGCGGGTATCGCATTGAAGACATCGAAACGCCTCTTACTAAACAGACGCGATATCTGGACAAGCTGATAGACGAGCTGGCTAAAGGCCGAAAAATGGAAAAGATTTTGCGTACCACCTGACCCCTGCTTTATGAAGGAATTTCTACTGAGGACAGCATAAAATCGAGCACAAAAGACAGAACGCTAACAATTTGAAATCTCAATAATTTATTTTATTTTGTATGCCATTAGCGCATTGATTTCAACTCAGTTATGCAACGCAACATCGAAACATTCAAACTCTTTTCAGACACTAAAACCTTAAAGTTTTATGGGCTTTTTGGCGGTGTTACAGGAGCTATTATTATTACTGCGTTTGTTTTTTCTGTAGATACACCTAAACCCGAATGGCCAGTTTTATGGCGTATTAAACCATTACTACTTACGCCCTTTGTTGCGGCATGTGGCGGACTTGCCGTTTATGCCATACAAACGTATTCCAAACTTAAAAACTGGAATGCTATACTAAGTGGCATATTGAGCTTGGTTGTATTTATTATAACGCTTTGGTTCGGCATAGTTCTGGGCTTGAATGGGACGCTTTGGGATTAAAGCATTTAAAAAGTATCGAAATCAATCCTTTAATTTAAATACTATTACCTTTCATCATGAAAAATAAAAGACTACTCATTATTTTATCGTTTGTCCCGGTTTTATTATTAATTCCGTTAATAGCCATGCAATTTACCTCGGAAGTTAACTGGACGGGATTTGACTTTCTGGTCATGGCTGTTTTATTAACGGTTACAGGATTGTTATTCGAATTTTTCCTGAGAATTTTCACTTCTGCACAAAGCAGACTTATTGCCTGTAGCCTCCTTGTCGTTGCCTTTATTCTTGTGTGGATAGAATTGGCTGTTGGTGTTTTTGGTTCTCCTATTGCCGGAAGTTAATTCATGAAACCTCCACAGATATATCTAAGAAACGCTTTAAAACAGGAATATCTGGCCGTAGGACAACTGCTGGTGCAAGTCTATTCGCAATTAGAAGGCTTTCCTAAACCAGATGAGCAACCGGAATATTACAAATTGTTATTACATGTAGGCGATTTAACCCAAAATCCCGATACTGCCCTTATTGTAGCCGTTAATGAAAATAATGATATCCTTGGCGCAGTCGTTTATTTTGGACAAATGGCATACTATGGTTCTGGTGGAACGGCTACACAAGAAAAACAATCTGCCGGATTTCGCCTGTTGGCTGTTCATCCCGAAGCGCGTGGTCTTGGCATAGGCAAAGCCCTTACACTGGAGTGTCTTAAAAGAGCCCGGGCAAGTCATTTAAAACAACTTATAATTCACACCACAATGGCTATGAAACCGGCCTGGAATATGTACGAGAATCTCGGGTTTAAACGTTCTGAAAATCTTGATTTTATGCAGGGCGAACTCCCGGTATTCGGTTTTCGTTTCGTTTTTGAATCCACCTGATAATAAAGCATAGTAAATGCCCTCAATTCTTCCCGCTGAAAAACCACTATTTTAAAACTGCTATTATGAAATCTCTATGCATTGCATCCCTATTACTTGTAACATCTTTTCTTAGTTTTTCACAACCTGAAGCCAGCTCCCAGAAGTTGGAAATAAGCTTTAATAAAAATATTGAATTACTGGGACTGGCCTATTTTATAGGCTTCGAAGCCGAAAATATTGAGACAAAAACAATCGAAGTGGAAGGCAAAACCATGCCTAAAAAATCATGGCACAATTACGGTTATACCCTGTATAACAAATATAAAGATTATATAAGCAGCGAAAATCTGGCACAAAGCTTCACGGTTGCCGACCATCTGTGGCTGGATTACCTGAATGCTTTTTTACTGCAACTGGAACCTGTACCGAATGCAGCACTTACAGCAGATATTCCTGTACAGTATTACCTTAATTTTTCTAAAAGCAAGGATACACTTGAAGCTAAAAATCACGCCGAAACATTTTTGAATGGCCTGAATGCTTTTTCCAAAGAAATAGATTTCGATGTTTATCTGGAACAGTCAAAACCCTATTATAATACTGTCATAGCGGAAATTAAACAGGATTTACCAGACAACAATTTCATCTCGGTCATGGAACAGTTTTACCATAAAGACTTCGACCGGTACTTGTTAATTCCCAGTTTAACTATTCCGAAAGGCATGGGCTTTGCAGTGAAAAATTCAGATAATGCCCTAACTGAAGTATATAATATATTTGGAGCCCTGGGTATACAGCAGTTTGAAGATGCAAGTGATTTGCACATGGGGTTTAACTATCGCGATAAATTAAGAGAACTCAGCGTGCACGAGTTCGGGCATTCCTTTGTAAATCCTGTGGTTGCCCGCTTGCCGGAATCGGCCTTTACAGAAACAGCGCACTTATTCCCCCCTGTTAAAGAAGTTATGGCTAATCAGGGATATACCAGCTGGAAAGCCTGTGTTTACGAACATTTTGTTAGAGCCGGAGAAATTATAATAGCCGAAAAAACAGGTACAGAAGAGCAGGTAAATGCCTTAAAAGAGACCTACGTTAAGGAAAGACAATTTATATATCTCCCTAAAATTCTCGAAGAATTACATACATACGAAAACGGAGACCACCTCGAGTATTACGATGTTGTAGTCGCTGCCATGAACCGATTAAAGCAAATAAAGTAAAGCTTTTTTAAACATATTTTTAATCCATAACAGAAAGCGAAATAATTATCGAACGAGAAAGTTGTTGGGGGTAACCATTATTAAGTAGTATCTTCGATTATAATACTAATTAAAAATTAACTGTTTTCACACAATTAATTTGCCCCATTACAATTTTTAAATATTATAATCCCTGACAAAACCTAAAGTGAAAATCTCTTTTAATCACATCTTCTTCCATGTAATTTTCATTTCAACAATTGGATTCTTGGCCTTAATGACATATCTAACTATCGAACGCGGTACTTTGAGCAAAGATGAACTGATAACCATAAAAGGTCCCATTGAGAAAATATGGAAATTTATCCATAAGAGTGGCCCAAATAAAAATGGAGTATATACATATGATTCTATTACTGCTTTTACAATAAAGGGAAACAAACAGTCATTTGGAATTTCCGAAACTAAAGATTTCTATTATGATTTTAATAAATTAACGCAGGCTACCCCTAAAACAACTGTCAACCTGACCTTTTATCCAAAGGGTAAAAACATCGAACAGAATGTTACACTTCATATTTTTAGTCTTTCAACTGACTCCGAAACTTTTATAAGCTTAAAAAAAACGAGGCAAAACGAATTAACCGGAACTGTAATCTTCGGGGGACTCATGCTAGGTTTTATCTTTGTTTATGCATTTGGAATTAAAAAAATGAGAACTAAAAAAATATCTGAGCAACACTAAAACATCAAAAAAATGAACACCACATTTAAAGAAGAGCAGAAATTCACACAATGGTGGATCTGGCTTATTTTAATTCCGGTTGGATTTATACCTATAAAGGGCATTTACCAGCAACTGATTTTAGGAGAACAGTTTGGAGACCAGCCCATGTCTGATACAGGCCTAATTATATTTTCGCTGTTTATTTTCTCCTTAATCGCGCTCTTTGCAGTTATGAAACTAACAACCACGATTGACAAACACGGCATTCGCATGCACTTCTTCCCATTTATAAAAAAGTACGTAAACTGGAACGAAGTAAAAACTGCAAAGCTTGTGAATTATGGTTTTGTAGGAGGCTGGGGCATTCGGATGGCCTCAAAATATGGTATTGTATATAATATAAAAGGCAATAAAGGACTGGCTCTGGAATTAAAAGGGGGTGAAAATTTTCTAATAGGTACCCAGAAAGAAAATGAATTAAAAAAAGTCCTAGAACATATAGCAATCAATACCAAAAGTGATACACTATAAAACTGATTCACAAGCCATTCGGTACATTTTACAGGAATTTAGACTTATTAAACAACATAATTGCTTAAATTAGAATTACATTTCAATTCAGGCTTTTCAAAATACAGGTACTATGACACTTCAGGATTTAGGATATACCAGTCAGTTGGAAACTTATCGTCAGGAACAACAGCTGGGTGGCTTTGGTATTGGCAGAGTCACTATGGAACACAAAGACCGCTACACGGTACATACAGGTGCGACAGAGTTAGATTGCGAACTTATAGGTAACTTAAGATTTAATGCAACATCTCGCAACGACCTCCCTGCTGTGGGCGACTGGGTTGCTATTTCAGAATACGACGAAGGCAAAGCCTTAATTCATGCTGTTTTGCCACGATATTCCATTCTGGAACGTCAGGCTGTAGACAAATTCGGAGAAAAACAAATTATAGCCTGCAATATAAATTTCGGATTAATCGTACAATCGGTTAACCGAGATTTTAATATAAATCGTCTGGAACGCTATTTAACCCTGTGTTATGCATCAGGTATTACTCCTATAATTGTGATTTCGAAGACCGACCTAATCGATGAGCAAGAATTGAATACCATATTGAAACAGTTAAACAACCGAATTAAAAATGTATCCATTGTACCGCTTAGCAATACAACAGGGACAGGATTAGAAGCCATGTTAAAACTAATGCAGAAAGGAAAAACCTATTGCCTGTTAGGGTCTTCCGGCGTTGGAAAATCGTCTTTAATTAACAGTTTAAGTGGAGAAAGCCGAATGAAGACAGGAACAATCAGCGACAGCATAGACCGAGGAAAACACGTCACAACGCATCGGGAATTACTTGTATTAGCTAACGGCTCCATCCTGATTGACAACCCCGGTATGCGGGAAGTTGGTATTACAGAACGCTCCGGTGGCCTGGAACACACTTTTGAAACCATATACACTCTGACCCAAAAATGTAAATACTCCGATTGTACACATACAACAGAAAAAGGCTGTGCCGTTATTACCGCTCTAGAACAAGGTGATATCGACCAGGCCTCCTTTGAAAATTTTTTAAAAATGGAGCGCGAAAAAGAACATTACGAATCGACCGTGGCAGAGAAACGCAAAAAGGATAAAGATTTCGGTAAAATGATTAAACACTATAAAAACTCAAGAAAATCAAATAAATATTAAACTATTACAGACTTAGTTTTTTGTATCAGCAGTAGTATGAGCTCGGCTTAAAGAAGATTACTGGTTAACAAAATGGAATGTTCTTCTCATTTTTAAACTGAAATCTTAAGAGATGGAACACCCCAATAAAATAAATTACCTCTCATTTTAAAAACCACTAACAAATTCATTATCTTGATGATAGAACGAAAACTACTGTAACGCTATGACCAGACAGGAATTTTTAAAACATGCCGGCATTACCGGGGCATCGCTTCTATTGATGAATGGTACACCCATGCTTGGTTCCGGAACTCACAAGCCTGTTTCCGATGCCAAAGCACCGAATATCGGAAAACCCAGATCAGGAGAAGATATTTTTAAATATATCGACAGAGTTAACGGAAGTTTTGACAACACGCTTTATAAACAGATTTTAGGCTCGGCAAACGACTTTAAGGAAGGCGACCAAACCCTGAATATTGCTGCAGCCAATGAACAATCCAGAATCCATGCAAGACTCTTACTAAGTAACACTAACATAAAAGACCTTTCCAACCACAATGTGTTTCAAGACGAACTGTCGGACCTGATTGTAAACTCTCTTCCCACCAACTCCAAGGTCGATTCCTGGACCTTACAACAGCTCAAAGAATTTTTGCTACAGAGTACCGAAGTTGATATTAAAAACATCATGCCAAGTCTTAGCAGTGACACCATAGCCTGTGTGGTAAAATTAATGTCCAATGATGAACTCATTGCCATTGGAAACAAGGTATTTAATCCGCTACCCAACAGTAACATCGGAAGTAAGGGGTATATGGGCGCCCGTGTACAGCCCAACTCCCCCACAGATAATACCGAAGATATTTCATGGCAGGTGTTTAATGCTTGGTCTTATGCGGTTGGCGATGTGGTGTTGGGCACCAATCCTGTTTCCAGTGAACCCGAATCTGTAGCTGCAATTGAAAAAACCTTGTTTGATATCATTTCAAGTTTTGGTTTGGAAACTACCATTCCAAACTGTGTGCTATCCCATATAGATGTGCAAGCGGAAGTGGAACGTCAACATCCAGGAAGCACCGGCATCTGGTTTCAGAGTATTGCCGGCACAGTGAATGCCAACACTACCTTTGATGTAACCATCGATAAAATGCTGCAGTATGCATCCCTTCGCAATGGGCATTTTGGCTTTTATGCCGAAACAGGCCAAGGCGCCGATTTCACCAACGGCCATGCCGAAGGCTTTGATATGGTGATGCATGAATCTCGGAAATATGGTTTCTTGAGGGTTTTGAAACAAAAAATCAGTGCTTTAAAAGGTGATAACAACTCTTGGGTTCACGTGAATGATGTTGCCGGATTTATTGGTCCGGAAGTATTTAGAACCAAGGAACAATTGGTGCGCTGTTGCCTGGAAGATACCGTGATGGGCAAACTCCACGGCCTCACCATAGGATTGGACATCTGCTCCACCCTACATATGGATGTGAATTTACAGGATTTAGACTGGTGTATCGAACAAGTTATACCTGCAAATCCTGCCTATTTAATGGCACTTCCCACCAAAAACGACCCCATGTTAAGCTATCTAACTACGGCCTTCAATAATCATGTCAGAATTAGAGAAGACTTTGGTTTCAAAGTGAATGATGCCATGTGGGACTTCTTTAAAAAATTAGAAGTTATCGACAAGGAAGGACACCCCACGAAACATTTTGGAGATCCTATCTGGGTGTATTATAAATACCGACAAGCCAAGAACGACACTAGATCTTTGGAGGATATTTATAATAAAGGTAAAGCTGCCATTTCACGTATAGAAAACCGCGGTGTCCCTATTGCTCAGGGTTACGGCAAAAACTATTGGGATTTAAAGCCTGAATTGGAGAAGCAAGTACAGTATTTATATGATGATGCCAAGGTAAGTCTGTGGACTGAAATGCAACCTGTGTTTGTACAAAGTATTCCAGCATCACTCGCCATAGCTACGGCCTCCCATAATCGAAAGGATTACGTGTACCATCCAGAATCAGGTGAAGTTTTAAACCCCGATGCCATAAACCAGGTTAACTCCCTAAAAAATACTTGGGAAACGCCACCTGACATTCAAATCATCATTTCAGACGGACTTAACGCCAGAGCATTGATGGATGAAGGCCATTTGATTCCCTTTTTGGATGGATTGACCAAAGCACTGAAATCACAGGGTTACAGCCTAAGCAAGCAACCCATCGTTATCACCAACGGTCGTGTCCGTGCCGGATATGTCTGTGGAGAACTTCTGTTTGGCAATATATCCAATGAACCAAAGCCCCATGGCATTATCCATGTTATTGGGGAACGCCCAGGCTCGGGCCACCATAATTTTTCGGCCTATTTAACCGTTGCCCCTAATTCGGTATGGCAAGATAAGGGCTCTGTAGACCACAATATATCCAAGGTGGTTTCAGGCATCTCCGATACAGCACTCACCCCACAATTAGCCATTACCAATACGGCGAATATTTTGAATGCCCTATTTCTTACCCAAAAAACAGGCTGATATTTCCAGTAATTTCTCAAATAAACACTCCAAACCTATTATCTAATTTGAAACTTTAAAGTTAATTTCTAAAGCGACCATAAACTTCGGACAAAACTCAGCAGTCAATTTTAGAAACAGATGAACATAAGCCCTCCAGTATCTCGGATACACCCCTAAAAAACAAAATGTTATCTTTAAAGAAGCTTTATTGTATTTCTATCTAAAATTCATTCATTATGAAATTACTTTTGAAAACATTTTTAGCCCCCTTTTTTATCGCTGTTGCAATTTTAATCTCCTGTAAAGACAGTCCTAAAAGTAGTACTTCCTCTGTTAACAGTACAGATTCCATGGATCCCCCAAATTATGTGACTGTAAGCTCCTCTGGAATGAACTTTGAAATGGTAGAAGACATCCCTTATGGATGGACCACTTTTCAATATGAAAACAATTCATTGGATCCGCACTTCTTTATTCTAGAAAAAATGCCGGATAGTTTGGGCATCGAAGCCTTTAAACAAGAGTTGATTCCTCCTTTTTTAGCAGCATTCAAGCATTTTGACCAAGGTAATGTTGAGGCTGGTATGCAAGCATTTCAGAATATTCCAGAATGGTTCCAACGGGTAGAACTAGGCGGAGGTGTTGGGTTAACATCTGGAAAAACCTCATCAGAGTCTACGGTATACCTAAGCCCTGGTACCTATGTTTTGGAATGTTATGTCCGAATGCCTGATGGTATGGCCCATACTTTTATGGGTATGCTCAAAGAATTAAGAGTACAAAATACTCCTAATAATCTGGAACAGCCCAAAGCGGACAACTCCATAACAATATCCAGTGAACGCGGCATTCAGTTTGTCGATTCGCTTAAAGCAGGATCCTATACCTTTTCCGTAGATTTTGAAGATCAAAAGAAATACGAGCATATGTTGGGCCATGATGTGAATCTGGTAAAGCTTGAAAATGATTCTTTAGTAACCACCTTAGGCCAATGGCTAAACACAGCCAACATTAAAGCCTTTAGGACGCCAGCTCCCAAAGGTGTAAGTTTTCTGGGAGGTGTTGAAGATTTACCCGAAAAAAGCAAAGGCTTTTTTAAAGTTCAACTGGACCCTGGGCATTACCTCTTGATATCAGAAATTCCCAATTGTATAGAACGCAAAATGTATACAGGCTTTAAAGTGTATTAAGCAATCAAGGTTTATATGAACAAAAAGATAGGCCTTAAAGAAGCGATTTCCATAGGCATTGGCGGTATGGTTGGTGGCGGCATTTTTGCTGTGTTGGGACTAGCCGTAAGTTTGGCAAAAGGCGGCACACCAATTGCCTTTTTATGGGCAGGACTGTTGGCCTTGATTACCTCCTACTCTTACGTAAAACTCTCCTTGCACTATCCCGACCGCGGCGGTACCGTAAAATTTATCAATCAAGGATTTGGGAAATCCGTATTTAGTGGTGCTATGAATAACCTGTTATGGGTGAGTTATATCATCATGTTGTCTTTGTATGCCTCGGCCTTTGGAGCCTATGCCCCTAACCTGTGGCAAATCACACATGACAAAAGCATCAATTTTCATATTTACGCCAGTGGCATTATTGTGTTGGCTACTGCCATTAACTATTACAGTATTGCTGTTGTTGGTAAAATAGAATCCTATGCTGTAGTCATTAAACTGATCATTCTTATCGGGTTTATTGGCATTGGGGCCTATGGTTTAATGGGGAATCCCAATATCGAACAATTGGCTGTTTCCAATTGGGAGCCCTTTATCCATTTGTTTGCAGGAGGCATGGTTATTTTTGTGGCTTATGAAGGTTTTGAACTCATTGCCAATGCCGCTCCAGATATTGCCAATCCCAGCCACAATATTCCAAGGGCCTATTATACTTCAGTCATTTTTGTGATTGTCCTATATGTCATCATTGCTTTGGTTACCGTGGGCTCCTTACCTTTCCAAAGCATCTCCAAGGCACAAGATTATGTATTGGCTGAAGCCGCCAAACCCATGTTGGGGCAAGTAGGCTTTACCATTATCACCATAGCGGCCTTGATTTCGACCTTTTCTGCCATTAATGCTTCGCTTTACGGCGGTAGTAGGGTGAATTATGAAATTGCCGAAGATGATGAACTGCCGCATCACTTTTTGGCTAAATTCTGGAACCACCCTATTGGGCTGCTCATCACCTCTATAGCGACTTTGATTCTGGTGAATGTTTTGGAATTAGAAAGTATTTCTACTGCTGGCAGTATCGGTTTCCTGCTCATATTTGGCATTGTTAATCTGGTTGGATACAGATTGGCTAAAGAAACGAAAAGCCACAAGTTCATTCCTTTAATTGGTTTTGTGTTATGTCTTGTGGCCCTTCTAATACTTATTCAACAACAATACAACACAAACCACACTGGAATACTTGTATCATTGGGAATTATTGCAGGATGCTTCGCAATGGAGTATCTGTATAAAAAACAAGAACGGTAGAAGTTTTACAGTTTACTTTCCGATACAGCATTTAACTTCCCTTTATTTACAGGGGTTAACACTAATCAAGGTACAAAAAGTCTCGGAAAGTGGCACGGAAATTAGCAGCCTGAAATTTTGAAGATAAATTGCTCTAATTTCTCATCAAATTTAAGCAAAATTTACAATTTTGGCGTGTATTGGCAGGTTTAATTTGGCGGGACTTATTAGATTACAATTTCCCTCCTAACTCAATCAAATCACGCAAACAGCCCATAAACAACTAAAAAACAAACAAATATACCCTATTTTGGGTATAAACAAATTTTAATTAATTACATAATTTAGTGTAAACATTACATTTAATATTTCAAATGAGACACCTAAAGAATTTAAAAACTATTTATAAACTTCTTACTATATCAATAATACTTCTCCTGTATGGCTGCAATTCCACGAAAAGTATTGGGGAAATTGAAAGACAAAGTCTTTTTAAAGACAAAAATGGAAATCCTGAACCAACTCTTTTTACTGCACGTACTGATGCCTCTCAAAGAATAAGTATTATCATGGCAAACAATGAAGGAAAGTTCATTACTTTTTCTGAAAACCCACCAGATGTCGCCCTAGAATCTGCAATGAGTGTATTTGCAAAAGCTAATATTGACGCTAAAAAAGCAGGAAAAATTGACGCTCAAACAAAAGTAGAATTCGCTAAATCTATAGCTGAACTAGGGAAGCGAAGCGAAGCTATAAACTTTTTAAGAGATGGAATGTTTAGATTGTCGGAATTATTTAATAATGGAGCTTTGAAAGACACGCAATTAATAATCCTTATAGACAGCCTACAGAGTCGCGCTGTAAAAATTGCAAAATTTAATTCAATCAGTGAATTGGAAAAGACTAAATTAAAAAGACTTCAGGAAATAAATTCAATTCTTAAACAAGCTGACTCAACTAGTATTAAGCCCACTTCCGAAGAGATAATACAATTATTAAAAATTTAATATTATGAATTTTAACGAGGAATCTGTATTACAGGGATTGATGTTAGCAAAGCAAAAATACGAAACAGAATACGATACATTTCTTCTTGAAGGAGTGTTTAATAATATCAAGAATGACATTTTTTATTCGATCAATATTTATAATGTTGGAGAAGATTATTTAGATAGATTTATTCTATTATATTCCGAAATACTAGGTTTAGCACAAATGGTAAGAGTTCATAATAGTGAACCTCTACTGCAAAAAGAGGATCTTATTTCTGGATTTGCTTTTTTGGCAAACATCATGAATAGTTTTAAACATGACTAAACAAATCAAAACTTCAAATACTCAGGATACCTTTTCCTTAAGAATTGTAAAACTAAACAATTATATAATTAAGTCCAAATGGATGTTTGGAGTATATGCCGGATTCATTGTTCTCCTTGAAAATGAAACAATGAAAAACAAATCTATCGAAAATAAGCTGATAATAACTGGAATTTTCATAGGTGTAATACTATTGGCTTATGCAACAGTAAATTTTGAACAAAATTTGATAGAGATTAACAATGCTAAAAACACTGGAAAAACCGACAATGATCCTGTAGATATTTCAGACAATAAATATAAAAAGGCATTATTTCTTTTTGAATGTAACTTTTTATGGATATTCTTTTTGGGTATTTCATTTTTATGTTTTTTATGGTTCTCTTTTTTTTAAAAAAAAGAACTCCATAACGGACTAATTACCTTTTAACAAATCAAGATAAAAAGGTCTCGTATTCTCCACAAAATACCAATCTCTTTCCGAATCTATATCATATTCCAAAGTAGGGTTTACATAATAGTTTATATTTTTTAAAGAATAAAATAAATGTGCTTCCTTATTATTAATTGCTGTTATTAAGTCTCCTATTGAATTTCCATTAAACGACAATTCACTTATTTCTATCTTCTCAGACTCCTCCTCTATTTCTGTTCTCCATTTTTCAAAATGAACATAAGGATCTATACTTGGATTTTTAAGACGTCTATTTACAGTTAATCCAACTCTTTCTATATTTTGAGAAGGCATCTTATGGGTAGAAGTTGATAAATCTCCTGCCCTCTTGGATGACTTACTTCTAGATTTAACGTACTCTAATTGATATAATTGAAACAAATATTGATATCTTTTAGTATTCTTACAATCGTGTTCACCAGGTAGAATAGACACACTTTTCATAGATGGATGCAAATGCCCAATTTTAATCTTTCCTTTTAACCTTTCATTGCTTAAGATTGAAATGGTAATGGGAACCAATGTTTTATAATTTATACCGTCGGCCGTTTCAATTGAAAAATTATCTAATAATTTTCTTACCGAACGGGTTGACATCTTAAAACTTTTGAATGGAAACATGATTAGAGCTAATAGGCCAGTTATTTGAGTTGGTAATTTTAATGCCAGAAAACGCTTAATTCTGTTGCTGCCATTATTGGGAAATAATAATTTAAGGAGACGTTCAATCCCTAAATCATAAAGTTCTTCTTTGATCTCCTCACAATATTTGTAATCTACATCAAAAAATTCTAAACCATCAATGACTTCTTTTAATAATTTAACTCTTGTTCCTTTCAATTCTTCATCAGAAACTATGGCACTTTTGAACCCCTGATCTTCTGTTCGAAATCCATTATTAAAAGTGCTTAAGGAAATTAGGGTACTTAATCTACCATATTCAAATGAGTATATCCTTGATGGTTTAGACGCGAAACCAGCAAAGGCCTGCACTTCATCTCCAGGCAGCTGAATAGTCAAAAATTCCTCTTCAGGACTAATGGGTAAAATAGCCATAAATTCTGCTTGACTATTCTTCCCCACAGTTCTCAATGAAAAATCGGTAACAATCTTAAAAATTGTTTGTGCAAATAAATTGTTTCTTTTTTCCCAATGAACTTCATCAAATCCTTTATTTAAAACAGGGTATACCTCCTTATACAAAAAATCGTCATTTTCTTCTTTCAAATTTTTGCAAGTAGCACCCTCACAATACTTTAAAATTTTATCATTAATTTCAATTAAAACATCAAGACCTATTTCTAAATTCTCATCGAGATTTTGTTTGTCGGATTTTGAGATTTCGTTGTGAAAATACTCCACATAATTTCGAGTTCCCAAAGAAATGATTCCAGAATTTAAATTCTTATTTATCTTAACAAATGCTGTATGGATCAGACCAACCGACAACTTCTTATACATATAATCATTTTGATCTATAAACAAGAACAAGTTATCACGTAAACCTAAACTTTCTTTTACATCTTTGATTTTATGCTCTTCTTTAATACTCCCTTGATTAGCCAATAAACCAACTGTAGCACTTACATTAGCTATTAGCTTATTAATTTCCTTATTAAATTTAACTGAATTATTGGGCTTTTGTACTATAGATTGGTACGAGGGTACTTTAAATGATTTAAACTTATCGGTTCTCACTGCTGGATCGACAAACAGTACCAACCTTTCTTGGTTCATTTTTTTACCATAATCTTGGAAACTACTTATTTTAAAGGCTTCTTTAATAGGTTCATTATTAAAAGTGCCTCCATCAATATAAGGAAAATTATAGGATTCATAATCTATAGATTCTAGCTCACTATTTCTAAAAAAGCTATTTTTAAATTTAATCTTTTCTGAGTCAATCTCATCTTTAATATCACTCAAAGCTTTGGGCCATCCATCTCCATATGGTCCGAATTCATTTTTATAGCGTTTCAATACTACTGGCTCAAAGGCAAAAGGAAATGCTCCACAAGCCAAAGCTGAAGATGAAAAAATAGACCATGCCTTCTTGCTATTCAAGTCCAGTTCCTGAGCACCATCTTTAGGGAACTTTCTAACTTTAAACCAACAATCATCTGAATACTGGATTGTTTTATCAAAAATGAAATCAAATACTCTCAATTCTGAATGATTGTGAGACCCTGTAGACTTCAATACATTAGCTTCTAATTGATTTAAAACTTTATCGTCTTTTGCCTTTATTTCAATTGGAATTAGATTAGTCAAAGAACATGCAAAAACAACACGTTTCGGATCTAAAAGCCGCATATTATTCAGGTCAAAATCCAAAGGATCCACCAAATACTTCTTGGCTAAATCTATTAAAATGCCCCTATCTAAAATACTGAAAGACCCATGCGGATCATTTTTATATTCCCCGTTTATTTTTTTTTCTAAAAGCAACCTACTAGTTATTTTTTCAGTCCAAATTTGCTTTTGAATTTTTTGAGCAACCTGAATCGCTTTTAATTTTTCAAAATTTTCATGATTCTCAACACTGTCCTTATCATTGAAAAAATAATCTTCAGCTAATTCTTTAATTAATAATGCCTCTGTAATTTCCTTATTAGCTTCACTATTCTGATTATAAACCTTCATCATGGATTTATAATCAATAAGGGTCCTTAACATAATAGTTAGAGCAATAGCTCCTGCGCTTGCACCACTCATACCATCAACAACAACATCTTCATAGGGATTTCCTTCCTTATCCTTCCCAAAAAGTAATAAGAGTTTTAAAGATTCCGTCAAGGCAGCACCAGAAAATGTCCCAAGAGAAACTCCTCCCCCCATGGCCAAACACACTTTTAACACCTTTCCCATGATTTATTTTGATTAGTTTAATTTATACAACAACTTTTCCAAAAACATTTCCGTATTTCTGAAAAAAATACCTTTAACAATCGTACTCAAATCCAAACCCCCGATTCAACTCGTTCAATTGACAGCTAGTTTAAAAAACACATTTCACAATGGATTAACCTCATAAACTTAGGGTTAATAAACTCACTCTATAATTGGAATTCCCTACGGATTATTATAACATTATAAACTAGGATAGAACAGAATATCTGAGATTCTCCCAAAACAAAAGTATTATCAAATTGAGTTGTCTCACAATTAAAGAGAATCGATTAAATTTAAAACTATTCTATTTATACTTCCAAAAGTTCAATCAAGTACACTCTTGTCTCTTCATCAAAAACACCATTTATATTTAATTCTGTATTGCTAGATTGAAAATCTTTAAGTGCTTGTTCTGTTTTTTTCCCAAAAACGCCATCTGAAGTCCCACAATTATACCCCAATTGTTTAAGCCCATCTTGCAGCTGAACTACATCTGCCCCAGTATTTCCTATTTTTAAAACTTTATTCGTAAAATCAAACTTACCAATTGGCCTTAGTCTTCTAAACCCCAAAATTTCATCTTTGTGCTTAGCTGTAATTGAAACCTGATTTCCTTGGTTTCCTCCTAAACAATATATTCTATTGAAATCAAAAGCATGCCCCATATAAATTCCAACATGCCCTTTCCATGAACTCCTACTTTCCCTCCAAAAAACCACAACATCACCAGGTTCAGGACTGACTATTGGTATCCCTGCATTCAACCATGACCGTGCATTTAGCTTTCCCGATTTTTCCAAACCAGCCTTATGGGCTACCCAGTTCATAAACAGACTACACCAGGCAACATCATCATCTATATAATCATCAAAACCCAAATCTTTCGCATATTGAAGAATTTTCGGATTTGATTTCTTCCCTGGTACTTCTTTAACTCCGATTTCTGAAATTGCTATATTTAAAATACTTATCATAACTTTTTAATTATTCCACCACCGTTCTTCACAAAGTTTAAATAGTAGAAAAAAAACTTTTATAGATATTAAAAAACTAATCTTAATTAAGTAAAAAAATAGTTTAGACAAAATACCCATTAGTGGGTATTTTATTCCGCTATTCAATCTCATATATTTAAAGATTTCCATGGTCTGCCCCCAAACAACATTTAGAAGACACTCTAATCCTCAAGGCAATGAATATTTCATCCCTTTTTTCTAATATTAAAAGACCTCCTATTAATAACAAAAAGATTTTTGGAGTTGTAACTATTGCCATCATAATTATTTCCTTACTCGGCTTAGGATATTACCTCTATATCAAAGACAATGAAAGCAACATTACAAATTACAAATTCACTACACTAGATAATTACTTTAAGATAGCCTCTAAAAAATTAGAAAATGATTTCCTTAGACAAAACTCAATAAAGGAAGGCCTGAATGAAGTAGATAATAAGAAATCGTTAGATAGTACATTTCAAGATTCAATATATCAAAGTACAGCAAAAAAACTCCTTAAGTACAAAGGTTTTGACCACTTAATCATTCGAATAACTGACAATCGAATAACTGACAGCACAAAAACAATTCTTATCAATTCAATTGCTTTGCCGAAGAAACTAGACAAAAATGATAGTTTATTTGGAATAATGGGCTTAGAAATTGCAAAGGTTGCAGATCTCAATTTTATAGGACAAGACTATAAAGTGTTCGCAAGAAAATATAATTATAGCAATAAATATGATGAAAATGTAGATTTTCAAATGATAGGCTTGATTAAAAGTAATCATTATAAAGATTTAACAAGGCAACTAGACCCTTGGATTATATGTCTATTAGCCACCTTTTTACTTCTTTGTGTTTTCGGAATGCCTTTCTTTAAAATGTATTTTATTGCAGAGGATGAACGTTTAAACCGACAAGATATAGTATTTGCTGGTTTTGCCATACTTATTGGGAGCCCATTATTATATATTATTTTTCTATCCATAATTGATTATTCAAATCAACTATATAATAAAATCCCAAGTGAATTAGAACACCTAGCTTGCAATGTTAAGATGAATTTTGAAGAAGAAAACAAATCGATAATCACCCGCTTGTATAATTTTGATTTAAATAGTTATGATAAAAAATATGAGGATAGTTTAGCCAACGACAATTTTAAAGCAATCTTAAATTCCAACTCCAAAATTAAATTAAAAAAATATCTCTCCCCCTTACTAGACACCATGCCTAAATCAAAAAATTATTTTAATTCTTATAAAGAATATTTCAAAATAGTATCCAAAATTGATACAGCGGGAACTATTAAATATTCCATTAATTACATTAAGGAGCCACCTCAAAAAAAAACTCCAACGTCCTTATCTCACCGAAATTACTTTAAAAATATAAAGTCTCAAAGTAACGTTTGGACTACAGGTAAGTATAAGATAAAATATGTGATGCGACCTGTGGTATCCATACAGGATGAAACAGAGGAAGCGGTTTACATAATACAAAATGATGCTAATAGTTACAAGGTAGGTAGCAGTCAATTAAAATCTGTTCATCAACCTATATTACCCTTTGGATATAAATTTGCCATTGTAGATAGCGAAGGAGAAATTTGGTTTCATTCGGACAAAGGTAAATCAACCCTTGAAAATCTCTTTGAATTTAGTTCCAAACATGAGCCTCTATATGCTGCTATAATTGGACGTATTAAAGTCCATGGTAATTTTGAGCTATATGGGGAAAAACAAATTTATTATACTCTACCTATAGAAGACACCAATTTAAGTCTTGTAGCTTATTATGATATTTCATTACTAAGGTTAAAAACTGCTGAAATTTTATCCCTCTCAACTATGGGAATATTTTGTATGTTTTTACTTACCTCAATTATAACCGTAGTAATTTTAATTTTTAGAAAACAAAAAAATGGTTTTTATAAAGAAAACACTTTTATATTTGATTTCTTACTTCCAAAAAAATTCTATAAAAAAAGATACATTGGTTTAAGTATATTATTATTCGCTTTAGGACTTTTAGTAATAATTAACACTATTTACGTTGAAAGTATTACCCATACACCATCTTCGCCTCCTATATCTAATTTCATATTAATACTTTGGTCTTTTTTATTAGTTTACTATGTCTTAAAACTATACAAACAAAAAAAGACTAAAATAAATATCCAAGTATTATTCCTGATTTCAGGAATAGTAATTCTCAATTTCCTATATTTTAAATATACAAGACAAAACTTTTTATTCTTAGTCCTCATTCAGTTATTCTTTATCATTATCCTCCTTTTTAAACCTTTGTTGAGAAGGTTCTCCCTGGTTGTTAATACTGTTGAAAGGAAAACTCAACTATTATATCAAAAATGGTATGCGATTTTTCTCACCTCTTGGTTGTTAATTTCATCACTACTTCCTGCATTCCTATTATATAGCAAATCTGTTAATATTGAAAATTTCATATGGACTAAGACCAATCAATATTACAAAGCATCCCAATACATAAAGAACGACAAATACCTTAGGGATAAATTACCTCCTTACGAAGGAAAAAATAATGAAAGATTATATAAACAGTATTTAGAAGCAAGTGAATATAACCTACATAACTCCAATAAAATTAAGCCCGTTAATGAAGATAATGAGAGGCATTATGATACTGAATTTTCCAACTTCCTATGGTACGTTCGACCTATATTTAATAAAAAAATAAGACCGCATCAAGCATTAGCTTTTAATGGGGCAAATGATAAAAGTTGGTCTAGTAATGAATATAATGATTCCATTAAGTTCATTACTAAACACAATAAAACTTCTTTGGTATCGATCATAAAAAAGAAATCCAATGAAGAAAACAATTGTAAAAACAGTTATAACCATATCCTCCCTTTTTATTCAAATACCTTTTTCAAATCCGTAAAAATCATTGGCATACTAATCCTCTTATTCTCAATATTTTTTCTTATTTATTTTTATGTTTATAGATTTTTCGGTTTCTGTTTTATGTCATTAAAATCAAATGATTTCGACACAAATCAAAATAAAAATTACTCCAAAAAATTTGCTCAAATATTAAATAAGGAAGGTGCCAACTCTGGCTTAATAATAATAGGACCGCCCCTTACAAGTAAAAGAAAATATGCAGAAACAATATTATCACAGACTGAGGAAAAAAAAGGGGTTGCATTATCCTTTTTGAATATTAATCAAATTGGCAGTACAAATTCTAATATTCAACACTATTTTGACACACTTTTTACAGGCTTTATTTCCCATCCCTATATCAATAACAAAAAAAAAGGATGGCAAGAAGAATTTAATTACTTTATTCTTGACCATTTAGAATATGACATCCATTCATTTTTTTCTAATAAAATCAAACTTGAGATTTTGTGTTATTTGATAGCTAAAAATAAACGGATCATACTGATTTCTGAAATATACCCAAGTCAAATACTGAGCTTTTATCAAGAGCAAATTAACTCAAATACTCCTATGGATATATCTGATATGAAAATTTCCAAAATTGAAATATTTAATGAATTTAACTCCTGGCGTAATATAATAGGTGCATTTCCTCAAGTAATTCTTGGCATAACGAAAAACAAAAAAAAGGTTAGAAATATATTAAAGAATGAAAATGACGATAGTAAAAAAAACATAATTGTTGAAGAATTAGGGTACAGCAACTTTTTACCTGAATTAGCTGCTGTAATATATTCTAAAACAAATTATACAAAAAACAATAAAATTCTAGATAAACATCACATGATAGTACATATCCAAAATTTAAGTTTTGGATATTATTCAGATATTTGGAACTCTATGCCAAGCAAAGAACGCTATATGATCTATGATCTCGCCCAAGATGATTTCTTAAATATTAAAAATCACGACTCTTTATTTTCATTAATTAAAAAGGGGCTCATAAAATGGGATGACAGACCTGTAATTTTTAATCAAAGCTTTAAATATTTTATTCTTTCTTCGGTTTCGAAGGAGGAAGCTTTACAATTAGAAATTAAAAATAGAACAGATGGTTCTTGGGGAACTATTAAAATTGTTATTTATTTAATTATTTTAACAATAATGGTTTTTATCGCATTAGGAGAACCAAACTTAGTTCAAGATTTTAACGCTTTAATTACGGCATTAGGAGGATTAGGTGTATTGCTACCTACATTAAGTACTATTTTAGCAAAAAGTGGAAGTAAAACTACATAATTTAATCCTCGCCCTTCCCTTAAAAATGAACTTCAATATTAATTATGTCAAACTGTAGACATAAAAATAAAACAGCGTTATCCAAAATCACCAATACAATAAAAATTCTAAGAATCAAACATTTACATTTTTCACTTAAAATTATTTTGAAAATGGATAAATATTAATTCACTTTTTTAGAAAACAAATTAAATTATATGTAATTTTCAAAAACTAACATAACTTATCACTAAACCTAAATTTCTTTCCAACCTTAACAAATGTCAAATAAAAACACCAACTCACTTTTCAACCAAGTTTTCACAACAACCGATCATAAAGAATTATTTCACCAACTTTTTAATGCAAAAGACGAAATAGAATTACAATCTGTAATAGAAGCTAATCTTGAAACATTTGATAATGCTAATTGGAAACCTTTAGGAGCCAACAAGAGTAACTATGGTATAGTAAAAAACCAACAATCTAACCCAATTGCTGCATTAATAGAAAAAACCACTAATTCTATTGATGCAATTCTTACAATGAAATGCTTGGAAATGGGTATCGACCCAAAGTCTGAAAAGGCTCCTAAATCAATGGAAGAAGCGATAGATTTATTTTATCCAAAAAACAATTGGGATTTAAGAGAGTTTAGAAAATCTCAAGCGGAAGAGATTCAAATCATGGCTGATGGTAAAGGCCCTAGAACTCAAAAAAAACAATATCCAACATCGGTAATAATTTACGACAATGGGGAAGGGCAACCCCCTGAAGAATTTGAGTCTACTTTTTTGTCTCTATTAAGAGGAAATAAAAACAATGTCCATTTCGTTCAGGGAAAATATAATATGGGAGGAAGTGGAGCCATTGTATTTTGTGGTAAAAAAAGATACCAGCTTATTGCGTCAAAACGATATGATAACACTGGAGACTTTGGTTTTACATTAATCAGGGAACATCCAAAAACAGAAGATGATCACACTAAGGAAACTTGGTTCGAATATTTCCGTAAGGAAAATCATTTCATTCCATAAAACCATTAAAAACCACTAAATCAAATAATTAAACTAAAATATACCCTAAAATGGGTATAGGATTTTTCTTGTTAATGAAATAATTTAGGGTACAATTCTAAAGAAAATTGATACAACCAATTAAAACTTAAAAACATGCTACTTAAAGATTTATCTTCATTACAAATTAAAAATAATCTATCTCTCGTTTCTCCATCCAACGAACCTGTTCCTTTTAAAGAAATAGGAATAGGAAAACCATTATTAATTCGCCTTCATTCAGTTTATTTAGGTGACTTAAAAGATACTGGTTTATTCAAAAGTAAAAAAGCCGTAGTTGTATGTAGCAGAATAAAAGATGATATAACATACAATGAAGCCCCTAGAGCTGTTCATCAAATTTTCGATAAAAAAGATAGCAGAAAAATTTTGTACCCTTCAGCAGGAAACGAAGGCACTCCACTCATCTATTACTCTCAAGCATTTGACAAGGATTTACTAAGAATTACTTTGGAACTTAAAGCGGATAATTTTAACGATAAAATTTTTGACAAAATTTCTAGTTTTTTATCCTCTGCAGCTGGATTGCCCATTTTTTCCGTAGTATCTAATTATATTCTAGCTGGAAGTCAAATAATAAAATCAGCCTCAGACCTTATAAATCAAGCAATTGATGATGCGCCTGCATTTTTAACTTTTGATAGTTCAATAGTAGATGGTGTTGGAGGATTAAGAAACACGACAGAGGGGTTTAAAATGGTTATAAATGAACAACATGAAAATGAATTTAAAGGATATGAAATTACCGAATCCGGACACAACAAAAACCAATTCAAATTATCGAAAAATGGTAAAGAATATAAAGGCGACGCCCCTTATATGATATGGAGCTTTAATGGAGAAGAAGTAACCCACTACACAAATTTCACTCCTACTTTAGCGAATGCTAATATACTAAAGAAATTCTTCGGTGAAAATGAAAATACCGGAGTAGAAGAATTAAATAAAATGGTAGAATTATATAGCGACTTTAATTATATAGAAAAAATCAAGAAAGCTGAGAAATTGTTAATTGACTCTTCTGGTGACACAAAAGAAAGATTAGAAGAACTTATTAAGGCTTACAAGAAAAACATCACTAATGACACGATATTTAAAATTTAATAATTCAATGTCTACTACATACAATATTCAAAAAAAATAACCACTTCAAAAACCATAATTAATACCGGTCTTTATGAAGTGGTTAGTACACGTTGGTTGCAGTCATTGCGGGTAATTTTAAATTATACTTTCATTTGTCTTAAAATAAAATGTATCTTTTCTAAATCTTGCTTTAATATATTGAAATCACCTTTAGTCGCAGGTAAAGTATGACCTCCAAATAGCTTTTTTGCTGCATAAACAGTGGCATTTGAAGCTGCATTTCCTAACGCGGAATTTACAATATCTTGTTGGCGAGTTTGTATCCCACTTTTTAATTCCTCAATTTTCGACTCTAAAGCATCCAATATAGACTTAAACTGCTCTATATCTACATATCACAAAACACCAAAAAGAAAAACCCCTGTATTTACAGAGGTTTTATTTGCAATAGTTTGTGTTGTTTTTGATTATTACTTTCCGATACAGAAATTAGCAAAGATATTTCCCAGCAATTCATCGTTGGTAACCTGACCAGTAATGACCCCAAAATGGTATAAAGCTTCACGAATATCAATAGCCATTAAATCGGTAGATAAATTGGTATCCAGACCATGTTGCACTTTCTGGATTTCTTCAAAGGCTTTTAATAAAGCATCGTAATGTCTGGTGTTGGTTACTATAGTTTCGTTATTACGTAAGGCACCAGTGTTTACAAAGTCCAGAAGTTTTATTTTTAATTCTTCTACACCCAGGCCTGTTTTAGCAGAAAGTAAATGCAGGTTTTCAATATCTTCCTGAAGAACGTTAATGATTTCTTCCGGAAGTTTATCTACCTTATTCGCAATAATAACCATCGGTTTTAACGGATACTTATTCTTTACTTTTTCAATTTCAATTTTAAAATTTTGTCGGGCCTCTGTTGTTTCAAGTGTTGTGGCATCAGCTAAAAATACCACAACCTGAGATTGTTCAATTTTTTCAAAGGTCTTTTTAATCCCCAGACCTTCCACCACATCAGACGTTTCTCGAATTCCCGCAGTATCTATAAAACGGAAACCTATCCCCCCTATACTCAATTCGTCCTCAATCGTATCACGTGTTGTCCCTGCAATATCGCTTACTATGGCGCGCTCCTCATTTAATAAAGCATTCAATAAAGTGGATTTTCCCACATTTGGTTCTCCGACTATTGCGACAGGAATACCATTCTTAATAACATTTCCAACCGCAAACGAATCGATCAGGCGTTTTAATACAAAGGTGATCCGTTCAATAAGGGCTCTGAACTGAGTACGATCTGCAAAATCAACATCCTCTTCAGCAAAATCCAGTTCCAGCTCAATTAAAGATGCGAAATTTAGAAGCTCTTCGCGTAGTTTTGCAATTTCCGAAGAAAATCCGCCACGCATCTGCTGCATGGCAATTTGATGAGATGCTTCGTTATCGCTCGCAATTAAATCGGCTACCGCTTCCGCCTGACTTAAATCTAATTTACCGTTTAAAAAAGCTCTCAAAGTAAATTCTCCGGCATCGGCCATACGGCAGCCCAGACGCAAAAACAACTGAATAATTTCCTGTTGGATATACTGCGACCCGTGACAGGAAATCTCGATAACATCTTCTCCTGTATACGATTTCGGATTTTTAAATATTGATACTAAAACCTCATCAATCACCCGGGAGCCATCAACGATATGCCCTAAATGTATCGTATGCGTGTCCTGTTGTTCCAGAACCTTTCCGCTTACCGATTTAAAAGCGCTACTTGCCAAAGCAATGGCTTTATTCCCTGAAAGTCGTATCACAGCAATAGCCCCTGCTCCTGAAGGTGTTGCTAATGCAATAATGGTATCGTTATAATTCATGTTGCAAAAGTAAACATTATAGTTCAACTCTTTAAACGATACACTTATCAAAATCTTAACAACTTTTACATAGATATTCTCTTATATTTGTTCGGAATTAAAAATAACCCAAATATGATTAAAAGATTTGCACTGCTTGGTGCGGCAGTTTTAGCATTTTCATGTGCTAAAGACAAAAATAGTTTCGCTTTAACAGCCTCGTTAAATGAAGCTGCTAACGGTAAAACCATAAAATTATTCCGAATGGACGGGCAGAATAATGTCCTTTTAGATTCTACTACGGTAACCAATGGTAAAGCAGTTTTAGAAGGAGGCGTAACCTCTCCGGACATCTACTTCATTAATATAGATCAGATTAGAGGAACAATTCCTGTAATTATTGAAAATGAAGATATGACCGTAGATATTAATACGGACAGTATTATGAATACACGTGTTAAAGGGAGCCAGGAAAACAAAGTCTTTAATGCGTACCAGGATTATATGAAAGGGATGCAAAAGCGCAATCAGGAATTAAGTATGGAATTCAGAAGTGCGCAGCAGAAAAAGGACACAACTACCATGGCCAATATTCAGGCTGAATTTGAAGAATTGGTAAAAGCGAGTCAGGAACACGATCTGGAATTCATGAAATTAAATAATGACGCTGTGGTTTCTGCATTAATTTTAGAACGTGCCATGAGTATCGAACAAATTCCTTTTGAGCAAAAACAAGCCATTTACGATAATTTTACCGAAGAATTAAAAAATACACGTGCCGGAAAAGCTGTAGGCACAACTATTAAAGCGGTTTCTGCCACTGCTATAGGAAGTACAGTTGAGAATTTCTCTGCTCCGGATACTGAAGGAAAATCCATTTCCTTATACGACGTAAAAGGAAAAGTAACCATTATCGATTTCTGGGCTTCATGGTGCGGACCTTGCAGACGCGAGAACCCGAATCTTGTAAAACTATACGGTGAATATCACGATAAAGGACTTGAGATTTTAAGCATTTCCTTAGATGGTACTCCAAGACAAAAAGATGCTAAAGCCGAGTGGTTAAGAGCTATTAAAAAAGACAGTTTAACCTGGAAACACATGTCTAACCTGGCTTATTTTAACGATCCGTTAGCGAAACAATTTAATATCCGAGCAATTCCTGCAACGATTATTATTGACGCCAATGGTAAAATTGTTGCCAAAGATTTAAGAGGTCCGCAATTAGATGCGAAGATTGCTGAATTACTGGATTAATTTCCTGATTTAATAATACAAAAAACGCCTTCAATATTTTATTTATTGAAGGCGTTTTTATTTTCAGTTGTAATGCATTTATTTAACTTAATGCAACTTCCCTGTTTTGTACAATATATACAGTAAAATAATTGGAATGGTTAACAAAGCTATCATTAGTAAATCGGTCTGAAACAATACAGGTCTTAAAATTAAAGTGGTCAAAAATCCACCAATTGCACCGCCAAAATGTGCATCATGACCTATATTACCTACCTGATTTTTCATACCATAAATAGAATATAATAAATATCCTATTCCAAAAATATAAGCCGGTATCGGAATTGGAATAAAGAATAAAAACAAACGCATATTAGGCTCCAGTAAAATAGCGGAATACAACACTCCCGTAACAGCACCACTTGCACCAACAGCAGTATAATGGTATTCATTTTTATGAAGATATAGAGACAACAAACTACCCAGCACCAGACTTACAATATAGACGACCAGAAAATTAAAATTCCCAAGTCTCGAAACTACCACATCGGCAAAAAAATACAACGTAAACATGTTAAAGAACAAATGCGCTGTATCTACATGTAAAAATCCGGAACTAAAAAGACGTAACTTCTCTCCGGCCTTAATACGTCCTACATTAAACTTATAAGTATCGAAAAACCCGTAATCTTTAAAACCTTTAAACGAAATAATAACATTGGCGGCTATAATTACAATAGTAACTAAACTTAAATTCCCCATAAACAATCTTCTTTAAATCAAATATAACATATATTTGTTTCGCAAAACTAAAACTAAATAATGCAATTTCTCGCCTATATCCTCCTTTATCCTATTATCTGGTTAATTTCTCTGCTTCCTTTTAGATTACTTTACGCCTTTTCGGATGTCGTTTATGTTTTATTATATCATATCGGACGTTACAGAAGAAAAACCGTAAAAGCGAATTTAGATCTGGTGTTTCCCGATAAATCTGAAGCTGAAAAAAAACGCATTACCAAGGCCTTTTACCATCATTTATGTGATATGATAATGGAAGCGATTAAATCGTTATCTATTACCGAAGAAGAAATGAAGAAACGCTTTACGTTTCAGGGTCTGGACATTATTCAGGATATGGTCGATAAAAACAAAAGCGTTGCGCTTATGTGTGCGCATTACGGTAGCTGGGAATGGATTTTTATATTACAAACCTATTTTAAAGATGTAAAGGGCTATGCTGTTTACAAACGACTAAAAAACAAATATTTCGACAAATTATTTAAAGGTATTCGCGCTAAATACAACAGCCATTTAATTACCACCAAAGAAACCATACCAACCCTTTTAAAAGGCAAAGTAAATAAAGAGCTTTCCATTTGTGGTTTCGTGTCAGACCAATCACCAAAAGCTAATAAAGCATTTCACTGGACCGAATTTATGGGCATTAAAGTTCCGGTGTATACCGGTGCGGAAATGTTGGCTAAACGTATAGATATGTCTGTAATCTTTTTTAGAGTGAAACGCCTGAAACGCGGGTACTACGAAACCACCTTCGAGCTTTTGGCTGAAAATGCCAAGGAATTTAAAGACTACGACATTACCGATAACTTCCTTAAAAAAGTAGAAGCACAGATTTATGAAGCTCCGGAATATTATTTATGGACACATAAACGCTGGAAACACAGAAACAAGGTTCCAACAGAATTTCAGTAAAACAAAAAAGACCACTTTAAAATGGTCGTTTTTGTTTTTATATGTTACGGGTTAAATCCCTGCTATTTCAGATAATTCAGCTATAAACCTGTCAGCCAAAGCATCGGCTTCATCCTGAGAACCAGCTTCTGTATAAATTCTGATAATAGGCTCTGTATTACTTTTACGTAAGTGTACCCAATTGTCTGGAAAATCTATTTTCACACCATCTATAGTCGTGATGTTTTCAGCTGCGTATTTGGTTTCAATCGCTTTTAAAACCGCATCAACATCCAGTTCTGGTGTTAAAGCTATTTTCTTTTTACCCATATAATATTGTGGATAAGTCTGCTTTAATTCACTAACAGACATTTTCTTTTCGGCCAGTAAGCTTAAAAACAATGCCACACCAACTAAAGCATCGCGACCATAATGTAATTCCGGATAAATTATACCACCATTGCCTTCTCCTCCAATAACTACATTATTCTTTTTCATTAAGGTTACCACATTCACCTCTCCCACAGCACTGGCTTCGTAAGTACCGCCATGCTTTTCTGTTACATCTCTTAAGGCTCTGGTAGAACTCATATTACTTACGGTATTCCCGGGATTTTTACTCAGTACATAATCAGCACAGGCAACCAGAGTATACTCTTCTCCAAACATCTCTCCGTTTTCATCCATAAAAGCCAGTCGGTCTACATCCGGATCGACTACAATCCCGAAATCGGCACGTTCTTTAACTACAGCTTCAGACAGATCGGTTAAGTGTTCCTTTAAAGGTTCCGGGTTATGAGGAAAATGTCCGTTAGGTTCGCAATACAATTTTACCGCCTCAACACCTAAACGCTCTAAAAGTAAAGGAATTGCAAGTCCTCCTGTAGAATTTACACCATCAACAACCACCTTAAATTTTGCTGCTTTAATAGCATCTTCATTCACCAATGGTAAATCTAAAACTTCATCGATATGAATATCGATATAAGCGTCGTTTATTGAAATTTCTCCCAGATCATCCACTTCTGAAAATTGTGCGGTATCAGCCTCTGCAAATTCCAGAATTTTTGCGCCTTCTTCGGCATTTAAAAACTCCCCTTTAGCATCCAGAAGTTTTAAAGCATTCCATTGTTTCGGATTATGACTCGCTGTTAAAATAATACCTCCGTCGGCATGTTCCAAAGGCACAGCAACCTCTACCGTAGGTGTTGTTGACAAGCCTAGATCAATAACGTGAATACCCATACCTACAAGGGTATTCATTACCAGACTCTGAATCATTTCACCCGAAATACGGGCATCGCGTCCTACTACTACTTTATATTGTTCTTTAGTACGTTGTTGCTTAATCCAAGTACCGTAAGCTGCAGCAAATTTCACCGCATCTATCGGGGTTAAATTATCTCCCACAGCACCACCAATAGTACCGCGAATTCCTGAAATTGATTTGATTAATGTCATAAAATAAATTAGTTTCAACAAATATAGTATTTCAACACGGAATCTTATATTTTGAATTTGTAAATTACCCAAATGAATTATTTAGCGCACATCTACCTGTCGGAAAATTTACCTCTTGTAAGTATTGGTAATTTTATTGCAGATGGTATTCGCGGAAAGTCCTATACCAACTACCCCAAACCTATACAAACCGGAATTTTATTGCATCGCCATATCGATTCTTATACCGACTCGCACGCTACCGTAAAACAAAGCACCAAAAAATTACACGCCAATTATCATCATTATTCAGGTGTAATCGTTGATATTTTTTACGATCATTTTCTGGCGAAAAACTGGGGAAGTTATTGTGACATCCCTTTAGATATATACGCTCAAAATTTTTACAATTTACTGGAGGATCAATATGATATTCTACCAGAACGCACCCAGAATATGCTACCTTACATTAAACAAGGGAACTGGCTGGTAAGTTATGCCAGTCTGGATGGCATTGCACAGGTTTTAAGTGGTATGAACAGACGTACCAGATTTAAATCGAATATGGACCAATCAATTACAGAATTACAAGAATATTATAGCGAATTTGAAAATGAATTCACCAGCTTTTTTGAAGACCTCAGACAAACCTCACATCAAAAACTAAAATCTCTGCTTACCAATATATGAAATACCGTATTTTAATTTTAGCCCTGACTCTAACCCTGCTGTCCTGTAAGGAATCTTACACTAAAAAACACCCAGTAACTGGAGTAATTGCCAAACAAGGCATGGTGGTTTCTGCCAGAAAAGAAGCCTCATTGATTGGAACTTCCATACTAAAACAAGGCGGAAACGTATTCGATGCAATGATGGCTACCGAACTGGCTCTTGCCGTGGCTTATCCCTATGCTGGCAACCTTGGTGGTGGTGGATTTATGGTCTACAGACTAAATTCAGGCGCAATTGGCTGTCTGGACTATCGTGAGAAAGCCCCTATGGCTGCGACGAAAAACATGTATCTGGATAGCCTTGGTAACGTAATCCCAGAAAAAAGCACACTCGGTGCAATGGCCGTTGGAGTTCCCGGTACAGTAGCAGGCGTTTTTGCCGCTCACGAAAAATTTGGCACTTTACCTCTTGAAACCATACTTAAACCCGTAATCGACCTTGCTAAAAAAGGAGTGGTTGTTACAGAAAAACAGGAACGTAGAATCCAGGCCAAAAGACCATCGTTTCAAAAAGCCAATAAAGATACCATTGTATTAGATGCCAACTGGAAAGTTAACGACACCATTAAATACCCGGCACTTGCAAATACCCTACAAGTCATTTTAGAACAGGGAAAAGACGGTTTTTACAAAGGTGACACAGCCAAAACGCTTGCAGGGTTTATTCAGGATAACGGTGGAATAATTACAGAAGAGGATCTGGCCAGTTACGAAGCAAAATGGCGTAAACCCGTAATCTTTAATTACGACAATTTAAAAATCATTTCCATGTCACCTCCTTCCAGCGGCGGTGTATGTCTGGGTCAGATTATGGGCATGATAGCTTCTTACCCTCTGGAAAAATATGGTCATAACAGTACCAAAGCCATTCAGATCATTACCGAAGCAGAACGCCGTGCTTATGCCGACCGAAGTTATTATCTGGGCGATCCCGATTTTGTTGATATACCCCAAACTGAAATATTAAGCGACAGCTACTTAAAAGATCGTATGTCTAACTTCTCGTTTAAACAAGCCACCCCTTCTTCTACTTTAAAACATGGTAATGTGGAAGTTGTTGAAAGCGATGAAACTACCCACTACTCCATAGTCGATCAGTACGGCAATGCCATTGCGGTTACCACCACGCTAAATGGCGCCTATGGATCTAAATTATATTGTTCGGAACTGGGTTTCTTTTTAAATAACGAAATGGACGATTTCAGCAGTAAACCAGGTACTCCAAATATGTTTGGATTAATAGGTGCGGAAGCTAATAGTATAGCACCTCAAAAGCGCATGTTAAGTTCTATGACACCAACCATAGTTGAGAAAAATGGTGAATTCTATATGTCAGTAGGAACACCCGGCGGGTCAACCATAATTACCTGTGTGTTGCAAATCATTTTAAATGTTCACGATTTTAACATGGGCATGCAGGAAGCCGTAAATGCACCACGCTTTCACCACCAATGGTTACCAGACGAGGTTTTAATGGAACCCAACAAATTTGACAAAAAAACAATCTCTGCATTAGAGAAAAAAGGATACCATATCAATGAAAAGGACGCCCCTATTATAGGACGAGTGGATGGTATTTTAAAATTAAAAGATGGTAGCTACGAAGCCGGCGCCGATTATCGCGGAGATGATACAGCAATAGGTTTTTAATTTTACTTTTGCGACAGATTTAACGTGTTATGAAGACTAATAAAATTATAAAAACAGGACTTGGAGTACTTATTTTCTTTACCCTGCCCAGCCTTTTATTCTTTGGGTACATGTATTTTAAATACCATGAAGACCTTCCTTTACCAAACCCTTCTCCAGCTGCAGATTTCGTAGCCCATAATATGCTGAAAACTTTAAATTACGAAGCTTATAAAAACACCTCTTATATAGAATGGACCTTTAAAAAAAGACACCATTATAAATGGATTAAACCGGATCACTATTGCGAAGTGTACTGGAAAAACATCCAGGTTAACCTCCAGTTAAATACCCCAAATAGGAGTAAAGTTTTGGTAAACAACACGCCTATTCAAGGCCCTGAGGCTGAAGAACTGATACAAAAGGCTCAAAACTATTTTACCAATGATTCCTTTTGGCTAATAGCGCCATACACTGTTTTTAAAACAGGGACGACACGAAGTCTCATCCCTTTAGATAACAATGAGAAAGGACTTTTAGTAAACTATCCTGAAACGAAAACCTCTAAAGGCGACACTTATCTCTGGATGCTGGATGCAAACCATAAGCCCTACGCCTTTAAAATGTGGAATAACTTATTACCTATAGACGGTTTAGAAGCGAGTTGGAATGACTGGACCACTTCAGAAACCGGTGCTTTGTTTCCTAGATTCCACAACATCCTGTTTTTTGGTTTTGAAATCACAGATTTAAAAACGTCGGAGTCCCTTCCCGAAATCACCCCAAATTAACACATCTCAAGATTTTAACTATTAATATTATTACATTCTTAAATCAGCTATACTTAAATTCACAATTCAGAAATATTTTACTTACATTTGATAGTATAACCAATGCTTAACTTTCAATGAAATCGATTCATTTTTTTAAATCGGTAGAGGACTGTATTCGTCCGGATTTTATATCTGAATCTGCCCGAATTTTAAATGAATCTGAGCAGGATATTTCAAAAATCACCAAAATAAGTATTGCTACTATTTTAACAGGATTCCTGAGTTTAGCAAATTCACCTGCTGCCATAGAGGAAATAATGCTTAAAGTGTTTCATAAAAACTACGAACCGTTTAACCTTTTAAAACACCCCGAAAAAACGCTTAAACACCCCTTAAAAAATGACAAATTTGAAACGGCAAGTTCAATTCAGACATTAATATTTGGTCCCCATGAAAACGCAGTATTACATTTGCTAAGCAAAGAAACCGGAATTAAGTCAGAAGCCTTCAATCAATTCATACTGATTTTAATTTTAATAGTTGTGAGTATCTGTTATAAACTAGACCTGAATTCATCCAGACTGATTGCTGCCTTACATGCCGATAACCGAAACATCGCAAAACTCACACCTAAAGGCATTACCTCCTTATTAATTTCTGCACCTACTGAAATAATTACCGACAAAACAGATACAAACGAAGAGACCGAAGAAAAATTTAAACCAAAACACAAATGGATAATTCCTTTGCTTATAGCTATTATAGGACTGTTGTTGTTTTACATTTTCTACAAACCTAAATAGGACGAATCCACTGTTACACATCAGCAACCACCAGCAATATCTATCGATATTAACTAAGCCGCTTTCAATCTGTTTTTGAACAAGGAAATCCGCTTAAATATTATATTTGAAAGGCTTAATACGTTTCCTTTTTCAGCTTAAAATCTGTACCTTTGAGACTTTGCATTTCTATGAGCCAATTCGAAGAATACATTGAAGTAAAAGGTGCACGAGTGCACAACTTAAAAAATATAGATGTTTCTATTCCAAGAGACAAACTGGTAGTAATTACCGGTTTATCTGGTAGTGGAAAATCCTCTCTGGCCTTCGACACCATTTATGCCGAAGGACAACGCCGTTATATAGAAACATTTTCTGCTTATGCCCGTCAATTTCTCGGCGGACTGGAACGTCCTGATGTGGATAAAATTGATGGACTATCTCCTGTAATTGCCATCGAACAAAAGACCACGAGTAAATCTCCAAGATCGACCGTAGGGACCATAACCGAAATTTACGATTTCCTCAGATTGTTATATGCTCGTGCAAGCGACGCCTATAGCTATAACACCGGAGAAAAAATGGTGAGTTACAGCGACGAGCAAATTAAGAATCTTATAATTGAAGAATACGACGGGAAACGTATAAACATACTGGCCCCCGTTATACGATCGCGTAAAGGTCATTACAGAGAATTATTTGAACAAATAGGAAAACAGGGCTTTGTAAAGGTAAGAACAGACGGTGAAATAAGAGACCTGGTAAAAGGCATGAAATTAGACCGCTATAAAACCCACGATATAGAAATTGTAATAGACCGGCTAAAAGTAGATAAATCTGCAGATAACGATAAGCGTCTTACCGAAACTATAAATACAGCCATGTATCACGGTGAAGATGTGTTAATGATTATAGATCATGACACTAACGAAGCCCGATATTTCAGTCGTTCACTTATGTGTCCGTCAAGCGGCATATCATACCCTAACCCAGAACCAAACAACTTTTCTTTTAACTCGCCAAAAGGTGCCTGCCCAAAATGTAACGGTATTGGCACTTTGCATGAGGTTAACCCTGCTAAAATAATTCCGGATGAAAGCTTATCCATTCGAGGAGGAGCCTTAGCTCCTATGGGACCAGAGAAAAAAAGCTGGATTTTCAAACAGTTGGAGTTAATAGCGCAACGCTATAATTTCAATTTAGGCGATCCTTACAAAGACATTCCTGATGAGGCCAGACAAATTATTTTATATGGAGGTAAAGATAAATTCTCTGTAGAAAGTAAAACACTGGGCATAACCCGCGATTATAAAATAGAATTTGAAGGGGTTGCTAAATTTATTGAAAGCCAGTACGAGAATGCACAAACCACCTCATTAAAACGCTGGGCTAAAGAGTATATGGATAAAGTATCCTGCGATCTTTGTGAAGGCACACGCCTGAGAAAAGAATCACTTTACTTTAAAGTCAATGGACTAAATATTGCCGAACTGGCCAATAAAGATATAAAAGACTTGACGCTTTGGTTTAAAGACATTACAAAGCACATTTCGGAAAAGCAACTTAAAATAGGTGAGGAAATTATTAAAGAAATCACCACGAGACTTCAGTTCTTACTCGACGTTGGCTTAGATTACCTGTCTTTAAACCGCAGTTCTAAAACCCTGTCTGGCGGCGAAGCGCAGCGTATCCGTTTAGCCACTCAAATTGGCTCTCAACTTGTAGGCGTACTCTATATTTTAGACGAACCCAGTATTGGTTTACACCAGCGGGATAATGAAAAATTAATCAATTCTCTGGTATCTCTTCGCGATGTGGGGAATTCGGTTATTGTGGTAGAACACGATAAGGACATGATAGAGCGCGCCGATTATGTTATCGATATCGGACCAAAAGCAGGGCGTCATGGTGGTGAAATCATAAGTGAAGGCTCTCCTGATGAATTGTTAAAACACCATACCCTAACAGCAGATTATTTAAACGGGACCAAAACCATTGAAATTCCTAAAAAACGCCGAACTGGTAACGGACATTTTTTAACGCTTAAAGGCTGTACCGGAAACAATTTAAAAAATGTAAGTGTGGCTTTTCCTCTGGGCAAAATGATTGGAGTTACAGGAGTTTCCGGAAGTGGAAAATCGACTTTAATTAACGAGACCCTCTACCCTATTTTAAATGCCCACTATTTTAATGGTGTAAAAAAACCTATGCCCTATAAAAGCATAACAGGTTTAGAACATTTAGATAAAGTTATCGATATCAATCAGTCTCCGATTGGCAGAACGCCTCGAAGTAATCCGGCAACATATACGGGTGTCTTCAGTGAAATACGAAGTCTCTTTGCTAAAACGCCGGAAGCCATGATTCGAGGTTATAAACCCGGACGTTTTAGTTTTAACGTTAAAGGGGGACGCTGCGAAACCTGTCAGGGCGGAGGTCTGCGTGTTATAGAAATGAATTTCCTCCCAGATGTTTACGTAGAATGCGAAACCTGTCAGGGTAAACGATTTAATCGGGAAACACTGGAAATACGCTACAAAGGTAAATCCATCAGCGATGTTTTAAACATGACTATAAATGAGGCGGTAGACTTTTTCGAGAATATTCCAAAAATTCATAAAAAAGTAAAAACCATACAGGATGTTGGCCTGGGGTATATTACTCTTGGACAACAGAGTACAACCCTTTCCGGTGGTGAAGCGCAACGTATAAAACTGGCTACAGAATTAAGCAAACGCGATACAGGAAACACCTTTTATATCTTAGATGAACCAACTACAGGGTTACACTTTGAAGATATACGCGTTTTGATGCTCGTTTTAAATAAACTGGCCGACAAAGGCAATACCGTATTAATTATTGAACATAACCTGGATGTAATTAAAACGGTAGACCACATTATAGACATTGGTTATGAAGGTGGTAAAGGCGGTGGAAAAGTTGTAGTGGAAGGCACCCCTGAAGAAGTGGCAGAACATAAGAAAAGTTACACAGCACGATTCCTTAAAAAAGAATTACATTAGCTAAAGCATATTAAAAACATTATGAAAAAAGAGATACATCCAAAAGGTTGGAACGAAATAAAAACTAACGATTCCTGGGCGATTTTTAAAATCATGGGCGAGTTTGTTAGCGGCTTTGAAAAAATGAGTAAAATAGGCCCTTGCGTTTCTATATTCGGCTCGGCAAGAACTAAACCAGACGATGACAATTATAAACTGGCCGAACGCGTAGCCTATAAAATTGTAGAAAACGGATATGGAATTATTACCGGTGGTGGCCCAGGCATTATGGAAGCAGGAAACAAAGGCGCTCATCTTGCCGGAGGAACTTCGGTAGGATTAAACATCGATTTACCATTCGAACAACACGACAACCCTTATATTGATGCGGATAAAAACTTGGATTTCGACTATTTCTTTGTTAGAAAACTGATGTTTGTAAAATACTCGCAGGGCTTTGTTGTATTGCCCGGAGGATTTGGAACCCTGGATGAATTATTCGAATCCATTACATTGATTCAGACTAAAAAAATTGAACAGTTCCCTATAATCTTAGTGGGTAAGAGTTACTGGTCCGGACTTATAGACTGGATAAAAACCACAATGCTTGAAAAACATGGCACCATCAGCCCGAAAGACTTAGATCTTATTCACATTGTAGATAGTGAAGACGAAGTTATCGCTGTTTTAGATGAATTTTATAACGAATCACAGCACAGTTTCAATTTTTAAAAGTCCCATAAACTTACATAACCCTGATTTTTACAGAACATAAATAACGCGTAACATACGGTAAATTGAACCTATAATTTGAGAATACAACATCTTTGTTTTATCCTTTTCCTCCTATTAAGCACAGTTGCTTTTAGTCAAAATAACATTGACTTAAAAGCAAAGTTCAATATGGACAAAAAGCAAATAAGTATATCTCAGAAAATTCAATATAAAAACACAACCCAAGACACTTTACATGCTATTTATTTAAGCGACTGGCCAAACAGTTACTCTACTAAAAACACGCCGTTAGCAAACCGGTTTGCCGAAGAATATAAAACCAACTTTCATTTTGCAAAAAGCGATGATCGGGGCTTTACTGCTATTACCTCGATAACTCAAAATAATGATGAAGTAGATTTTGAACGTGTACAAAATCATCCCGACATTATTAAAGTTAAACTAAACAGACCTTTGCAAGGTGGTGAAACTTACACTCTGAATCTTGATTATATGGTTCAGATTCCTAATGATAATTTTACACGATACGGTTGGGACAATAACGGAAATTTAAATTTAAGATACTGGTATATAACGCCATCTGTTTACAATGGAAAATGGCAATATTACAGCAATATAAATCTGGATGACCTGTATATACCGGACGCCGATTTAAACCTTGAAATCACTTATCCTTCCAGACTATTTTTAACCTCAGAATTAGACCAGACAACTTTAAGTCACAACTCTAACTTGACCACGGTCTTACTTCAGGGAAAAAATACTGTAAACTCAAAACTGTTTTTAAGACAGCAACCTGACTTTAAAACTATAGGAAACACTAATTTCTCGATTACAACTAATATAAACGACGAAAATTTAAATGAAATAGATCGCATATTAATTATCGACAAAATTTTATCTTTTCTATCTGAAAATCTTGGCGACTACCCACATGATAAATTATTACTTTCTGAAATAGATTATCAAAAAGATCCTATATACGGCATTAATCAACTTCCAAATTTTATAAGACCCTTCCCGAATCATTTTCAATACGAATTAAAACTGATAAAAACAGCTTTGGGTAACTATATAGAAAACGTTCTATTAATAAACCCGAGAAAAGAATATTGGCTTAACGATGGCTTACAGGTATATTATTTAATGAAGTATGTAGACGAGCATTACCCGAATATGAAACTTTTTGGAACCTTATCCAAAGTCTGGGGCTTACGTTCGTTTCATGCTACTCAACTGCAGTTTAACGATCAGTATAATTTTCTATACATGCATATGGCGCGAGCTAATCTGGACCAGCCATTAACCATGCCTAAAGACTCCCTTTTAAAATTCAATACCAATATTGCGAATAAATACAAGGCCGGAGTGGGTTTAAAATATCTTGAAGATTATTTAAATCACGATATTCTGGAAGAAAGCATCGATACATATTTGTCACTATACAAGCAACATCAAACCGCTCCTAAAGATTTTGAAACCATCTTAAGATGTAACACAGATAAAGATTTAGACTGGTTTTTCGAAGATTATGTTAACTCCCGCGAAAAAATAGATTTTAAAATAACAGATTATAAACTAATAGGCGATTCTCTGGCTGTTAGTCTTAAAAACAAGCGCCATAATGCTATGCCTATTTCCTTATATGGCTTAAAAAACGACAGTGTAGTTTATAAAACCTGGGTAAACCATATAAAAGACACACAAACAGTAAACATACCAAAAACAGACATAGACAAACTGGTTCTTAATTATAACATGGCTGTTCCCGAATTTAATTTAAGAGATAACTGGAAGTCTTTACGTGGCTTTTTATTTAATAACAAACCTTTACAATTCCGCTTATTTAAAGATATTGAAGACCCGTATTACAATCAGGTATTTTTTATGCCCGATTTTAGCTACAACTATTACGATGGCTTTTCTCCCGGTCTTAAATTGTATAATAAAACCGCTTTACAAAAATCCTTTTTATACTTTTTAAAACCTCGTTACGCCATTAAAAGTAAACAGTTAATAGGTAGTGGAACCTTAAATTACATAAAACGTTTCGAGGATAATGACCTGTACTATATAAGATTTGGATTAACCGGAGAATATTCGCATTATGCGCCTGAACTATCGTACACATCGTTTACCCCTTATATTAACATAGCCTTTAGAGATAAAACCAATTTCCGAAATAACAAACGCAAATACATAACCTTACGCTATAAAAGCATAAACAGAGAAGACGACCCTAACAATATTTACAATCTGGAAAACACCCCGAATTACAATGTGTTTAATGCCAGATATAATTACACCAATCCAAATTTAAAAAATCACTTTACCTGGCTAACAGATGTTCAGTTTGCTGATAAATTCGGAAAACTATCTTTTAATCTGGAGTATAGAAAGCTCACCGAAAAAAACCGGAATTACAGTCTGCGCTTTTTTGCCGGAACATTTTTATACAACAAAACCTACACCAACTCGGACTATTTTAGTTTTGGCCTGGACCGCCCTACCGATTACCTCTTCGATTACAACTATCTGGGCCGTTCAGAAAGTACCGGTTTATTAAGTCAGGAATTAGTTATTGCCGAAGGAGGATTTAAATCAAAATTAGATACACCTTTCGCCAACCAGTGGATGGCTACCCTAAATGCAGGAACCACAATCTGGAAATACATTGAAGCTTATGGCGACGTTGGTTTAGTGGCGAATCACGACCAGAAAACTAAATTTGTTTACGATTCCGGATTTCGCTTACGTCTGGTTGCCGATTATTTCGAGCTTTACTTTCCGGTGTACTCCAATTTAGGCTGGGAAATCACTCAAGCCCAGTACAGTCAGAAAATACGTTTTATCGTTACACTTTCCCCGCAAACCCTGATGGGCTTATTCTCCAGAAGATGGTATTAAAAAATCGCGATTTTTATTGAAAAATTATTATTTAAAATCCATTTTACTAAGAATTTAATATTTAAAAACCAAATAAACACCACTTTAATACAAACTCAATAATCTATTTCTTTGAGATTCAATTGTAAAACTCACTTAGATTTTTTACATTTGCCCGAACCATACCCAAAAATAACATGCAAATAGAACCAGATACAAAGACAGGATTATCTTTTGAAGATTTTAAAGCTGAAGTTTTAAATGATTATAAAGTAGCTGTTACCTCCAGAGAATGTAGTTTATTAGGAAGACGTGAAGTGCTTACAGGAAAAGCGAAATTTGGAATATTTGGTGATGGAAAAGAAGTGCCTCAACTTGCTATGGCCAAAGCCTTTAAGGATGGTGATTTCAGATCGGGTTATTACCGCGATCAAACCTTCATGATGGCTATTGGCGAATTAACAATAGAACAATTCTTTTCTGGTCTATACGCCAACACCGATCTGGAAATTGAACCAATGTCGGCCGGACGACAAATGGGAGGGCATTTTGCTACCCATAGTTTAGATGAAAACGGTAACTGGAAAAATCTTACCAAGCAAAAGAACTCAAGTTCAGACATCTCACCTACTGCAGGACAAATGCCGCGTTTGCTGGGATTAGCACAGGCATCAAAGATTTACAGACATGTTAAAGGAATCAATGCCACAAATTTCTCGGTTAATGGTAACGAAGTTGCCTGGGGTACCATTGGTAATGCCAGTACCAGCGAAGGCATCTTTTTTGAAACCATAAATGCTGCTGGTGTTTTACAGGTGCCAATGGTTATAAGTGTATGGGACGACGAATATGGTATTTCGGTTCATGCAAAACATCAAACAACTAAAGAAAATATTTCGGAAATTTTAAAAGGTTTCCAACGTACAGAAGACAGTAAAGGCTACGAAATTTTAAGAGTTAAAGGCTGGGACTACCCTACTTTAATAGAAATGTATCAGGAAGCCGGGAAAATTGCTCGCGAAGAACATGTTCCTGTATTAATTCATGTTAGCGAACTAACGCAGCCTCAAGGGCATTCCACTTCAGGTTCTCACGAACGATATAAAGACAAAAACCGTTTAGACTGGGAACACGAACACGATTGTAACCTAAAAATGCGCGAATGGATTATTTCAAACGGCATTGCTACCGAAGAAACGTTAAGCGCTTTAGAAAAAGATATTAAAAAACAGGTTCGCGATGGAAAAAAAGCAGCCTGGGCTTTATTTATAAACCCTATTAATCAGGATAAAGAATTCCTTGTAAATCTGTTGCATCGTATTGCAAATTCGAGTGCAAATAAAACCTTCATTCAAAAAATCATTAAAGATTTAGAACAGATTGAGGAACCTTTAAAAAAGGATATTATTTCTACCGCAAGGAAAACCCTGCGTTACCTGATTCATGAAGACAGTGTAGACAAAACCAGATTATTAACCTGGATTGAGGCTTATATGAATAAAGTACAACCGCAATACAGTTCGCATTTAGTAAGCGAAAGTAATAAATCGGTTAAATATATCACCGAAGTAAAACCGGTGTATGGTGAGGACTCTGAATATGTTGACGGTCGTCTTATTATTAGAGATAATTTTAATGCTATTTTCAGCAAATACCCGGAGTCTTTGATATTTGGTGAGGATTCTGGAAATATAGGTGATGTTAATCAAGGGCTTGAAGGCATGCAGGAAAAATACGGTGAATTACGTGTTGCCGATGCCGGAATTCGCGAAGCTACTATTTTAGGACAAGGCATAGGAATGGCCATGAGAGGTTTACGCCCTATTGCCGAAATTCAGTATCTGGATTACCTGATGTATGCCTTACAGCTTATCAGCGACGATTTAGCAACCTTGCACTACCGTACCAAAGGACGCCAGAAAGCACCTTTAATAGTAAGAACACGTGGCCACAGATTGGAAGGTATATGGCATTCAGGCTCGCAGATGGGAGGTATTATCAACCTTGTCCGCGGTATCCATGTATTGGTCCCTAGAAACATGACAAAGGCAGCTGGTTTTTATAATACTTTACTGGAATCAGATGAGCCTGCACTTATTGTAGAATGCTTAAACGGTTACCGCTTAAAAGAGAAAAAACCATCTAATTTTGGTTTGTTTAAAACTCCTGTAGGCGTTGTTGAAACCTTGAGAGAAGGAGAAGATATTACTTTGGTATCCTACGGTTCTACTCTTCGTATTGTTGAACAGGCTGCTAAAGATTTACTGGAAGTTGGTATTTCTGCCGAAGTTATAGATATTCAGTCTCTGCTTCCTTTTGATGTTAATCACGACATCGTAAAAAGTGTTGCCAAAACGAATCGTTTATTAATTATAGATGAAGATGTACCTGGTGGCGCTTCAGCATATATTTTAAATGAAATTTTAAATACTCAGAACGGTTATCTGCATTTAGATAGTCAACCAAAAACATTAACAGCAAAAGCTCATCGACCAGCTTATGGTACTGATGGTGATTATTTTTCTAAACCTTCTTTAGAAGATATATTTGAAACCATATACCAGATGATGCACGAAGTTAACCCTAATAAATATCCGAAACTTCGATAAATTCTGGGCTAAGCTCAAGCGCGCGACTATGACGATTAAACTATTAGCCATTGGTAAAACAGACAATAAACAATTACAAAGTTTAATTGACGATTACCAAAAACGGCTCGGACATTATATTAAGTTTGAATTTGATATTATTCCGGACCTGAAAAAGGTTAAAAATTTAAGTGAAGATCAGCAAAAGCAAAAAGAAGGCGAACTGATTTTAGGAAAAATAAACCCTACAGATGTTCTTATCTTATTAGATGAAAACGGTAGACAAATGGATTCGGTAGGCTTTTCAGACTATCTACAGAAACACATGAACTCTGGAATAAAACAACTTGTTTTTGTTATTGGAGGGCCTTATGGTTTTTCTTCAGAGGTATATGCGCAAGCCAAGGGCAAAATCTCACTATCCAAAATGACCTTTTCTCATCAGATGATACGGTTATTTATAATCGAGCAGTTATACCGTGGATTTACAATATTAAAAAATGAACCCTATCATCACAGATAGGGTTTTATTTTACTACTTCTTTTTACTTCGGGTTCCCAGTTTGTATCCAAAAGCCAGTTTTGCTTTTGTTACATTAAAACGGTAATTATTATCATAGTCTAGTTTGGTAGAATATACTCCACCACCATAAATTAAACTGAGATAATACCGGTCCACATTATAACCCAACGCTACAGCATAATCCATTTTAAAAAGAAAATTATTCGACGGCGTATACTTATCATCCTCTAAGGTTACATGTTTATACATTAGCCCCATTCCCGGCATTAAATTGCAGGTTAGGGTTATATTTTCGGGTAACTTAAACACCGATAGAATACCCCCTAAAACCCCAAGAGCAGCACTATTGTAACGCTTAATTTGAGCCTGTTCGTTAAAGTAAGGATAGGTTTCTTCATTTAAAACATTATCATCGGCTGAAAAATAATCGTAAAACATAAAAGCCCCGAATCCCCCGGTTAAATAAAACTTTTTATCCAGTCTGTCTATACCCGCTTTCAGTAAAGTATAAGAAAATTCAATATCGGGAAGTGTGCGTAGCATGTTTAAACCAATGGTTACTGATTTAATATCGTCTCGGAACACAAAATCTTCATCAAAATTATTCTTCACTTTAAACCCTTTATAAGTTTGAACATAAAAATTGACGTAATTCTTTTTACCCAATATGGTAGTACCCTGCATATCGAACCGGTTGGTTACATCCTTATTCTTATCTTTTATATTAAACGCAATATCTACCAACAATTTACTACTCGCAAAACCAAAACCGACACCAAATCGATTATTCGGCACATATCTGCTCTTAAATTCGTCGTTTGAAATTCTAAACCGTTTGAGCTTATAATTTGTAAATAACCTTAATGAGTAATTATTAATATCGTGATCTATAAACAGTGTATCAACCAACTGTATTAAATTTAAAGTATCCAAACCTTTAGAGATTTGAGCATGCGCAGCTAGCGAACTTATAAAAAAAAGTAAAATACAAAGCTGTTTTTTCATCTTACTGCTACAATCCGTTTAATCAGAATTTAATCGATATATAAGAAGCTAAAAATACATTAATTATGTTATGAAACCAGCAGAACGCTACATTGTTCTAAGATATAACTTTCTTTAGACGAAGTTAATACCCCGTTACTTTTAAGAATTAAGCATATTAAACAATATAATTACGCATAAAAAAAGGGCTAAGTTTTACAACTTAGCCCTTTTCACCTATATATAAACCAAACTTATGAATGTGAAAACGTATGTTTACGTTTTTTAAGCTGTATATCTAAATCATTAATAGTATTCTTTACAGCCAATTCATAATTTCTTTCTTGCGAAGAAGCAAATATTCTGGGACCCGGTGCACTCAATTCAATTTTACACACTTTACCGTCTTCTTTTTCATTAGCAATATGTTCGAACACTACTTCTGCCGAAATAATCCAGTCATATTTTTTAGCTAATTTACTTAATCGTTCACTTACGTAACTATTCATCGCCTCACTTGTGGACATATGAAGATATTGAATGTTTATAGTCATAATAGTTCCATTTTTAGGTTCATTATCAAAGTTAAGGTATTAAAGTGAATTCAATTATGATTAAAATCATAAAGTATTCAGAAAAATCTGATAAAATTTAATTGAAAATCAACCCTGCCAAATAAACCTTTAATTATTAATTGATTACCAGTTTTGAGGCAATTGATTTACTTCTTTAATTAACATAAAAATTGAAATAATAGTCCGTATTATTAATAAAGTGAAGAGTGCAAACACCAGCGCAAACGAAATTTCTAAATAATATTTTTTCATGACTCCAAGGTTTTAAAAGTTAGACAATTAACCCAATTAGCTCCAAGGAAGTCTATACAATTTACAAAAAATCACCAATATAAAACACTGATTTACAACAAAATGCATTCACGCCGGTAAATCCATAAAAAACATTAATTTTGCGGTTAAATCCATAAAACTGTTTCATGAAACTTGTATTCGCCACTAATAATGCCAATAAAATAAAAGAAGTTCAGGCTTTGATTCCTTCTCATATAACCTTACTAAGTTTAGCAGATATAAATTGCCAGGAAGACATTCCGGAAACCCAACCGACTATAGAAGGTAATGCTATTCAAAAGGCCGAATACATAAAAACACACTACGGTTTCGACTGCTTTGCAGACGATACAGGATTAGAAGTAGAAGCTCTGAATGGTGCACCCGGTGTATTTTCTGCAAGATATGCAGGTTTGCAAAGAGATGCCTCAGACAATATGAACAAGCTATTAGATGAGCTTAAAGACTCCGAAAACAGAACAGCTCAATTTAAAACCGTAATCGCTTTAAGTATAAATAATACCATTAAAACCTTTACAGGAATTTGTCCTGGGAAAATCACCACAGAAAAACATGGTACAGACGGATTTGGTTACGACCCTGTTTTTAAACCTGAAGGCTATTCAAAAACCTTTGCAGAAATGCCTTTAGCTGAAAAAAACAGCATTGGGCATCGTGGAAAAGCCGTTTCTTTGTTAATTGAGCATTTAAACCACTTATAACAAACCACAAATACTCTGATTAACAATATTTTACATAAAAGTAGTTTATCTAAAAAAAAGCACTACCTTTGCAGCTTGAAATTCCTCAGGGTGAGGATGTGTTACTTAGAAGTTTAAGGTTAAGTATGTCGATTCCCTTCTTGTGTAACACTTACATATTGTAATCGAATACTTATTAAAAAGAATGAACACATTCAAAGACCTTGGTCTTAATGAAGACCTTTTGCACGCCATTACCGATATGGGGTTTGAAACTCCAAGTGAAGTGCAGGAAAAAGCAATCCCGCTATTATTAGAAAGTGAAACAGATTTAGTTGCTCTGGCTCAAACCGGAACAGGAAAAACAGCTGCCTTTGGCTTTCCTATGCTACAAAAAATACAGCTGGATAGCCGTACCACACAAGGATTAATCCTGTCTCCTACCCGCGAACTTTGTTTACAAATTGCCAACGAGCTTAAAGCATATGGTAAATACTGTAAAGGCTTAAACGTTGTTGCTATTTACGGTGGTTCGTCTATTACAGAACAAGCTCGTGATGTAAAACGCGGAGCTCAGATTATTGTTGCCACTCCGGGCCGTATGAAAGATATGATTAGCCGTAATATGGTTGACATCAGTAAAATTGAATACAGCGTCTTAGATGAAGCCGACGAAATGCTTAACATGGGATTCTATGAAGATATTACAGACATATTATCGCATACACCGGTAGATAAAAGTACCTGGTTATTTTCTGCGACTATGCCTAAAGAAGTAGCTACTATCGCTAAAAAATTCATGGATAGCCCTAAAGAAATTACGGTAGGAAACAAAAATGAAGGAAGTACACAAGTATCTCACGAATACTATTTAGTAAATTCCAGAGATCGTTATCAGGCTTTAAAACGTTTGGCAGATGCTAACCCGGATATTTTTTCGGTAATTTTCTGTCGTACCAAAAGAGATACTCAAAAAGTAGCCGAGCAACTTATAGAAGATGGTTATAATGCCGGAGCGCTTCATGGCGATTTAAGTCAGAATCAACGTGACTTAGTAATGAAATCATTTAGAAATCAGCAAATCCAGATGCTTGTCGCGACAGATGTTGCTGCCCGTGGTATTGATGTAGATGATATTACACATGTAATTAACTACCAGTTACCAGACGAAATAGAAACCTATAATCACCGTAGTGGTCGTACAGGTCGTGCAGGTAAAACCGGGGTGTCTATGGTTATCGTTTCTAAAAGTGAGGTTAGAAAAATAAAAAGTATAGAACGTATCATTAAAAAAGACTTTGTTAAGAAAGACATCCCTAATGGTATGGAAATCTGCGAAGTTCAGTTAATGTCACTGGCTAACAAAATTCACAACACAGAAGTTGATCATGAAATTGACAAATATTTAGATAATATTAATGAGTTATTCATTAACACGTCTAAAGAAGAATTAATTAAAAAATTCTTCTCTGTAGAATTTAACAGATTCTTCAACTACTATAAAAAATCTAAAGATTTAAATGTTGCTGAGTCAGGAAATACTAAAGACTATTCGGGGTCTGATAACGCTTCTCGTTTCTTTATTAATGTAGGAAGTCGTGACGGATTCGACTGGATGAATCTTAAAGATTTCCTTAAAGAACAATTACAATTAGGTAGAGATGATGTCTTTAAAGTAGATGTTAAAGAGAGTTTCTCTTTCTTTAATACCGAGGCCGAACTTGAACCTAAAGTATTAGAATTCTTTACAGACTTTAAACATAATGGTCGCTTTGTTAATGTAGAAAAGACTGAAAATAAAGGCGGCGGAAAAAGCCGTGGTAGTGGAAACCGTCGTAAAGGAGGACGCCGAAGAGATTCTGACAAAAAAGATTTTAGTAGCTTTAAAGGCGGTGAAAAACGTTCGAAGTCAAGACGCAGTAATACTGAATTTAGCGGAAAAAGACGAAGTGATTCTGGAACCCAGTCCTCAGGATCTTCTCGTCCAAGACGCTCAAGACGTTAATTAATTTTGTTAAATATTAGTCAAATTAATCCTTCTGTTTTAGGAAATCTTATTTAGTTTGCTACTTTTAACTTTTATTTACGGCCCATGAAATATTTAATCTTTATTCTAACGCTTTTATTAACAACTACAGCGGTATTTTCTCAGGAAGACACCACTGTTAAGGGAGTTATTGTTAACGGTGCAGACGACGCACCATTAGAAGGCGTTAATATTGTAAATATTAATCAGGTTAAAGGAAGTACAACCAATGTAAAAGGTGAGTTTGAGGTGTCTGCGAAAGCCAACGACACCCTTCATTTTTCATTTTTAGGTTTTAAATCCATAAAAGTCAGAGTAACGAACGACTGGATTAAATACGGCAGTTCTAAAATAGCCCTGACCGAATTGGCACTGGCTTTGGAAGAAGTTGTTGTACACCAGTTTAAGCTTACAGGCTATCTGGAAGTAGATATTAAACAAGTTCCTATAAACAATAATTATCAGTATAGTATTTCCGGACTTCAAAACGGATATGAAGCTGGTAGTTACAATAATAGTGGCGTAAATAAAGTATTAGGAGCTATTTTCAATCCGGCAGATTTCCTCTATAATATATTTGGAAAGAAACCTCAGGAAATGAAAAAATTAAAGCAGATGAAAAAAGATGACGAAATTCGAAATCTTTTGGCATCGCGTTTTGATCGCGAAATGCTTACTGTTTTATTGCAGGTAGATCGGGTAGATTTAGACGAAATTGTAAGGCAATGTAATTATTCAAAAGATTTTATAAATTCGGCAAACGATCTTCAAATACTGGACGCTATAAGCGGATGCTACGAAGAATACAAGGTTTTAAGTCGGGGACGAGGCAAACTTTAAAAATACCAAGAGCTGCAGTTTGCAGCTCTTTTTTTAAATCCACTTAAAATTTTTATAAATTATATTTTAATTATTAAATTCTCACTATATTGCCTCAATATAAATCACATTAATAAAATAAAACACAACAAACTCATTATAATTAAAATTTTAAGACTTGTTGTGCCATTTCATACATTAATTTAGTATCACCTTAACTTTTCATGACAAACATTACTCGCATTTTTGATATTCCCTATTATCAACAGGAAACCTATAACCTTAGTAAATGTTTTTCTACAAAATATAACGGCGTATGGCAATCTGTAACTTCTCAGGAATTTCTGGATCAGGCAAACAGTATAAGTCGTGCGCTTTTACGTCTTGGCATTCAACCTAACGATAAAATCGCTGTAATTTCTACAAACAATCGTACAGAATGGAATATTCTCGATATTGGTGTGCTACAGACTGGTGCTCAGAATGTACCTATTTATCCTACAATTAGTGAGAATGATTACGAGTATATTTTAAATCATTCCGAAGCGATTTACTGTTTTGTCTCAGATGTTGCTGTGGTTGAAAAGTTAAATAAGATTAAAGACAATACTAAATTAAAAAAGGTATATACTTTCGATGAAATTCCTAATGAAAACAATTGGAAGGAGCTTTTAATTATTGGTGAAGATACTTCAAATCAAGATGAGGTTGAAGCGCGTAAAAAAGATATTACCCCCAATGATTTGGCGACTATTATATACACCTCGGGTACTACAGGAACACCAAAAGGTGTAATGTTATCTCACAATAACATCGTATCCAATGTTAGTGCCAGCGAAAAGCGTGTTCCTTTCGTTTACGGTAAATCTAAAGCTTTAAGTTTTTTACCTATTTGCCATATATTTGAACGTATGCTACTGTATTTATATCAGTACTGTGGCGTTGAAATTTATTTTGCCGAATCTATAGACAAAATGAGTGATAACCTCAAAGAGGTTAAACCTCATGTGATGTCTGCGGTTCCCAGATTATACGAAAAAGTATACGACAAAATTATCGCAAAAGGTGGAGACCTAACGGGTGTAAAGAAGGCTTTATTCTTCTGGGCGGTTAATCTGGGCTTACAATACGAACCTTACAACGCCAATGGCTGGTGGTACGAAAAACAACTCGCATTAGCGAACAAACTTATTTTCAGTAAATGGCGTGAAGCTCTTGGAGGAAATATTAAAATTATGGTTTCTGGAAGCGCGCCTTTACAACCTCGCTTAACGCGTATTTTTGCTGCTGCCGGTTTACCTATTATGGAAGGTTACGGCTTAACAGAAACATCGCCTGTAATTGCTGTTAACGACGAAAGAAACCATGGTTTCAGGATTGGAACTGTTGGAAAAATTATTGAAAAAGTAGAAGTTAAAATTGCAGAAGATGGTGAAATTCTTGTTAAAGGCCCTAACGTCATGTTAGGATACTACAAGGATCCAGAAAGGACCGCTGAAGTTATGAGTGGCGAGTATTTCCACACAGGAGATATTGGAGAAATCAGTACTGATGGTTTTTTAAAAATTACCGATCGTAAAAAAGAAATATTTAAAACCAGTGGCGGTAAGTATGTAGCCCCTGCCATATTGGAAAATCAAATAAAACAATCGCGCTTTATAGAACAGGTTATGGTTGTTGGTGAAGGTGAAAAAATGCCTGCGGCACTAATCCAACCCAACTATGAATTTGTAAAAGAATGGGCTAAACGCCATAATATAACTTTTACAAACGAGCAGGACTTGTTTAAAAACGAAGCCCTTCTAAACCGTATTCAGCAGGAAATAGATCAGGCTAATAAAAGTTTTGGAAAATGGGAGCAGGTTAAAGTGTTTAAAATTACACCAGATATCTGGAGTATCGATTCCGGTCACCTTACCCCTACTTTAAAAATAAAACGAAAAATCATCAAGGAAATCTACAAAGATTTGATAGAATCTATATACAGACCCTAATATTTTAAACTCCTTAAATTTTTAAGGAGTTTTTTTTATTAAAAATGTAATCAAAAGCACATCTTTATTATGCATGCATAGTATTTTTTATTATATTTGGTTAGAACAAAACCTATAATGAAAGATAAAACCATAGATTATGTATTGCGTACCACCTGGTTAGCGGTAACCAAGATGTACAATGAACAAGGTGCTAAATTCGATAGCACTATGGCTACAGGCTTTGCCCTTTTAAGTATCGATCCGGAAAAGGGCACCCCTTCTACTTCTCTTGGTCCCAAAATGGGAATGGAAGCGACTAGCCTTTCCAGAATCATTAAAAACATGGAAAAACAAGGTCTTATAGAACGTAAACCCAATCCGGAAGACGGTCGCGGTGTTTTAATACATTTAACACCGTTTGGCAAAGAAAAACGAGAATACTCCAAAGACCGCGTTTTAATTTTTAACGACACCGTAAAAAAACACGTAACTCCGGAACAATTAAATCACTTTTACGAAGTAGCCGAAACTATCAACGATTTAATTTCGAATAAAAAAATATATAATAACGAATCCATTTTTAAATAAAATGAGTAAACGTAGAATAAAACAAGTAGCCGTAATAGGTTCTGGTATTATGGGAAGCGGTATCGCCTGTCATTTTGCCAATATTGGGGTCCAGGTATTATTATTAGATATAGTACCCAATGCCCTGACTGATATAGAAAAGGCCAAGAACCTGACTTTACAAGATAAAAGTGTACGAAACAGAATAGTAAACGATTCCCTTTCAAAAGCACTACAATCGAAACCCTCTCCTATTTATAATCAGAAATTCGCAAGTCGCATCAGTACAGGAAATCTGGAAGATGATATTGCAAAAGTTAAAGATGCAGACTGGATTATTGAAGTTGTAGTGGAGCGTATCGATATAAAAAAGCAAGTCTTCGAAAATCTTGAAAAATACAGAACTCCTGGCACACTTATAACGTCGAATACCTCGGGAATACCAATTCATTTTATGAGCGAAGGGAGATCTGAAGATTTTCAGAAGCATTTTTGCGGTACTCATTTCTTTAATCCTGCCCGTTATTTAAAACTTTTCGAAATTATTCCTGGTCCGAAAACAAGTTCGGAAGTATTAGATTTTCTTAATACTTATGGTGAACAGTTTCTGGGAAAAACTTCGGTAGTTGCCAAAGATACCCCAGCATTTATTGGTAACCGAATTGGTATATTCAGTATTATGAGTTTGTTCCATACCGTTCAAGCTATGGACTTAACTATTGAAGATATCGATAAACTTACAGGTCCAGTAATCGGACGTCCAAAATCGGCAACCTTCAGAACTGTAGATGTGGTTGGTTTAGACACCCTGGTACATGTTGCCAACGGATTATATCAAAATGTCCCAACAGACGAACAACATAATCTCTTTAAGCTTCCGGATTTCATTAATACGATGATGGAAAACAAATGGTTTGGAAGTAAAACCAATCAGGGATTTTATAAAGTAGAACGCCATAAAGACGGTTCTAAAGATATTTTGTCTCTCGATTTAAATACCTTGGAATACCGTCCTAATAAAAAAGCGAGTTTCGCTACGCTGGAACTAACAAAAACCATTGATAAGGTAATAGACCGATTTAAAGTTTTAATTGCAGGAAAAGACAAAGCAGGTGAATTTTATCGCAAAAACTTTACAGCCTTGTTTGCCTATGTTTCAAACCGTATTCCGGAAATTACCGATCAATTATATAAAATAGATGACGCCATGAAAGCCGGTTTTGGCTGGGAACATGGCCCGTTTCAAATCTGGGATGCCATAGGCGTAGAAAAGGGAATAGAACTTATGAAAGCCGAAGGATTAGAGCCTGCATCATGGGTATTGGAAATGCTTGAATCTGGAAGTAAATCATTTTACTCCATTGTTAACGGCGACACTTATTTTTATAATATTCCAACTAAAACGCAGGAAAAAGTTCCAGGACAGGATGCGTTTATTATTCTGGATAATATCAGAAAATCTAATGAAGTCTTTAAAAACTCCGGAGTTGTAATTGAAGATTTAGGTGACGGAATTCTAAATTGCGAATTCCAATCCAAAATGAATACTATAGGAGGCGATGTATTGACTGGTTTAAATAAAGCTATAGACCTGGCCGAAAAGGACTTCCAAGGACTGGTTATAGGAAATCAGGGCGCTAATTTTTCTGTTGGTGCCAATCTTGCCATGATTTTTATGATGGCTGTTGAGCAGGATTATGACGAACTGAATATGGCGATTAAATATTTTCAGGATACCATGATGCGCATGCGTTATTCCGCCATTCCTACCATCTCTGCTCCTCATGGTATGACCTTAGGTGGGGGTTGCGAATTATCGCTTCATGCAGATAAGGTTGTAGCGGCTGCCGAATCTTATATTGGTTTGGTTGAATTTGGAGTTGGTGTAATTCCTGGTGGTGGTGGCTCTAAAGAAATGACTTTAAGAGCTCAGGATACCTTTAAAAAAGGAGACGTAGAATTAAACACCCTTCAGGAATACTTCCTGACTATTGGAATGGCGAAAGTATCTACATCGGCTTACGAAGCTTTTGATTTAGGTATTCTTCAACCGGGTAAAGATATTGTGGTTGTTAATAAAGATCGACAGATTGCCACAGCCAAAGCACATGCAAAACTTATGGCCGAAGCTGGTTATACGCAACCCATAAAACGTAACGACATTAAAGTTTTAGGTAAACAGGCATTGGCCATGTTTCTGGTAGGCACAGATGCCATGGAAGCCAGTCATTATATCAGTGAACATGATCAGAAAATTGCAAATAAACTAGCCTACGTTATGGCTGGCGGCGATTTATCCGAACCTACACTGGTAAACGAGCAATATCTGCTGGATTTGGAACGCGAAGCCTTTTTAAGTCTCTGTACAGAACGTAAAACTTTAGAACGCATTCAGCATATGTTGAAAACGGGAAAACCTTTAAGAAATTAGAAAAATAGAAGAACGATAAAGAATAAAATCTTACATATTGTTATAAAGATTAAAAAAACTTTATCTCTACTTAATTTACTATTCTCTTTTCAAAATTAAATTTAGAAACTATGAAAACCGCATATATAGTTAAAGCATATAGAACAGCAGTAGGAAAAGCGCCTAAGGGAGTATTTCGCTTCAAAAGAACAGATGAGCTTGCTGCCGAAACCATTAAATACATGATGAACGAATTACCCGACCTCGACCCGAAACGTATTGACGACGTAATAGTTGGTAATGCCATGCCCGAAGGCTCTCAGGGTCTTAATATGGCACGTCTGATATCATTAATGGGACTGGATATTGTAGATGTTCCCGGAGTTACTGTAAATCGCTTCTGTTCGTCTGGAATTGAAACTATTGGCATTGCCACAGCTAAAATCCAGGCGGGAATGGCAGATTGTATTATTGCCGGAGGAGCAGAAAGCATGAGCGCAGTACCAATGACAGGATTTAAACCTGAACTAAACTATGACATAGTAAAAGCAGGACACGAAGATTATTACTGGGGAATGGGAAATACAGCTGAAGCCGTTGCTCAGCAATTTAAAGTATCTCGTGAAGATCAAGATGAATTTGCTTACAATTCTCATATGAAAGCGTTAAAAGCTCAGGCCGAAAATCGTTTTCAGGATCAAATTGTTCCTATTACGGTCGAAGAAACTTTTATAGATTCAAACGGCAAAAAATCCACTAAATCTTATACCGTTACTAAGGACGAAGGACCACGCGCCAATACCAGCTTGGAAGCTTTGGCTAAATTAAAACCGGTTTTTGCTGCAGGTGGAAGTGTAACTGCTGGTAATTCATCGCAAACGAGTGATGGAGCTGCTTTTGTTATGGTAATGAGCGAAGATCTGGTAAAAGAATTAGGTCTGCAACCTATAGCTCGACTCGTAAATTATGCTGCAGCCGGTGTAGAACCTCGCATTATGGGCATTGGTCCTGTAAAAGCCATCCCTAAAGCCTTAAAACAAGCTGGATTAAAACAAGACGATTTAAAACTTATTGAATTAAACGAAGCGTTTGCATCACAGTCTATCGCTGTAATACGGGAACTGGAATTAAATTCGGAAATCGTAAACGTTAACGGAGGAGCTATTGCTTTAGGACACCCTCTGGGCTGTACCGGAGCTAAACTATCCGTTCAACTTTTTGATGAAATGCGCAAACGGAATATGACTGGTCAATACGGTGCCGTAACCATGTGCGTTGGTACCGGGCAGGGAGCCTGTGGCATTTTTGAATTTTTGAATTAGATATAAGATGTTAGTATTGAGTTTCCAGATTACTCGCTACTAAAATCTCTATTCTCAATACTATGTACAAACTACTAAAAATTTAATATTATGGAAACAAAACAAGATATACTACGCGGCGGTCAATTCATTATAAAAGAATCGGACTGTGAAGACATATTTACTCCAGAAGATTTCACTGAAGAACAAATCATGATGAAAGAAGCGGTTATGGAATTTAACGACCGCGAAATCATTCCAAATAAACCCCGTTTTGAAGCCAAAGACTATGCCCTTACGGAAGAAGTTATGAAAAAAGCCGGCGAACTCGGTTTTTTAGGCGTAGCTGTACCAGAAGAATATGGAGGCTTGGGAATGGGATTCGTTTCGACTATGTTAACCTGCGACTACATGTCCAGCGGAACAGGTTCGTTTAGTACTGCTTTTGGAGCACATACTGGTATTGGAACCATGCCTATTACTCTATATGGTACCGAGGAACAAAAACAAAAATATGTTCCAAAACTGGCTACCGGAGAATGGTTTGGTGCTTATGCCTTAACAGAACCTGGGGCCGGAAGTGATGCAAATTCAGGAAAAACAACTGCCACATTATCAGAGGATGGTAAATCTTACCGTATTAACGGACAAAAAATGTGGATTTCTAACGCCGGATTCTGTAATCTGATGATCGTCTTTGCACGTATTGAAGATGACAAGTATATTACAGGCTTTATTGTAGAAATCGATCCCGAAAACCCAAATGGCATTAGTCTGGGTGAGGAAGAACATAAATTGGGTATTCGATCCTCCTCTACACGACAGGTATTTTTTAGTGATACCCTTGTTCCAGCAGAAAACATGCTTGCCGAACGCGGCGAAGGTTTTAAAATTGCCATGAACGCCTTAAACATTGGTCGCATTAAGTTGGCTGCCGCCTGCTTAGATTCTCAACGTCGTATTACAACTACAGCGCTGCAATATGCAAACGAACGCAAACAGTTTAAAACTCGAATTTCTGACTTTGGAGCTATAGAATATAAACTTGCTGAAATGGCCACCAGCGCCTATGCCGGAGAATCGGCTTCGTACCGCGCGGCTAAAAATATAGAAGACCGTATTACCATGCGTCAGGAAGCAGGAAATTCACATCAGGAAGCCGAGCTTAAAGGCGTTGAAGAATATGCTATAGAGTGTTCCATTTTAAAAGTAGCGGTTTCTGAAGATGTTCAAAACTGTGCCGATGAAGGTATTCAGATTTTCGGAGGTATGGGATTCTCGGAAGACACACCTATGGAAGCCGCCTGGAGAGATGCCCGTATTGCCAGAATATATGAAGGCACAAACGAGATTAATCGTATGCTTTGCGTTGGTATGCTAATTAAAAAAGCAATGAAAGGACATGTTGATCTCATAGGTCCGGCCATGAAAGTACAGGAAGAACTTATGAGTATTCCATCTTTTGACACACCTGATTATTCCGAATTACTTTCGGAAGAAAAGGAAATGCTTAGCAAACTTAAAAAGGTATTCTTAATGGTTGCCGGTGCCGCCGTACAGAAATTCGGTCCGGAACTGGAGCAACATCAGCAATTATTACTTTCAGCATCCAACATCCTGATTGAAATTTATATGGCTGAATCCGCAATTTTAAGAACTGAGAAAAATGCAAAACGCTTTGGAGAGGATAAACAAAAAGAACAAATAGCTATGTCTAAATTGTACTTATATAATGCCGTAGAACTCATCGCTAAAAATGCTAAAGAAGGCATCATTTCTTTTGCTGAAGGAGACGAACAACGCATGATGTTAATGGGACTTAAACGTTTTACAAAATACACTAACAACCCTAACGTAGTTGCTTTACGTAAGGAAATCGCTGAAAAACTTAAGGCAGAAAATAAATATTGCTTTTAAAATATTGTGTGACTAATTCATTTTTTATCAAAAAAGGTCAATTCTAATTTTGAATTGACCTTTTTTATTATCTATTAGTTTTCTACCGATCATTTATTTTCTTATCGTCGTGATTTTCGCGCATATTTCCAATCACCTTTTCTTCGGCGGTAACACTGGATAAGTTTATCGCGGTTTCAATTAAAGCTAAATGCGAATAAGCCTGCGGAAAATTACCTAGTAAACGTTTGGTTTCAAAGTCTATATCTTCGCTAAATAAACCTAAATGATTACTGTACGACAATAATTTATCGAACAAAGTAATCGCCTTCTGCTCCTCTCCTATTTTATAGAGGCTGTTTATAAACCAGAACGTACAAATAGTAAAAGAAGATGAAGGCAGTCCAAAATCGTCTTTATTTTTATATCGGTATAATAAGCCGTCATTACTCAACTCGCGCTCTATAGCTTTAACCGTATTTACGTACTTTGGATTATTAGCTTCAATAAATCCGTAAGGCTCCATTAATAGTACTGAAGCATCCAGATCTTCCGATCCATAAGACTGTGTAAAAGCCTGTACTTTTTCATTCCAGGCATTCGTCATTATATCCTCTCTAATGGTTTTCTCTAAATGAATCCATTGATTTAGTTTATTGTTTTTTCCAAGTAATTCGGCAACTTTTATCGCTTTATCTATTGCCACCCAACAAAGCACTTTTGAAAAAGTAAAATGACGTTCTTCTGTTCTAAACTCCCAGATACCTTTATCGGCTTCCTGCCAGTGTCTGTTTACCACCCACACTATTCCTTTAGTTATGGTCCATATTTCCTCGCCGTTTTCTATATCCGTTCTGAAATTTACAAGTTGCTGATGAATAACATCCATTAAAATACCATAGATATCATTCTGGCGTTGCTCGTAAGCTGCATTCCCTATACGTACTGGCTTGGAGTTTTTATATCCACTTAAATGATCCAGAGTTTCTTCGGTTAACTTTTTCTCCTTGTTAATACCGTACATAATCTGAAGCTTTTCGTCTTTATCCGGTATTAAATCGATTATAAATTGCAAATAGCGTTTTGCTATTTTCTTATGCCCCAAATGCGACACGACCTTAATTACCATCGAAGCATCTCTAATCCAGCAAAATCGGTAATCCCAATTGCGAACCTCTCCAATAGTTTCCGGTAAAGATGTTGTTGCCGCTGCCAATACAGCTCCCGTTTTATCGTAGGTTAAAAGTTTTAAGGTAATTGCACTTCGGCAAATTTCATCGTTATAACGTTCGTAAGCCGGTGTATTATCCATCCAGTTTAACCAATACACCTTTGTGCGTTCGTACTCTACATAGGCTTTTTGAACATCTGGCTGGAATATCTTTTCATTATATCCTAATAAGAAATAAGCGTTTTCCTTAAGTTCAATAATATCCCCGTTTACCACAGCTTCCTTATCCAGACTAGTGTACATAAATATAGTATCGAACTTTTCTTTATCAGTAAGACTAACTATAAATTCAGGTTTTACAAATGTATTGGTCTCTCCCAATGCATACTCCAATTTCGGGTTATATTCTACTGAAAATTTTGGTCTTCCTTTTTGATATTTAATATACCTGATGATTTCCGGTGGAGATTGATAACCGCCAGACATTTTATGATAACGCGGCATAAAATCTAAAATATCGAAAGCATCTTTTCCGTTACTAAACGAGGTTACCAGAATAGCGGTACCTTTAAGATAACTTTGTGTTATTGTATAATCTGAAGCCACATTTATTCCAAAATGTCCCCCTATATTTTCATCTAATATTTTAGCAAAAACAGAGCTCGAATCAAACTCTGGTAAACAGCACCAATCTATGGATCCTGTCTTAGAAACAAGTGCTGCACTGCGGCAATTTCCTATAATTCCGTAGTCTAAATTATTCATTAATTTCCCTTTTTACATGGTTAGAACCTTAAATTTATTTAAATTAACGAAAAACTTATTGCTAATCAAAACCCAACTTAATGAATAAAACAATTATTGTTTCCAACCGACTTCCGTTACAGGTGAAATTAGAAGATTCTGAACTGGAAATAAAGCCCAGTGTCGGTGGTTTAGCCACCGGAATGAAATCTGTACACGCCGAAGGAAACGGCATCTGGGTAGGATGGTCCGGATTAACTGAAGACCAGTTAACCCCCGAATTACGTAAAGAAGTCTCCACTGCAGTTACTAAAGAAAAATGTGTAACTGTCCCGCTTACTAAAGAAGATGTAGATAATTTTTATTTAGGATTCAGCAATAAAACCTTATGGCCCCTTTTTCATTATTTTATGGAATACACCACTTTCGAACGCTCGGAATGGGAATCGTATAAGGCCGTAAATCAAAAATTTGCCGATGTTGTTTTAGAGCAGGTAAACGACGGCGATACCGTTTGGGTACACGATTATCAGTTGCTGTTACTTCCTAAACTAATCCGTGATAGAAAACCTAATATTTCTATCGGATTCTTTTTACATATTCCATTTCCGTCTTTCGAAATTTTCAGAACATTTCCCTGGCGTGAAGCCCTGCTTGAAGGTATGCTGGGTGCCGACCTCATTGGGTTCCACACCTATGATTACGAACGTCATTTTTTAAGTTCGGTAAAACGCATTTTAAGATTAGATGTTAAATTTAACGATATCCTGTTCGACGAACGTATTGTAAAGGTGGATTCGTTCCCAATGGGTATCGACTACCAGAAATTTTACAATGCCGCCGTTGCCAATAATAACCAGAAAGAAAAAGAAAAATCGGAATTACAACGCCGATTAGACGACCATATAAATACCTCTTTAGGAGATAAAATGATTTTATCTATAGATCGCTTAGACTACACCAAAGGTATTCCAAAACGCCTGCGTGCTTTTGAGTATTTTTTAAACAAATACCCGGAATACAAAGAAAAAGTACGTCTTATTTTATTGGCTGTCCCTTCCCGGTCTAATGTACCCCAATACCAGAAATTAAAACGCGAAACCGACGAGCTTGTAGGTCGGATTAATGGTGAATTTGCCACAGTAAGCTGGACACCTATCTGGTATTTTTACCGTTCCATGCCATTCGAAAATCTGATTGACCTATACACCTCTTCTGATATTGCCCTTATAACCCCTATCAGAGATGGTATGAATCTTGTAGCCAAAGAATATATCGCCACACGAATAAACCAGGATGGTGTTTTAATTTTAAGTGAAATGGCCGGAGCAAAAAACGAAATGAATGAAGCTCTGCTAATTAACCCTAACAATTTCGAGCAAATAGCCGATACTATTAAACAGGCTCTGGAAATGCCGGTTGATGAACAACAAAACCGCATTAAATTCCTACAGAACCGATTACAGCGTTATAGTGTTGAAAAATGGGCTGAAGAATTTTTAAAAGCTCTGGAAACCACCAAAAACCTGGATGATATTGAAGTCTCCAAACGCCTGAACGTTGAGCTAAAACAGGAAATTAGTACAGCCTTTTCAACTGCAAAATCCAAATTATTATTACTCGATTTCGACGGCACTCTTGTTGGTTTTAAAGACAATCCGAAAGATTGCAAACCAGATGAGGAACTATTGAAACTTCTGGACGCCATACATGCCAAAGACGACGTGACCCTCGTAATTATTAGTGGACGCGACAGAGAAACTTTTGAAGACTGGTTTGCTGATAAACCATATACTTTAGTTACAGATCATGGTGTGTGGTTAAAACAGGAAAATGAAGATTGGGAAATGCTGGAACATTTGAAAAACGACTGGATGGAAAATATCTTGCCTATACTGGAAACTTTTGTTGATAGTACGCCTGGAACTTTTATCGAGAAAAAACGCTATTCCTTAGCGTGGCACTATAGAAAAACAGATCCTGAACTGGGACAAAAAAGATCAACTGAGTTAAATACAGTGTTAACCAGTTTAATCTCTAATAACGATTTATCCGTACTTAAGGGCAATAAAGTTACCGAAATTAAAAGCAGTAACGTTAATAAGGGACGAGCCGCCTCTCGCCTTTTAACCAGAGACCATTTCGATTTTATTTTTGCCATAGGTGATGACTGGACAGACGAATACATGTTCGAAGAGTTACCGGAAGAAGCCTATACTGTGAAAGTAGGGTTTAAAAAAACCAGCGCCCGTTATCATGTTAAAGACACTCTGGAAGTTCGTGAACTGTTAAATTATTTTGCAAATAATTAATTTCAGGACGTTCAAAATAATTGTGTAATTAATGAAGCAGATACGGGCTGAATAGATTTCCTAACAAAATCATAAAAAAATAAAGTTCTAATCATTTTAAAACACAAAAAAGAAAAAAATCCTTTTATTAGCCGAGTTATTCCAAAGAATTACTGCAAGGAATTGCATTATTTTTAATTTAACTAAAAACTAATATTAGAAACCCTACTTAACAGATTGCTATGAAATTTCGCTTTATAACCGGTGCTGCATTTTTGTTTCTCAGCTTCAACGGATTTGCTCAAGACGGTTTATTTAAACAAGAAACCCATTTTACACATCAGGATACTTTAAGAGGTAGTATTACGCCGGAACGCTCCTGGTGGGATTTAACGTATTACCATTTAAAAGTTGAGGTTGACCCGGAGAATAAATTTATTTCCGGTAAAAACGACATTCAATATCAGGTTTTGGAACCTTCAAAAATTCTTCAAATCGATTTACAGCCTCCTTTAAAAATAACAAAGGTAACTCAAGATGGAAAAGAACTAGAGGTTAACCATCAAGGCAATGCACATTTCGTGTCTTTAGAAAAACCTCAAACAAAAGGTGCTACAAATTCCATTACAGTATTTTACGAAGGCCAGCCAAAAGAAGCCGTTAGAGCTCCATGGGATGGTGGTTTTTCCTGGAAAAAAGATGATAACGGCAACGATTTTATAGCAACATCCTGTCAGGGTTTAGGTGCCAGTGTATGGTGGCCCTGTAAAGACCATATGTACGATGAGGTGGACAGCATGGATATAAGCATTACAGCACCTAAAGGTTTAATGGATGTTTCTAATGGTCGCCTTACTAATACGACAACTCTGGAAGACGGACGTAAAACTTACACCTGGTCGGTTAAAAACCCTATAAACAACTATGGTGTAAACATTAATATTGGAGACTATGTACACTTTTCGGAAGTATTTCCTGGAGAGAAAGGTCCTTTAGATATGAATTATTATGTATTGAAAGACAATCTTGACAAAGCGAAAAAACAGTTTAAAGATGCTCCAAGAATGATGAAAGCCTTCGAGCATTGGTTTGGCCCGTACCCATTTTACGAAGATGGTTTTAAACTGGTAGAAGTCCCATATCTTGGCATGGAGCACCAAAGTTCGGTAACCTATGGAAATAAATTTGAAAATGGTTATTTAGGTCGGGATTTATCGGGAACCGGATGGGGACTGAAATTCGATTTTATAATCATTCATGAAGCAGGTCACGAATGGTTTGCCAACAACATTACCTACAAGGACATTGCAGATATGTGGATTCATGAAAGCTTCACCAATTACTCTGAGAATTTGTTCGTTGAATATTACTACGGAAAACAAGCCGGAGCCGAATATGTTATTGGAACTCGAAAAGACATTAAAAACGATCGTCCGATTATTGGTGTGTACGACGTAAATCATGAAGGCTCTGGAGACATGTATCCTAAGGGCGGAAACATGCTGCATACCTTACGCCAGTTAGTTGAAGACGATGAAAAATGGCGCCAGATTTTAAGAGGTTTAAATGAAACATTTTATCACCAAACGGTAACAACACAACAAATTGAAGCCTATTTAAGTCAGGAAACGGGTATAGATTTAACCGAATTTTTCAATCAGTATTTAAGAGATATTCGCATACCTACATTGGAATACAAATTTGAAAACAATAAACTTAAATACCGCTGGACGAATATAGTAGAAGGTTTCGATATGCCGGTTCAAGTCGATCTGGATGGTAAAAATCAATGGATTTACCCGAATGTCAAATGGAAATCACTAAAAGTTAAAACTGAGGAGCTGACAGTAGATCCTGATTTTTACGTTTACTCTAAACAATTATAAAAACGAAAGCCATCTAAATTTAGATGGCTTTTTATTTTGCTTCTCTTAAAGCAGAAACTCTTAAAGTCCGCTAATATAACTTCCGTAAGGGTCTTTAAACTGAATGCCTTCGGTATATCTGTATTTATTAAGTTTTTTAAACTGCACCAGCCCCCAAAGCACAAATTCCTTTACAAAATACTGTTCCGCTTTAGATAATTTTGGCTGGTATTTTTCAATCAGCTCTGTTAATGGTTCTATCTGTTCTAAAGCTTTTCTATAATCGGTTTCATTTAAATCGTCCAGTAATTCAAAACCTTCTTTAGAATTAAAAAACCAGGATACAATGGCATCATATGGCGTTTCTTCATTTTGCTTTTCCAATTTTTCAATTTTCGGAAAATACAATGGGAATAGTTCCTGAATGGCATCACCTATCAAATTAAAAGCGACTACAGAGGCACCTTCCTGTTCCCCTTCGTACACCAATTCCACCTTTCCAGTAATTGCTGGTATAATCCCAAGAAAGTCACTCAACCTCACCTGAGTTTTTTTATCTCCCGAAAGTAGAACACGACGTTCTGCTGTACTAACCAGGTTTTCTAAAGCTGTAATACTTAATCGGGCACTTACTCCACTCTTGGCATCGATATACGGATTATCCCTGGCTTCAAATACAATTTGTTCCAAAATATCTTTCGCTAAATCAGGAATCTGCACTAAATCAGATTGTACCGAGCTTAACTTTGCTTCCTGTGCTGTAATACGCTTCGCGGTTTCCAGATCTATTGGATAATGGGTAATAATCTGTGAGCCTATCCTGTCTTTTAAAGGAGTAACGATACTACCTCTGTTAGTGTAATCTTCCGGATTTGCAGTAAACACAAACTGAATATCTAAAGGCAACCGCAATTTAAAACCGCGAATCTGAATATCTCCCTCCTGAAGTATATTAAACAATGCCACCTGAATTCTGGCCTGTAAATCAGGTAATTCATTAATAACAAAAATACACCGGTTGGCTCTTGGTATCATTCCGTAATGAATCACCCGATCGTCTGCATAACTTAATTTTAGATTTGCTGCTTTAATAGGATCCACATCTCCAATAATGTCTGCTACCGTTACATCGGGAGTGGCTAATTTTTCAGAAAAACGATCTTCTTTGGCTAACCAGCTAATTGGCGTATCGTCTCCTTTTACACTTATTAATTCTTTAGCATAGCGGGAAATTGGGAGAAAAGGATCGTCGTTTATCTCTGAACCTTCGACCACAGGAATATAATCGTCCAGCAAATTAACCATTAATCTGGCCAAACGTGTTTTTGCCTGTCCTCTAAGTCCTAATAAATTAATGTTATGTTTGGATAGAATTGCGCGTTCCAATTCTGGTATTACGGTGTTTTCGTAGCCATGAACGCCTTGAAACGTAACCTCCTGATGTTTTAATTTTTCTATTAAATTATCCCGAAGTTCATCCTTAATGGATTTACTTTTATAACCGGCTGCTTTTAATTCTCCAAACGTGGAAATCTTTGGTATACTCATACTATCCTCTAATGCGCTTTTTTCTGTTTGTTTCGTAATCTTCAAAAATCATTTCTCCCAATCCTTTTAACCCGGTATAAAAGGCTTTTCCTTTATTGGCATGCGTAAATTCCTGAACAAATCGCATCAAATAAGGATCCTTTGCAATCATAAATGTGGTTATAGGAATATGGAGTCGCCTGGCTTGTTGTGCGGTATCGTAGCATTTATTCACAATATAGTCATCCAATCCCATACTGTTTTTATAATACTGGCCATCCGGCATGCGCAAACAACTCGGCTTTCCATCGGTAATCATAAAAATTTGTTTATTCGTATGGCGTTTACGCCTTAAAATATCCATAGCCAATTGTAAGCCCGCAACGGTATTGGTATGATAAGGTCCTACTTTTAGATAGGGCAAATCCTTTATTTCTATGCGCCAGGCATCGTTTCCAAACACTATAATATCGAGAGTATCCTTTGGATAACGTGTTGTTATTAACTCGGCCAAAGCCATGGCCACTTTCTTGGCAGGGGTAATACGGTCTTCTCCATACAAAATCATACTGTGGCTAATATCAATCATAAGTACGGTACTCATTTGAGATTTGTGCAGCGTCTCCTCCACCACTAAATCATCTTCTGTAAGATTAAAATTACCTATACCATGATGTATCTGAGCGTTTTTTAAACTTTCTGTAACAGACACCTTATCTAAAGCATCTCCAAACTGATAGTTCCTGAATTCACCAGTATGCTCATCGCCTACACCTATTTGTTTGCTTCTGTGGTTCCCTGCTCCACTTCGCTTTAACTGTCCGAAAATATGCTTTAACGCCTGTTGCCTTATGGCGCGTTCGGTTTTACCGGTAATCACAGTCCCCCCTTTCCCATCTCCATCTATCTCTTCTTTTATAAACCCTTTTTTCTTTAAGTCTTCTATAAAATCATCTATAGTGTATTCGGCGTTGGTTAAACTGTATTCTTTATCGAGTTCTCGCAACCAGCTTATCGCTTCATCAAAATCGCCCGAAGTGTGTGTTATAAGCTCTTTAAAAATTTCAAATAGCTTTTCGAACGGCGACTGCTCAGGAGCCTCGAACCTTTTAAAAACAAAACCTTTTTTGTAATCTGAATGTTTCATAGCCTTATAAATTTACTAATTTATAAGGGAACGCTCAGACTTTTTACATTTTATTAATACTAGTGAAAACAAAAAGCGGACTTATTATCACTAATAAATCCGCTTCTCACAATAAATGTCTTGTATCTATTCTACGTTTTCAAGACCGCGATAGTCTTCAATTTTAATATGTTTCCCTTTAGTACTAATTAATCCTTCCTTTTTAAACTGAGAAATAGTTCTGATGATAGATTCTGTTGCCGTACCTACTATACTCGCAAAATCGTCTCTGGAAAGCGTTACATTTAAATGTCCTTTTTCGTCGACATTAAATTCATTATACAAATACAGTATAAGTTCGGCCAAGCGATGTCTTACCGATTTTTGAGCCATATTAATGATCCCTGTTTCGGCTTCTTTAAGGTCGCTAGCCATACGCTGTAAAACATCGAAAGAAAAATCGTTGTTCTTTCTCAACACATCCATAACCTCTGTTTTAGGAATAAAACAAACTTCCATATCGTTTAAAGCCGTAGCACTTAAATTAGCTGACTGATTAATTATAACAGAACGTTGTCCCAGAAGTTCCCCTTTTACTACAAGTTTTACAACCTGCTCTTTTCCTTTTTCACTTAGTTTTGTCAGTTTACAAATACCGGAGCGCACACAATACACGCCATTTAACAAATCGCCTTCATTAAATATAACCTCGCCTCTTTTCACTTCTTGAAACACTTTACAATCTGATATTGCTTTAAGCTCCTTACCTTTAAGCATTTGTAAAGCATTAATTTTTCTCACTATACATTGTTCGCAGTTGCCAGCCATATTATTTTTTAATTTAAGGGGTGTAAATTTACTTAAAAGGTGATAAATATCATATTTTTAATGTACCGTATTTTAAATATTTGAACTCCATAACTCCATCAATTAATGAACCAAAATACGTGCTTTCACTGCGGAAATGACTGCGAGGACGTTACAATTACCTGCGACGAAAAATTATTTTGTTGTACGGGTTGTAAGACCGTATACGAAATATTTTCAGACAGCAATTTAACCGCCTATTACGATTTACAACAATCACCAGGTGCCATTCCGAAGGATATTGAAGGTAAATACGATTACTTAACTCAAAGCCATATTTTAAATAAACTTCTGGAGTTTAACGACGAAGGCACACAAATTACAACACTTTATATTCCGCATATTCACTGCAGTTCCTGTATCTGGATATTAGAAAACCTTTATAAATTAAATAAAAACATCACCAGTTCTCAGGTCAATTTCAACAAAAAGACCCTTAGGATAACATACAATTCTCATGCCATTACCTTAAAAGACATTGTTTTACTTTTAAGTTCCATAGGTTACGAGCCCTATATAAGCCTAAACGATTTTAATGGCGAAAAAAAACATATTAACCGTTCGATAATATACAAACTGGGTATAGCGGGTTTTGCTTTTGGCAATGTTATGTTTTTATCCTTCCCGGAATATTTTGATGTTAACGAATATTGGTTAGATCATTATAAACCGTTATTTAGGTGGTTAATGTTTAGTTTTTCGCTTCCCGTGGTATTCTATGCCGGACGCGATTATTTTACCTCGGCGTTTAAAGGCTTACGAGGCGGCATACTCAATATAGATGTGCCTATAGCCATAGGTATTGCTGTTTTATTTTTAAGAAGTACTATTGAAATTATTTTCGACCTAGGTTCCGGATTTTTCGATAGTCTAACCGGACTTGTTTTCTTTTTACTTCTCGGTAAATTTTTTCAGCAAAAAACCTATTCCTTTTTATCCTTCGAACGTGACTATAAATCGTATTTCCCGATTGCAGTTACCAAAATTAACTCTGAAAACACTGAAACCCCCATTCAGGTTTACGATATTAAAGCCGGTGACCGTTTGCTTATAAGAAACGAAGAACTTATTCCTGTAGATTGTATTCTAATAAAAGGACATGGCTCGATTGATTATAGTTTTGTTACTGGGGAATCGGAACGAATTACCAAGCAATCTGGTGATAAATTATTCGCCGGAGGCAAGCAACTGTCTGGAAGCATAGAAATTGAAGCGTTAAAAGAAGTTAAGCAAAGCTATTTAACCCAATTATGGAGTCATGATATTTTTAATAAAAATAAGGAAGATGGCTTTACCAACATTACAAACACGGTAAGCAAACATTTTACCTTTTCAATTTTAACTATAGCTTTTTTGTCTACTGTGTTCTGGTTGTATTTTGATGCTTCTAAAGCTATGAATGTTTTTACAGCTGTACTTATCATTGCGTGTCCCTGCGCTCTGGCTCTGGCTGCTCCATTTACTTATGGTAATATGTTACGGCTATTTGGGAAACATAAATTATATTTAAAAAATGCCAGTGTTATAGAACAATTAGCTACAATAAACACTATAATATTCGACAAAACGGGTACTATAACTGCAAATCAGAAAAGTACGGCTACTTACGATGGTATACCTCTGAACAACGAAGAAGCCGATTTATTAAAAAACACCTTACGAGGTTCCAATCACCCTTTGAGTCGTACCCTGTACAACTTATTAAAATCGAACGATATATATACTCTGGATTCCTTTGAAGAACATATAGGCAAAGGCATCTACGGTAAAATTAAAAATCGGGATATAAAAATCGGTTCAGCCGGATTTGTAGGACAAACCGAACTTAAGAAAACACTCAATACCAGCGTACATATTAGCACTAACAATATATATAAAGGTAAATATACCTTTTACAACAGTTACAGACCGGGCTTATCAAAATTGTTTAATGCACTAAAAACAGCCTATGATCTGGTTATTCTTTCGGGCGATAATGAAGGTGAACAGGAAAATCTGAAAAAGCTGTTACCAACCAAAACGAAGCTCCTCTTTAATCAGAAACCAGAAGATAAACTGGAGTACATAAAATACCATCAGTCTGAAGGCGCTAAAGTCCTTATGGTTGGAGACGGCCTTAACGATTCCGGTGCTCTGGCACAAAGTAATGTTGGTATAGCAATTTCGGAAAACATAAATATTTTCTCTCCTGCCTGCGACGGTATACTTGACGCTACTGTATTTGAGAAACTAAATTCCTTCATAAAAGCATCAAAATCATCCATTAAGGTTATTAAATGGAGTTTTTTATTATCTTTAATATACAATTGTGTTGGCTTATATTTTGCGGTAACCGGACAACTTGCTCCAGTAGTGGCTGCCATTTTAATGCCGCTTAGTTCTATAAGTATAGTCGTTTTTACAACTGTTGCCACGAATTTAATAGGAAGAAAATTAAATTAATTGAAATTTTTAAACCTGACAATTGTCATTTTTTTAGGCTGATTGGCATATTAATTTTAAACCGAAATAATCTTACATGAGTGTCATATATATATTACTAGCAGTCAGCATTATAGTAGCTATAATTTTCTTTATAGCTTTTATTTTTGCCGTAAAACGGGGCCAATTTGACGACAGTTACACGCCGTCGGTAAGAATGCTGTTTGATGATGAACTGGTAAAAGACACCAAAAACGAACCTTTATAAACCAAAAATGACTAATCAAATTTAAATTATGGAAGTACAACAATTTTATTACGATAATAAGATCGTTAAAAAATTCATTTATGCTACTATCTTCTGGGGTGTAATTGGAATGGCTGTAGGTTTGCTCCTTGCGTTTTTCTTTTTATTTCCTAACCTGACTGATGGTATTTCATGGTTGAGTTTCGGGCGTTTAAGACCCTTGCATACTAATGCTGTAATCTTTGCCTTTGTGGGTAACGCCATTTTTGCCGGCGTATATTACTCATCGCAGCGTCTTTTAAAAGCCAGAATGGCAAGCGATCTGTTAAGTAACATAAATTTCTGGGGGTGGCAACTTATTATTGTCGCTGCAGCGATAACGTTACCTTTAGGTTTTACCTCATCTAAAGAATATGCCGAATTAGAATGGCCAATAGATATTGCTATTGCTGCTGTTTGGGTTGTTTTTGGATGGAACTTAATCGCTACCATATTAAAACGCAGACAACGTCACCTGTACGTGGCGATCTGGTTTTATCTCGCAACCTTTGTAACCGTAGCTGTATTACACATTTTTAACAGTTTAGAACTTCCTGTAAGCGGATTAAAAAGTTATTCGGTTTACGCCGGGGTACAGGACGCTTTAGTTCAGTGGTGGTATGGACATAATGCCGTGGCATTTTTCTTAACTACACCGTTTTTAGGTTTAATGTATTATTTTGTCCCTAAAGCGGCCAATCGTCCTGTCTATTCTTATAAACTTTCTATAGTACACTTCTGGTCCTTAATTTTTATTTATATCTGGGCAGGTCCACACCACTTGTTATATACAGCTTTACCGGAATGGGCACAAAACTTAGGAGTAGCTTTCTCGGTAATGCTTATTATGCCATCCTGGGGTGGAATGATTAATGGTTTACTAACCTTAAGAGGTGCCTGGGACAAAGTACGTACAGATCCTGTTTTAAAATTTATGGTCGTGGCTATTACCGGTTATGGTATGGCTACTTTTGAAGGCCCGATGTTATCGCTTAAAAACGTAAATGCCATTGCTCACTTTACAGACTGGATTATTGCTCACGTTCACGTTGGAGCCTTAGCCTGGAACGGTTTCTTTACCTTCGGTATGGTATACTGGCTGGTTCCTAAATTATTTAAAACCAAATTACACTCTATAAAACTAGCTAATGTTCACTTCTGGATTGGAACCCTGGGAATTATCATGTACGCTTTACCAATGTACGTTGCCGGATTCTTACAAGCCAGTATGTGGAAACAATTTAACCCTGACGGCACTTTAGTTTACGGAAACTTTTTGGAAACCGTAACTGAAATTATACCAATGTATGCTATGCGTGCTGTTGGTGGTACCTTATACTTAGTGGGGATACTCGTTCTGGTTTACAATATCTATGTTACTGTTAAAAACGGAACAGCTGTTACAGACGAATTGGCAGAAGCTCCTGCTCTGGAACGTGTAACTAACAAACGTATAGCCGGAGAAGGCTTTCACACTTGGTTAGAGCGCCGACCAATTCAGTTAACCATTTTGGCTACTATCGCCATTTTAATTGGAGGTATTATTCAAATTGTGCCAACCATAATGGTAAAATCGAATATCCCGACAATTAGCAGTGTAAAACCTTATACACCACTAGAACTCGAAGGTCGCGATATTTACATTCGTGAAGGCTGTGTGAGCTGTCACTCTCAAATGATACGACCATTCAGAAGTGAAGTAGAACGTTACGATCCTAGTGGAGGTGAATACTCTAAAGCAGGAGAATATGTTTACGATCATCCATTCCTTTGGGGAAGTAAGCGTACAGGACCAGATTTACACCGCGTAGGCGGCAAATATTCAGATAACTGGCATTTAAATCATATGTACGATCCACAAAGTACATCCAGTGGTTCTATTATGCCGGCCTATCAATGGATTATCCGTAACGAATTGGATAAATCGGATACAGAAGCAAAAATGGAAGCCATGGTATCGTTAGGCGTGCCATACAGCGATGATGATATTACCAATGCACAGCAAAGTATGATAGATCAGGGAACTGCTATCGAAAAAAATCTGTATAGCGATCCGGATTTCGCAGAAACTTATGAAAATGACAAAAAAGCTGCAGCTGAAAGCGGAAGTAATTTTGTAGAAATGAGAAACCGCGAAATTGTAGCTCTTATCGCCTATTTACAGCGTTTAGGAACCGATATAAAAGTAACAGAAGACTAATAAAACCTATTAATCATGTTGAATTTTGCAAAACATTATATGGATAGTATTTCAGGGATTGAAATTTACCCAATTATATCCCTTTTAATCTTCTTTTCCTTTTTCATGATTTTATTTTGGTGGGTATTTACCGCTAAAAAAGATTATATCGATACTGTAAGCCATATTCCATTTGACAACGAAAACGACAACCACCAAAACGAAACCAAATTATGAGACATTACATACCATCCTTTATAAGAGTACCGGTTTTATTCCTTATTATCGCTGGCCTTGTTGAATATTTTGTGGACTCGGGAGATCAGCCCGCGTTTGTAAAATATCCAGCCGTAATCTTGTTTTTATTACTGGTATTAGTAATTATTATTGCCATAGAAGGTATTGTTTCTGCTCTAGATAATATCCTTTTTCAAAGTTTAGATGCCGAAGCCAAAGCCAGATATCTGGCCGATAAACATAAAACACCTAAGTTTATCTCTTGGATAAAGCGTACATATACCAAACTACTGGGGCAAAAACCAATAGCCGAGGAACACGAAATTATATTAGACCATAATTACGATGGTATTCGCGAATTAGACAATTCCCTTCCGCCATGGTGGTTATATGCCTTTTATATCTCTATCGTATTTTCTGCTGTCTATTTATTACGATTTGAAGTTTTTAATGGTGCCTCTCAGGTTGATGAATATGAAACCGAATTGGCTGAAGCCAAGATTGCCATAGAAGCATACAAAAAAACGGCCAAAGATCTGGTTGATGTCAATACAGTAACCCTACTTACTGATGCTTCCGATTTAAATGCAGGTAAAGCAACTTTTATGACCAACTGTGTAGCCTGTCACATGCAGGATGGTGGCGGTGGTATTGGCCCTAACCTAACGGATGACCATTGGATTTTAGGTGGTGGAATAAAAAATGTGTTTCACACCATTAGCGAAGGAGGTCGATCCGGAAAAGGTATGATTGCCTGGAAACAAAGCTTAAAACCAGCTGAAATTGCTCAGGTTGCCAGTTATGTTTTAAGTCTGCAAGGTACAAGTCCGGCAAAACCTAAAGAACCGGAAGGCGATATTATCTGGACTCCGGAAATGGATCAAGCCGAAGAATAATAACAATTCATATAATACAAAATAATTCAAAGCCCGACACCATTATGGAAACTCCAGAAAACGAAGTATTCAGAGATTCTATTGGAACTATAACCGAAGATGGAAAACGGGCTTGGGTTTATCCCAAAAAACCCAGTGGAAAGTACTACGATAAACGTAAGCTGGTTAGTTACTTTTTATTGCTCTTTTTAATTGTATCGCCTTTTATAAAAATAAACGGCAATCAGTTTTTAATGTTCAATGTACTGGAGCGCCGTTTTAATATTTTTGGTTTTCCTTTCTGGCCGCAGGATTTTAAACTTTTTGTAATTTCCTTAATTATAGGTATTGTATTTATAACCATTTTCACAGTGGCTTATGGTCGCATTTTTTGTGGATGGATATGCCCGCAAACCATTTTTATGGAAATGGTTTTCCGACGAATTGAATACTGGATAGACGGGGATCGCGGGAAACAAATGCGACTCGACAAACAAGCCTGGAATACAGAAAAAATAAGAAAACGACTTTTAAAGTGGTTTTTATTTTTACTGGTTTCATTTGTAATCGCAAATGTATTTCTGGCTTATCTTATAGGTGGCGATGAGGTACTTACATTAATAAAAGAAGGGCCTTTAGCGCACTTAAGCACTTTAATTCCGCTTTTAATTTTTACTGCGGTATTCTACTTTATTTTTGCCTGGTTTAGAGAGCAAGTTTGTATTATTGCCTGTCCTTACGGCAGACTACAAGGTGTTTTACTGGACAATAAATCCATTATAGTAGCCTACGACCACAAAAGAGGCGAAGGTGAAAACGGAAGAAAAAAAATCAGAAAAAATGAAGACCGTCAGGCATTAGGTCATGGCGATTGTATAGATTGTTTACAGTGTGTTCACGTTTGTCCTACAGGTATAGATATAAGAAACGGCACACAATTGGAATGCGTTAATTGCACTGCCTGTATCGATGCCTGTGATTCTATAATGGAAAGTGTTAATCTTCCTAAAGGTCTGATTCGATATGCCAGTGAAAATGAAATAGAGAAAAAAGAAAAATTTCAGTTTAACACACGTCTTAAAGCCTATACTGCAGTATTGGTTATATTAATAGCCGTCTGGGGTGGTATGTTATTTAACAGAAACGCTCTTGAAGCAACAGTTTTAAGATTACCCGGACAGTTATATGAGCACAAAGACAATAACATCATCAGCAATGTATTCACCTATAAGCTGATAAACAAAACTAACAACGACATAGAAGATGTTAGTTTTAAATTAAAAAATTATCCGGGTGAAATTAAACTGGTATCCACATCTAATACTATTTTAGTTCCGGGACAAGGTTTGGCAGAAGGCACCTTATTTATAGAAATAAAGCAATCTGATTTAAAAGGTGACAAAAACAAACTGACTCTAGAAGTATACAGTCAGGATAAACTAATAGAAACGACTTCTGTACGATTTTTAGGTCCAAGAAGCTATAATTAAACACATATTTCTTATGAAAATTAATTGGGGAACAGGTATTGTAATTGCATTTGCTTGCTTTATCACTTTCATCATGTATTTTGTAATTACTATGATTACGGATGATAAATACGACCACGATCTGGTTGTGGAAGATTATTATAAACAGGAATTAAATTTTCAGAACGACATCAATAAAGAAAAAAACTCAAGAAGCCTGGTTGAAGACATTACTTACGTACATAATTCAGATGGGGTCTTATTAAAATTTCCTGCTCAGATGTCAGATAACGATGTATCGGGAACAATCTCTATGTATCGTCCTTCGAACAAAGCCCTGGATTTTAATTTACCGCTACAAATTAAAGACCATAGCTTTCTTATACCTAAAGAACGGTTAGTGGAAGGACGATGGAATTTAAAGGTAGACTGGAATTATAAAAACACAAACTACCTTTACAAACAACTTATTGTGTATTAATATGCTCTATTCTGCTTTATTATTCGGTTTACTTGGAAGCTTTCATTGCGTAGGCATGTGTGGCCCTATAGCCTTTATGCTACCTGTAGACAGAAATAATACTTTTAAAAAAGTATCGCAGATTTTTATTTATCACTTTGGCAGACTACTATCCTATAGTATTATAGGATTGATTTTCGGATTTTTAGGTAAAGGGCTATACATTTTTGGCTTACAACAAAAGCTTTCTATAATTATAGGAATAGCTTTAATTGTTATTGTACTCCTGCCCTACAATACATTTAACAAGTATAATTTTTCAAAACCACTCTATAAAGTCATTTCAAAAGTGAAGCAATCCATAGGAAAAGCTTTACAGAAAAAAACAGCTGACACCTTTTTAACTATTGGGTTTCTTAACGGCTTTTTACCTTGTGGTTTAGTCTATATGGCCGTTTTATCCTCTATTGCAACGGCCGATCCGTATTCAGGTAGTTTATATATGTTCCTGTTCGGCTTAGGTACCATCCCTTTGATGACGAGTGCCGTTTATCTTGGTAATATGCTAAATGCTCTGGCTAAAAAACGCATTCAAAAACTAATACCCGTATTTGTAATTTTAATTGGTGTTTTATTTATCATTCGCGGTTTAGGCTTAGGAATTCCTTATTTATCTCCAGAAATAAATTCAGGTACTGCAAATAGCCACATGGAATGTATGAAATAAAAAAAAGGAATTGATTTATTTACAATCAATTCCTTTTTCAAACTAAAAATTAACTAACAAATTTATAAAAACTATTATTTCTTACTAATAATAGAACCTTAACCAGAAATAACCTCTTATTTCTATCGTAAATTTATCAGGATAAAATCAATTATTGACTCCTAAAGCTGCACTTTAGTTTTTATTTAACAGAATTTGTTAAATAAAACAAAAAACGGAATTTAAAATCTACTACTTTAGACCTCAATTTTTCAGACCTTTACATAACATCCACATCTTTTCCAATTTGAATTAGCTACCTATTAAATTTGAATTTGTAGAAATTATCTGTAATTTCGAATTCATTGTAATTTTAAAACAATCAAAATGAAAAAAGGAACTCTAGTTTTAGCAGCTTTAGCTCTTGCTTTAGCCACAGGATGTAAATCTGATAAAAAAGAATCTAAAGATATAGAAGTAGCTACACCGGTAGCTCCAGAAAAGGAGATGGAAGTTACGCCTAAAAAAGTAAAAGTTGTTCTGGAACAAAAAAGTGAAAGTGGCGTTTCCGGAAATGCTGTATTTACAGAAGAAAATGGTACTGTGACCATGGTTGCTGTTTTAGGTGGATTAGAGCCAGGCATCCATGCCATACATTTACATGAAAAAGCAGACTGTTCTTCTCCAGATGGAAAATCGACTGGTGGACACTGGAATCCTCAAGGACAACCACATGGAAAATGGGGAGCTGCTGCCGGATACCACAAAGGAGATATAGGTAACTTTACTGCTGATGAAAACGGAAACGGAACCATTACATTTTCCACTGACGAATGGTGTATCAGTTGTGGTGATGAGAATAAAAACATCTTAGGAAAAGCCATAATAGTACATCAGGGTACTGACGACTTTATTACACAACCTACAGGAGATGCTGGAGGACGTGTGAGTTGTGGTGGAATTATAGAATAACATATTCATATTGACTTATAAAAAAGCTGTAATTGTTTAATTACAGCTTTTTTTGTGTTAACACCAAAAAGAAAATTTGCATTTCAGTTTTAAATATATAATTTACCTTTGTGAGGACCTAAACCAAAACCAATGAACCCTTCTGCCAGTGGATGGATTAAAAAGCTACTTAAGGAATTAAGTTCAAAAGCATTAATAGATCACCCTTCAGACGAAGCATTTTACACCGCTTTTCGCGAATCGGGCTTTATTTACGGATACAACACACAAGTCGTTAATAATTACATTATAAACCCCGATTTTACAGAAGAAGAATTATGTAAAATCAACCTCTGTATCGCTTTTATTCACACACACAGAATAAGCCAAACCGACCTTCCTTTATTTGAAAGTATCGTATCTTTTTATTCGGCGATTAACCAATATAAATCTACATTTTTAGAGGATGTTCTTGGCCGGGAAGCATCTGAACCTCTGGTTGAGAAAATAATGCATAAGCGTGTTCAAATAGACGATAATATCATAACTAAACCTTTTAACCATTACATTACCAATGTACTTTTATACTTAGATGTTATAGCTTATAAATACTATTTAAAAAACAAAGCGATTGGCTCTTCGTATTTAGAATCTCTTGAAGCTTCCATCATAACCATAGTTTTAGAAGCTTTAGGTTTAAAATCTCATAAAAGCAAATACGATAACAGCTTAATAGATTTGTTTGAATCTTCTCTGCGATATCGCAAAAAAGAACATTTAACGTACTCCGAAGCCATTGTCATAGCAAATAATGTTAATCACCCCATATACTATTATGATATTGCCTGTATGGCAACCTGGAGCGACAGTATTCTGGAGCCAAATGAAGCGCATTTTTTAAATGAATTAAGTACTCAGCTAAATATTGAAAAAGACCAACAAAACGAGTCATTTTCTGCTATAAATACTTTTTTTAACACCCATAGAAATGAAATACCTCTTTTAAGTTCTAAAAATGTGGTAAAAAGCTTCTACAACCGTTCCAGCCTGGTAGTAACCAAATTGATTACCAGAAACAAAAAAAGACTCATTGTAGAAATTAAAGGCAGTAGAGATCTTTTAATCTTACTGTCACAGTCGACAATACGGGAATTAAGTGATGAAGAACATAAAAAATTAAATCATTTACTACTCGATATTTTTAAAACCATACCGAGTCTGGCCATTTTTTTACTTCCAGGCGGTGCTATTTTGCTCCCCATAGTCATTAAATTTATTCCTAAGTTATTACCATCTGCATTCGATGATAATAGGTTAGAAGATTAAGAGTACTCTTCCTTACTCTTTTATAAACTTAAAGCTTTTTTGAGTAGATATACTTTCACAAAGCAAATAGTAAAATCCAGATTTTAAATTTTTCGTATTTATAGTCAACAAGGTTTCTGAACCTAATACATTTACATGACTTACTAACCTGCCACTAATATCTATTATTTTATAATTAACAAGTGAAACACCTTTAGGCAATTTTAAATACAAACTGGATTTCACAGGGTTAGGAAATAATGAAATATCATTTAAAACCGAAGATTCAACACTTAAAGTCTGAAACGTTAGTGCTTCGGTAATCGTTTCACTTATTAAAACATCATCTATGGAATGCGCTATTACTTTAAACCACGCAGTATCACCGTTATCCAATTCAGGAGCGCTCCAGGTATAACTTAAATCTGATACATCGGATACCAAACTGTTAAAAGTAGTTCCATCTGTACTGTATAATAGATCGTAATACATAGGACTTCCGGCATCAGGATTATTTAAGGTCCATGAAATTGGATTAGCAGCATTAAAAACATTTGCTTCAAATTCACTAAAACTAAGTTCCGGATGACTGTATGTATGTACTAACTCTGCAAATCCATGACCTGTTACTTCTACCCCATTTACCGTTCCTACAATTGTTGTTGCTCCTTCATAAAACCGAAATGGTAACATCACTTCTGTCGTATTATTACGTCTTGTGATAGTAAGATCCACTTTATTTTTTTCTGAAGTTAAACGCCATTTACTGGAATAACAATTCACGTTATCATTAGTCCAATCAAACTCCAGTCGCTCTAAAATAAAATCGGCAGTAGTATATTGAGTTGCCTCGTCAACATAAGCAGAAAACACTTTATAATTTAAATTATCCGGTATCTCAAATTCCGGAGTAAAAATATTATAAGCATTTATATCCATGCCGTTAGAAAGTTGTATACTAAACCACTCGTATTTTTCTCCTATATAAGGATTAAAACTACCGTATTGCCTGTCTATCCAGGCCGTTCCCGTAATATTTTCAGTTGTTCCGTTAAACGTTATGCTTCCAGAAACCGTATTTCCTGTTTGAGAATAGTAGTATGAATAATTCTCACTTCCCTGATTTAAATATCCGGTATCACCCAATAATAAAGGGCGCTTAGTGGTTTTATAATCTAAATTTAAAGTACACGCCGGAGCTGTAGCACTTATTGTATATTCAAATGGAATTTTATTGTCCTCTGAGTCGATTTTAGTCGTCCAGGATTCTTTAGATCCAGTAAACACATTAGCAACGATATTTAAATCTGAAGTAGACAATGTTTCGTAATTCAAAGCTTTGGTGTCTCTGTAAAATGTCCCTGTACTTTGATCTGTAATATTCAAGATTCTAAAACCATCGAAACCCTGATACGCATACGAAAAATAAGTTAGCATGTAGGTAAAGGTTTTCCCGCTTGTTTCTCCCTTTATTTCACCGGTGGTATACCACCATTCTACCGGTTCATTGGCATGATGCCCTTCGTCCTGAGGAAAAGAAACGACACTACCCTCCGGAGTATATGGATAGGATTTCCAATCTTGAGCAAATGTAAAATTAAATACAAAACAAGCTAAAATTAAGGTGGTTAAGTTGATTTTCATAGCGAAAGTTATTTATATACCTAATGTATATTAATTATTTTCAGCTTTAAAATAAAATCTTCAAAATCACTTTTTTATAGCCTAAGTGTAAAGGTGTTACGCTAAAAATTACTCTAACCACGCCCTAAATTGTTTTACCCGTTCGCGCGACACGATTACGGCATCCCCTTTAAATGAATTCAATTTTATTTCTAAACGCGAATTGGTATAACTAAGCATATCCTTAATAGCCTCAATATTAACTATAAATTTTCTACTAACTCTAAAAAATTTGTTTGGTTCTACTTCCTGTTCCAATTGATCTAAAGTGGAATTCAACAAATAATTCCGACCGTTTTGTGTATACAGATAAGTTCCTTTATTCTCACTGTAAAAACACTCCACGTCATCGCTATTTATCAATTTTAAATGCTGTCCCACCTGTACTGAAAATCGCTTTTTATAACTGCGCTCCAACGGATTTATCAAAAGATTTTTAATCTCATTAAAATCCACTAACACTTGCCGCCGCTGCGGAATTCGCATTTTGAATTTTTTAACAGCGTCGTGTAAATCCTCTTCATCTATAGGTTTCAACAAATAATCTATACTATTCAATTTAAAAGCTTTAAGCGCATATTCATCGAAAGCTGTTGTAAAAATTACAGCCGATTTTATTTCAATTGCTTCAAAAATTTCAAAAGACAGGCCGTCACTCAGCTGAATATCCAGAAAAATAAGTTCTGGATGGTCATGAGTTTGGAACCATTCAATAGATTCTTCGACCGAATGTAGCAACACTTCTACCTCTACTCCAATCTGGAGCAACATACGTTGTAACCGTCTGGCCGATGGCTTTTCATCTTCAATAATTATAGCATGCATATCGTTATTTTATACTTTAAATAATTCAACAGGTTTATCGATTCCTATTCCCATTTCTTTGGTTTATCTTCATCTAATAACTCTTTAATTTTTCGTTCCTCCCAATCCTTCCCAATAATTATGGAAGGTAAAAACACCGATAAACCATGAGCAAGTAGTCCAATCCCCCAGAATATTGGAGTTCCCAAATTATCCCATACAAAATACGTCTCTCCTATCTGCAAATTTTGCATGTTTAATATCGCTATTAAAACATTTACCACAACATAAACCATAGCATGTATATAAAACCTTCTAATTCTCGCCACCCGTCTTTTAGCTCTTTCGTAACGTTCCTGTTCAAAAATTGAATTTTCCATTAGTTCCAGTGTTTTTGTTGTTTTTCCTTTTCTAAAATTTCCTGAATTTTACGTTCCTCCCAGGACTTACCATATCCAAATACGGTAAATGCATGAATAATTATACCCATTCCCCAACCTAACATCGGGAACCAGAACCACTGGAACCCCCAGAAGGTTTTATAGTTTATAAAAATTAAAAACGGGATAATAACGCAGTAAGACACTATATTTCCATAAAACCCCTTTAATTCTTCTACACGTTTTTTCGCTCTGTAATAGGCCTTTTGTTCGTCACTTTCGTATTTAATTGTTTCCATAATTCCTAATTGTTTTGTTAATACAGGTATTTTTACACTAAAATAACTGGAGGTTTCCTCCACCAATACCCGTCTTTTGGTTAAAATGGCGTAGCGGTTAACTATATTTTGAAGGCCTACACCCTGCCTTGTTTTTATTACCTCTTTCTTTTGAAGGTTATTCTTTACTACCAGATAATTATCTTCTATACTAATAGTTATTTCCAATGGTTTTTTCTCGCTTACAGTATTATGTTTTATCGTATTTTCCAGCAACAATTGCAAGGATAACGGAACTACTTTTGCTTCAGGATTTTCAAACTGTTCAGGTAAAACACATATTATACTATTTTCAAAACGCATTTTAAGCAAATTTAAATAGGTCCTGGCAAAATTCAGTTCTTCCTCTACTGTGACCAACTCTTTATCGCGTTGCTCTAACACGTAGCGATAAATTTTAGATAAAGACACGGTAAAACGTTGTGCATTTTCAGGATTTTCTTCAATTAAAGCAGTTAATACATTTAAACTGTTAAATAAAAAATGAGGATCTATCTGATTTTTAAGACTTTCAAATTGGGCACTTGCAGTTCCTGCTATAACCTTCTGTTCCTTTAATTTTTTCTGCTGATAAGCATTATAGAAATAAATAACATGAAAAATGATTACAATAGTCAGGGTAACCCAAAACCCAAAAATATAATTAGACCAGCTTTCATTACTTAAGAACTCCTTAAAACTATGGCCTTGATACAGTATAGCTGTAATAGCATGTAAAATAAATAACCCGATTAGAGTTAGTATTGAAGCCCCGACAAACCCTAAAATAATTCGTAAGCCTCTTTCGTTCTTTTTCCAGTTGCGCTTCGCTAAAAAATTAAAAAACATAAGGTTACCAAACCCTAGCACAAAAGCATACAACTGATAAAACAAAAAATCTATAACAAAATCATCTACAGATTCGTAATTAAATCCGTTAAGCAAAACGTTTCCTAACAAATAAATTACTGTACCTATACCAAAAGTGATTACAATATTTTTAACTGATTTTGTCATTTTTTAATTTTAACCCAGTTGCTTGTTGCTTTTCTTAAAGCATTAAAAATAATTATTGTTTAAATGTAGTAAAAGATCTACTGCATTCCTTCTCTTAGAACTGAATGGTTTGTTTTCGATTCAATCTTAAACACACATTATTTTCGATTGATATAAAAAACGTCTGATGACTTACATAATTAAAATTATCCTCTATAAAGACGATTGTTTCAAAGACTTCTGGCACTTTCAAAGATTGCGTATCTAAATGACAGGCTGAAGTTGTACAGTCTATAAAAACATCCTGATGTTCTGGTTTGGTATTGCGCTCGGTTTGGGCGTTTAAAACAAGATGCGCAACCAACATTCCTAATTCGATTAAATGTTTCATAATAGTATTGATTAATTATTATGCTACAAATATCCTTTGTACCCCATTCTTAAGAAATATTATACTACTGAACTGTAAAAATTAAAGCCTGAATTGTAATGTAACAATCAAATTCTCCAACTCATTTTTCATTTTAAACTGAAATTGATAAATACAAACAGCTAATTATATATGCAAAATAAAGAGATTTTAAATTTCGTTTACTATTGAAATTCAAACTCAAAATCACTTTACAATTCTTAATATATGTTTTGTATTTTTTCTCTTAATCCCGGCAATTTTAGAACACTTTTATTTCCATTATTTGAATTATCAGATTGTAAAATATATAAACACAAAGCACCTGCATAATCCAATTTCACACATTTATTTCTTACTGTATTCACCTCGAAGCAGCACAAATTATTCGATAAGAATTTTAAATAACACCACCTATTTTACTATTTTAACCTTCTGATAATTTAAAGTGTTTTGTCCAACTTAACACGCTTAAAACATCAAAAAACACCACAATAAATTTTATTTATACTAAAAATATAAATAATTAATTTTCAACATATTTAAATCAATTATTTAAATCGATAATTCAAGATAAATTATAACATTAAAAAATAAAACAGAAACCATTTAAATCCTATGGGTTTTGACAATTATCTTAGTAACACAGTTTTTTTAAGCTTCTCATATGCCAATCTGTTTTGTTAGAATTGTAACAATATTAACTTTACGTCTACTAATGAAATATCTAACCATTTAATTTGAATAAAGAACTAGAACATAATTTCATTCAGCTGCTGGAAGAACATCAGAATATGGTGCATAAAGTTTGCAGGTTATACACCAATAATTACGATGCACATAACGACCTCTTTCAGGAAATCACCATTCAACTCTGGAAAGCCTATCCAAAGTTTCGAGGTGATTCCAAATTCAGTACCTGGATGTATCGTGTTGGATTAAATACTGCAATTACCTTGTACAGAAAATCAAAGCGCAGTATTCAAACTCAGGATTATGATTCGGTTCAATTTAAAATTAAAGCTGTAGATTATGATAGTACGGAGGAAGAACAATTAAAACTATTATATCGGGCTGTTCACCAATTAAACGATATAGAAAAAGCATTGGTTTTTTTGTATCTGGAAGACAAAAACTATAAAGAAATAAGTGAAACTTTAGGGATTAGCGAAGTTAATGCACGGGTGAAAATGAATCGCGTTAAAACCAAGCTTAAAACTATTTTAAATCCGTAAACTTATGGATGAGTTAGAATTATTAAAAAAAGACTGGAAAAAGCAGGGAAACAACGATTTTCCAAAGCTTTCCTATAACGATATTTACAAGATGCTCTTAAAAAAGTCATCTTCTATCGTAAAGTGGATTTTTATTATCAGTATTCTGGAATTCCTGTTCTGGACTTTAATTTCGTTTAGCTTCAAAGACTACGATGCTTTTGACCAGTTTAAAACCACAGACGCTAAATACCTTCTTATAGGATTGTCTGTAATAGGCTATATTGTTCTGTTTTATTTCTTTTACCGTTTTTACAAAAACTACAAAACGATTTCGGTTACAGATAACGCTAAAAGGCTAATGGAAAACATTCTTAGGACCAGACAAACCGTAAAACACTATGTTGCCTTTAACCTGATTTTCCTGGCGCTTTCAACAGTTTCACTGTTATTTATAGAATTCCAGCAGGATAAAGCGTTAATTGCTAAAGTAGATCATGCCGCAGCCAATGGAAATGCACTTTTATTATACGCTAAGGTTATTTTAATTACAGGACTGGGATTAGCCATAGTAATTGGTCTTTTACTAGGGTTCTACTGGCTTATTTATGGTCTACTAATTAAGAAACTGGACAGAAATTACAAAGAACTTAAACGCATGGAATTATAGCAACACTAAAACTCCCGCTGCTTATTCAGCTCTTCCATTTCCTGAATTTGCTGCTTAGTTAACACTTTTAAAAATGAAGGGTGTTGTTCTATGGCGTATTCTATTTTCTCTACGATATCGGCAATAGATTCATTCTCGTAATCAATATCTAAGGGCGCCTTAATCTCCATGCTCTGCAGTATATTTTTCTTTTTTATACGCAAGCCTTTTTTATCAAAAGAACGTCTGAATCCATCAATTACAACCGGAACAACTATAGGTTTATAGCGTTTTATAATATGCGCCGTTCCCTTTCTAATGGGCTTAAAAGGCGTTGTAGTTCCTTGTGGAAAAGTAATCACCCAACCATCGTCTAAAGCTCTGGCTATACTGGAAATATCACTCATTTTAACCTGCCTGTTAACATCCTTTCCCTCAGATCGCCAAGTACGTTCTATACTAATAGAACCTGCATAAGCAAAAAGCTTCGGTAACAAACCTGCTTTCATAGTTTCTTTAGCGGCAACATAATACATATTAAGTTTCGGATTCCAGATATACCCCACGTTCTTGATAGAATCCTGTCTTCCACTTAAACTCGCGTTAAACACATGAAACATTGCTACAACATCTGCAAAATATGTTTGGTGATTAGAAATGAATAAAACATTGCTATCCGGAAGATCTTTTATAATTTCAGAACCTTCAATCTGCAATTCATTAAAACCTCTGAAACGACGGTGTGAGAACACGCCAAGAATTCTAATGAGCCATTTTTTTAAAAACAGAATATGTCCGAAAGGATTTCGCTTAAACAATCCCATGATTTTGTATTATTTTTTTAACGGGTACAAATGTAGGAAAACTCAAGGATAACTCGCCGCTTTTAAAAGGTCTTTTACCTCACTTAGCATCATAGCTGTAGCTCCCCAAACCACATGTCCTTGTAAACTAAAGGCAGGAACCTCAGTTTTAACTGAATACGAAGTAGTTACCACCTTACTCACTACGTTTCTTTCGTTAATAAATTCTGAAAACGGAACTTCTATAATAGCTTCAACTTCTTCATCCTGCTTGCTCAAACGGGGCGTTTCATTAACTATGCCTAAAAATGGTGTTACAAAAAAGTTACTTGGCGGAATATATACCTGTGTTAATTCTCGCCACACCTGAATTATATGTTCCGGTACACCAACTTCTTCGTTAGTTTCTCTTACAGCAGCCGCTTGCAGAGAATCATCGTCTGGTTCCAGTTTTCCTCCCGGAAAACCAATCTGTGCCGAATGCACGCCTTTATAGGTTTTTCTTAAAATTAAAACCAAATGTGTCTGGCCACTTAAATCTGGATAAAACAAAGCCATTACACCTGCCTGTCTTGCGAATTCCATCTTAGCCTGATGTAATGCTTGCAACTCCTTCCGAAATGGTGGCGACATTTTAAGTTGAGAAGCTTCGGCTGGAAGCGGTATATTTTTTATTTTTGAACCTAACTTTAAAAAATCATCAAAATTCATTTATGAGATTTCTAATTTTTAGTGTTTTATTCCTTTTGCTTTTTTCCAACTGTGAAGATACGCATTCTAAAAAAAATAATGCAGCAATTAAGCCAGTAACAATAGAAGAACCGGAAAAAAAAGAAAAAGACACAACTGAAGTCACCCCTGCTGAAACCCGGGAATTCCCAAAATTAACAGATGCAAATGCTATGGAATTCTTCCTTCAATACGAAAAAGAACATAAAGAAAATAAGGTAAGATTAACTACAGATTTTGGCATTATAGAAATCCAGTTATTTAATGAAACTAAATTTCATCGGGCAAACTTTATCTACTTAACCAAACAACACTATTTTGATGATACACAGTTTTACAGAGTGGTTAAAGATTTCATTATTCAGGCCGGAAACAGCGATAATATTGAAATTGCTAAAAAGCGGAATTACATTGGAGAATATTTACTCCCTACAGATGCCAAACGCGGATTTAAACACGAACGAGGTGTAGTTTCCATGCCAAGCAGCGAAATAGAAAACCCTCATAAACTGGCTTCGCCTTACGAATTTTTTATTGTCGTACCCGAAAGAGGCGCCCATCATTTGGATGGAAGCTATACAATCTTTGGAAAAGTAACCAGAGGCATGGATGTTGTAGACAAAATTTCTAACGTAGAAACCGATCGCGCTGAATGGCCACTAAGCAATATCTACATTAAAAAAGTTGAAATTATTAATTAATCTTTATACACACTTGGCAAGGCTATTTTAAACCGCACTGCAACCAGACGAATTATAATAACTACCAATACCGATATTACGAAATTAATATTAGTAGGCACGTGAAGTTTTAGTAAAATCAAATAACAGGAAGCCCCAACAAAACAAGCTGTTGCATAAATCTCTCTGCTAAAAATAACAGGAATTTCATTACATAAAATATCTCGTATTACCCCACCAAAACAGGCAGACATAATACCGAGTGAAATACAAATGGGAGGCGCTAAACCAGCTGTTAACCCCTTCTCCACTCCAATCACAGTATAAAGACCTATACCAATAGTATCAAACAAAAACAACGAAGTCCGCAAATAATCAATCTTACTTCTAAATAGTATACCAAAAACGGTCGCTCCAAAAATTAAATAAACATAAACCGGGTTTTTCATCCAGATTACCGGTGTATCTCCAATTAAAACATCTCGTAACATACCACCACCTGTTGCCGTAACAAAAGCAATTATTAAAATTCCAAAAGGATCCATACGTTTACTCTGGGCTACTAAAACACCAGAAATTGCAAAAGCTACAACACCAAAAATATCTATAAAATACAGCATTGTGTTAGGTTTTATTTAGGCTGCTAAGATAACATTTCTTCATTGGAAAAACATGTTGTTTTTTCAGACTACTCAATAACAGGAATTACAGTTCAGCTATTAAATACTACAATTGAGACAAATAAATATTTATTCACAAATAAAACCATAGATCTTAGCAAAGTAAACAATAACACGTAACACCATGAAAACACTTTTAACAAAAATCGCAATTCTAATCCTTCTTATAGGTAGTAGTACAATACTAAACGCTCAATCAGCTCAAGAAACACATAGTATTTCTGTTAGCATAGAAAATATTAAAAGTAACGAAGGGCATGTTTTAATTAGTTTACATACCAGGGGCACATTTATGAAAGGGCCGGGAATACAACGCAAAAAAAGCAGCATTGTAAACGGAAAAATAAATGTTACTTTCAACAATATTAAACCGGGAACTTATGCTGTACTTGCTTTACACGACCTTAATGACAACAATGCTATGGATTTCGATTCCAGTGGAATTCCGAAAGAATCTTATGGAGCGTCGAATAACGAAATGAGTTTTGGTCCTCCAATATTTAACAATGCTGCATTCGAATTAAGTAACCAGGATATTGTACTAAAAATAGCATTTTAAAGCAAAAAGCGATTACCAGAACCTTCTGTTCTAATAATCGCTTTAATTTTTACGCAATAATAATAAATAACTAGTCAAAGTTATAGACGAAGTATTTCAATTAAACACTTTCTCCTAACCAGGCTTTCATCATCCAGATGGTTTTCTCCTGTTCGGTAATAAAATCACTCATCATAGAGTTAGTACCTTCGTCTTCGGCGTCATCAGATTTCTCTAGAATTTCACGCTCAATTTTCAGTAAAACTGACAAAGAATCTACGATAAGCTGCACCGCTTTCTCATCATCAGAAATATTCTTTCCAACTGGCACTTCTGCTAAAGCAGTATAATCTTCGAATGTATGCAATGGTGTTTCACCTAAAGTCAACACACGTTCAGCTATCTCATCTACTTTCACATTTGCATCTGTGTATAATTCTTCAAACTTAACATGAAGTTCAAAAAAGCGTTTCCCTTTAATATTCCAGTGAATACCTCTTAGGTTCTGATAATAGGTTTGAAAATTCGCTAATAAGCTATTCAGATCTTTCGCTAATTCTTTGGTCTTTTTGGAGTCTAATCCTAATATATTAATTCCCATAATGTTATTTTATTTTTTAATAGTTTATACAAATTTAGCCTATAATTAACTCTTATAACAATAGGTTTTATTGATTGATTTTATAATTTTATAGTCTAAAATTATACTATGACAATTACACAATTATACTATGTTCTTGCTGTTGCCGAAAACCAGAATTTTACAAAGGCAGCCGAAAAATGTTTTGTTACCCAACCTACTTTAAGTATGCAAATTCAAAAACTGGAAGATGAACTGGACGTACTTATTTTTGACCGGAGCAAAAAACCTATTGAACTTACCGATGTAGGTCGTAAAATTGTAAATCAGGCTAAGAACATCGTTAATGAATCTTATAGAATTCAGGATATTGTAGACCAGCAAAAGGGATTTATAGGTGGCGAATTTAAATTAGGTATAATTTCTACAGTAATGCCAACGCTTTTACCTATGTTTTTAAACACCTTTATAAAAAAACACCCGAAGGTTAAACTTAAAATTGAAGAACTTACTACCGAAGATATTATTAAAAATTTAAACGAAGGCCATTTAGATGCAGGAATCGCAGCTACACCTCTGGAGTTTGACAACATTAAAGAACGTCCTTTATATTACGAGCCCTTCGTTGGATATATTCCTAACAACCATCGATTACACAAGCAGGATAAAATAGATGCTGAAGATCTTGATGTTGACGATATGCTTTTACTTGAAGATGGGCATTGTTTTAGAGACGGTATTTTAAATATTTGTAAATCGTTAAAAAAACATGAAGAAGACACGTTTCAATTAGAAAGTGGCAGTATAGAAACCTTAATTAAATTATCTAACGAAGGTTTAGGTATGACGCTATTACCTTACTTACATACACTAGACCTTAACGACAAACTGCAAACTAATTTAAAATTTTTCAACACACCGAGTCCGGCCAGAGAAGTCAGTTTAATTTATCATAAAAGTGAATTAAAAATGCAGATAATCGATGCTCTACACAAGGTCATTTCTGGTGTCGTAAGAGGAGCTATTGCGTTTCAGAATGTCAAAATAGTAAGTCCAATACCTTCTAAAAAAGATTAAAAGAATCTTATATTTTTATGAAAAACCTATGTTTTTAACACCAAAAAACATAAATACACAATATTAACTATTGTATTTTATGGTATTTACAAATTAAATGTTTAAATTTGTGTAATCGATTACAATTTTGTATTCGATATTAACAAACTAAACATTTTACATATGAAAAAACAACTACTTAAACTGGGGTTACCCATTTTATTATGCTCTGCATCAATTCATGCCCAATCCGATGTTTGGGATTTTGGAGCCAATGATCTTTCAAGACTTGGTTATACCAACAAAATTACGGTGGACATTGTGAACACAAAATTTTATCCTGAAGGCACACCTGCTGCTTCAGAAAATTTATCCGTTGGCAATTTTACTATCGACGAAACCATTAGTTATGTTACAAAAGGAAACGATCGTATTCGGACAGATAATCCGGATTTAACCCGTTTCGACGACAATTTATCGCCAGCACCTGCTTACTCTATAGCCCCAACTTATCAAGGGTGTTTATACGCTAACGGTTTAGGCGATTCAAAAACACGTTATCTGGCTTTCCAAGCGGCAGCCGGTGAAGTATTTACATTTATAGTATCTTCAAACTCCACTTCCGGTTCAGACTACGCTACTTACAAAATAACAGATGCAAATGCCGATGAACCAAATGTAATGGCATCCTGGGAATTTGGAATCCCTAGAAGTAATGAAGACGATAAAACAGTGGGTTTTTACCTCCAGTTTAAGGCGACCGATGCTGGAGAATATAGGCTTTACGACGACACCAGTAAAATTAGATACTACCGTGTGTACAGAGGCAATATTAGCAACCCTTTAAATACCACATTAGGTCTTGAAGATCTCTCTATTCAAGGAGGGTCTGACATAAAAGCTGTAGGAAACCGTGTTGTTTTATCCAATGTAAAATCAGAAACCGAAGTAAATATTTATGCTGTAACAGGAGCACTAATACAAACCTTAACCACATCTAAAGATATGTCTTTCGAGTTTAAACCAGGGCTTTGGTTCGCAACGGTGAAATCTGCAGAAGGTCAAAAATCAACAAAATTACTTGTAACCAATTAACTAAAACTAAATAATTAGGGTATTAAATATGCTAAACAACAAAAAGGTCACCATAAATGGTGACCTTTTTGTTGTATTCCTTATGGAAATCTACTATTTAATATCCATTAATTCTACATCGAAAATTAAAGTAGCATCCGGAGGAATTACACCTCCAGCACCACGAGAACCATAACCCAAAGTACTTGGAATAACCAAACGAGCCTTGTCTCCTATTTCCAGTAACTGGATCCCTTCATCCCATCCCGGAATTACCTGACCAACTCCTATAGGGAATTCAATTGGTTCTTTGCGCTTATAAGACGAATCAAAAACGGTTCCGTCTGTTAACTGACCTTTATAATGCACAGAAACAGTTTGCCCCTGACTTGCTTTTTTACCGCTTTTAGCCGCCTGTAAAATCTGATAACGTAATCCGCTTTCAGTTTTATTAAATCCTGCTGCAATTTTATCTAATTCGGCTTCCTGAGCAGCTTTAGCTTCTGCAATACGTTTTTCACGGGATCCTTCGAAAGTTCTGAAAGCCTCAATTGCATTAAAAGCTTCTGCAGCCTCACCTACTCTTACAATTTCTAAACTGTCAATAGCATCACCTTGAGCAATAGCATCTACAACATCCTGTCCTTCTATAACATGTCCGAATACAGTATGATTATTATCTAACCAAGGCGTCGCTACATGCGTTATAAAAAACTGACTTCCGTTAGTTCCTGGACCTGCATTGGCCATAGATAAGATTCCCGGACGGTCATGTTTTAATTCCGGGTGAAATTCATCGTCAAATTGGTATCCCGGATTTCCTGTCCCTGTTCCTAATGGACACCCACCCTGAATCATAAAATCTGAGATTACACGGTGAAATTTCAATCCATCATAATATGGATTTCCTTGTTTTTTAGCCGAATTTTCTAAGTTTCCTTCTGCTAAAGCAACAAAATTTCCAACCGTTCCCGGTGTTTTTTCAAATTCTAAAGCCACTAAAATGTCGCCTTTTGTAGTATTAAATTTTGCGTATAAACCGTCTTGCATGAGTTTCGTTTTTTATGAGGCGCAAAGATACGAAAATGATTGGCTAATTAAAACGCCTCCAACTTATAGTTAAGTTAATAAAAAGTGAAGTTTACAAAGGTATGATTTCAAACGTTTTCCTTTGTAATTCCATTTTAAAGCCTTGAGAAATGACTTTTGTCAGTTCTTATTTGTGAGAAATAACGGAACTTTGTCGATTCAATTATCATATTTAAAATGTTAAATTTTATAGGTTACTATTCCTGTAAAACCCTGAAAAATAATTAAATTTATAAGAATTTTAAAATTCACTGTAATGAACAAAGGACTTTATATTGCTACATTAGAGCCTAATAGCGGAAAATCCATCCTCTCTTTAGGCCTGATGCATAACATACTCGGTAAGGCTGCTAAAGTGGCTTATTTTAAACCTGTAATTAACCTAGACAAAGCAGGTAAAAACGACAACCATATAGAAAGTGTACTTTCCTTTTTTAATTTAGATATTCCTTATAGTGAAACCTATGCTTTAACACGCGACGAAATTATTCAAAACCGCAATGCCGGTAAAATAGGAGAATCGCTGGACCTTATCATTAAAAAGTATAAGGCTCTCGAAGAAGTTTACGATTTTGTATTGGTTGAAGGCTCCGATTTTACTGGAGAAGGCAGCGCCTTCGAATTCGACTGGAACGTCAATATCGCTAAAAACTTAGGCTTACCGACTTTAATTATTAGCACCGGAGAAGGAAAAAGTTTAAAGCAATTCTCTAATGGTCTGGAAATGGCTTACAAAACTTTTAAAAATGAAGATGTAGAAGTTATCGCGCTTGTTGCCAATAAAATTCAGTCTGAAAACATTTCAATTTTAAATGAAACTATTACAGAATTCTTACCGGAATCGGTTGAATTCTTTACTATTCCAATGGTAAAATCTCTGGCGTCTCCAACAATGAAGGAGATTAAGGAAAACCTGAATGGCGAAGTGCTTTTCGGCCATGAATATCTCGGTAATCTTTCAGGAAAATTTGCTGTTGGTGCGATGAATCTGCGTAATTTCCTTACGCACCTTGAGGAAGGTTCGGTTGTAATAACTCCTGGCGATCGTGCCGATATTATCTTAGGCTCGCTTCAAGCTCATATCTCAAGTAACTATCCTAGTATTTCCGGGATTATTTTAACCGGAGGATTGGTACCTGAACCTACCATTTTAAAACTTATAGACGGACTTTCAACTGTAGTACCTCTAATTTCGGTTAACGACGGAACGTTTAATACCACCCACCGTATTGGCAACATAAAAACTAATATTTATGCCGATAGTGAAGATAAAATTTTAACCTCTATAGAAACCTTTCAAAAACACATTCCGGGAGAAGGCATTGTAGAACGCCTTACTTCTTTCGAAAATAAAGTAACTACACCAAGAATGTTTCAGTATAACCTGATTCAGAAAGCGAGAACAGAAAAAAAACGCATCGTACTACCGGAAGCCTCAGATCCTAGAATTTTAACTGCTGCCGCTCGTTTAGCCGTATTAGATTTAGTAGATATTATTCTATTGGGAGATCCTAAGGTTATAAAGGAAAAAGCAAACGAACTGGGCTTACAGATCGATTTCACCAAAACCCAGATTATTTTCCCTTCGGAATACGAAAAATTCGAAGATTATGTAGAAACGTTTTACGAACTGCGTAAACACAAAAATGTAAATATGGATATGGCCCGAGACATGATGAATGATGTATCGTATTTCGGAACCATGATGATTTACAAAAATGATGCGGACGGTATGGTATCCGGAGCGATCCATACCACACAACATACCATAAGACCAGCACTTCAGTTTATAAAAACCAAACCAGGTTGCTCTATTGTATCCTCGGTATTCTTTATGTGTCTGGACGACCGTGTATCGGTATTCGGAGATTGTGCCATTAATCCAAACCCGAATGCAGCACAACTGGCAGAAATTGCCATCTCATCGGCGCATAGCGCGGCTGCCTTTGGTATAGAACCTCGTGTAGCCATGTTATCGTACTCCTCTGGAACTTCTGGTCAGGGAGCCGATGTGGACAAAGTACGTGAAGCCACAGAAATTGTAAAACAAAAATGTCCGGATCTAAAAATTGAAGGTCCTATTCAATACGATGCTGCTGTCGACCTAAATGTAGGTCAGAGCAAATTACCTGGATCTGAAGTTGCAGGGAAAGCCACAGTGCTGATTTTCCCGGATTTAAATACGGGTAACAACACCTACAAAGCAGTGCAACGCGAAACCGGTGCCCTGGCTATTGGTCCTATGTTACAAGGACTGAACAAACCAGTTAACGATTTAAGTCGTGGCTGTACCGTAGACGATGTATTTAACACCGTAGTATTAACCGCTATTCAGGCGCAGGGCATCTAAATAAAACATTACGAACACATAAAAATATCATGAAAATACTTGTTATCAACTCAGGAAGCTCATCTATAAAATTTCAGCTTATCGATATGCCTTCCGAGACTGTAATCGCTTCGGGTTTAGCCGAAAAAATAGGATTATACAACGCCGAATTACACTATAAAACAAACGATAATAAAATTGACTCCTTAACCGAAATTCAAAACCACACCGCTGGTTTAGAAAAAATAGTAGATTTATTACTGGACGGTAAATTAGGAGTTATTAAGTCTACCGATGAAATATCAGTTATCGGTCATCGCGTTGTACATGGTGGAAGTACCTTCAGTGACACGACAGTTATAGACGATAAGGTGAAAGATAAAATTAAAAGTTTATTCTCCTTAGCACCGTTACACAACCCTTCTAATTATGAAGGTATCGTTGTAGCCGAAAAAATGTTTCCAAAAGCGACTCAGGTCGCAGTTTTCGATACCGCTTTTCACCAGAGTATTCCGGAAAAAGCGTATAAATATGCCATTCCTAACTTACTGTTAAACGAGCACAAAATTCGTTTGTATGGATTCCATGGTACCAGTCACAAATACGTTTCTGAAAAAGCCATTGAATATTTAGGATTGGAAACCTCTAAAATTATTAACATTCACCTTGGCAATGGCTGTAGTATGACTGCTGTTCACAACGGAAAAAGTATAGACCACTCCTTAGGTTTCGGACCAATGAATGGCCTTATTATGGGTACCCGAAGTGGTGATATTGACCACAGTTTAATTTTCCATATGGTAGATAACCTAGGATATACCCTTGAAGAAGTAAACAACGTATTGCAGAAAAAAAGTGGTATGTTAGGTCTTACCGGACACAGCGATTTGCGCGATATAGAAGCCAAAGCTGAAGCAGGTAATAAAGAATGTATCCTGGCTCTTGAGATGAATGCCTACCGTATTAAAAAATACATTGGTAGTTATATCGCTGCCTTAAATGGTGTTGATGCTATAGTATTTACTGCAGGTATCGGAGAAAACAGTTCTACTATTAGACAATTGGTGTGTAAAGACATGGATTGCTTCGGAATTGAATTGGATGAAGAAGTGAATGCGGTAAGAAGCTCAGAAATCAGAACAATAAACAAGCCGGAAGCTAAAACTAAAATTTTAGTCATTCCAACCAACGAAGAACTGGAAATTGCAAAACAGTGTTTTGATTTAGCCCAAAATTAAGAGTATACATAATTAACAAACAAAAAACGCACGATGTAATATCGTGCGTTTTTTTATATCCAGTCTAAAAACCTATCAGGTTTTAATTGGCCACTTCACTAATGAATTTTATGCGATATAAACGTAACTCTTCATCGTCATAATCACCGTCAAACTCTTCTATAGCCAGATCAATTTTATCCGATTCCGACTCCATAAAGTAATCGTGAATTTCTTCTTGCTGATCTTCATCCAGTATATCGTGAATCCAGTAATCTATATTTAATTTGGTTCCTGAATACACAATAGCTTCCATTTCCTTAATAAAATCAGCCATCTCCATACCTTTAGCTGCGGCAATATCGTCTAACGGTAACTTCCGGTCGATACTCTGAATTATATACAGTTTTAACGCCGAATTAGATCCGGTAGTCTTCACTACCATATCATCAGGTCTTATTATATCATTATCCTCTACATATTTCGCAATAAGCGCCACAAAATCTTTACCGTATTTTTTAGCCTTACCTTCACCTACACCGTGCACATTAGATAATTCCTCTACACTTATGGGATACTTTAAGGCCATGTCTTCCAAAGAGGGATCCTGAAATATCACAAATGGCGGAACCCCAAGTTTCTTTGCATTCTTTTTCCTAAGGTCTTTAAGCAGGTTCATTAATACCGTATCGGCACTTGCGCCACCACCCTTAGACATGGTAATTACATTGTCATCTTCGTATTCACTAAATTCATGATCTTCTGTCATCATAAACGATTCCGGAGCTTTTAAATATTTTTTTCCGTTCTCGTTTAATTTTAATACGCCGTAGGTTTCAATATCTTTTTTAAGAAAACCTGCCACCAATACCTGACGCACTAAAGCCATCCAGTATTTATCGCTCTGACCTTTACCCTGACCAAAAAACGGCTGCTCATCGGTTTTATGCGATTTAATTAATGCATTGGCTTTACCTATTAATACATTCACTAAATCTTTCGACTTATATTTTTCTTTGGTGTTTTTTATGGTTTGTAGTAACATCACCACATCATCTTTGGCTTCGTGCTGCTTTTTAGGGTGACGCACATTATCATCCATATCTCCCCCTTCTCCGGTTTCATTATCAAATTCTTCACCAAAGTAATGTAATATGAATTTACGTCTGGAAATAGATGTTTCGGCAAAAGCCACAACTTCCTGTAATAAAGCATGCCCTATTTCCTGTTCAGCAACCGGTTTTCCAGACATGAATTTTTCTAACTTTTCAATGTCCTTATAAGCATAATACGCTAAACAGTGTCCTTCGCCTCCATCACGTCCTGCACGACCAGTTTCCTGATAATAACTTTCTATACTTTTTGGTATATCATGATGAATAACAAAACGCACATCGGGTTTATCAATCCCCATACCAAAGGCTATAGTCGCCACAACCACATCCACATCTTCCATTAAAAACATGTCCTGATGTTTCACTCTGGTTTTAGCATCTAAACCGGCATGATAAGGTATCGCCTTAATACCATTTACCTGAAGCACCTGCGCGAGTTCCTCTACTCGCTTACGGCTTAAACAGTAAATAATTCCGGACTTCCCTTCGTTTTGCTTAATAAAGCGGATAATATCACTATCCACCTGCTTGGTTTTCGGGCGTACTTCGTAGTATAAATTAGGTCGATTAAACGACGCCTTAAATGTAACGGCATCGCTAATCCCCAGATTCTTTAATATATCTTCCTGCACTTTAGGCGTGGCTGTAGCCGTTAACCCGATAATGGGAATATCGTCGCCTATACGTTTTATAATTTGTCTTAAATTTCTGTATTCCGGTCTGAAATCATGTCCCCACTCACTAATACAATGGGCTTCATCTACCGCCATAAAAGAAATTTTTACCGATCTTAAAAACTCCACATTTTCGTCTTTGGTTAACGATTCCGGAGCCACATATAACAGCTTGGTTACACCATCGGTAATATCTTTTTTAACGCGTTTTATTTCAGTTTTATTTAAAGAGGAATTTAATACATGGGCAATACCCTCTTCGTTGGAGATCCCTCTAATGGCATCGACCTGATTTTTCATTAGCGCGATTAATGGGGATACAATAATCGCTGTTCCGTCTTGCATTAACGCCGGAAGCTGGTAGCATAAAGACTTCCCTCCTCCAGTCGGCATAATAACGAAAGTATTTTTTCCTGAAAGGATACTTTCTATAACATTTTCCTGCAAGCCTTTAAAGGCATTAAAACCAAAATGTTTTTTAAGTGCCGAATGCAAGTCTATTTCAACTTTAGACATGAATTGTTTTTATTTTAAATTACACATATTCATACACCAAAATTTACATGAGCTATTAGTTAATTCCTAGTGTATTTAGAGAACCCTCATAAATTTTTTCGTTAGTTTTGTAGCCAATTCTAAACGAATTACAAATTTAAGCATTCGTATTAGATTAAAGATAGTAAAATCTTTAAAAGCATCAACCCAAAAAAACATTAAATTTTGAGCAAGAATCATGCCATCATAAGCACTGCTACTCAAGCTATTGAGATGGAAGGCCAGGCCATTTTAAACTTAAAATCTTTTATAAATGACGACTTTGTCAATGTTGTTGAATTAATTTATAATTCCAAGGGGCGTGTTATTATTACCGGAATAGGCAAAAGTGCCATTATTGCTAATAAAATCGTGGCGACTTTAAATTCTACCGGAACACCCTCAGTCTTTATGCATGCTGCCGATGCCATTCATGGCGATTTAGGTCTTATTCTTGAGGACGATGTTGTAATTTGTATTTCCAAAAGTGGAAATACTCCCGAAATTAAAGTCCTTATTCCTTTAATTAAAAGTGCTAAAAATCCGCTTATTGCTTTAACGGGAAATGCAGAATCTTTTTTAGGGCAGCAAGCCGATTTTGTTTTAAACACCTACGTGGAAAAAGAAGCCTGCCCGAATAACCTGGCACCTACCACAAGTACAACTGCTCAATTGGTTATGGGAGATGCTTTAGCGGTATGTTTACTGGAACAACGCGGTTTTTCAAGTCGTGATTTTGCAAAGTATCATCCGGGAGGCGCCTTAGGTAAAAAACTATATCTTAGAGTTTCCGATATTTCGTCTGTCAACCATAAACCTGCCGTAGCTCCTGACACTCATATTAAAGATGTAATTATGGAAATTTCCAAAAACATGCTGGGGGTAACAGCTGTGATTGAAGATCATAAAATTGTTGGAATTATTACCGATGGAGATTTAAGGCGTATGCTTACCAAAACCGAAAATTTTATGGCCCTAAGTGCCAGAGATATTATGGGGGCTAACCCAAAAACCATAAACGAAGACGCTATGGCTGTCGATGCTCTGGAACTTATGGAAGCCCACGACATTTCGCAGCTTCTTGTAAGCAACACGACTAATAACTACGTGGGTGTGGTTCATATTCACGATCTAATAAAAGAAGGCATTATATAATGGCTAAAACAAAAAAGAATGTAAACGAGATGTCGTTTTTAGATCATCTCGAAGAGTTAAGATGGCATCTTATTCGTGCGGTAATTGCTGTATTTATTGCTGCCATAGCAGCTTTTATTGCTAAAGGTTTTATTTTCGACACCTTAATATTTGGACCTACAAAACCTACTTTTTTTACGTACGACATTTTATGCTCCATTTCACAGTCACTCGGCCTTGACGATAGCTTTTGTTTTAACGAAGCGGCATTCGAAATTCAGAGTAGAACCATGGCCGGTCAGTTTTCGGCACATATGTGGACTGCCATAACAGCCGGTTTTATTATCGCCTTTCCATATGTGTTATACGAATTATGGAAGTTTATAAGTCCAGGCTTACACCCTAACGAACGCAAACACTCCAGAGGATTCATTATTATTTCCTCTATTTTGTTTTTCCTAGGTGTATTATTCGGGTATTATGTTATCTGTCCGTTGTCCATCAACTTCCTTGGAACGTATCAGGTCAGCGACAAGGTGCATAACGATTTCGACTTAAGCAGTTATATCAGTTTGATTCGCTCATCGGTTCTTGCCTGCGGTCTTATTTTCGAATTACCAATAATCATCTACTTTTTAGCTAAAGTAGGTGTTATAACACCGGAATTTCTTCGTAAATACAGAAAATTTGCGCTTATCATCGTTCTTGTGGTCTCAGCGATTATTACACCTCCGGATATTGCCAGTCAGGTTATTGTTGCCATTCCGGTATTAATTTTATACGAAGTAAGTATTTTTATTGCCCGCTTCGTTACCAAACGTCAAAACTCTAAAGCCTTAAAAAATGTCTGATTTAGTAAACGAATTTAACGCGTATCGCGAAAAAATGAATGAGCGCATCCTTGGTGATGACAATAAAGTAATTAAACGTATTTTTAATCTGGATACCAATGCGTATCAGGCCGGTGCACTCGATGTAAAAACCAAGGAGTTACTGGGGCTTGTAGCTTCTGCTGTACTGCGATGTGACGACTGTATTAAATACCATCTGGAAACGGCTTACAAAGCAGGTTTAAACCGGGCCGAAGTGGTGGAAGCTTTAAGCATTGCAACTCTTGTAGGCGGTACTATCGTTATTCCGCATTTACGTCGTGCTTACGAATTCTGGGATGCTTTAGAAGCTCAGGACAATTAATCATACCATGTTTAAACAGAAAAAGCAAGACTATTTTTAGTACTTTAGCGGAGCAATTATAAATTCAATTAACAGCTATAAAAGGTGAAGTTAAAAGCAGAACATTTAATGAAGTCCTACAACGGACGTAAAGTAGTAAAAGATGTTTCTCTGGAAGTGAATCAGGGTGAAATAGTAGGACTTTTAGGGCCAAATGGTGCTGGAAAAACCACCTCCTTTTATATGATAGTTGGACTGGTAAAGCCTAATGGCGGAACCATACATTTAGACAGTACTGAAATCACCAAATTCCCAATGTATAAGCGCGCTCAGAATGGTATTGGCTATCTGGCTCAGGAAGCATCGGTGTTTAGAAAATTAAGCATTGAAGACAATATTTTAAGCGTGTTACAGCTTACCAAAATGAGTAAGAAGGAACAACACATGAAAATGGAGTCTTTAATTGAAGAATTCAGTTTAGGCCATATTCGTAAAAACCGTGGCGACCTGTTATCAGGTGGTGAACGCCGTCGTACCGAAATTGCCCGCGCTCTGGCAACCGACCCTAGTTTTATTCTACTGGACGAACCCTTTGCCGGTGTAGACCCGGTGGCAGTAGAAGACATTCAGCGTATTGTAGCGCAGCTGACTAAAAAGAATATCGGTATTTTAATCACCGACCACAACGTACAGGAAACTCTGGCCATTACAGATCGTACCTACTTAATGTTTGAAGGAAGTATTCTTAAAGCAGGAGAACCTGAAGCCCTTGCCAGTGACGAAATGGTTAGAAAAGTCTACTTAGGACAAAACTTCGAACTGCGTAAAAAGAAACTGGATTTTTAGATTTAGTCGGTAGTCGGTAGTCGGTAGTCGGTAGTCAAATTTCAATATTAAAATCTCATTTTCCAAATAACAAAGCTTTAACTTCAGTGCTTAAGATTTTAGTATTGAGACATAAAATTCAACTCTGATTTTATATAATAAAATAATTGTATTTTCGTGAATCGTTAAGCGTGAATTGTTAAACGTAGACTTTTAGCATTCATTTAACCATTACACAACTATACGATTACATTATTCCTCGTTTCACGCTTGACGCTTCACGTTTCATGCCTCACATCTAACGACCAAAAAACTAAAGACTAGAGACTACCGACTAACAACTAGAAAAACTAACTCCCAAACCCTGTAAGCACCAAACGTCTGGAGCCGCCATAATCACGGTGTTCACACAGGTAAATTCCTTGCCAGGTACCTAAATTAAGTCGCCCATTGGTAATCGGGATTTGTACCGAAGGTCCCATTAAAGACGCTTTAATATGTGCCGGCATATCATCAGCCCCTTCATAGGTATGGATATAATACGGCTGATTTTCGGGAACCATGACATTGATATGACTTTCAAAATCGACACGCACAGAAGGATCTGCATTTTCATTTATAGTTAAACTGGCGGAGGTATGTTTAATAAACACCTGCAACATCCCCGTTTTAATGGTTTTCAATTCCGGAAATTCATAAACAATGGTATCTGTAATAATATGAAATCCGCGTTTATAAGGTTTTAAGGTAATTTCTTTTTGGTAAAAGGTCATAATTGATTTTCCTGATATTCTAATGGCTAAATTAAGGTTTTTGGAAGGAACATTTTAGTTGTTGGTTGTTGGTTGTTGGTTGCTGGTTGCTGGTTGCTGGTTGCTGGTTGCTGGTTGCTGGTTGTTAAATCAATCCATTACGCAATACACTATACTAAATACTCAACTATTACTCGACTATGCCACTACACTATTCCTCGCTAACCACTAATGACTAACGACTCAAGATTATTCACACTTCACGCTTCACGTCTATCGACTAAAGACTACGAACTACAGACTTACAACTAACCATCACGTTTTCTGTTTCTTCTTTTTAGCCGCCGGAAATAATACATTATTTAAAATTAGGCGATAACCCGGAGAAGTAGGGTGTAGTTCCAGTTCGGTTTTAGGATCGCCCACTTTATGGGTATAATCTTCCGGATCGTGGCCCCCGTAAAAAGTAAAAAAACCTTTCCCTTTAATACCGTGAATGTATTTAGCCTCACCATTGCTTTTATTTTCCCCCATTACCAGAACATTCGATTTAATTTCGTCTCTGGTAAACGCCGTGGTTTGCCCCATAAAGCCTTTGATTAAAGCGGTATGATTCTGACATAACATAGTTGGCACCGGATCCCATTTGGCAGAAAAATCCATTAAGGAAAAATAATCCGCCTCCATAAAAATACGGCGTTTGGGCGTCATATCTATAGATGAGAATTCATAGATTTTCGGACTGCGTTCCAAAGTAAAGTTGGTAAAAGCAAAAGTTTTAGTATAATCTATCAGACTTTGATAATTTGGCGTACTGGCATCCCCATCGAACATCGGTTCACAAATATCGACACCTTCAGCAGCCAGTGCAATATCAAACGAATCCGTGGCACTGCACATGGCAAACATAAAACCTCCTCCTATTACATAGTCCCTGATTTTTAAAGCGACTGCCAGCTTTTCTTCCGACACTTTTGCATAGCCCAGCTTTGCCGCCAGAGCTTCGGCCTCTTTCTTATCTTCAATATACCAGGCCGCCATACGGAAGCTGTTATAAAATTTTCCAAACTGCCCTGTAAAATCTTCATGATGCAAATGCAACCAATCGTAAAGCAACAAATTATCATTTAGCACTTCTTCATCGTAAACCGTATCGTAAGGAATTTCGGCATAGGTTAGCACCATGGTTACAGCATCGTCCCAGGGTAACTTTCCTTTAGGGGTATACACGGCAATTTTTGGAGCCTTCTCCAACACAACGGCTTCCATGTTCTGACTCGGACTTTCAATCTCTTTTAAAATGCTTTCGGTTTTGGCATTAGACAAGATCTCAAACGATACACCGCGAATCTGACATTCCTTCTGAATTTCAGGGGTGTCCGGCAATAAAAAAGCCCCCCCTCGATAGTTTAGCAACCACTTTACTTTAAGTTGTTTAGATAAGGTCCAATACGTTAAACCATAGGCTTTCAAGTGATTTTTCTGACCGTCTGCATCCATAGGAATCAGGATATAAGACGCCATAGCCTGTAAAGAACACAATACAAAAAAGACAGTAACTAAAATTCTTCTAAACATCATACGAAATAATCTAAGGTTGAAGATACTTATTTTTTAATGGCTGATAAAGCGGTTCCTTAAATATTCCCCATAAAAAATGCCCGAAACTTTATATTTAAATTCCGGGCATTTAAGAACTACACTAATGTTATATATTAAAATGGTACATCGTTATCATCGTCATCATTCATGGCACTGCCAAAGGCATCTGTTGGTGATGGAAAATGTCCGGCACCGGAACTAAACGGTGATTCTTCAGTCTGATTGGCATTCATCTTACTGTGGAACTCAAACGGCGAATCGAATTCGTCCAGATTATCGAATTTACCTAAGTGTCCTAAGAATTTCAGACGGATATTTTCCAATCCACCATTCCTGTGTTTCGCAATGATAAATTCGGCCTGTCCTTCTGTCGGCGAGCGTTCATCATCATCCCATTCTTCAATCTTATAATATTCCGGACGATAGATGAACGATACAATATCGGCATCCTGCTCAATCGCACCAGATTCACGAAGGTCAGACAGTAAAGGACGCTTACTTCCTCCACGGGTTTCAACCGCACGCGATAGCTGTGACAGGGCAATTACCGGCACCATCAATTCTTTTGCCAGGGCTTTAAGGTTACGCGAAATCATCGAGATTTCCTGTTCACGGTTACCACCATGACTCGGTCCACCTGTCATTAACTGCAGGTAGTCAATCATAATCAGTTTTATACCGTGCTGCGAGGCCAGACGTCTGGCTTTCGCCCGTAAATCGAATATGGAAAGTGAGGGTGTATCATCAATAAAAAGTGGTGCTTTTTCAAGGTCTTTCACCTTCACATTCAACTGCTCCCACTCGTGCTTTTCCAATTTACCCGTTCTTAATTTTTCTGAAGACAATCCCGTTTCAGACGAGATTAAACGCGTAATTAACTGTACCGAAGCCATCTCCAGAGAGAAAAAGGCCACCGGAATATTCTGATCTACAGCAATATTTCGTGCCATGGACAGCGTTAAGGCTGTTTTACCCATACCCGGACGTGCCGCAACGATAATTAAATCGGAAGGTTGCCACCCGGAAGTTAATTTATCCAGTTTGTCGAAACCGGTTGGTATACCACTAAGTCCCTCTTTCTTCGAAATTTCTTCAATCTGCTTCTTCGCCTGAATTACCAGTTCCTGAGCCGTTTCACTCGACTTCTTAATATTTCCCTGAGTAACCTCGTATAACTTTGATTCAGCTTTATCTAATAAATCAAAAACATCCTGCGTTTCATCGTAAGCCTCTTCTATAATTTCACTTGAAATTTTTATTAAACTACGTTGAATGAATTTTTGTAATATAATACGGGCATGGAACTCGATATGTGCCGAAGATGACACCTTTTGAGTCAAAGAAATCAAATAAAAATCGCCACCTGCCAGTTCCAGCTTTCCGCTTTTCTTTAATTGGCTGGAAACAGTTAATAAGTCGATAGGTTCACTGTTCTCAAACAGCTGAAAAATCGCCTCAAAAATAAATTTATGCCCTTCTTTATAGAAAGCATCGGCACTCAGGATATCGATAACTTCATCGACTCCCTTCTTATCAATCATCATTGCACCAAGCACAACTTCCTCTAAATCAAGTGCCTGAGGCGGTATTTTACCACGTTCTAAGTGTATTAAAGTACTTTTATCTACTTTGAAGCCCTGTAGCTGATTTGGTTGTTTCATAACTGCGAAAGTAACTAAATTGACTTTATAATTATATGATTTTTATTAGTTCCTATTAACCTTTCTTCAACATTCTAACTGTTAATAACTTACAATTTTTGTTAATAACCAAAAAAAAATCTGAAGGACACCCCTTCAGATTTTACAAAACGCCTGTTTTTAAAAGGCTTAGTCTTTAAACACCCCCATTTGAGCGTATTTATCCATACGTTTATTAACAAGATCTTTTGCTGATAACTTATTCAGTTCACCAAAAGCTTTTAAAATGGCATCTTTAACCGTTTCAAAAGTAGCTGTACGATCGCTGTGTGCGCCCCCTACAGGTTCCTTCACGATTTCATCTACCAGTTTTTGTTTTTTCATATCGGCTGCTGTTAATTTTAACGCTTCAGCCGCCTGTTCTTTATATTCCCAGCTACGCCATAAGATTGATGAACAAGACTCTGGAGAAATCACCGAATACCAGGTGTTTTCCAACATTAATACGCGGTCACCAACGCCAATACCTAAAGCACCACCGGAAGCACCTTCACCAATAATAACAGTAATAATCGGCACTTTTAAACGTGTCATTTCCAGAATATTTCTTGCAATAGCCTCTCCTTGCCCGCGTTCTTCCGCTTCAAGCCCCGGATAAGCACCAGGAGTATCGACAAGGGTTACTACAGGAATACCGAACTTCTCTGCAGATTTCATTAAGCGCAGCGCTTTACGATACCCTTCAGGATTAGACATCCCGAAATTTCTAAGCTGTCTGGTTTTAGTATTATATCCTTTTTGCTGTCCGATAAACATAAAACTCTGGTCGCCTATTTTACCTAAACCACCAATCATGGCTTTATCGTCTTTTACATTACGATCGCCGTGTAATTCTAAAAAAGAATCACCACAAAGTGCTTTTATATAATCTAAAGTATACGGTCTGTTTGGATGACGAGACATTTGTACACGCTGCCATGGCGTTAAGTTTTTATAAATGTCTAATTTAGTTTCCATAAGCTTTTTCTCGATCTGCTTACAGGTTTCAGAAACATCAACATCACTCTCTTTGCCTATAATCTGGCATTTATCTAATTGCTCTTCAAGCTCTTTAATAGGAAGTTCAAAATCTAAATACTCCATACCAATTACGGATTGTTTTTTTGTTAGCCTACAAATATAAAAACTTTAACCGTGTAATCCCGCTAAGAGGCTTTACTTTTTAAAGCTTTCCAGTTTTTTAGTACACCATTTAATAAAACGGCTGCTAAAATTATGGCTGCTCCCAGATAAAAACTGGAAGACATTTTTTCGGTTTCCGGAAATAAAATCAGGGCTAAAACTATGCCATATACCGGCTCCAGATTATAGGTAAGCACAACAGTATACGGACTGATATACTGCATTACTTTTACAGAGCCTATAAAAGCATAGGCCGTACACACTGAAGCCAAAAGGAACAGATACCACAAATCGGACGCTGTAACCGAAAAGAAATCTGCATTAAAACCTTTCCCGAAAACAGCAATATACAAAGTGATAAAAAAGACTCCACTAATAAACTCATATAACGAAATTACAGAAGGACGGTACTGTTTTACAAACCTGCCGTTAAGCACAGCAAATAAAGCAGATAAGAATGCAGAAATAATACCCAACACGATGCCTTCTAAATAATGTAATCCACTTCGCGTAATTAAAAACACACCGAATATTACCAGTATGCCAAAACCAATTTCGTACCAGATTATGGGGCGTTTATAAATTAAAGGTTCTATAAGCGATGCAAAAAAAGCACCTGAAGAAAACATAGCCAGCGTGATGGAAATATTAGACACTTTAATAGCTCCGAAAAAGGTGATCCAGTGCAATGCTATAATAATTCCTGCCAGAGACAAACCAGCAATAGTTTTTGCAGGGATTTTAGTTTGTATGCGCTTAATGCGCATATAACCATACATAATAACCATAGCCATAAGCATGCGATACCACACCAGCGGAATGGCTTCTATGGTAATTAATTCTCCTAAAATTGCTGTAAAACCTGCTATAAACACCAGCAGATGCAGGTGTAAATAATTATTGAGTTTAGCGTTTGGCATTGTGCAACATATAAGCAGCTAAAATTCCGAAAATAACATTTGGAAACCATACGGCTACCAAAGGTGAAAAATCTGATTGCTCGGCCATTACTCCGAATATTTTATCGAAAAACACAAATACCATTACAATACAAATTCCAAATGCCAGATTCACCCCCATACCACCACGACGTTTCATAGACGAAACCGCCACGGCGATAATGGTTAAAATATACACCGACACCGGCAAACTCCATTTGCGGTATTTTACCAGTTCGTAACGCCCGATATTAGACGATCCGCGTAGCTTTTCCTTCTCTATAAATTTATTAAGATCTCCATAGGTTAAGGTCTCTGCGATATATTCCAGCGGCGTTAAATCTTCCAGATCAAAACTAAAAATCGTGTCTTTTCTCCTGCTGGATTCTATAATATCATCGTCTTTCCCTACACTGCGCTTCACGTAATCAATCATCCTGTAGGTTGAATCCTGCTCTACATACCTGATATTACGCGCACTCATTTTATATTCCAGCTTGTTATCAACAATATGTTCCAGTGTAAAGTTCTGCCCCATTTTATTCTTGGCATCAAAACTGCTTACATATATAAAATCGTGATCGTTAATCTGGCGATATACCGTTCCGGTTTCCTGTGCTTTTTTGTTGTTTTTAAAGTATTTATAGTCGAAATCGTTAAACCCTTTACTGGCTTCGGGAGCCAAATACATCCCTAAGAGTAAGGCCACTCCGGCAACGATGGTTGCACCTATCATATAAGGTCTTAAAAATCTGGAGAATGACACTCCCGAACTTAAAAAGGCGATTACCTCTGTATTATTGGCCAATTTGGACGTAAACCAGATGACTGAGAGAAATAAAAATAACGGAAATAATAAGTGTGCAAAATAAATGGTAAAGTCCAGATAGAACATGGCCACCTCTGGAAACGGCACTTCCTTTTCCAGAATTTTACCAATTTTTTCTGCTAAATTAACGGTAATACCTATGGGTATAAACAGCAGTAACATCATTAAAAATGTTAGCAAATACCGTTTTAATATGTACCAGTCTAATATCTTCAAGACTATAAACGCTTATCCATTTGTTTAACCATCATATCTTTCCAGGTTCTGAAATCTCCTGCTAAAATATGTTTTCTTGCTTCACGAACCAACCACAAATAGAATCCAAGATTATGTATAGTGGCAATTTGTTTTCCAAGCAGTTCGTTTACAGTAAACAAGTGTCTTAAATAAGCTTTAGAATATTCGGTATCAACATAGGTAATCCCCATCTCGTCTATTGGAGAGAAATCGGCTTCCCACTTTTTGTTTTTAATGTTTATAGTACCATGAGCCGTAAACAACATCCCGTTTCTGGCATTTCGAGTTGGCATAACACAGTCGAACATATCGACTCCTAAGGCAATATTTTCCAGAATATTAATAGGTGTACCCACTCCCATTAAATAGCGTGGTTTATCTTCCGGTAAAATATCAGTAACAATTTCAGTCATGGCGTACATTTCTTCTGCAGGCTCTCCTACCGACAAGCCACCAATGGCATTCCCTTCGGCACCTACACCGGCGATATACTCGGCTGATTGCTGACGCAAGTCTTTATAAGTACTTCCCTGAACAATTGGAAAAAAGGCCTGACTGTAATCGTAAGTAAATGGTGTTTTCTTTAAATGCGTTAAACAACGCTCCAGCCAGCGATGCGTCATATGCATGGAACGCTTGGCATAATTATAATCGCAAGGATACGGTGTACACTCATCAAACGCCATAATAATATCGGCACCGATACTACGTTGAATTTCCATTACATTCTCTGGCGTAAACACGTGATAACTTCCGTCGATATGCGATTTAAACTTTACGCCTTCTTCCTTAATTTTTCGATTGGAAGACAGTGAATACACCTGATATCCTCCGGAATCGGTCAGGATATTTCTATCCCAGTTTATAAACTTATGTAAGCCTCCGGCCTGCTCCAGTATTTTGGTTTGCGGACGTAAATATAAATGGTAGGTGTTCCCCAGAATAATATCAGGATTAATATCATTTTTTAATTCGCGCTGGTGCACACCTTTAACAGAACCTACAGTTCCTACAGGCATAAATATCGGGGTTTCTATAACACCGTGATCGGTAGTAATTTTACCAGCTCGGGCATTACTTTGCGGGTCTTGGGCTTTTAATTCAAATTTCATACGCTAAAAATCATCAGGTGGCAAAGATAAATAACTCCTATTTATAACGATTGCTTATTCTGAAAAATATGTAAACGCTACTACTATAACGTTTGCTTAATTTAGGCAAATATTAATTTGAGAACCGGCTATAAAGCCTTAATTTTATACCTTTAAAAATCAAGTTATAATAAACATGGCTAACACACAAGAATTACAAGATTTAACGACTCAGGTTCGTAGAGATATTCTACGTATGGTACACAAAGTAAATTCTGGACACCCAGGAGGTTCTTTAGGCTGCGCAGAATTTCTGGTAGCACTTTACAATGAAATCATGGACAGAAAAGAAGGTTTTGATATGGATGGTCTTAACGAAGACTTATTCTTCTTATCAAACGGGCACATTTCTCCTGTATTTTACAGTGTATTGGCACACGCAGGATATTTTCCGGTTGAAGAATTAGGAACTTTCCGATTAATCGATTCAAGATTACAAGGACATCCAACCACTCACGAAGGTTTGCCAGGCGTACGTATTGCCTCTGGATCTTTAGGACAAGGGATGTCTGTGGCTTTAGGTGCTGCTCAGGCTAAAAAATTAAACGGAGACGATAAATTAGTATATACCTTACACGGAGACGGTGAATTACAGGAAGGTCAGAACTGGGAGGCTATTATGTATGCATCGGCTAAAAAAGTAGATAACTTAATTTCTACAGTAGATTTAAACGGACAACAAATTGACGGTGCTACAGACGAAGTATTACCAATGGGTAGTATAAGAGCTAAATTTGAAGCGTTTGGCTGGGATGTTGTTGAAATTGAAAAAGGAAACGATCTTGAAGCTATTATTGCAGGTATGACAGAAGCTAAAAGTAAAACTGGTAAAGGAAAACCTGTTTGTGTCCTTTTAAAAACCATTATGGGTCATGGTGTAGATTTTATGATGCACACTCACGAATGGCATGGAAAAGCTCCTAACGACGAGCAATTAGCAAACGGTTTAGCACAAAACCCAGAAACTTTAGGAGATTATTAATAGCAACAACACAAAGATGAAAACATACACATATACAGAGAAAAAAGATACACGAAGCGGATTTGGAGATGGTTTAACAGAGTTAGGACGTACTAATCCTAATGTGGTTGCCTTATGTGCCGACTTAACACCATCGTTAAAAATGGGTGATTTTATTAAAGAAAACCCAGAGCGTTTTTTCCAGATTGGTATTGCAGAAGCTAACATGATGGGTATCGCTGCCGGATTAACAATTGGTGGTAAAATTCCATTCACAGGAACTTTCGCAAACTTTTCTACAGGTCGTGTTTACGATCAGATTCGTCAGTCTATTGCATATTCTGATAAAAACGTAAAAATCTGTGCTTCTCACGCTGGTTTAACTTTAGGTGAAGATGGTGCGACTCACCAGATTCTTGAAGATATCGGGATGATGAAAATGTTACCAGGGATGACAGTAATTAACCCTTGTGACTACAACCAGACTAAAGCCGCTACTATTGCTATTGCAGAGCACCACGGTCCTGTTTACTTACGTTTCGGTCGTCCATCTGTGCCAATCTTTACACCTGCAGATCAGAAATTCGAAATCGGTAAAGCTATTCAGTTAACTGAAGGAACAGATGTAACTATTGTAGCTACCGGACATTTAGTTTGGGAAGCTTTAGAAGCCTCTAAAGCCTTATACGAAAAAGGAATTACTGCAGAAGTAATCAATATTCACACCATTAAACCTTTAGATACTAAAGCGATTTTAGATTCTGTTGCAAAAACAGGATGTATCGTAACTGCTGAAGAGCACAACTACCTTGGTGGTTTAGGAGAAAGTGTTGCCAGAGAATTAGCAACGCACCGTCCTACTCCTCAGGAATTTGTAGCTACACAAGACACTTTTGGTGAATCTGGAACGCCTGCCCAGTTAATGGACAAGTACGGATTAAACGCTGAAGCTATTGTAAAAGCAAGTGAAAAAGTAATAAAAAGAAAATAATATTAGACTACTTTCGTTCTTATGAAAACAACAATCATAAGAACGAAACGTATGAAAAAATTATTTTTTATGGCCTGTTTCTGGGTAGCCACCATAAGCGTGGTTTCGGCCCAATCACATTCAGGTTTTGGAATTAAAGGCGGATTAAACTATAACTCCAACGGAGATTATTTTGAATCCATCTCAAATACAGTAAAACACCCGGACGGACATATTGGATTCCATCTGGGTGTTTTTGCTAAGTTTGGTGACCGTCTGTTTTTTAAACCCGAGCTGGTTTACACGAACACCAATAGTGATTACGACGGTGACACATTTAAACTTCAGAAATTAGACCTGCCTGCCCTTGTTGGTATTCGCGTTATTGGCCCGATCAATGTCTTTGCCGGACCGTCCTTTCAATATATTCTAACTTCGGACTACGACGGTACTAAAGTCGATGATTTTGATAAAGACATTTCTTTAGGATTCAATTTCGGTATTGGATTCAGTCTGAATAAATTTGGTATCGATTTAAGGTACGAACGCGGATTCAGCAAAAACGAAGCCGACTTTATCGATAAAAACAATCTGGATTTAGGCGCTACCATAGACGCCCGACCAAGCCAGCTTATTTTAAGTGCGTCTATAATTCTGTAGTTAAATATAAATATAAAACAAAAAAAAGGCCGATAGTTTAATAGCTATCGGCCTTTTTTAATACGTTTCAATTGCACTACTCATTCGATTCTGTTTCTTCGGCATCAAGATATTTTGGTATTCCATTTTTACCAATATCGTTAGTCGGATCGCCATCGCCATCTATATCTTCGTACGGTGTTAATACCCCGTCTCCATCATCGTCTATATCAAGCGCATCCGGAATTTCATCACCATCGGTATCATCATCATAAATATCGCCGTTACCATTTAAATCTTCCATATAACTCGGCACTAAATCGCCATCGTGATCTAAAAATGTAACTCCCGGAGTGTGAATTAAGAAAATTAAATTAGAATAGGCAGGAATCTTGGTTTGCGTTGTAGAGAAATACCCTAAACCTGACGGAATAAATAAGGCTCCGATACCGTGATTATGGTAAGTCACTGTACCATCTCCATTCTCAGAATTCCCTACAGAAGTTCTGAATTCTATAGTCCCTTCTTTAAACCCTTTTACCACACCATAATCGCTACCAATAGTAGACATACTTAGCCCTACAGGAGTAATTGCACTATCGAACACGGTATTATCTATCAGCATCCCTTTATATTGTATATGTGCTCTGTCGGTTGGGTGTATAGAATCGCCCAGACCTTTTCTCAACTCTAAATAGTATAATTTATATTCGATTTCATCTGTATCTGAATCGCTATTAACCAACTTTAATTTCAACTCACTACGGTCAATTAACGGAATTTTATCGCTGTTTTCTCCAGCAATGGTATCAATAACAATCTGAAAATTATCGTTAGCTTCACTATACGGATTCTCGAAGTCGAATTCCTCGTAATTGTAAAAATGGGTATCCAGATAGGCCTCAAGTTCTGCGATGTTTTCTTCGTAAACTTCGGCTCTGTCTCTCACTTCTACTTCTACCACATCTTTATCGTCGTCCTTTTTACAAGAAAGTACAGCACCCAGTAATAAAATAGTTAAAGTAACGGTTCTTAATTTCATTATTGCTTATTTTTGGGGCGCAAGATACGATATAAAAAAGAATTTTGCACATAAACTGAACGGATGATTTTCATAAGAAAACAATGCGAATAGACAAGTATTTATGGTGTGTAAGGTATTTTAAAACCCGAAGTTTAGCAACCACAGCATGTAAAAAAGGACATATAAAAGTTAATGGCGCCACGGTAAAACCGAGTCGCGAAGTTTATCCTCAGGATACTATAGAAGTACGAAAAGACCAGATAAATTACAGTTTAAAAATTAACGACCTGCCACCCAATCGTGTAGGCGCAAAACTGGTAGACATTTACCGGGTAGATACCACCCCAAAATCGGCCTTCGAAGCTCAGGAACTCCTTAAATTTGCTAAAGACCACTACCGTAAAAAAGGTACCGGACGCCCAACGAAAAAAGATCGTCGTGATATTGAAGACTATAGAGAGGAACACGACGATACCGAATCTTAAAACCACAGACCTCTTACAGATAAATTAAAAAAGAGTAACAAGATAAAGCAACTGTTTTTTATCTTTGATTAAATATTGAAAACATCTATGACAACGTCAAAACATATTATTTTAAATCACGAGGAAATCAATCATAAGATTAAGCGAATCGCCTATCAGATTTATGAAACCAATGTCTACGAAAAAGAAGTCATTTTGGCCGGAATAGCGAACAACGGATATATTCTTGCCGAGAAACTAAAAGACGCGTTAAGTGAAATTTCTCCGATTACTCCGGTATTATGCAAAGTTACCATAGATAAAAAAAATCCAAGAACGCCTATAAATACGTCTTTAAAAGTAGAAGATTACAAAGACAAATCCATAGTGTTAATAGACGATGTACTAAGCTCGGGAACAACTTTAATTTACGGTGTAAAATTCTTTTTAGATGTACCACTAAAACAATTTAAAACGGCTGTATTAGTCAATAGAAACCATAAAAAATACCCGGTAAAAGCCGATTTTAAAGGCATTTCTTTATCCACGTCGTTAAATGAACATGTTAATGTAAATCTGGATGGCGAGACCTTTGAAGCTTATCTAGGCTAAAGCCTGCATAAGGGCATCTAAAATTGCCAGCTCTGTGGTATTACTTACTTCCAGCGTGACGTCTGCCTGACTGTAAAACGGTACACGTTCAAACAAATGTTTTCCTATAAACTCGGTTAAATCATCTTCAGATTCAAATCGGCTTAATATAGGGCGTTTGGCTCGTTCATGTTTTAATCGCTTTACCAGTTCTCCAATAGAAGCTTTAAAATAAACCGACTTTGTTTTAGGATAGGTTTTAATAAGTTCCATATTATTGGCATAACACGGGGTGCCGCCACCAAGAGCCAAAACCACATCCGACTGGTTTTCCAGAATCGCCTTTAAATGCTCGTGTTCCTTTTTTCTAAAATAAATTTCTCCTTTTTGGGCAAACAGTTCCGATATGGATAGTCCTTCCTTCTCTTCAATATAATCGTCCAAATCGATAAAGGGAATATTAAGGCTTTCTGCTAATTTCCGACCTAAAGTGGACTTCCCCGACCCCATATAACCTAATAAAATAATCGTCATAAAAACTGTTTTAAATTGATAATGAAACCCCTACAAAAGAGCAGAGCAAAAAAACAAAAAAAAATTCAAAAACACGCTTGTAATTCTAAAGAAAGGTACTATATTTGCACCCGCAATACGGAAACAATTGCAATGACCTGGTAGCTCAGTTGGTAGAGCATCTCCCTTTTAAGGAGAGGGTCCTGGGTTCGAGCCCCAGCCCGGTCACAAGAAAAAAGTTAAGCATTTCGCTTAACTTTTTTTTATTTTTTAGCCTTCTTAAAAAAGCGCACGTGGCGGAATTGGTAGACGCGTTAGGTTGAGGGCCTAATGATCGCTTAGATCGTGGAAGTTCGAGTCTTCTCGTGCGCACTTTAAAACAGCTACTAAGTCTACTTTACCACCGGTGAACTCCATGAGAATTTTGTGTTTTGCATCGTGATAAAATATAATTTTAATTAATTTTAAACACCATATCTTCGATAAGATTGGCACAAATGTGAATACGTTTGCTAATCTCCTTAATTTGAGATAGAATTTCCCTATGCATTAATATGTGCTTCATTTCACTTTTGCTAAAAAGTTCAGACAAATGAACAGCATAGCTTTGAATTAATTCATTATCCAGATGAATAATATCGCCCACCGTTTTTAGTGCTGTATCATAATCCTTTTTGCTTAGTAAATTAAATCCTTCGGTGAGTCCAGACATTTCCTGTCTCAATATACCAAACACTTCCTGATATTCGCTTAGCTGATACATTTTATAAGCTTCCAGTTCTGTAATTAAATGTTTAATACTTAAGGCTACCCAATACAAATGAGAATACCCCCTACTTATGGATTCCCGATCTACAGGCGTTATAAATGTTCCGTACAAATCTTTTAAGCCCTTTGCGTGATTATGCTTTAAGTCTGTTATTAAATCGAGAATATGTGTCGCATCCTGATTAGAATCATCAGAATAAAAATCTGAAAGCGCTTCCACTATAAACAGTGTCTGAAGACTTTGCTCTCTTAAAGATTTAAAAAAATCTATTTCCTTTGGCAGAATCCAGGACTTTAATTTACGAATCATAATTTAAGAATTTTCATAATTATAAAACAATAGATGAATCCCAGAAGAAATGACACAGGGATATTAAACAACCAACCTTTTAGTATAGAAGCCGCAACAGTCCACCGCACATGTTTTGGTCGTTCTGCCGCTCCAACTCCCATTAAAGAAGTAGTTACTACCTGTGTGGTAGATGTAGGAGCTCCTATTAAAGAGGATCCTAATATTACAATGGCAGCCCCTACCTGATCTGCTATGGAATGAATTAATTTTACCCTGTAAATTCCAAAACCAACCGTTTTAATAATACTCCAACCACCAAATAAAGTCCCCAGTGTAATGGAACTGGCGCATAATACAATTACCCAGAAAGGCACAGTAAACTCGGAGTACATATTATTAGCCAACAGAAGCATGCCTATAATCCCCATCCCTTTTTGACTATCATTGGTACCATGACTGAATGCCAGCCAGCTCACCGTAAGATATTGAGTTAAGACTAATGCAGGTTTTACTTTTTCCGAAAAACGTCTTAGTCCATGTAATAGTCCTTTCATGATAAGGAAACCTATAAAAAAACCAGCAAGAGGGGAAAAAGCCAGTCCTATAAGTATTTTAGTAAATCCCTCCAGCTGTCCCTGTAATAGGGCTGAAAATCCCCAGTTAACAGCATGACTGCCTAAAGCAAAAATAGCAGCTCCAATTAAACCACTGGTTAATGAATTAGAAGACGAACTGGGTAAGCCAAATTTCCAGGTGATGAGATTGTAACAAATTGCTGCAAGCATAGCGGCCAAAATTACACTTTGAGCCAGTTCACGAGATACTCCTTCAATGGAAATAAATTCACCTATAGTATTTGCTACTGCTAATCCGCCTAATAAAGGGCCCATAAACGTAAATACACAAACAATAAAAATAGCTCTTGCAGGAGACATGGTTCTGGAGGCTATGGCAGTTGCAACCATATCTGCGGCATCGTGAAAACCGTTTGTGAAATCATAAAAAATAACCAATCCTATTCCTAAAAAGAGCATAATGTGGCCTCACATAATTTAAAGTCTTACTGAAGGTAACAATTTTAAAAAGACTTTCCGAACTGAAAATTCAGAAGTTTTAAATCCCGAGACGCAAAGCCCATAGATATTAATCTTTCCAGGTAAAAAACAGGGCTAACATACACCCATTTTGCTTTTATTTAGTCTACGCAGGCCTTATCAAATAATTTATTTCACCTGTAAATACCTGAAATTAAATCGTTTATTTTTTTTATTAAAAAAAGCATTGTTTTTCTAAATAAAGGTCATATATTTGCACCCGCAATACGGAAACAATTGCAATGACCTGGTAGCTCAGTTGGTAGAGCATCTCCCTTTTAAGGAGAGGGTCCTGGGTTCGAGCCCCAGCCCGGTCACAAGAAAAAAAAGTTAAGCATTTTGCTTAACTTTTTTTATACCCTAAATCTAAATATTAATCAATTTTTCAGTAAGTCTTCCAGTGTAGCATGCACAAGATTACTGTTCCAGTTAGATGCTCCCGTTTTATCTATTACCACACGACCTGTTTTATCTATCACTAGTGTTCTGGGGATACTCGAAGTCTCTAGTAGCTCTGGTACCGCTGTTGCAGACCGATACACTTGTAGTTTATAGCCTTTTTGTTTTAAAAATGATTGCACAGTCTCCGGTGGTTCGTTTGAAATAAATAAAAAGTCTACTTGCTCCTTATAGGCGTCATGCAAAGCGACCAAACCATCCATTTCTGCAATACAGGGCGGACACCAGGTGGCCCAAAAATTTACAAGTACCACATGACCCTTCGACTGGCTAAAATCATAAGCCTGACCACTTAAATCAACCAGTTTCCAATTGTAGTCTCTGAGCTGTTCCTGTTTGGCTTCGGCTATAACCGACGGACTAAACTTAGCCAGTCCCTTCTGTAAAAACACCTGAATAGGTTTACGCGTCTGAGGTACGATTAAAATAATTAAAACAGCCAAAAACCATAAGTTGCTGCGTTGCGATTTTGTTAATTTCATCTGTGTATTCCCTTTATTTTGGATAGCAAGATAAACACAAAAAAAAGCTCTTAACGTAACTCAGGTCACTTAAGAGCTTTAATAGTATAATACCTGATATTTATTTAGGCATTTTGTTTTTTAATTAAATTTAAGGCAGAGCCTTCTTTATACCATTCAATTTGGGCATCGTTATAAGAGTGGTTTAGTTTAATAAGGTCTTTACTTCCATCAGCATGAACAGCTTCTAAAGTTAATTGCTTATCCGGAGCAAACCCATCCAAATCTAAAAAGTTAAAGGTATCATCCTCCTGAATTAAATCATAATCATTTTCATTCGCGAAAGTTAGTCCCAGCATCCCTTGTTTTTTAAGGTTTGTTTCATGAATCCGTGCAAATGACTTAACAATAACTGCTGCTACTCCCAAATGACGCGGCTCCATGGCAGCATGTTCACGAGACGACCCTTCTCCGTAATTATGATCGCCAACGACTATAGATTTTACTCCCGCAGCCTTATAAGCGCGAGCTGTATCCGGTACTCCACCATAATCCCCTGTCAATTGATTTTTAACGAAATTCGTTTTCTGATTATAGGCATTTACGGCACCAATTAAACAGTTATTGGAAATATTATCTAAGTGCCCACGAAAACGCAACCACGGACCAGCCATAGAAATATGGTCTGTAGTACATTTACCAAAAGCTTTAATTAAAAGTTTTGCTCCTGTAACGTTATCTCCAATAGGTTCAAATGGCGTTAGTAACTGCAAACGTTCGGAATCCGGAGACACCACAACTTCTACATCACTACCATCAGCTTTTGGAGCCAGATACCCGTTTTCCTTCACTTCGAATCCTTTAGGAGGCAATTCCCATCCTGTTGGTTCGTCGAACATCACTTCATCTCCATTTTCGTTAATTAGCTTATCTGTCATCGGGTTAAAATCAAGACGACCTGCTATAGCGATAGCTGCCACCATTTCCGGAGACGCCACAAAGGCATGGGTATTCGGGTTTCCGTCAGCACGCTTCGCAAAGTTTCTGTTGAACGAATGAATAATACTGTTTTTTGGAGCATTTTTAGGGTCGCTATATCTCGCCCATTGCCCGATACACGGCCCACAGGCATTAGTAAATATTTTAGCGTCCAGTTTTTCGAAAATAGAAAGGATACCGTCACGCTCTGCCGTATATCGTACTTGTTCAGATCCCGGATTTATACCAAAATCAGCTTTCGTAACCAAACCTTTATCCAAAGCCTGTTGCGCTATGGAAGAGGCGCGGGATAAATCTTCGTAAGACGAGTTTGTACACGAACCTATTAATCCCCATTCCACTTTTATTGGCCAGTCGTTTGCCTTGGCTTTTTCTGTCATCTCAGAACCTGCCGGTGTTGATAAATCAGGCGTAAATGGTCCGTTTAATAGCGGAGACAACTCGGATAAATTAATCTCGATCACCTGATCAAAATAATTCTCAGGATTTACATACACTTCCGGATCGGCGGTTAAATATGATTTTACTGCGTTGGCGGCATCTGCCACATCAGCTCTTTCGGTTGCTCGCAGGTAACGTTCCATCGATTCATCGTAACCAAACGTAGACGTGGTCGCACCAATTTCAGCTCCCATATTACAAATGGTTCCTTTTCCCGTGCAGGACATAGACGTTGCTCCAGGTCCGAAATATTCAACTATAGCACCGGTTCCTCCTTTTACAGTCAGAATCTCCGCTACTTTTAAAATAACATCTTTAGGCGCTGTCCATCCCGATAATTTCCCGGTTAACTTCACCCCTATAAGTTTTGGGAATTTTAATTCCCAGGCCATACCAGCCATAACATCTACAGCATCGGCACCTCCTACTCCAATGGCTACCATCCCCAATCCTCCGGCATTAACCGTATGCGAATCGGTACCAATCATCATTCCACCTGGAAATGCATAATTTTCAAGAACAACCTGATGAATAATACCAGCTCCCGGTTTCCAGAATCCGATTCCATATTTATTAGATACCGACTCTAAAAAATTAAACACTTCGCTACTTACATCGTTTGCGTGTTTTAAATCTTTAGACGCGCCGTCTTTAGCCTGAATTAAGTGATCGCAATGTACCGTAGTAGGTACAGCAACCTTATCTTTCCCGGCCTGCATAAACTGCAATAAAGCCATTTGCGCCGTTGCATCCTGACACGCAATTCTATCGGGTGCAAAGTCTACATAATCCTTGCCTCTAACAAAAGGTTTGGTGGGTGTACCATCCCAAAGATGGGAATATAAAATCTTTTCGGATAATGTTAATGGTTTACCTTCAATCTCACGTGCCTTATCCACACGGTCTGCGATTTGACTGTAAACCTTCTGTATCATATCAATATCAAATGCCATAAATTCTCGTATTGTTTATTTATTTTTTTTTAGTGTCTACAAGATACAAAATAAGTATCCGACTGAAAAACATTAGCATACCTGCTTTTCCTAAAGAAAACCTAAAATATTGACATAAAAAAAGTCCGGGTATAAAACCCGGACTTCTATATAAATTACAATAAGAATGTTCCAATTAAAGCACCAATTGCTTTTGCGATGGTTTAAACTTAGTTAATACAATACCGTCTACAGCAGTTTCGTATTCTTCCATGGTTGGCGTTCTACCCAAAATAGTAGATAATACTACTACCGGAGTTGAAGACAATAAAGATTCCCCTTTCTTCTCTCCTGAATCTTTTACCACTCTTCCCTGGAATAAACGTGTAGATGTAGCCATAACCGTATCTCCCGGTTCTGCTTTCTCCTGGTTCCCCATACACAGGTTACAACCAGGACGCTCTAGATACAACATGTTTTCGTACTTGGTACGTGCTAAACCTTTTGGTGCACTATCATCAAACTCAAATCCTGAGTATTTTTGTAAGACTTCCCAATCTCCTTCAGCTTTTAACTCATCAACAATATTGTATGTGGGAGGCGCTACTACTAAAGGTGCCTGGAATTCTACTTTACCTTGTTGCGCTTCGATATTCTTTAGCATTTGTGCTAAAATCTTCATATCTCCTTTATGAACCATACAAGATCCTACAAATCCTAAGTCAACTTTTTTAGTTCCTCCGTAGTATGACAACGGACGGATGGTATCGTGTGTATAACGTTTAGAAACGTCATCGTTATTTACATCAGGATCTGCAATCATTGGCTCAGCAATTTCATCTAAATCGATAACTACTTCAGCATAATATTTTGCATTGGCATCAGGTCTTAATGCTGGTTTGATACCTGTTTTAACCTCCTGAATTCTTTCATTTGCCTTATCAACTAAACCTTGAAGCACTTTTCCTTCGTTATCCATACCTTTTTCAATCATGATTTGGATACGATCTCTGGCAATTTCTAAAGATTCAATTAAAGTCTCATCTTCTGAAATACAGATAGAAGCTTTCGCTTTCATTTCTGCTGTCCAGTCAGTAAATGTAAAGGCCTGATCTGATGTCAGTGTTCCAATGTGTACTTCAATTACACGACCCTGGAATACATTTTCACCATCGAATTGCTTCAACATTTGTTGTTGCGTAGCGTGTACTACATCACGGAAATCCATGAAGCTTCTCATGTTTCCTTTGAAGGTTACTTTTACAGATTGTGGTATTGGCATAGTCGCCTCACCTGTTGCCAAAGCCAATGCAACAGTACCAGAATCGGCACCAAAAGCAACTCCTTTAGACATACGTGTGTGCGAATCTCCACCAATAATAATGTCCCAGTCACTTACTGTAATATCGTTTAATACTTTGTGAATTACATCGGTCATCGCGTGGTATTCACCTTTAGGATCACGCCCGGTAATTAATCCGAAGTCATTCATAAACTTCATCAACTTAGGAATGTTCGCTTTAGACTTATCATCCCATACAGAAGCCGTGTGACATCCAGATTGGTAAGCTCCATCAACAATTGGAGAAATGGTAGTTGCCGCCATAGCTTCCAATTCCTGAGACGTCATTAATCCAGTAGTATCCTGAGATCCTACAATGTTTACTTCAACACGAACATCAGAACCAGCGTGTAATGTTTTGCCTGGTGTAGTTCCAACGGCATTTTTGTTAAAGATTTTCTCAACTGCTGTTAAACCTTGTCCTTCAATAGAGATTTCTTTTGAAGTTGCGTACACCTGAGGGATTTCGATATCTAAAACCTTCGCAGCAAACGTTTGTAATTTTTTACCAAATACAACAGCATAAGAACCACCGGCTTTGATAAACTCCATTTTTTGTGGTGTTAAAGAAGCACTGATATCAATTAACTCCTGATCACCATTATATAATTTCTTAGTTTTTGTATTGATTGTTAATACAGTTCCGGTTTCTACTGAATAAGCTTGTTCTAAAACAGCATCACCATTTGCATCTACCACTGTATTTCCTTCAGCATCTTTTTGCTTTACCCAGTTTTTAAGATCGATACCGATACCACCGGTTACACCAACTGTAGTTAAGAAAATAGGGGAAATTCCGTTAGTCCCGGCAATTACCGGAGCAATATTGATAAATGGTACATATGGACTTGATTCAATCCCTGTCCATAAAGCAACATTATTTACTCCTGACATTCTTGAAGATCCAACTCCCATAGTTCCTTTTTCAGCAATAAGCATAACACGCTTATCTGGGTGTTGCGCTTTTAGCTCAGCTAATTCCTGTTGCATATCTTTATTATGCTCAAAAATAGACTGGCCATGTAATTCACGGTCTGAACGTGAATGCGCATCGGCTCCAGGAGATAATAAGTCAGTTGAAATATCACCTACCCCAGCAATAAAAGTAACTACCTGAATTTCTTCCTGTACTTCAGGAAGCTTTGTAAAGAATTCTGCTTGGGCATAGCTCTCTATAATTTCCTTAGCAATAGCATTCCCTGCTTTAAAAGCATTTTCTAAACGCTCTGTATCGGCTTCATATAGGAATACTTGTGTTTTTAATACTTTAGCAGCTTCTTGCGCTATAGCTTCATCATCTCCAAGCGCTAAATCTAATAACACTTTAATAGATGGTCCACCTTTCATGTGAGACAATTGCTCAAAAGCAAAAGCCGGAGAAATTTCTGCTACTATAGCTTCTCCCAGAATAATATCTTTTAAAAATTCTGCCTTTACCCCTGCTGCACTCGTAGTACCAGGTAATGTATTATAAATAAAAAAGTTTAGAGCATCTGCTCTGTTTTCGTTATCTGTAGCTTTAATAAGCTCAATAATTTCACTTAACAGCTCAGCACCATCGATAGGTTTAGGATGAAGTCCCTGAGCTTTTCTTTCTTCGATTTCCTTAATGTAATCGTTGTAAATTTTCATAATTGAAGTCTTATCGCTATTACACGTTTATCACACAAACATAGTATCTGTATATTCAGCGCACTGAAAACGGACTTTCTTTGTCATTTTTAAACTTCTGTAATACGTTTTTTTAAATTAAAGTTATTTTAAAAGCGACGCAAAATACGAATTAAAAAAGTAATTAAAAAATGTTCAATGATACGCAGGTATTAATAACTTATATTTAAGAAAATTTAAGTTTTTAAAGAATTTAATAAATTAAAATTCCTGATTTTACTAAACCATCAATAAATTAACAGATAGAGACACGTAGATTGAAAGATTCTCAATAAAAATTAATTAGAATGATTCTAAAATAAGCTTTTAATAATTTCTTCTATAGAAATACCTTCAGCTTCAGCTTTGTAATTTTTAATGATTCTGTGTCTCAAAATTCCCGTAGCCACGGCCTGAACATCTTCCATATCTGGAGAGAATTTACCTTTAAGCACAGCATGGGTTTTAGCGGCCAGAATTAAATTTTGTGAAGCGCGAGGTCCTGCCCCCCAATCGATGTATTGCTTCACTAAAGTAGCAGCTTCGGATGCATTTGGTCTTGTTTTACCCACTAATCTCACAGCGTATTCCACGACATTATCGGCAACCGGTATTCTACGAATAAGGTGTTGGAAGCCAATAATTTCTTCTGCCGTAAAAAGCGCATTTACTTCAGCCTGACGGTCGGAAGTTGTAGCTTTTACTACATCTACTTCTTCCTGGAATGTCGGATAATCCAAATGAATAGCAAACATAAAACGGTCCAGCTGAGCTTCCGGTAAAGGATAAGTTCCCTCCTGCTCTATCGGGTTTTGAGTTGCCAGAACAAAATAAGGCTGTTGTAATTTATAATGTTGTCCGGCTACCGTTACTGCGCGTTCCTGCATAGCTTCCAACAGAGCTGCCTGAGTTTTAGGCGGCGTTCTGTTTATTTCATCCGCCAGAATGATATTGGAAAAAACAGGACCTTTTATAAATTTAAAATGCCTAGTTTCATCTAATATTTCACTTCCTAAAATATCACTAGGCATTAAATCGGGTGTGAACTGAATACGTTTAAACTCAAGTCCCAGTGCTTTAGAAATGGTATTTACCATTAAGGTTTTTGCCAAACCCGGCACCCCGATTAATAAGGCGTGACCGCCGGAAAAGATTGAAATTAAAATTTGCTCGACAACCTCATCCTGACCAATAATAACTTTGGCTACTTCAGATTTTAGGGTCTTATATTTTTTTACAAACTGTTCTACTGCGGCAACGTCTGACATACTTATTTTTTTAACCAGTTACTAGAAAACTCACAATCTTTATAATCTTTACTTATTTTTATATAAGTATCCATTATTTTTTCCTCTTGCCATTTTTCTATCGCCTTTAACTGCTTTTCGTGTAACGCCAGTTCTTTAATTTTTAAATAATCCTGAGCATAATTAGCTTCGTGTTCATCAACACGGCCGGTAACTGTTAAAATCTTAAACTTAATTTTACCGTTACGCTCCTGATCTGTCAATACTAAACTTACCTCGTTATCTTTAAGGTTTTGAATTTGACCATATAATTCAGGATCCATTTTAGTTAGTTCAAAGTTATAATCCTGAGTCGCCGGATTAATAAGCTGACCACCGTCATATTTGGTTTCTTTTTCATCACTCGATTCCTTCGCTGCTTCGGCAAAAGTAATATCGCCATCTACAATATGTTGTCTTACGCCCTCCAGTTTTTCTTTGGCTATTTTAATCTCTTCATTAGTCACCTGCGGAATTAATAAAATATGACGCACGTCGTACTCCTGTCCTCTGATTTTTTCAAGATAGATAATGTGATAACCGTATTCAGTTTCGAAAGGTTCTGAAATTTCACCTTCCTGTAACGAAAACGCCACTTCTCTAAACTCTTTAACCATTCTTGGTTGCTTGCGGTTTAAGGTATATAAACCACCATTTCTAACCGATGCTTTATCGTCTGTATATAAAACGACTTTAGAACGGAAACTGGCACCGTGCTCCAGAACGTCTGCCTTAATTTCCTTTAATCGGTTTATTACTTTCGTTTTTTCTTCTTCTGTAATTTTTGGTTCCACTACAATCTGAGCCACTTTAAGTTCGGTTCCAAAAGTTGGCCTTTCATTTTCTGGAATAGCGTTAAAGTATTCGCGAACCTCTTCAGGAGTCACCTCAACCTCTTCAATAATCTTATTCTGCATTTCAGTTGCAAGTTTCTGACTCTTGTTAATTTCGTACATTTCGTCTCTGAAACTCTTTTCGTCGTCTTTATTGTAAATCTTTAATAATTCGTCCATAGAACCATTAGTTTGTTCTAAAAAGGCCTGAATCTGCTGATCGACATACGAACGGATTTCTATTTCAGACACAACGATACTGTCCTGAACGGCGTGATGTGCATATAATTTATCTTCCAGCAATTTTCCAAACAACTCACAACGTGTAAAATCGGCAATGTTGATTCCCTGAGCCTGTAACTGCAAAAAGGTTTTATCTACATCTGAATCTAAAATTATGTACTCTCCAACTACCGCAGCTACACCATCTACTTTTTTTAATTCACCCGGAGTTACGGAATCCTTTACAACTTCTTCTTTAATTTCATCGGGAATAACTTCCTGGGCCATTACTGAAGTTAAACTAAATAAAAGGCCTAATACCAGCGCGTGTTTAAGGTTAATTATAGATTTCAAATTCTTTGTTCTTAATTGCATCTTTTGTAATATCTTTTTCTAAATCTCGGATGAGTTCTAATTTTCTTTTATTAATTACGATTTGATCTATGGTTGGTTTAACATATTCCAGCGGAGCAGTACTACCACGCAACAAAACATCATTAATATGCATCAAATATACTCCTAATGAATCTTTGAGTTGTATAAAATTAGATTTTTTTAACAATTGATCTTTATTTTCGGCAGAGACCACAGAAATCTTACTAATAACCTGACTTACTTTAATCCATATGGAATCGTTTAAGGCATAGGATTTAAACTGAATGGAAATAGAATCCAATTCCCGTTTGTCTTCTGTATTAAAACGTTCAAATTGCTTCTGAATGTCTTTGTAGTCCATACGTTTATCATCCAGATTAATATATCTGAATTTGATTAAATCTTCATTTAATTTAAACGCTTCAATATTGGCATTATAATACGATTCGGCTTCTTCTTTACTTACTGCGGTATCGATACTTCGGGTTACCAGGGCTTCGAGATAGGCCTTAGCATACAAATCGCCTTTATACTGATCTACCAGTTTTTGAAAATCTGCCAGTTTTGATTCGTTAAGATTACGTTTGGCTCCGGCAATTAATAATTGCTGTGTTGCCCAGCTGTTAATATAGTTATCGACCAGTAAGGCACTATCTTCCTCGCTGGTTCCGGCTGTGATAATATCTTTTAAATCTTCCTGATATAAATAGACCTCTCCTACCCGGGCCACCGGAATTCTGGTGTCTTCACTTTTAAAGAAAGTACAGGACACACAACATAAGCCTACAAGTACTACTAAAAATCTCCCTTTCAATTACTGATTGTTATTAATTTCGTTTCTCACCTGCGTTAATACACTCTGATTGACGCTTACAGTGTATTTAGCATGTAAATCCTGAATCCACTGATCTTCTTTTTCAGTTTGAAAATCGCTAATGACATTACCTTTGGCTTCTTCGAAAGATTTGGGAGATTCCGGAAGCACTTGTTTTACTTCGGCTACAATATAGCCTTCGTTATAATCGTAAATCTTGGAGCGTCCTTTTTTAAATTCAAAATGCTCTGGCAGCCCCGGATGATTTACTTCCATAATACCACTGGTAAAAATAACATGCACTTCGTCATTAACATTTACCAGATTTTTTATCTCTTCTAAAGGTACGTTCTTTTTTAAAAGTTTGGAAACAGTTTTAATATCCTTTTTATCTGCCGATGACGCTACTATGGCATCTATACGCTTTTTCCACACGTATTTGTTTTTGTTAGCTTCGTAATACTTTTTAATCGCAGTCGTATCTGTATTTGCTACATTCCAGATTTGTGTTTCCATCAAATCAAACAGTAAAAGGCCGTCTCGGTATTCACTCATAATATTTGCAAAATCCACGCTCTCGTGCTCTAAATTCTCTTCCTGATAGTTTAAGACCTCCGTTTCTAAAAACGTCTTGTACTGTTTAGCTACTATAGCTTTGTATTTTACTTTATCGGAATTAAAACGCTGTTGATGTAATTTCAGGTATGCACCAAAATCACCATAAGTTAACACCTTGCTATCAATCTTTACCAAGGTCGCATCTCCTTTAAATGAAGCCGGCAATTCCCAGGTATTTTCGTAATACGATTTATTTAAAAGTCCTGCAAAGTAAGGTAAAGCATCAAAAGTTTCATCTACATGATACCTTTTAACCAGATTTTGATATCTGGACTCGTCTATGAGTTTAGAGCGACTATCCTGTTTAACACGATCTTCCAGTTCTGGTTTATAATCGTAAAATAAAGGCAACGGTTTTTTATCTAAAAGTTTAACAACATGCCAGCCAAAATTAGTTTGAAAAGGTTTGGAATAGCTTCCTATTTCTGATATCCCAAAAGCCTGGTTTTCGAATTCCTCGGATGAAATCTGTCCGCCGCTAAACGGATCCAGGCGCCCACCACGAATGGCTGTATTTTTATCATCAGAAAACTGTTTTGCCAGCATTTCGAAATCTTCTCCCTGATTCAGTTTTTTATAAATATCATTAATTCGCGATTCCGGATTATATAAAGAATCACCAGGTTTAACATTTGCCACCATAATGTGTGCCACCGTTACTTCACCACGGGAAGCTCTTTTATCCTGTGTCTGAACCACATGATACCCGAACTGTGTTCTAAAAGGCTGGGACACATCTCCAACAGTCGTATTGTATGCAGCGGTTTCGAACGGGTATACCATTCTGAAAGCCGAGAACCACCCCAGATTTTCAGCATAAACGGTTTTACCATCATGACGATTCTTTTGTACCGACTCAAAACCGTCGTCGATTAATTGTTTTCTTAGTTTTACAATTTTAATATAAGCAGCCAAAGTATCTTTCGGGCTTGCATTTTCGTCAACACGTACTAAAATATGTCGCGCTTTAACATCGTATTTTAATCTGTTATAAGCTTCTTGAATAAGCTCATCGGTTACCTTGGTATCTGTTAAATAATTTTTAGCCAGTTGTTTTCTATAGGCGCTTAACTCGCGCTTATACGATTGTTTATTATCCAGCCCTAAAGCCCTGGCTTCCTGAATTTTTAATTTGTAATTAATAAACAACTCCAGGTAGTTATCGACGTTCTTTTGAGATTCGTCTTTTACCAAATCTAAATTCTTATTATAAACTCTTAAAAACTCTGAAGCGTAAACCGGTGTCTGGTCTACTGTAAAAAGAACATCTTCTGAAGAAATCTGCGCTTTAACGGCTACCGAACACACCATAAAAAGCGCTAAGAAAACAGATTTTAATTTCATTATTTAATATTTAACATGAGCAAAAATAACAATATAAAGCTATAATACAAGCTGCTTTAACAAACGACCTAATTATAACTTTAGTATGTCCATTTTCGAGAGATATTACGGGATTAAATTGTTAAAATTTTAAGATTTTAAACACACATTTTCCAGCATATATCACCTGTTTTAATAGTATGCTGGGCAAGGGTTTCTTATTTTTGCAAAAACATTTAGTATGCGCGACTTAAAACTCATCTGGGACTTTAGAGGACCAAACGCCTTAAAAACTGCAGAGCACCACGAAATCCATTTAAAGGAATATATCGCCCTGAATCATCTGCACATAACGATTACGGGATGCACAGCTGTTACCGACATGCATGCTATTGCCTTTTTAGTTGTAAAAGAAGATGAAATGAAACCCTTACGGGATGCTCTAAAACCACATCGCGGACAGGTATACACCCCTTGAGTATTGTGTTAAAAATTAAAAATACACAATGAATTCCTAAAGTGTAAATAGGAATTTAAACTACCTTTGCGGCTTATTTTTGATCTCGCTATTTAATTGACTTATCCATGCTAAACGACAGACGCACGACCAACCTATTACTCTTAATAATAGTAATCCCATTAGTGTTTTACTTATTAAAAACCTTATCGTTTATTTTTATTCCGCTTATTTTCTCCATGTTTATTGCGCTCCTGTTTTTACCCATTATGCGATGGTTAACTAAACGCAATATTCCAAGAACGATTAGTATTATCTTAATTGTATTATTAATTGTATGTTTTTTTAAAATTGGAGGAGAATTAATTAAATTATCCAGTAGAGAAATTTTATCGACAAGCGATGCTTTTTTAAGTAAAGCCCATTCTAAAATTAATCTTTTAATAGGGAATATTGAAGCTTTCTTCGGTACTGATATATTACAGGAAAATACCAGCCTTTCTACTCAGATTTTCAATAAAGAAACCTTATTAAAAAACTTCGGTCCCACTCTTAATTATATTCAAAAGTCATTAACCACCGTGTTAATGACAGCGTTTTTTGTCGTGTTATGGCTCGCTGAATCTATAAACGTACACAACCTGATAAATAAAACCATTTTAAAACAAAAGCATACCTCTATTAAAACCTTTATGAAGATAGAGAAAGACCTTATCACTTTTATAAAGGTCAAGTTTCTGGTAAGCCTCTTAACTGGTATAGGCACAGGACTCGCCTGTTATGCTTTTAATGTAAGTTTCCCGATATTCTGGGGCTTATTTGCTTTTATTATAAATTTCATACAAATGGTAGGCTCTTTTATTACAGTAATTCTACTCTCTATTTTCGCTTTTGTAGAAATTGAAGCCACAAGTACCTTAATATTTTTTATTTTGAGTATTACCGGAGTTCAGGTCTTGTTTGGTGCCATTTTAGAGCCTGTATTTATGGGGAAATCATTTTCTATAAACATCATTACCGTTCTGGTTATGCTTATGCTTTGGGGATTTATTTGGGGCGTACCCGGTCTTATTATGGCTATTCCTATTACAGTATTTATTAAAATTATTCTGGAACAATTTAAAAGCACCCGATTATTAGCCAGCCTACTGTCTAAAAATTAGTGTTCTGAAGGCGGCATCGTTCCAAAAACCCGATCCCAGAATCGGTTAGATACACCAAACGCTTTATCCGGATATTTGTAATGATGTAAGCTATGATGCAGCCATAACTTTTTAAAACGCTTTGGCGGACGCATAATATGTGTGGCGCGATGGACAAAAGAATACATGAGATAACCACTAAAAAAGCCAGGAAAAAAGCCATACACTAAATTACTAATTCCAAGTATCCAAAAGATTAAATAGAACACTCCAAACAAAACAGAGGCCATTAATAAACCTGGTACCGGCGGCATTAACAAACGGTCTTTATCCCTGGGATATTCATGATGAGAACCATGCATTATAAAATGAAACCGCTTAGACCATTCGGCATCGGTAACCCAGTGAAACACATAACGATGTAGTATATATTCGGCAAAGGTCCAGAACAAAACACCAAACACAAATAAACCCAAACACACCAAAGGATTCAATCCTCGTACAGCAATTGCCCAGTATAGTAACCCTGCGATGGTTAAACCATACACTATAATATTAGAAACCGGATTTGTTTTTGTAAGACTTTCTAAAAAAGGATTTTTAAAAATTTGAGCTTGACCGTGTGAATACTTAGTAGTTACTTTAGCTGCCATAAGTCTTATTTAGGTACTTAAAAATACAAAAATTACCCAAACAACCAAAACCCGGTATTCCTCAAAAAACTCAATATACAGTGTTTGAAACAAAAAAAACACTTTAAACCGATTCAGAAGAAATCCGTTTAAAGTGTTTTAAAATATATAGACTAAAAAACCTATAATTACTTCTTATCTTGAGTAATTAGGCGATTCTTTAGTAATCGTAACATCGTGAGGGTGACTTTCGTTAATACCACTGGCTGTAATTTTAACAAAACGGCCGTTTTCTTTTAAAGTCTCTATATCCTTAGCTCCACAATAGCCCATACCTGCACGCAAGCCTCCTATAAACTGATGAATACTTTCAAATAAATCACCTTTATAGTCTACACGACCTACAATCCCTTCTGGAACCAATTTCTTAATATCATCTTCCACATCCTGGAAATAACGGTCTTTACTTCCTTGTTTCATCGCCTCTACAGAACCCATTCCACGATAAGACTTATATTTTCTTCCTTCGTAAATAATTGTTTCTCCTGGTGATTCTTTAGTTCCGGCTAAAAGCGACCCCAGCATCACCGTATCGGCTCCTGCAGCAATTGCTTTAGGAATATCTCCGGTATAACGTATACCTCCATCAGCTATTACAGGAACACCTGTCCCTTTTATAGCTGCTGCCACTTCTAATACTGCTGAGAACTGAGGAAATCCAACTCCGGCAACAACACGTGTAGTACAAATAGACCCAGGACCAATACCCACTTTTACAGCATCAGCACCAGCTTCTACTAAGTACTTCGCTGCTTCGGCAGTTGCAATATTTCCTACCACAACATCTAAATCCGGGAATTTCTTTTTAACTTCTTTAAGTACATTAACCACTCCTTTGGTATGTCCGTGAGCTGTATCGATGATAATCGCATCAATTCCTGCATTGTATAAAGCTTCCGCACGATCTACAGCATCTCCTGTTACACCAATAGCGGCAGCAACACGTAAACGTCCGTAAGAATCTTTATTTGCAATTGGCTTTTGGGTAAGCTTAGTAATGTCTCTAAAAGTAATTAACCCTACCAATTTATAGTTTGCATCAACTACAGGTAATTTTTCAATTTTGTTTTCCTGTAAAATAACTTCAGCATCTTTTAAAGAGGTTCCTTCTGCTGCCGTTACTAAATTTTCGCTGGTCATGATTTCAACAATAGGTCTGTTGTTTTCATGTTCGAAACGTAAATCTCTGTTGGTTACAATCCCTTTTAGTTTCCCTTCGTCATCAACCACCGGAATTCCTCCAATACTATGCTCACGCATATTATTTTTCGCATCTAAAACTGTAGCTGTTAATGGTAAGGTTACGGGATCGATAATCATACCGCTTTCTGCACGCTTCACTTTTCTAACTTCCTGCGCCTGTTGTGCAATGGTCATGTTCTTGTGAAGTACACCAATTCCTCCTTCTCTGGCTATTGCAATAGCCATTGCACTTTCTGTAACGGTATCCATCGCTGCAGAAATAATTGGAATATTAATGGTAATGTTTTTCGTGAATTTTGTTTGAATATTTACCTCGCGTGGTAAAATTTCTGAAAATGCAGGAACTAATAAGACATCGTCGTAAGTTAATCCTTCTCCTACAATTTTGTTTTCGTGTGCTGTCATGATGCAATTAAGATATAATTGCGTGCAAATATACAATTTTAATTACAAAATAATTTACTCTTTAAGATTTAATTATCGGTTTGACTGCAATACGGCAAGAGCGTTTCAAGAGCGTAATTATAACGATCATCCGGATTACTTAAATTACCTTTAAACTCGAGAGCTTTAGGTATAAATAAACGGTAAACACTCTTACCTTTCGCTATACGCTCGATTTGTTTTAAACTGCTTTCATCCATTTTTTGATACACCGATTCCACCCAATTGTATTGCTCTCGTTCTAACATCGCTAAATCCCACTTCAAACAGGTTTCAGAATCAGGTACTTCAGAACGGCTATACAGCGCATTAAGATAGCCAAAAGCCTTACTAAATGCCACTTCACTCCCTAAGTTAGAATAATATATGGTGGACTTTCTTACGAACCATTTATAAGGAAAAGCACTCACATAACTCAACTTTTTAGAAATAAAACGTGCCATTTTAACCCAGTTCACATCCACCTTTTTGTCATGTAACTCGCCTTGTAACCAGTTGTAAAAATAATATCGCTGCTTTACAGTCGGATATTCTTCAGGGCAATTATGAAGCAAATTGTATCGATTTGCATTGTTGTAGAGACCGTTATTCTGTATTCTATCTCTTTTTAACCAATCTCCTTGTGCTAAATGTTCCTGCTTAGTTGCTTTCTGGTACGCTTTTAAACTTTGCCACTCCTTAGCATAGCTACTTTGATATACGCCTAGGATAAATAATGCATACCAGCAGACAGAAGAAAAAATTCGATTAAAACACATCAGGCTAAAACCTAAAGTTAGGGAATTAATCTAATAAGAATTTAAACGCTGTTGAAAAAATATTAGCAGTTAAACCATCGCTTCTGGAATAATGCCCATATCTAAAATCGATGCTCTTTAAACCAAATTTCCAGATACTGAAAGATGTAAATATGTCTGTATAATTAAACCCTGCTCCAAATTGATTACTGTTATATTCAGACAAATCATAATCTGAAGTATAATAATCTTCGGTAGAAACATGCTCCTCATATGGTGCAAAATAATCTATAGCCGTTTGTGTATAGTATCTGTAAATGGGGTAAACCGTAAATTTATCGTTTATTTTGAATGGCAACTCTACACTGGCCGTATGCGAAACCAGTCCCCAATCGTCCGTATAAAACCTATAATACGTTCTTAAGGTTAATTTTTGATTGATGTAATAATTTAATCGTGCTCCTACAGGTATTTTAAACCTGGAATCTGGTAAACGCTCCACATCATCAGCCAATTGAAAATCATCGATATAAAAATCGGGTTCATCTTCAAAATACACCCTTTGATGCGGTGTGGAAAGCAATCCTTTTTGCTGAACGATATCAGCGAAAACTGAAACCTGAAGATTCTTATTGAGTATTTGTGAAAAGCTCAAAGACAAGCTGTACGAATTTCGGCCTAAATCGCTAAATTTTTCATATTTATACGGATTATAAGTACCTTCTCCTGCAATATTTGAATATGAAAACCCCGGACGTAGTTCTATGGGGTACTGCGGGTTCCAGGTATCAAGATATACATTGGCTTTTACCCCAATCTCTGTATTTTTTTCATTAAACAAATAAGTGTAACTCCCTCCAAAACCAATAGAAAAATAATCGAATTCTGATGCGACACTAACATGCCCACCCATAATATGATTTCTATCGTCGGATGAATGTGCATAAGCAACAGTTCCATTTACCCAGGTATCCGACCGTGATGCTCCTGAAGAATCTGAAAACGGACTAGCCGGCTTATTCCCATCGAAAGGATTAATATTACTGGACGATGCCGAAGTATAAGCCGAAATTCCGGCATCTACAGTTAGCACATCATCACTATTTAAAGGTACTGCAACAACAAAAGTTGGTGTTATATCCGTCAGTTTTTCATCTCCAATTCCTCCGGAAACTGCCGCATGCTCACCATTCTGAGCATAATAACTCATCAAGAAATCTACTTCTGTAGCTTCTAAAACCCTTTTCTTATACTCAGTTTTAGGTTGCTGACTCCCGTCATTAACTTGAGCCATTCCTAAAGCAGATATACAAAAAATTGCAAAAATTAAAATCCGTTTCATATCTAATTACAGCCGCAGCCCCCTCCTGTTTTTCCACCATTTGCCCCAGCGGACCCTTCGCGATAAAGTTGAAAATTAGTTTCAAAACGCTCTGCCGGGCGTGCCGATAACTGCATATCAGGATCGTTAATATTTACTTTTTCGTATTCTTTAACTGCCATGCAAGACGTCATACTCAATCCAAGTAAACATAGTATAATAACAAATTTCATCATGGTTTAGGTTTTATTAGATCGGAATAATATACAGTTCCGGATTCGTCTATAATGATGCATTCAACACCTTTAAGCTGATTTATAAAATTTAAGCCTACATCTTTCCCCATAACAAATATGGAAGTAGCCAGAGCATCTGCCAGTTCAGCTTTTGGCGCCATAACACTCACACTTATTAATCCTGTACTGGGATAGCCGGTACGCGGATCTATGATATGTGTGTAACGCACATTATTAAACTTTACGAACTTTTCGTAGTTCCCCGAGGTTACTATAGCCTGATTATCCACTGGTAGCATCGCAAAGACCTTCTCCTTGTTAAGCGGATTCGTTATCGCTATATTCCAGGGTGAGCCATTAGTTTGCTTTCCCCAAGTATTCATATCTCCGGAAGCATTTATAATACCGGCAATAACGCCTTTTTTCATTAACAATGCTTTAGCTGCATCTGCGGCATACCCTTTACCTATGGCTCCGAAGCCAATTTTCATTCCCGGTAACTTTAAAAATACGCTAGAGTTATTTTCATTCAGCACTATGTTCTCAAAACCAACCTTTTCAACAGAAGCTTTAATTTCACTGGCATCTGGCATAGTTTTCATGCTTCCATCAAATTTCCAGATTTTATCCATAGAGGCATAAGAAATATCGAAAGCACCCTGCGTTAATTTTGAAATCCCTATAGATCGTTTTATTAAACCAAATAGCTCCTTATCGACTACCACTGCTTGTTTTCCTGCATTGGCATTAATTTTTGAGGTTTCAGAATTTGAATCCCAGGACGATATTAAATGTTCAATTCTGGAAATTTCGGCAATAGCCAGATCGATATATTGATCGGCTTCTATTTGTGAATGTGCCACAACGGTAATATCGAAACGACTCCCCATCAATTTCAAAGTGCGCTTAAATGTACCTTGAGCAAAACTGGAATTTGAGAATACCAATATTAGCAATATCAATACCCGACGCAGCATCAGTTTATAAAATGTTTTAATTTAGACACATATTGTTCAGGCTTCACCTTTTCATAACCGGCTTCTCCTAAAACGTGTCCTTCAGCATCCAGAACAACTACAAAAGGAAAATATCCGTTTTGATTATACAGCCCTGCTAATTGACTATTCTGCTCCTGAATATCCTCCGGCAACTGATTTTCCTTCTTTCTAGGAAAATCTGCCCTCACCAAAATTGCGTTTTCATTAGCAAAGGCCTTAAAAGTCTCCGATTCCAAAATTTGTTTTTCAAGTTTTATACAAGGAGCACACCAGTCGGACCCCGAGAACACTAAAATGATAGCTTTATTACTTTGAGCAGCCTCTGTTTTGGCTACCGGAAAATTAGTCTCCCATGTTTGAGCTTTTAATAAACTAATAGAAGAAAACATTAAAATCGTAAAAACTATGATTCGCATGATTTAATGGTATAGTATTAGACTGATGTTATGTACTAACGTAAATTAACAGGTTTTATTTGAAAGATTTAGTAACTAAAGTTACAGCCATCACTACATCCTGCTGCAACTCTTTTACAACCCTTTTATGTCTCCTGAAAATGGCAGAATCCAGTCCTTGTGTTTCAAATTTATTTCCTGCTGAAACAAATCAACTTCTGGGTTTATAAAAGGCTCCTCCAAACGACCGTTTAGTCCAACGGTACTAGTAACAAAAACCTGAACATTTTGGATACCTTCATTTCCATAGTATTCACCAATCTTATGAGCATATTGCAACATGAGATTTGGATTTGTCCTCAAATTACGTTCCTGTTCAGAAGTTAAAAACTGAGCATTATCAACAGTAAAAGTTGTTCCTGTAATTCCGTCTTTAGCACTAAAAACAGCTTTACCCGTTTTATGCATTAATGCATAGCGCCAGGACCAACGCAGCCCTTCTTCGGTCCATAATAATTCTCCCGGATAACTCAAATAGCGCAGTGGTAAAACCAGTAAAATTATAAAATATACGCCTAAAATAATTTTAGGAAACTCTAAATGAAAGGCATAGTCCTTAGTCATTTTTAAAGCCGTAGGAAGTTTAAGACCGTACTGAATTGGAGACAACAACTGTCTTACCATACGAATTACAGCGTAATGCCATTGCAGGCCAAAGAAAATTAAAGTAGATAACACCAATAAAATCGGTAAAACATTTTCCGGCAATAATACATGGAAAATGAAATGGAAGATTAAAAGAATTATAAAGGAAATAAACCGCGTTTTCTTCCCGTAGAATAATAGTGGAAAACTCAGACAAAACATACTAAAACTCCAGCTAAGTATTTTAGCAAAACCTGCACTTTGAAAAAACTGTGGAGCGGAGGTGTGGGTTTCTGCATATAATTTTAACCAGATTTTAAATGGTTCCCCATGTAACAGCCAATCTGAATTCAGAGTGCCAAGACCTTTAAAAACAAACACCATCACCAAAAGCCATTTTACAGTATCGACACACCAGAAAGGTATGGTTTTAAAACTCCTTCTACTCCATAACGAATCCAGAGAAAATGCTGCATTACAGGGTAAAAAAATCATTAAAAAACTTAAAACACTAATAAAATAGTATTGGTTATAATACACTGCAACATCCATCAGACTCATGTAAGTAAAACTCAGAAAAAAGAGGATAACCGACCATCTGTATTTATACCCTAACATAATTCCTAAAGCAGAAAATACGCACAAACCAAAGATAACATAAGTCCAATGTCCCAGTGGTTGAATCCAGTCTAAAGCATAAAAAGAAAAATGAAATTCAGGTAAAATATAATAGGATTCGATATAGCCCTGCTTCCAGAAAAGCACTAATTTTATCAGCATGACTATTCCGAAAGTCAGCCTGAATCCAGCCAGAGGAGCCGGATGTATCGTTTTATTTAAATATCTCGTCCAAGTTACTCCCATAATACATTACATAAAATTTCATTCCCACATTGAGCACTTTAACTTGTATTCTCGAGGGCTCAGACACGGGTACCAAGCTTTTTAAGAATGATTTAATATACAGTATTTTTTTGTAAGTGAAGTACTGCATTCCTAATTAATTTCAGCTTACTTCGTTATCTTTTTGTCTTTCAGATCATTGCTCAACCTTACTAAAAACTCAAAAACCACGGCTATAATTTCCAAATAAAAAGTAACTTTATAAATTCCCACAATAAAAATATTAAGCCATGGTAAATTTAATAGTACTGTACCCGCAACCTATAGACGAAGCTTTATTTAATATAAACTATGAAAAACATATCGCCTTATTACATGACAAAACGGGCCTCCCTTTAGACAGTAAACCCTATACAGTTACAAGATTCATATCTACCCCAGAAAAAGAATCTTTCTTTTATCTTATGTTTTCTATGCCTTTCGCTTCTCAGGAAGCTTTAGACGCTTCTTTGGCTACTCCCGAAATGCAGGAAGTATCAGCAGATGCAACCCGAATTTCTTCCGGTGGTATGCCTGTAATTCTGGTAGGTAAACCTGAATAAAAAAACTAAAAGCAGTAATTAATGGTAAACCGAAAAAATCTTGGTCGCCTCATTATGGGCACTTTCAAAACTTAAAGCATTAAGTTGATTCTCCTGTTTCGCTGTAAAATAAGACAACAGTTTTTCTGTAGGCATATTCCCTGTTAATTCGTCTTTTGCCATGGGGCAGCCCCCGAAGCCCTGAATGGCTCCGTCAAAACGTTTACACCCCGCCTTATAAGCAGCATCTACTTTTTCGAACCAGGCCTTAGGTGCTGTATGCAGATGAGCTCCAAATTCAATTTCAGGGTATTTCGGAATCAGATTTGAAAACAAATAGAATATAGTTTCCGGATTAGAAGTCCCAACGGTATCGCTTAAAGACAATATTTTAACGCCCATTTTACTCAACCGTTCTGTCCAGTCTGCTACAATATCCACATTCCATGGATCTCCATAAGGATTCCCGAACCCCATGGAAATATATACCACAACTTCCTTATTAGACTTATCGGCTATATTCAAAATATCCTGTAAAGTTTCTACAGATTGCGCAATGGTTTTGTGGGTATTACGCATTTGAAAGTTTTCTGAAATGGAAAATGGATAGCCCAGATAATCAATTTCTTTGTGCACCGAAGCTTCTTCTGCTCCTCTGGTATTGGCTATAATAGTCAGTAATTTAGAAGTCGTTTTAGATAAATCCAGCTTAGACAGGACTTCTGCTGTATCAACCATTTGCGGAATGGCCTTTGGAGACACAAAACTCCCAAAGTCAATCGTATCAAAACCTACGCGTAAAAGCGATTGAATGTACTGCACTTTCCGATCTGTAGGTATAAACATTTTAATACCTTGCATCGCATCTCGCGGACATTCGATTACTTTTACTCCCTGAGCCATTAACTATAATAATTTAGAGTATAAAAATACTATTATTTTTCTGATAGCAGAATGAAAATTGCAATCCCTGTAAATACTATAATCTGCAACCATTTCAAAAACAAGCCAACCCCTTGGTGCTGTTTAATATACATTGAAATAGATCCAGCCAGTAAGGCTATTAAAGCAAATACAAGAAATGATACCGCCATAAAAATAAAGCCGAGGATGTAAAACTGCTGTAGTATACTTAAAGTGGAACTAAACAAAAATCCGGGAAAAAAAGCCAGAAAGAAAATCGACACCTTCGGATTTAAAACATTCATTATAAACCCCTGCCTGAATAATTGCTTTACTGTTTTCTGAGGTATCGCATTAACTGACAAATTAACTTCTGCAGCACCGCAATATACTTTATAGGCCAGATACAACAAGTAAGCCGCTCCAAACAATTTTATAATAAAAAACAAAACATCAGATTGTCTGATAATGGCTGAAATACCAAATGCAACCAAAGAAGTATGCACCAAACATCCTGTTATTAATCCTGCAACAGTCGCCAGACCAAACTTTTTACCATGTGTTATGCTTTGCAGCAACACGTAAATATTATCGGGTCCCGGAGCAATGGCTAAGGCTGCAGAAGCAAAGGCAAAAGATATTAAAACATCTGTATTCAATGTTTTAACTTCGTTTTAAAATAGCCTTATTAATTTTCTTAATTAAGCCAGGCCCTTCATAAATAAACCCTGTGTAAATTTGTACCAGGGTCGCTCCCGCATCTAGTTTTTCCAAAGCATCTTCGGCCGAATGAATACCTCCAACTCCAATAATAGGAAAGGACTTATTACTCTTTTCACTTAAATACTTTATAACCTGAGTACTTTTATCTTTAATTGGCTGCCCGCTTAAACCGCCATTACCTATTTCTGCCAGTTTACTTTTTGAAGCTTTAAGATTGCTACGATCTACAGAAGTATTTGAAGCTATAACACCATCCAACTCCGTTTCATTAACCAGTTCCACTATTTCATCTAACTGCATCTGATTTAAATCTGGTGCTATTTTTAATAGTATTGGTTTTTGTACTTCAAAACTCTTATTTGCCGTCTTAACGGTATTTATAAGCTCCAACAGGTAATCTTTATCATTTAACTTGGCATGACTTCCCACGTTTGGACAACTTACATTAAGAACAAAATAATCTACATAAGGATGAAGCGCATTAAAACAAGTCAGATAATCTGCTGTATAATTTTCGGGAGCCGTTTGGGTATTTTTACCAATATTTCCTCCTATTAACAATTTCTTTTTATTCTTTTTTAACTGTGAAATGGCAGCTTCCACCCCTTCGTTATTAAAGCCCATCCGGTTAATTAATCCCTGATCGTCGAGCAATCTGAAGATTCTTTTTTTAGGATTTCCCTCCTGTCCTACCGGAGTTACCGTACCTATTTCAATAAACCCAAACCCAAAATTAGCAAGCTCATTATACAACACAGCATTTTTATCGAAACCTGCAGCTAAACCTACCGGATTTTTAAAAGTTAACCCGAACACTTTAGTTTCCAAACGCTTGTCTTCAACGACAAACAATGCTCTGAATAGTGATGGGATTAAAGGTATTTTAGAAAGAAAACGCACCATGGAAAAGGTGAAATGATGTACTTTCTCTGGATCGCTTTTAAAGAATAAAGGGCGTATTAATAATTTATACATCTAGTAATTATTTATGCAAAAGTACTTTTAATTAAAAAATCATCCAATTCAAAAAGCATAAATAATTTTTAGTAGTATTTTTGCGTAAAATCTTTCCTTAGCATGATAAACAAACAACATATTATAAACAGATTTTTTAGTTACGTTACCGTAGATACTGAATCTGATCCAGAAAGTAACACAACTCCAAGTACCGAAAAGCAATGGAATCTTGCCAATGCACTTGCAGAAGAATTAAAAGCAATTGGTATGGAAGATGTAACTATAGACGAAAACGCCTACATTATGGCTACCTTGCCAAGTAATGTAGACCACGACGTGCCAACTATAGGATTTATTTCCCATTTCGATACTTCTCCAGATTTTACAGGTGCCAACGTAAAACCTCAGATTATAGAAGAATACGATGGTAAAGACATTGTTTTAAATGCCGAGCAAAACATAATATTGTCTCCTAGCTATTTTGAAGATTTATTACAATATAAAGGTCAGACGCTAATTACTACCGACGGGACTACCCTTTTAGGCGCAGATGATAAAGCCGGGATTACCGAAATTGTATCGGCTATGGAATACCTGATTCAGCATCCTGAAATTAAACACGGTAAAATTCGTGTAGGCTTTACACCAGATGAAGAAATTGGGCGTGGTGCTCATAAATTCGATGTTGAAAAATTTGGTGCCGACTGGGCTTATACTATGGACGGTAGCGAAATTGGGGAACTGGAATACGAAAACTTTAACGCTGCCGGAGCGAAAGTCAAAGTCAAAGGTAAAATAGTACACCCGGGATACGCCAAGGGCAAAATGGTAAATTCCATGTATATCGCCACGGAATTCATCAACTCCCTGCCACGCATGGAAACGCCGGAACACACTTCCGGATATCAGGGCTTTTTTCACTTAACCGATATTAAAGGAGATGTTGAAGAAACAACATTACAATATATTATTCGCGACCACGACAAAGCGCATTTCGAAGCCCGTAAAGACATGATGCATAAACTTACCAACGAGTTAAACGCACAATACGAACGCGAAGTTGTAAATATCGAAATTAAAGATCAGTACTTTAATATGAAAGAAAAGGTTGAACCAGTAATGCACATTGTAGATATAGCAGAAGCAGCGATGAAAGCTATTGGAATTACACCAAATATCAAAGCCATTCGTGGTGGTACCGACGGTTCGCAACTAAGTTATATGGGGCTGCCTTGTCCTAATATTTTTGCCGGTGGTCATAATTTTCATGGCCGTTACGAATATATCCCGGTAGAAAGCATGATAAAAGCTACCGAGGTTATTTGTAAAATAGCAGAATTAACAGCTAAAGCCTAAAGTTTTATTTTTCAACACGCTACTGCTTTAAAACAGTATCTTTGCTTTTTAACCGTTTATGAAATCATCTGCTGCTGTTGATACTTATATAGAAAATCAGGACCATTGGACCGAAGGCTTAACGTTATTACGGTCTGTCTTGCTTTCTACCGAACTGGAAGAATCCTTTAAATGGAGTGCTCCGGTGTATACCCTAAACGGTAAAAATGTTATTGGTCTGGGTGCTTTTAAACATCATTTTGGCATTTGGTTTTTTAATGGTGTATTCCTTAAGGATGATCACCAGCTCTTAGAACAAGCTCAGGATAAAACCAAAAGTTTAAGGCAAATGCGCTTTACATCGGTTTCCGAAATTAATAAAACAGCAGTACTTTCCTATGTCAAGGAAGCTATAGAAAATCAAAAACTAGGTAAAATACTTAAACCTGAAAAGAAAACTACCATAACAATTCCTGAATTGTTAGACCAATTACTTAAATCGAATGCTCTATTAAAGGAAAAATTTGAAAGCCTTGCCCCTTATAAACAACGGGAATATGCCGAATATATAGAAACTGCCAAACGGGAAGCTACAAAACAAACGCGATTAGAAAAAATTACTCCGATGATTCTGCAAGGATTGGGATTAAACGATAAATACAAAAATTGTTAGGCAAACGAAAGCTTAACCGTATTTAAGTAATACTATAAAAACTGTCATGACTGATAATATATTTACAGAACGATTTAACAAAAAAGAAAACGACGAATTAGAAGCTATCGCACTTAATGAAACGGTTTATACAGACGAAGCACGTTTAACAGCCTTAGACCTTTTAAAATCCAGAGACGCTTTAACAACAGACCTAAGCGAAATATACCAAACTCTCCAGGCTAAAGCCGTAGAACGTCAGAACATTTCAAAAACTTTTGAAGGCGCAAATACTGTAGACAACACTTTTGACGAATCTAAGTTACCGGAATTACATTCAAAACAGTTAATCTTAATGTTCTCCATCTTTTTTTCTACCATTTTTGGAGGAGCTTTATTAATGTATAACTTCAAAAAAGTAGGACAATTTAAAGCGAGAAATCTGGTATTACTATTTTGTATACTCTATGCTTTCGTTCCCGTTGCCCTTATGTCTTTATTTAATTTTAGCAGTAATGTCTCTATAATTGTGAATATCTTAGGTGGCTTTATTTTAACCGAATATTTCTGGAATACCTATTTAGGAAAATCCATACTCTATAGAAAAAGAAATTGGGTAAAACCCACATTAATAGCTCTTGCTATTGCCATCCCTATGGTCATTTTAGTATTACTTAGCGGAGGCGTACCTCAGCTAGATTAAATACTACTACATACACTGTAACAAAAAAGCCACGAATTTCAACGTTTTTTCAGTGAATTCGTGGCTTTTTCTTTGGTTTTAATTTCCTTATTTCAGCGGACTTATAACGAAACTATACTCATAAACTTTATCAGCATAGAACATATAAGGGTCATGAGGCTTGGCACCCCAGCTGTTATCTCCCCCAACGCCCATCATAACATGATCTATATGTAATTCAACAAAATCACCTTCCTTTAAATCTGCTGTAGTTCTTAAATCTTTAGAAGTTCCCGGATCGAAATCTGATGTTTTATAATGCAACGCATTAAATTCCAATGCTGTATTTAGTGCTTCTATTTTCATTCCCAAACCTGAATGATTTTTCAAATTCAACCAGCGTGTCCCTGTTTTATGTCCATTTTCCTGAGGCCTGTTATAGGCAAAATACTGCTCGGCAACCTTAGATTGATAAACACCCACAAAAGCAGCTGTATTTCTGTCGCTGTAATTTTCCCATGGTCCACGTCCGTAATAAGTTAAATTATCTACCGATTTTGGTAACTGAAGGGTCATCCCTATCCTTGGAATTTCAGGCAAATCGGTTTTATCCGCTTTTAACCTGTAGTGCACTACTATTTTACCATTACCCGAAATATTATAATTCAGGTTAATTTCACCAGAAACCTCAGGCAATTCCATACTGGTTTCCACCAAAATTTCAGTTGCTGAAACCGATTTTGCCGACATACTCTTTAGTTTTGCATTCTTTCCGGCATCTTTCCAAACCTGACAACGCTTAGGCATATTGTTTCCAAAATCGTTATCCGTTGGTGCTCTCCAGAAATCAGGAATCATCGGCGCTTTTATTAATTCCAATCCGTTTAACATATAAGAAGTAAGCGCTCCTGTAGTATTTGAAAATTGGATTTTAAAATCATCTCCAGAAACAGAAATAACATCACTATCCTCCTGTAATTCTAGAGGACTAGTAACTGCCTCTTTGCTTTTCGCTAGAACCAGATTATTTAACTTAAATTGTTCTGAAGCAATTTGAGTCCCAAAAGGCAATAAACCATTATCGGTAGAATTTTGTAAAGCATACAGGTTTAAAAAGTACTCTTTATCATCTTCTAACTCTGATAATTTTATCGGAAATGATTTTTCTGATTGTGCTTGTACACCCGTTGGATTAAAAAGCCCCTGTGCACAGACTTTACCATTTTCTAACAATTCCCAACGAATAACATTATCGTCCAGTGTTTTAAAAAAGTTATCGTTTTTAATAAGAACCTGACCTGAAGAAAGATCAAAACTCTTAAACTGAATATTCTGATACACTTTCTTCACTTCGAATAATCCAGGATGTGGTTTAAGATCGGGATCTACCACCCCATTCAAACAAAAGTTATCATCATGATGCATCCCTTCAGGTTCGAAATGTCCGCCATAAGCCCAGTATCGGTTGCCCTGCTCATCGTATTTTGCCAGCCCCTGATCCATCCAGTCCCAGATAAATCCACCCTGCACCTGTCTGTTCTCATGAACCAAATCCCAGTATTCCTTAAAATTCCCATTGCTGTTCCCCATGGCGTGTGAATATTCACACCAGATAAAAGGCCGATCGGCATCTGTACCCAGCCATTTATCTTTCACAAAACTAATAGGCGCATACATATCGCCGCGAATATCGGTATGTTTTTCTTTAACATCTGTTAATTTTTCTGCACGTTCATAATGTACAGGTCTGGTTTTATCTAAGGCTTTTACTGCCTTATAGCCCGCTAAAAAGTTTGGTCCGGTCCCGGCTTCATTCCCCATACTCCAGACAATAATGGACGGATGATTTTTATCGCGTTTTACCATATTTACAATACGCTCTACATGCGCGGCTTTCCATTCCGGTTTATTGGCCAGAGTATGCTCTGGATCGTACCCCATACCATGCGATTCTATATTGGCTTCATCATAAACATATAGTCCATATTCGTCGCATAACTCATACCATAAAGGATCGTTAGGATAATGAGACGTTCTAACCGCATTAATATTAAACGCTTTCATGGTTTTAATATCTGCAATCATGGTTTCTCTGTTAACCACGTGTCCGAAATACGGGTCATGCTCATGTCGGTTCACCCCTTTCAATAAAATAGGTTTACCATTTACAAGCAACTGCCCGTTTTTTATCTCAGATGTTCTGAATCCTATCTTAGAACGAATCACTTCCTGAAGTTCTCCCGACTGAGATTCCAGTTGTAACACTAGTTGATATAAATTTGGGGTTTCTGCCGACCAGGATTTAACATCGGCTAATTCGGCCTGAAAGGAAACCGTTTGCTCCCCTTTTTTTATTTTAAGAGAACGTGTTTCCGCCTTTAGCTTTTTACCCGCCTGATCCAGAATCTGATAAGAAACGTTGTACGTGCCCTTTGCTCTGGCATCTGTATTTAAAATGTCTATATCTAAATTAAATAACCCGGTTTTATAAGAATTGTCTAAGCCAGCTTTAACATAATAATCACGGATGTGAGTTTTTGTTCTCGCATAAAGCAAGACATCTCGTTGTATTCCGGATAATCTCCAGAAATCCTGATCTTCCAGATAACTCCCATCAGTAAACTTAAAAACCTGTACAGCCAATTTATTTTTGCCCGGCTTAATATATTTTGAAATATTGAACTCAGACGGTAATTTAGAATCCTGGCTATAACCTACCTTTTCGCCATTCACCCAGATATAAAACCCCGATTTTACAGCGCCTAACTGAATATACACTTCGCGATTTTTCCAGATTTCAGGAACCTCAAAATATGTAATGTAAGAGCCTACAGCATTTTTAGTTTCGTCTATAAACGGCGGTTTTTTCTCGAAAGGATAGCGTTCGTTCGTGTAATTTGGCACACCATAGCCATACATTTCCCAGTTACCGGGAACTGGAATTGATTTCCAGGAACTCGCATTATAATTTTCTTTATAAAATTCAGTATTCCGTTGGGAAGCCGTTGTGGCGTATTGAAATTTCCACATTCCATTTAAGACCTTCAAATAGGCTTCATTTTCTAAATTGGAAGACAATGCGGCTTTTAGAGATGAATATGGATATAAAGTGGCATGAGCAGGTTCTCTGTTTTGTTGAAAAATTTCGGGGTTTTCCCAGTCGTTTTGAGCAATAAGGACATGAGAAATCAAACCTAAAAGGAATACGCAATACAAGTGTTTCATTAAATTACAATAATTAGGGAATTAATATAAAACCTGAAAGATAAGGTATTCCCAAAAGACCAACTAGTATTATATTCCTTAGAATCGCTATAAAATTATCCCTTTAAGCACTTTGCAAACAAAATCCCCTGAATACTATTTATAAAAAATTCAGGGGGTATTTTTTTAATCTCTAGACTTCTTAACACTTTAAAAATGCCATCTCACAAAAGCTTCCATAGCTGCATAATGGGCCAATCCCAGCTCATGATAATGGGTCGCTGTTTCTTTATTTCTGTCTTCCGCACGTTGCCAGAATTCCCGACTATCGGCTCCCTGGAACACCACACCATCTTTTTGCGACTGGTGTTTAAAAATTCCATGACGTTTTTCCAGCACCTGATCTGGTCCCATGGGTACAGCCATTTCTATTTCGTCGATATCCCATTCCTGCCATGCTCCCCGGTATAACCATACCCAGCAATCGTCCATAAATGGTTTTGATTTTAATCGTTTTACAGCTTCAAAAATAGCATCTAGACAGACTTTATGTGTACCATGTGGATCGGCTAAATCTCCAGCAGCGTAAATCTGATGTGGCTTAACAGCCTCAATCAAATCCATTGTTCGTTTTATATCTTCTTCACCTAAAGGCTTTTTCTCAATTTTGCCGGTCTCGTAAAAGGGTAGTTCCATAAAGTGAATCTGATTATCTTCCAGTCCGACAAAATGAGCTGTAGCACGGGCCTCCCCTTTTCTGATTAATCCTTTAACATTCCTCACTTCAGGAATATCAATATCACTCGATTTTTTATTCTGTAAAAACTGAACGACCTGCTTATAAATCTGTTCGGTTTCTTTACTCTGTATTCCGAATTTCTGATTATAATCGCACACAAAACTTGCAAAACGTAAAGCTTCATCGTCTGCTACTGCTATATTCCCGGAAGTCTGATATGCCACATGTACTTCGTGCCCCTGTTCGTGTAAACGCTTAAAAGTGCCTCCCATACTTATAATATCATCATCGGGATGCGGGCTAAAAATAAGGACTCGCTTTTTAGACGGTTCTGCACGTTCGGGACGTTTGCTGTTATCTGCATTTGGTTTCCCTCCCGGCCAGCCAGTAATGGTATTTTGCAACTTGTTAAAAATATGAATATTTATATCGTAGGCCGGTCCGCTATCTGCCAGTAAATCACTCATCCCGTTTTCTATATAATCGGCATCAGTCAACATTAAAATTGGCTTTTTTAAATGTCTTGCCAGGCCAATTACAGCTTTACGAATTAACTTATCTGTCCAGACCACTTTTTCTACCAGCCACGGCGTGTTAACACGCGTTAAAATAGAAGCTGCTCCTTTATCTAAAACAAAAGTGGCATTGTTGTGTTCCTGAAGAAAAGTTGCTGGTACTTTATTGGTAATTTCTCCTTCTACAGCTTTTTTAATGATACTAGATTTTCCTTCCCCCCAGGCTAATAAAATAACGCGTTTAGCTTCCATTATTTTTTTTACCCCAAGCGTTATTGCTGTTCTCGGGGTATTACTTAATCCCGAAAAATCGCCACTTGCCGCTACTCTGGTAATGTGATCCAGAGCTACCAAACGGGTTTTAGAATTCTGTAAAGAACCGGATTCGTTAAAACCAATATGCCCATTACCACCTATACCTAAAACCTGTAAGTCTATCCCCCCTACTTTTTCTATTTTTTCTTCGTAAGCCTTACAGTAATCGGCTATTTCATCTTTATCCAAAGTCCCGTCCGGAATGTTATAGTTTTCGGGTAAAATATCTACCCGATCAAACAACAATTCTTTCATGAAACGGACATAACTATGTACCGAATCCGGCTCCATCGGGTAATATTCATCAAGATTAAAGGCAATAACATTTTTAAAGCTTAATCCTTCTTCTTTATGCAAACGTACCAGTTCCGCATACAAACCCTTTGGAGAAGAACCCGTAGCCAGACCTAAAACACAAGGTTTATTTTCCTGCTGTTTCGATTGTATTAAAGCTGCCATTTCCTTTGCCACGGCTTTAGACGCCTGAGTTGAGTTTTCGAAAACAACCGTGTCTATATGTTCAAATCGTTTTTCGAAGCTTGTGGCTTTATCAATTTGACTCTTTATCATTGTAACTGAATTTTTAAGTGTTATATGTTTTAATTGAGTTTCCCTAAAATACGATCCAGGACCCAGCTTGTTTTCATAGCCGATTCTCCCAGGGAAGGGTGCACTTGCTCTCCTGCTAAATGCCGGTACATATTTTGGACATGAAACAATTGAATGTTTTCAGGATTAGGAATGTCCAAACTGGTAATCTGGGAATTGGACTCTAAAACCACCGGACTTTCATCGAAAACAGAGAAACTTATTTTACCCGTTTCGCCATAAATCTGAACCTTATCTTCTCGTTTTTCTGCTCCAAAATTCCAGCTTCCGGAACCCGTCACACCCGTTTCATGAAGCCAGCAACTAGTTACAGCATCTTTTGCTGAATATAACTGTTGTTGATTAACAGCAATCCCCGACGCCTGCTTGATATCTCCTAACAGGTACATAAACAAATCAATCCCATGAGAAGCCAGATCGTCAAAATAACCTCCATAAGCTATTTGATCGTCTGTACGCCAGTTATAAGTTTTTGTCAGATCTACAGAACTTGCCGGCTTACTTAAATGCCAGTTTATATGACGTACAGCTCCAATTTCATTGGTATCTATCCATGCTTTTACCTTTTCAAAGCGCGGTAAAGAACGTCTGTAGTAGGCCACAAACAGTGGAATATTTTTTTCCTGAAAGGCCTGAAATATTTTAACACATTCGGCATAACTAGGCGACAAAGGCTTCTCAATGCAGCAAATTTTCCCCGCTTCAGCCACTTTTAATGCATATGTCGCATGCGAATCTGGAGGTGTTGCTATATATACCGCCTGAATTTCGGGATCGTTAATTAGGTCTTCTGCATTGGCATAGGCTTTAGGCACTCCATGTCTCCTGGCATAATCCTTGCATTTTTCGTAATCTCTGCGCATAACCGCCTCAAGCTTAAATCCGGACTCTTTTTGATATGCCGGACCACTTTTAACTTCGGTTACATCGCCACAGCCTATAATGCCCCACTTAATAATTGATTGCATAATTCTTAATATTTTTCAGTTACCCCTCCAAGTTAAGCATTCTCTTTACTCCAGCTTTTATATTTATGGCCCCAGACCGCAAAAAACAGAATAAAAACGTAGCAGGGTATTAATATCCAATAGCTACTTGTAGCTGCCTGAGCTAAGGCTTGCGATTCTGAAATCCCATTGGAAATGAGTTTTATTTTTTCAATATCAACCAGCCTGCCATAAAGCGGCGGTATGATTGCGCCTCCGGAAATAGCCATAATTAATAAGGCCGATCCGGTTTTAGTAAATTTCCCTAAACCGTCCAGAGTTAAAGGCCAGACTGCAGGCCAGACCAAAGCATTAGCAATCCCCAGAGCTGCTACAAAAATTACGGATGTAATTCCTGTGGTTTGAATGATACAGATGCTGAAAATAATGCCCAGAATTGCACTTATAATTAAAGCCGTTCGTTGTTTTAAATATTTTGGAATAAGAATCACTCCTAAAGCATAAGTGCACACCATAGCCATTAGGGTAAACGTCGTAAAAAATTTTGCCTCATCGGCAGAAAACCCTAAAGATATTCCATAAGCTATTATAGTATCTCCGGCAATTACTTCTGCTCCTACATATAGAAACAAGGTAATAACCCCCAGCCATAGATGCGGAAACTGAAAAACACTGCTTTTTCCGACTTTCCCCTGGGCCTGACTTTCTTCTTCCTTTGCTTCCAGTTCCGGTAACGGTGCCTTTCGTATTAAAATGCCCAGAACAAATAACACTACAGCCATAATTACATAAGGTAAGACCACACTGTTTGCCATAGTACTTAGTAAGTCTTCCTTTTCTGAACTATTGCCCTGAGCTAATTTATCTTTTATACTATCTATTCCGGAAAGTAAAATAGCTCCGAAAATCAACGATCCTAGCGCCCCTGCTACCTTATTGGCTATCCCCATAATTGCTATACGCTTCGCGCCACTTTCAATTGGCCCGAGAATAGTGATATATGGATTTGATGCCGTTTGCAAGAGTGTCATTCCCATCCCCTGAATAAAGATACCTGTTAAAAATACCCCATAAGTCCTGGCTTCTGCTGCCGGTATAAATACCAGAGCTCCAATCCCCATTATGAACAAACCTAAGGACATGCCCTTTTTATAACCTATTTTATTTAAGATATAAGAAGCCGGTAATGCCATGACCACAAACGAAATGTAAGATGCCGATGCTACTAAATACGACTGTGCATCGGTTAATTCGTTTATGGTTTTCATAAAGGGAATTAAGGCGCCGTTTATCCAGGTTACAAAACCAAATATGAAAAATAAGCCGGCAATAATGACGATAGCAATTTTATTGGATGATTTAGAGGTTACAGTATCTGATAATTTTGCCATAATTGGAAGGAAGAATTTAAGGTTAGTGTTCTTTTAAGATTAAAGATGTTCTAATTGCTCACTAAAACTCTGTATCAACTTAAACTGGTTTTTAGATCGGTTTAAATTATGTTCGGAATACGCCGTTTTATAATAAATATCGTTATTTAAATAATCGGTTAAAAACCGTAAAGCCATAATAAAAGTCATTGTTTTTGCCCCGAGTGGTAAATACTTTAGTTCTAAAGGCGATAAGGTTTCTCCCATTGTTTCTAAAAACCCTTTTTTATAAGCTTTATAATAGGCTACATTAAAAGTTACCAAATCTAAATTAGTTTCGTCTTCGGCAGCAGTATTGCATATGGTTCTAATGGCATCTCCAAAATCGTAATGAATTATCCCGGGCATTACCGTATCAGTGTCAATAACACAAAGCCCTTTATCGTTTTTATCGAACAAAGCATTAGAGATTTTTGTATCATTATGAGTAACACGTAATTTTAACTGTCCCGACGTTTTTAAATGCTGTAGAATATGCATTTCTTCTTTCAGCTCAAACACCTTATCAATACAGAATTTAGCACGTTCCATTCGTTTTTCAGAAGCTTGTTTCAAAGCAGCTTCAAATTGAGAAAATCTGAATGACATATCGTGAAAATCCGGAATCACCTCAATTAATCTCTCCGGATTAAAATCGCTGGTAAGGTTTAAAAACGCTCCAAATAATTTACCACCTTCATAAGCTACCGTTTCACTATCAACTACATCATGTGTAAAGCTATCTGATACAAACACAGACAAATTCCAGTAATTACCGGTTTCATCTCTATAAAAATATGCCCCATCGTTACAGGCGACAAAACTCAAAACTTTTCTACTTAATTCAGCTTCACTCAAATCTTTAAATTTCGATTTTAAATGTGCACTTACCAGAATTTTATTATTAATTAATCTTGGAACATCCTTAAATACGTTATGATTAATACGCTGTAATACAAAAGACTGCTCTCCTTGAGTTTCTATTACATAGGAATCATTAATATGTCCGGAGATTAATTCCTTCTCTGTTTTAAAAGAAGTATTGTGATTAAACTGATTAAATATCTTTTCTATTCTAGTTTGCTCCATTGTCCCATAAATTTTTAGGATAAACCTCTTCCGCTTTAAGTTTGGTAATTACAGCCTGGGCCGGAATTTTATCTTCTTTGTAGGTTACTCCAAACCACTTTGCATCCGATTGAAGCACTTTTACTGTTGCTATTCCCGAATGCAGAATTTCGTTAACCACACTTGGGATAAAAAATTCCGCCTTTAAATCACCCTTATTTTCCTCTAAAAAGGTTTTAAATAATGTGGTTCCAAATTCAAAACATTTAGGCGTAAAGCCCCAGAAATTCATAGACACGACCGTATCTCCAGATATTGGAATAGTATTCCCTTCTTCATCCTTTCTTATAATACCATCTGCAGTTTTCTCTATGTGAAGTCGTTCTGTTACATCTGTTAAATACCCCTCCTCGGTAACCTGACACTCTCCACGAGACACGTATCCGTTTTCCGAAACTGTATTTTTAAGTAAATAAGCCATAGTGCAGAAATTATACGAGGTTTTATCAGTTTCCATTAAAGCCTTTGCCATAGTTTGAAACGCCTCACGTCCGTAAAAATCATCAGCATTAATAATAGCAAAATTTTCCTGCACTGCATCTTTAGCCATTAATAAAGCATGCCCTGTACCCCAGGGCTTCTTTCGCTCCGGATTTTTATAGGCATCGGGTACATGTTCTATTTCCTGAAACACATAATCTACTTCGGCCTTCCCTTCCAGTTTTTTATTAAATACCTCACGAAATTCCTCTTCTATATTTTTTCTGATTATAAATACAAATTTGCCAAACCCTGCCTGCAAAGCATCGTAAATTGAAAAATCCATTATGGTATCTCCCTCGGGAGAAAAGGTATCTAACTGTTTCAGTCCGCCATATCGACTTCCTATTCCCGCTGCTAAAATGACTAATGTAGGTTTGTTTGAATTCATAAAATATCTGCGTTTAATGCGTCTTTTAGTAATTAAAAAAACAGTATTATTTTCTTATTTCTGATGCTAAAGTATAAATGAAATTTTAATAAAAAAAGAAAAAACAACAAAATGTGTTCGAACACACTAAATATGTGTTCGAGCACACATAACATCACACTGCTTTTTAAATTTTTATATATTTGCTGTAATGAATAGAAAATACACGATAAAAGACATCGCGGCTCTAGCCGGCGTTTCCAAGGGTACGGTAGATCGCGTTTTACACAAAAGAGGTAAAGTTTCTGAAGCTGCCTTAAAAAAAGTGAATGCCATTTTAGACGAGATCGATTACCAGCCAAATATTATTGCCCAGAACCTGAAACAAAATAAAGTGTTTCACATTTGTGTATTATTACCCAATCCGGAAATGGATAATTACTGGAAACGCTGTGAAGAAGGCATCCTAAACGCTAAAAATGATTTTGCTGCATTCAATGTTATGGTTTCCATTGTTGATTTCGATCCGTTATCTACAGCATCCTTCAATTTAAAACACCAGGATATACTGAAACAACAGCCTGATGCTGTCTTATTAGCCCCCTTGTTTTACAAAGAATCTAAATCGGCTATAAACGATTATTACGCCCATAATATTCCTGTTATTACATTTAACAATCAGGTGACGATTGATGCCGTTTCTGGATTTGTTGGTCAGGACCTTGTACAAAGTGGGCGTGTAGCCGCTAAACTATTTGAAAGTATGATAAAATCTGGCGGACTTACCATTATTCATATTAATGAAGACATAACTAACGCAATGCACATGCAGGAAAAAGAGCGAGGATTCCGCGCATTTTTCGAAACTTTACACTCTCAAGATTTTACCATTTCCACACTTCAGGTAGACGCTAAAAAATTACACGAAATTCTACCGGATTACCTCAATAAAACCCCGGAAACCAAAGGCTTGTTTATAACGACTTCTAAGAGCCATCTGGTTTCAAAACTATTAGAAGCAAAAGTAATTAAAGATCTGGTAGTTATTGGATATGATTTACTGGAAGATAATGTAAACTATTTAAAATCAGGATGGATTTCTTATCTCATAAACCAAAACCCAAAACACCAGGCCTATTTAGGCTTAAACGCCCTTGCCGAACATCTTATTTACCAAAACCCTATTTTAAAGAACAAATTATTACCCATAGACATCATTAATTCTGAAAATGTACAGCAATATCTTGACTGATTAATATGCGATTATACACAAGCATTATAATAGCCTAGGTTAGGATTTATCTGCTGCACATCTTCGACAATGTCCTGAGATGTAAAATACCCCAGCAAAGCATAATACCGGACTTTCGTAATAAAATGATATACAAGATAGATTTCTCTGTTTTGCGTTTCTACCTGATTAAATGGACGATCCAGATTTTGAAACACGATTTGAGTTTGTGTCTCACTTAAATCACAATAGTTTTTTAAAATCTGGTTTATTTTCATTTTTTCTATTTTATCTATAGATAATTTACAAGTTCGCTCTAATTTTTCTTTAAATGCGTAAGCTCCCGCTTTAAACAGGTTTTGCATTTCCAGAGTTTCAGCACCTAAAAGCAGCTTATCAATGAATATGGTAAGATTTAGATCTGTACCTCCGGGTGTTTCAGTTATAGGAAGAAAGAAATCGACCATAACGTCTGTTAGCCCTTTTAACTTTAACGGGATAACCTCTGGTTTCCAGCCTTTATCCACCTGTTTACAGCTTTGAAAAACATTTAGTATAGCCGGCGAAATGGACATATATCCCAGACCAAGTCCCATTTGTTTAATAAGCTCTCTCCTGTTCATTACTTCAGATTGTTTTTAAATTGTTCGACCGCATGATGGGCTGCCCGTGCAGTTAAAGCCATATAGGTTAACGATGGATTCTGATTTCCCGAAGAGGTCATACAAGCACCATCGGTTACATACACATTTGGAACTTCATGTAACTGATTAAATGCATTAAGTACAGAGGTTTTTGGGTCTCTCCCCATACGTGCCGTCCCCATTTCATGAATCGCTATACCGGGGTAAGTCTCATTATCGTAACCTTGTACATTTTTAAAACCGGCATTTTTTAGCATTTTAACAGCTTGATTTTTCATGTCTTCACGCATCAACTTTTCATTCTCTTTATATTCACAATCAAATGTTACGGTAGGAAGGCCCCAGGCATCTAATTTATTATAATCTAAAATCATTTTATTATCGTGGTAAGGCAAACATTCACCAAAACCGGACATTCCTATTTTCCATGGCCCAGGTTTTAATAAATCCGATTTTAATTCCTCTCCATAACTTAATTCCATTATGGCACGTCTCCAGTTGGTACGGCTTGCACTCCCCTGAAAGGAGTATCCTCGTAAAAATTTTTGCTTTCTATCTTTCTCTGCTAAATTTCTGAATCGAGGAATATGAAAACTTGCCGGTCGCTGGCCTTCGTAAAAGGCATCATCGAACCCATCTATAGTAGCTGTAGCTCCCACTTGAAAATGATGATCCATTAAATTATGTCCCAATTCACCGCTGTCATTCCCTAAACCATTTGGAAAACGTTCCGATTTTGACTGCAGCAATATACTGGTAGTAGCCACAGTAGAAGCACAACAAAAAACTATATCCGCTTTATAGAAAAACCGTTCTTTCGTTTCTGCATCTATAACTTTTACACCTGTTACTTTTTTTAAACTATCTTCGTAAACAAGTTCGTAAGCAATAACATTGGTCTTTAAGGTCATATTCCCAGTGCGTTTTGCTGCTGGTAGAGTCGATGCATTACTACTAAAATATCCCCCTAGCGGGCAACCCCGCATACACTTATTTCTATAAATGCAATTACCACGACCTTCATGCGCTTTTTCGCCTGTCAGATTTGCAAATCGTCCTATGGTTAAATGCCTGTGCTTGTAATGTTCTTTAATTTTTCCTCTGAAAAACTCTTCCACACAGTTCAATGCCATCGGCGGAGACAATACTCCGTCCGGAAAATGTTCCAATCCCAGATTTTCCCCACTTACACCTATATACTCTTCAACTTTAGCATACCAGGGTTCCAGATCTTTATACCGAATCGGCCAGTCTACTCCAATTCCCTCCTTTTTGTTGGCTTCAAAATCTAAATCAGTCATTCTCAAAGCCTGTCTCCCCCAGGTTAAAGATCGTCCTCCTACATGATATCCTCTAATCCAATCGAAACGTTTAGCTTCATTATACGGATGTTTTAAATCGTTAACAAACCAGTGTTTAGTAGCTTCGTGTGTTACAAAGCCCGTGCGGTCCTGTTTAAACTGCTCTCTTTTAGTTTTAGCAGAAGGTAGTCCTCTGAATTCAAAATCCCACGAATTCATCATTGCCGTGGGATAGTCTTTAACATGTTCCACCATTCTACCCCGCTCCAGAACAAGCGTTTTCAGACCGTTTTCACAAAGCTCCTTTGCTGCCCAGCCTCCAGAAATTCCGGTACCAATAACTATAGCATCAAATCGTGTGTCCTTTTCCATATAGTCCTTAGTTAGAAACCTGTATTTATAAATTTGCACTTACAAAAATACGCCTTGACCTCTTTATAAAAGTGGAGATATTTGTTGATTTAGATGTTAAATTCTACATCGCACCCTACCAAAAACAGCATACAAAACACACAACCATTAAGTTACAAAAAATAAGATGTTTTTTTGAATGAACGCTACTCGCCTCTCTCTTTTCAAATATTTAACCTTTTTCCCAGTTTTGAAGAATTCATACTAAGTCTTTGCCTAATTATGCCCCCTTAACTTTTCCCCTTTTTACGACCTTTGATGAACTAATAATTCTGAATACAGAATCATGGATATAAAATGATAAACAAATCTTTTCAACAAAAAGACGGTAATATTTTTTTCCGAATTCAGATTTACATTTAGTTTAGCCTAAACCAAACCACCAGCTAACCAAAACTATGAAACACCTGCTATCCTGTTTTATTCTGTTATTAATTTTCAATTTAAACCTAAAGGCTCAAACCATCGGTCCAACAGAAATTTTTAATTATATCGAAAATCCCGGAATTATTGCAGAGCATAAGGAAGCACCTCACGCGGCATTTTTTTCCTATGAAACAGAAGAAAAGGCTGTAAATCGAGTAAAAGAAAATTCGGATAACTTTTTAAGTTTAGATGGACTGTGGAAATTTAAATGGGTAAGAAAACCAGCAGACAGACCATTAGATTTTTACAAACCCGAAGTTTCTGTTCAAAACTGGGGTCAAATACAAGTACCTGGAAACTGGGAAGTGCAAGGTTTTGGCATTCCTATTTATGTCAATCATCAGTACGAATTTGCCGATTATAAAGCTCCGGTATCTTCCGAAATGGAATTTACCGAAAACATTTACCCTAAAAATCCAGGGACAGTCCCTCACGATTATAATCCCGTGGGCTCTTACAAACGGGAATTCATTATAAATAAAGACTGGAAGGAAACCAAGGAAATATTCCTGCACATAGGCGCCATGAAATCCGGTGGCTTTATCTGGATTAACGGGAATTATGTGGGCTATTCTCAAGGTAGTAAACTAGCCGCCGAATTTAATATTAGCCCCTATTTGAGGGCCGGAGAAAACAGTATCGCCATTCAAATTTTCAGATGGACAGATGGTTCGTATTTAGAATGTCAGGATTTCTGGAGAATCAGTGGTATCGAACGCAGTGTGTATTTATATGCACAACCAAAAGTTAGAATTCAGGATTTTAATGCACAGGCTACACTGGATAACGCTTATAAACATGGTGAACTACATTTAAATATTTCACTAAAAAATCATTCAAAAAAAAACACCCCCATTTCGGTGTCCTATAAATTACTGGATACCAGTAAAAAACTAATAGCTTCGGAAAAGCAACAGCTTAACATTAGAAAATCAGACTCTATAAATGTAGATTTCTCTAAAACCATAAATGAAATCCTTCCCTGGTCTGCGGAACACCCGAATTTATACACTCTTGTAATTAAAACTACAGACAAAAAAGGAAATACGCTGGAAGTTACGACTAGTAAAATCGGTTTCAGAACAGTAGAAATAAAACATGGTATTCTATTGTTAAACGGACAGCATATTACCTTAAAAGGTGTAAACACCCAGGAACACGATCCGGAAACAGGACATGTTATGAGCGAAGCCTTAATGTTAAAAGACATCAGATTATGGAAAGAAAATAATATTAACGCCGTACGTTTAAGCCATTATCCTAGGGCAGACCGTTTTTATGAGTTGTGTGACGAACATGGTATTTACGTGGTAGATGAAGCTAATATAGAATCGCATGGTATGTACTACGGAAAGCATTCTCTGGCAAAAAAAACGGAATGGGAAAAAGCACATCTGGATCGCATGTCCCGAATGGTTAGCGGACATAAAAATTTTCCTTCGGTAATTATCTGGTCCATGGGTAATGAGGCAGGGAATGGTGTAAATTTTTATGCCGGATATAAGGCAATAAAAGACCTGGACACACAAAAACGACCTGTTCAATACGAACGACCATATAAAGATGATGATTATACTTTGCTGGATATGGATTGGAATACCGATATTATTGTACCACAGTACCCATCGCCGGCAACATTCGAGTTTATAGGCAGTTCTAAAACCGATCGTCCGTTTATTCCTAGTGAGTATGCCCATGCTATGGGCAACAGTACCGGGAATTTTCAGGATTACTGGAGTATCATAGAAAAATACGATAATCTGCAAGGCGGTTTTATCTGGGACTGGGTAGACCAATCCATTTACAAAACCAACGACAAAGGCGAAAAATATTATGCTTATGGCGGAGATTTTGGAGAAAATATGCCGTCAGATAATACGTTTTTAAATAACGGTATTGTTTTTCCAGACCGTACACCTCAGCCCGCTCTGCATGAAGTTAAAAAAGCGCACGAATTTATTAACTTCAAATTTACCGGATATACCAGAGATAATCAATTACGTATTCTGGTGGAAAATCTATACGATTTTACCAATACTGATATATTCAACATACAAGCAACGCTTAAAGCCGATGGTGAAACACTTAAAACCTTTAACAACCTGAATATAGCCGTAGCACCCCATACAGGAAAAGTTATTCGCATCCCCTTAAACGAACTGGCCACTAAACCAAACACCGAGTATTTTGTAACCATTTCTGCAACATTGAAATCGGACTGGGGACTTCTAAAACAAGGCTTTGAAGTAGCTCACGAACAACTACTTTTAAAAAATACTAACTGGCAGAAATCCATATTAGACACTCACAAGCAGTTAAAAATAAAAGACTCCAAAACTGAAATTAAAATTTATAATAATGATATCGCTATAACTTTTAACAAAGCTCTGGGATTGATTAGTTCTTATACTTTTAAAAACATAGAGCTTCTAAAAGATGGCAACGGACCAAAACCAAACTTCTGGCGCGCCCCAACAGACAATGACTTTGGCAACCAAATGCCTTTACGCAATATCGAATGGAAAAAAGCCAGTTTGTTTTCCAAAGTAAAAACATTAAAAGTCGATGACTCTAAGCACAACAATATTAAAGTGCAAATTGATTATGATTTGCCAGGAGTAGATTCAGAATTTTCTTCAATTTACACAATCTATGGCTCTGGTTTAATTAAAATTGAAAACACATTAGGCACAACCTTATATAAAGCCGATATTCCAAGAATAGGTATGCGCTTACAGCTTCCAAAAGATTTTGGAAATCTAACATATTTTGGAAGAGGGCCATGGGAAAATTATCGGGACAGAAACAGCTCTGCTTTAGTAGATCTCTATAAGAGCACTGTTGCCGACCAATATGTTCCTTACATCAGACCTCAGGAAAATGGATACAAAACCGATGTCCGTTGGGCGGCTCTTTCCGATAATAACAATAATGGTTTATTGATTGTGTCTGACAACATTAATAAGAACCATTTAGGTTTTAGTGCACTTCATATGCCAAATGAAGATTTTGATGCTACAGAAGGTCTTATTTATAGTAAAGACCAAACCATAGACGAAACGTACAGGATAGATGGAATTCCAAAAATCAACAAATCAAAACACACTACCGACATTGAGGAAAAAGATCTGGTACAGCTAAATATAGATATGGCACAACGAGGTGTTGGTGGTGATGACAGCTGGGGCGCTAAACCTCAGAAAAATTATATGGATTTTGGAACAGATACTCACAGCTATAGTTTTTATTTACTTCCTTTTTATAATAAGGAAACTAGTTATTTTATAAATGCAAGTAAACAGCTTATGGGTTTATAATCATTTGCAATATAAAAACGGATTCTAACCTTTTTTAAAAATAAGGTTAGCATTACGCTTTATCATTTTAGCATCTGTTATTTCTTGAGGTTCTTTATCAATACACAAACAGGTAAACCCTCTGGTGTTAAAATAATCGAATACTTTAAAAATCGAATTGTCTTCAACCTCAATAAAAAACACACAATGTTCTAACTCTCGTTTCAATCCCGATATAATTTCGAGCTCGAAACCTTCGGTATCAATTTTCACAAAATCGGGTATACCAAATTCATCTATTACTGTATCCAGACCTTTTATCTGGACTTCATCTGTATAGCCCTTAAAGGAATTTTCCACATATTCTTTATTAAAGGAACCTTTCCTGCCTCCGGTTTCAGTATCTCTGAAAAATTGCCGTCTTGTATCTTCACTACCTATACCATAATTATAGCATCTTACATTTTTACAAGCGTTAATTGTGGTATTAAACTGCAGAAATGCAAAATTTTTAAAATCGGGTTCAAAAGATAAAATTTCACCAGCTTCTCCCACCAGCTCACTAAAAATTAATGTATACTGTCCAATATTAGCCCCGATATCAAAAATACGAGCTCCCGGACATATATACGGTGTAATTCGTTTTAGTAAATGCGGCTCGTAATTAGCTTCCTTTTGAAATAAAAAATTCAGATGCTGCGCTTTTTCATAATACAACACCTTGTTAAATCCTTTTACTGGTTTCATTACAACTTTGCGTTTAGCTATTAGTTTAACAAACCAGGACACAAAATTGTAAAGTAATTTTTTCATACAATAACAGATTACACTAATGAGTTTGAAATTAATACTCTAATTTAAAATTTAATCGATATTACCCAACTTTCATTCTCAATTTTATTCCGTTTAAAACCAATAATAAAGCCTTTAAACTTTACTATCTTAGTGTTTTAATGCCATGAATATAATAAAAGACTTAAATTTTAATATCAGAAATAATATACTAAGAAGGCTATGAAAAATACTGTTTTAGTACTAATAATAATCCTGTTTAAAGGTAAAGCCATTGCACAAACTAAAAATTTTATAGACATGCCCTATCTGGAAACTACTGCTATGGTAGACACACTTGTGGTTTCGGACCGTATTTATTTATCCATTATAATTTCGGAAGAAGATACTAAAGGGAAATCGGCCCTCGAAGTTCTGGAACGTAACATGAATGCCACACTAACTGGCTTAGGTATAAATACCAAAACACAATTATCGGTATCGGATGTTGCAAGTAATTTTAAAAACTACTTTCTAAAAGGCAAAGACATCTTAAAAAACAAAAGTTACACTCTGGAAGTTTACGATGCTAAAACCGCTGGTGAAGTTATAATCGCCCTGGAAACCATTAATATTTCCAATGTCAGTATTTTAAAAACCAGCTATTCCAGACTCGAAGCGCTTAAAATGGAATTGCGTCAAAAAGCGGTAGTCAAAGCTAAATTACAGGGCGATTACTTACTAAAACCATTAAATCAGCATTTAGGCCCGGCCATTCATATATCCGATTACAATGCGAATACCTACAACCGATTGCAAGACGCACCAGAAAGCATAAGTATTAAAGCTTACAAATCAGATTCTGGAACTATGGCACCTCTGGATATTGTTTTTGAAAAAATAGAAATAAAAAGCACTGTTACCGTACACTTTGCCATTCTGGACTAGCAAATTAGGATTGGACTATTTAAAATATGACCTAGCCATTCGTAAGCATTTTATGCCTTGGTAACATAAGTCACTCAAAATCCTTTTTCGATATTGTAATTTTGAATTATTAATAGTTTTTAAATATCTTTTTACAAAGACAAACCTTATTCGTTTTTATTAAATAGCAAGTAAACAACTAGCCATGACAGCAGAATTAAAGGAAAATTACGGACACTTGCTGGAAGAGGAATTACTCGAAGAAATAAGTAGTATCGGAATTTTTAAGGATATCCCGGAAAATTTTAAGATGATTGAAATTGGAGATTATGTAAGTTCTATTCCCTTACTAATTAACGGTGCCATAAAAATTTTAAGAGAAGATAAAGATGGTAACGAACTGCTTTTGTATTATCTGGAAAAAGGCGATACCTGCTCCATGACCATGACTTGTTGTCTTGGGCAGCAACAAAGTGAAATAAGAGCCATTGCAGAAACAGATACCCGAATAATACTTCTGCCTATAAGCAAAATGGAAGAATGGATGGGTAAATATAAATCCTGGAGAAATTTCGTTTTCAGCAGTTACCAAAACCGACTCAACGAATTATTTCTTACCTTAGATAGCATCGCCTTTTATCAACTGGATGAACGCCTGGTAAAATATCTGAAAGAAAAGACCCGAATTAATAAAAACACTATCATTCAAAATACACATAAAGAAATTGCTTACGACCTTAATTCTAATAGGGTTGTAGTATCACGACTTTTAAAACGTCTGGAAAAACTCGGAAAAATTGAACTGGGTAGAAACCATTTAAAAGTCTTAAATCTTTAATATCATAAAATTAATTACTTATGTCACTATTAAGTTTTCTTTTTGGGAAAAGACCCAATACGCATAACGCCATTAAAGTTTTAAATGCCAAAGCATTTAAAGAAGGCATCAGTCAGAAAAAAGTTCAGCTGGTAGATGTTAGAACGCCAAAAGAATATAAAGACGGCCATATAAAAGGCGCCAAAAACATCGATTTCTTTTCGGCTAAATTCATTCCGGAATTCAGCAAACTAGATAAAGACAAACCGGTTTACCTGTATTGCCGAAGTGGAGCCCGAAGTAAAAATTCTGCGAAAAAACTGGCTACTATAGGCTTTACAGAAATTTACGATCTAAAAGGCGGATACCTAAACTATAAATAAAACGATGAGAGCTTCAATTCAAATACAAAATTTAAAATGTGGCGGATGCGCCAATTCCATTACAAAGTCACTAAGTGCCAATACCGCGATTTCTAATATTGAGGTGAACCTAGACGAAAGTGTGGTTTGCTTTGATTACACAAATGAAACAGACCTGGCGGCCGTTAAATCAACTTTAAAACAACTGGGCTACCCTTCTGTGGAAGATTCAAACTCGTTAGGCGCTAAAGCCAAATCGTTTGTTAGTTGTGCTACCGGAAAATTTTCCAATTAAAACGCATGATTTCACAAGATGAATTTAACCGAAGAATTCTGGGATAACCGATACAAAAACAATAATACAGGCTGGGATTTAGGGGAGATTTCTCCTCCCCTGAAAGCCTATTTTGATCAGTTAACCAATACAAATCTAAACATTTTAATTCCTGGTTGTGGCAACGCCCACGAAGCCGAATACCTGCATAAACAAGGATTTACAAACGTGTATGTGGTTGATGTTTCGGTAACCGCTCTGTTAAATTTTAAAACCCGGGTTCCTGACTTTCCAGAACCCCATCTCATTCAAAGTGATTTTTTTCATTTAAATCAGACATTCGACCTTATTATTGAACAAACGTTCTTTTGTGCCTTAAATCCACAATTAAGACAGCGCTATTCAAAAAAAATGCATCAGTTATTAACTGCTCAGGGGAAATGTGTGGGACTCTTGTTTGATGCACCATTAAACACAGACAAACCGCCTTTTGGGGGTTGTAAAGCAGAATATTTAGAGTATTTCAGTCCGTATTTCGATATCCATTTTATGGAGACTGCTTACAATTCGCACCATTCCAGACACGGTAAAGAGCTTTTCTTTAAAATGGAAAAACGAGTCTCTTAACACTACAAAACCAAAGCATAGCTCATAAAAAATATAAAGCAGGTATAGTTTACCCAATTCATGCCTATTACCCAACTATACCCTATCTTTAATATAAAGCGCGAATAAACATTTCGTGTTTACCTTTTATATCGTTTAAACAATCTAATTAAACTAAAAAGATAGTTCTATTTAGTTTATTTCCAGACTGTCTCCCCTATTTCTACCTCAACAGACTCCTATTTTCTCTTTAGTAACATAAGTGACTGACAAGCGCATGTTCTAAAATTATTTTTGTCACTATAAAATTAATACTAATGAAAATAAAACACTTAACACTGTTTAGTTTCCTGTTACTTACTACGATGCTTCAAGCACAACAATTTGTGCCTATAAGTCGTACAGAAGTATTATCTAAGGTTACTGAAAACAACCAATCGCTAAAAATTTCCGAACAGGAATTCCAGGCGGCAAAGGCAGATTTTAAACAAACCAATGCGGTATTTTTACCTAATATTACAGCTTCTCATACCGGAATTGCCACAACAAACCCTTTAATGGCATTTGGATCCAAGCTCAATCAAGGGATTTTAACACAAAGTGATTTCAATCCGGATTTATTAAACAATCCGTCTCAGGTAGAAAATTATGCCACTAAATTCGAAATTCAACAGCCTCTTATAAATGTAGACGGTATTTATATGCGCAAAGCAGCCAAAACCAAAATGGATGCCATGGCCTTAAAAACAGAGCGCAATTCGGACTATTTAAACTTCGAAGTCGATAAAGCCTATATGCAGTTACAACTGGCTTATAAAGCACTTGACGTTCTTGAAAAAGCTTTGGAAGCTGCCGAGGCCAACCAAAATCTGGCGACTAACAGTTTCAATCAGGGCTACCTGCAACGTGCCGATGTACTGGCTTTCGAAGTTCGCGTTACCGAAGTACAGAACCAGTTACAATCAGCAAAAAGCAATGTACAAAATGCCTCCAATTATCTTTCTTTTTTAATGAATGATACTACCGAAGTTATTTATAAACCGACAGATGCTTTAGAAGTTACAACAACCTTAACGGCGAGTCATTCCGTTTCGGAAAACCGCGCCGATATAAAAGCCATGCAACTGGCCAGCGATGCTTATGCAAGTGCACACAAAGCAGATAAAATGGCGTTTTTACCGCGCTTAAATGCATTTGGAAGTTATGAAATGTACGACGATCAGATTTTTCAGGGACATAGTAACGGCTATTTATTTGGTGCTCAGTTAAGCTGGGATGTCTTTCAGGGATCTAAGCGCTTTGGTAAAGCTCAGAAAAGTAAAGCGGAGTTTGAAAAATCGAAATTGGAATACGAGCAATATGTTTCCCAGAGTCAGCTTGAATTAAACAAAGCAAACCGTATGCTTATTGATACAGAAAACCGATTAAAATTAACGGCTTTGGCTTTAGAGCAATCAGAAGAATCTTTACGCATTAGAACAAACAGATTTGAAGAAGGTTTGGAAAAAACGTCTGATGTCCTTATAGCGGAAACGCAATATGCCCAGAAACAACTTGAATATTATCAAACTGTATTCGAACACAATTACGCACAAGCCTATTTACATTTTTTAACTCAAGAATAATTTATAAACCATGAAAAACATTACATACATATTCACTCTAATTGCAACAACGGTGCTCTTAACCGCCTGTGGCAATGACACAAAAACATCGGTAGAATCTAACATTGCACCAATTCCCGTAAAAGTTGCAACAGTTCAGGCCGATGCCAACAATCCGTTTTTAACGGTAAGCGGAAAAATTCAGGCCGAAAACAGTGCCGATTTAAGTACCCGCCTTATGGGCTATGTTAATGCCGTACACGTTAATGTAGGTGATAAAGTTCGTAAAGGTCAGTTATTAATTTCTATAAACAACAGCGATTTACAAGCAAAGCAGGCTCAGGTAAACGCCAGTATTACAGAAGCCACAGCAGCCTATACCATTGCAGAAAAAGATTATAATCGATTTAAAAATCTGTTTGCAGAAAACAGTGCCTCTCAAAAGGAAATGGACGATATGACTGCTAATTTTGAAATGGCAAAAGCCCGTCTTGAGGCTGCGAAACAAATGAAAAATGAAATTAACGCACAGTTTGCCTATTCCAATATTACAGCGCCTTTTAACGGTATTATTACCAGTAAAAGTGTGGAAACCGGAGATATGGCCAATCCAGGTGTACCTTTAATTTCTGTAGAATCTCCAGGTAACTTTGAAGTCATTGCCATGGTTCCTGAAAATGAAATTTCTCAGATTAAAACGGATACAAATGTTAAGGTCTTAGTGAAATCCATCAATAAAACCATTCCGGGACGTGTTAAAGAAGTGAGCTCCTCTGCTAAAAACACCGGAGGTCAGTATCTGGTAAAAATAGGACTGGAACCTACCGAGGCTTCAATTTTATCGGGCATGTTTACTGCTGTACAATTTCCGGTTGCAAAACAAAACCAAACAGCTTCAGCTATTTTAATACCATCTAAAGCTTTAATCACCCGAGGACAGTTGACTGGTGTTTACACGACAAGCCAGACCAACACAGCAGTTTTACGCTGGTTGCGCTTAGGCAGAACCTATGGCGATTCGGTTGAAGTTTTATCGGGATTATCTGCCGACGAAACCTATATCACCGATGCTGAAGGTAAATTGTACAATGGTGCAAAAATCTCAATTCAATAATCAGAAAATAATAAAACAATGAAAGAAGGATTAGCAGGAAAAATAGCGAAGGTCTTTATAGGCTCTAAGCTTACTGTACTTCTAATGATCGTATTTATGGTTATTGGAGTTTATAGTTCGTTTTTAATTCCGCGGGAAGAAGAACCTCAGATTGATGTGCCTATGGCCGATATCTTTGTAGGTTATCCCGGCGCCAGCCCGACCGAGGTAGAATCTCGGGTTATAAAACCACTGGAAAAACTCATCTCAAATATTAAAGGTGTGGAGTATGTATACTCAACATCCATGAAAGAACAAGGCATGGTCATTGTTCAGTTTTACGTGGGCGAAGATATAGAACGTTCGTTTGTAAAACTCTACAACGAGATTAACAAACATATGGATCAGATGCCGGAAGGCGTTACGTTTCCTTTAGTAAAAACCCGTGCCATAGACGATGTGCCTATGTTGGGCCTAACACTTTGGAGTGAAAATTACGATGATTTTCAACTGAAGCAGATGGCTCAGGAATTAACCGACGAGATTGAAAAAGTAAATGATGTTGCTGTAACGCACAAAATCGGAGGTCGGGATCGTCAGTTACGCGTAGTCCTTGATAAGGATAAACTAGCGGCCAGCGGATTGGATTTTTTAAGTGTATCTCAAATGATAAAGGCCAACAACAGTCAGTTAAGTGCCGGAAGCTTTGATAAATCAGATACCGAGTTCCTTGTTAATACAGGTAAGTTTTTGGAAACTGTAGAAGATGTAGAAAATCTGGTCGTGGGTGTACAACAAAACAAACCCATTTATTTAAAACAGGTAGCACAAATTGTAGACGGACCGGAAATTCCTGTAAACTACGTGAATTTAGGATTCGGGCAAGCCAGTGAAAAGGGCAACCAATACCCTTCTGAATATCCTGCAGTGACTATTTCTGTAGCCAAACGCAAAGGGGCAGACGCTATGAAAATTGCCGATGTTATTCTTGAAAAGGTAGACCACCTTCGTACCAATTTAATTCCGGATGACGTTCATATTGAAATTACCAGAAACTACGGAGAAACCGCATCTAAAAAGGTATCCGAACTCTTATTACACCTTATTGGTTCAATAGTTGCTGTTACTTTTGTGGTCATGCTTGCTATGGGTTGGCGTGGTGGTTTGGTGGTATTTTTATCGGTACCAATCACTTTTGCCTTAACGCTGTTAAGCTATTATATGCTCGATTACACGTTAAACAGAATTACTTTATTTGCTCTGGTTTTTGTAACGGGTATCGTGGTGGATGACTCCATTATTATCGCAGAAAACATGCACAGGCATTTTAAAATGAAACGCCTGCCTTTTAAACAGGCTGCATTATATGCGATAAACGAAGTTGGAAACCCAACCATTCTTGCAACATTTACTGTAATTGCTTCGGTTTTACCTATGGCTTTTGTTTCCGGATTAATGGGCCCTTATATGAGTCCGATGCCTATCGGAGCATCAATCGCTATGATTTTATCTCTTTTTGTTGCCTTAACCATTACGCCGTATTTAGGATTTATTTTCCTTCGTGAAAAGGATAAAAAAGGAACTGTAGAAAAAGAAGAAAAACCTATAGAAAGTACATTGATCTATAAAATGTACGATAAGTTTGAACGTCCGTTATTAGAACACAAAGGCAAACGCTGGATGTTTTTAGGTCTTACTTTCTTCCTGCTTATTGCTTCGGTCATGTTATTCTTTACCAAATCGGTAGCAGTTAAAATGTTACCCTTTGACAATAAAAATGAATTTCAGGTAGTTATCGATATGCCGGAAGGAACGACCCTGGAACGTACCGCAGTGGTAACTCAGGAGATTGCTCAGTATTTATCAACCAGACCGGAAGTGGTAAACTACCAGAGTTATGTAGGCACCTCTGCTCCTATTACATTTAATGGGCTGGTACGTCATTACGATTTAAGAGGCGGTAGCAATATGGCCGATATTCAGGTAAACTTACTGGACAAGGAAGAGCGTAGCGACCAGAGCCACGATATCGCCAAGTTATTAAGACCGGATATTCAAAAGATTGCGACTAAATTTAATGCCAACGTTAAAATCGTAGAAGTTCCGCCAGGGCCACCAGTGCTATCTACTATTGTTGCCGAAGTATATGGTCCGGATTATGATACGCAAATGCAGGTAGCTAATCAGGTTCAGGACATCCTTAATAATACGGAAGATGTTGTGGATACCGACTGGATGGTTGAAGCTGATCAGGTAGAATATGAGTTCCTTGTAGATAAAGAAAAAGCCATGCTTTACGGGGTTGCTCCGCAACAAATTGCCTATACTATGAATATGGCTTTATCTAACAGAGCGATTACCATGCTGTACGATGAAAACGCATCGAATCAGGTTGGCGTGATTCTGGCTTTAGATGAAAAAGAGAAATCTACCATCAACGATATTGCTCAGCTTCAGGTTAAATCTCAGCAAGGACAAATGATTAGTATCGGAGATCTGGTAGACATTCACCCTACAACTAAAGCAAAAAGTATCTATCGTAAAAACCAAAAACGTGTAGTATATGTTATGGCCGATATGGCTGGTAAATTAGAAAGTCCGGTGTATGCCATTTTAGGGATGGAAGACAAATTAAAAACCATTAATCTTCCTGAAGGTTACACTTTAGATGAACTGTACTTAAATCAACCCGATTTCGAAGACAATTACACTGTAAAATGGGACGGAGAATGGCAGATCACACTGGAAGTATTCCGTGATTTAGGAATAGCCTTCCTGGGTGCAATTATCATTATTTACCTGTTAATTGTAGGCTGGTTTCAAAACTTCAAAGCTCCGGTCGTTATGATGGTTGCTATTCCGTTATCGCTGATCGGTATCGTTCTGGGACACTGGATTATGGGTGCCTTTTTTACAGCAACATCTTTTATTGGAATGATAGCCCTGGCCGGAATTATGGTTCGAAACTCAGTGTTATTAATCGATTTTATAAACCTGAGACTGGAAGAAGGCATTCCTTTAAAACAGGCTGCCATAGAAGCCGGAGCAGTACGTACCACACCTATTCTGTTAACTGCGGGAACAGTAGTAATAGGCGCTTTTGTAATCCTTTTCGACCCAATATTCCAGGGGCTCGCCATTTCATTAATGGGAGGAACCATCGTTTCTACGGTACTTACACTATTAGTAGTACCTCTAGTATATTATTTAATTGAACGAAAAAACTATAAATAAAATGAAGTTAGTTATTGTTACCGTAGTAGAAGAATTTCATAAGGATATCTTGAAATTATTTAAGGCCGCTAAAATTGAAAATTTCAGCGAATCTGATATCGATGGGTATAAACAAGGTCAGTCTAATGTATCGGCTACAAACTGGTTTTCCAGTCTGGCCGGTAGTACGGAATCCACTATGTTTTTTTCGTTCACCGAATCAGACAAAATAGACGCTTTATTTGAGGCCATAGAAACTTTTAACAGCAAACTGGAAACCAATAATCCTATTAAAGCGATTGTAGTTCCTATAGAACGATTTATATAAACTTAAAAATCCATAACAATGTTAAATACCTATTTTAGAACGATAGTAGGCAGTATGATATTATTAAGTGTTGTACTTACCGTATTTGTGCATCCCAACTGGATGTGGTTTACCGTATTCATTGGCGTAAACATGATACAATCCGCCTTTACAAAATGGTGTCTTTTAGAAACCATCTTAAAAAAACTGGGTGTTAAAAATTAAATTTTAACCCTGAAAATAAGTTTTAAATAAAGCAAAGCCCGGCACAAACTGATAGTGTTGGGCTTTCAATGTTTCAACTCCCCTAGCTCAATAAATAATTAAGCCTAAATACTTTTCAATTCATTTCTAAACAAAACCTTTCCCTTATTCATTTAATAACTATATTAGCTTTTAAACGAATTACCCAATCCAATATGAGAGCTTTTACTTTAGTATTCCTGTTAGCACTATCTATAATTTCCTGTAAGGCTAAAAAAACGTATGATATTGGGCAGATAAAAACGCCTCAGGGCGAGATGCTGTTCTGGATGTACGATAAAACGGCCAACCACAAAGCAAACTTCATAAAACTTGCAGAAGCACACTATTGGGACTCCCTGCATTTTAATCGGGTAATAAAAGATTTTGTAATTCAGGGCGGTTGCCCCGATACTCCGGAAGGTTTTAGTGATTCGCCGTATTTAATAGACCCTGAATTTCATCCGGACATTACGCATACTTACGGGGCTGTAGGTTTTGGTCGCGATGACAATGCTAAAAAACAATCAGCCGGCTGCCAGATTTACATTATTAACAACAAAGATGGCGTACATCGTTTAGACGGGGATTATATGATATTTGGTCAACTGTTTAAAGGCTACGATGTATTAGAAACCATTTCCAATCTGCCTACAGATGAAACAGACCAGCCATTACAACGTGTAAATATGGAAGTACACAATTTAAAGCTAACAAAAAAGGAATTAGACGCTCTGGGCTACGATGGTCCTATTATTCAATAATTCCGAAGTGACCAACATCAAATCAGTAAATTGCTCTGCTAGATAAAAGCGAAAAAAGTAAATGTAATTTTTTGTAAATTTAAGAGATTATACACTGTCATAAACTCTAATGTTCCTGCAAAATCAAGACATCTTAAATATACTTTTAGAAACCGTCTCGGAAGGTATAATTATTGTCGATTTTGAACAAAACATAGCTGAAGTCAATCAGGCATTAGAGCTTATTTTTGGTTACAAAAAATCTGAACTGATTGGAAAACCCCTGAACTATCTTATCCCCTCCAATTACCACGAAAAGCATACAGCCTATTTTAAACACTTTATAGCCCGCGGTAAGCGCAGAAAAATGGGAGAAGCTTCCGATATTTTTGCCTTGCGAAAAGACGGTAGCATCTTTCCTGTTGAAGTAGAACTCAATCCGTTTTCAGTTGGCGATCAGTACTTTGTTATGGCCATTGTAAATGACATTTCTGAAAAGAAAGAGTTCGAAAAAATTATGATGCTCCGCTCCAAAGCCCTGGAGTCCACAAAAAACGGCATTGTCATCTCCGATGCTTTAAAACCTGACAATCCCATAATTTACTGCAATTCGGCTTTTCAGGAATTAACAGGTTACTCCAGCGAAGAAATTCTTAATCATAACTGTCGCTTTCTACAGGGCAAAGACCGCAATCAAAAAGCACTAAACCGTCTTCGTGCAGCAATAAAACTAGGAGAAATATGCCAAGCGACTTTGCGCAATTACAAAAAAGACGGCACCCTATTCTGGAACGATCTCTATATATTTCCAATTACCAACAATCAAGGTACTGTTACTAATTTTGTTGGTATTATTAACGACGTTACGCAACGCAAAAAGGCCGAAGAACAACGCCAGCATCTGGCTACTATTTTCGATGAATCGCTTAACGAAATTTATGTATTCGATACCAAAACTCTAAAGTATATCAATGCCAATTTTGGTGCTCAAAAAAATCTGGGATACAGTCTGGAAGAACTTCAAACCATGACACCGCTAGATATCCATCCTAACGAAGATGAAACCGAATACAGACAAACCCTGAATACCTTATTAAAACGAAAAGCATCTAAGATAGAATTTGAAGGTGTACACCAACGAAAAGATGGCTCGCAATATCCAATTGAAGCCCATTTACAATTGTCTCATTTAAATCAGAAGCAGGTATTTGTAGCCATAACACTAGACATTACCGAGCGAAAAGATTACACCAATAAACTCGAAAAAAAAGTTGAAGAACGCACCGCTCAATTAAAACTTGCACTGGAAAAAGAAAAAGAACTCAACAACTTAAAAACCAATTTCCTCTCCTTGGTTTCACATGAATTTAAAACACCTTTAAGCGCCATTTTAACCTCGGGACAGCTCTTAAATAAATACCAGCTGACTGAGCAACAGGACAAACGAGCAAAACATATTAAAATTATAATGGATAAGGTGCATTTTTTAAATAATATGATTAACGATTTTCTTTCTGTTGAAAAACTGGAAACAGGAAAAGTCCATTATCATTTTCAGGAATTTAAACTAAGTAAGGTGGTAAACGAAGTGGTGTATAATGCCAATATGTTGCTAAAGGAAGGGCAACAAATAAAATATCCGGAAGATATCGATGATATTTCTTTGGTACAGGATGAAAAAATCATTCAGTTAATTTTATTTAATCTGCTACATAATGCTTTGAAATATTCGCCTGAAGGCTCTTTAATTGAACTCTGCATCCGACAGGACAAACACAATACTACAGTAAAAATTAAAGATAATGGCATGGGTATCCCAGAAAAAGACCAAAGTAACATTTTTGAACGGTATTTTAGAGCCCAAAACGCCATAAACACTCAGGGTACAGGTATAGGTTTAAATATTGTAAAAAACCACTTAACCAATCTTGGTGGTGACATAACTTTTAATAGTGAAGAACATAAAGGAACAACATTTATTATAACCATTCCCAATACCGCAACAGCATGAAAGAAGTTTTACTTATAGAAGACGATGCCGTACTTAGAGCAAACACTGCAGAACTTCTGGAGCTATCAGATTATAAAGTAATTACAGCTGCTAATGGTAAAACAGGGGTTCCACTGGCCAGAACAGAATTGCCGGATATTATAATCTGCGATATTATGATGCCCGAAATGGATGGCTACGAAACTTTACAAATCCTGTCTCAAGACCCGTCAACCCGACACATCCCATTTATATTTTTATCTGCAAAAACAGAACATAGCGATATTAGAAAAGGCATGAATTTAGGTGCCGATGATTATATTACCAAACCCTTTACGGAAGACGAACTGATAAGCGCTATTGAAAGCCGGCTGGCCAAAATGTCTATTTTAGAAGACCTGCAAAACAATCAGTACAATGCTCAGCTGGCTGTAAGTCAATCCAAATTACAGTCGATGGACGATTTAAAAGCTTATTTTAAAGACTCTGGAAAGCTCTTTTCTTATCAGGAAGATGAAATTATATATCGGGAAGGCGACCACTCCAACTACATTTACCTTATTACCGAAGGTACTGTTAAATGCTTCAGAATAGACAATCATGGTAAAGAATTAATTACAGGAGTTTATAAAACCAATAGTCTCTTTGGGTATACTTCCTTTACACATAATATCCCACACAAGGAAACTGCAACGGCCATTTCGTATACTAAAATACTTGCAGTGTCCATTCAGGAGTTCGGTACCCTTTTAAATAACAATCCCAAATTAAGTCTGGATTTAATAGAACTTCTCACCGACGATTTATCGCTTATAAAAGACCAGTTGCTGCAAATGGCTTACGGCTCGGTGTACAAGAAAACGGCAAGTACCATAGTGAAGTTTGCCGAAAAAATTAACAAAAAACCAGACGATCTCATCAAAATTTCCCGAAACGACCTGGCTAGTGTTGCTGGAATTGCCACCGAAACTTTTATAAGAGCCTTAACGGAATTTAAAAAACAAGGCCTGATAAAAGCAGAAGGCCGTAATATTCAGGTTCTGAATTTAGAAGGCCTAAAAGCCATTAATTAATTCCATTTAATTCCTCTAATTGATTTATATCATTTCTGCACTCAATCCTTAGGCCTAAATTTAAGTTATAAAAGGCTTTAAAAGATGAAAAATATATTGCTACCCACAGACTTCTCGGAAAATTCCTGGAATGCCATAAAGTATGCCATTAATTTCTTTGAAGACGAAACCTGTAATTTTTATATCCTTCATATTAATCTTATCAACAAGGTTTTAATGGATGATAGTGCCTATGTCGCTACCGACGACCTTATAGAGGACATTTTTCTGAAGCCCTCACGTAAAAAACTGCGTCATCTTTTAAAACAAATAGTACTGGAATTCCCTAAAAACAAGAATCATAAATTTAATATCCTTACCGATTATAATTTCTTTATCGACGCTATTCGGAAAACGGTACAAGACCACCAGATAGACCTTATTGTTATGGGAACAAAAGGTGCCACCAATTATAATAGAATTCGTATTGGCAGCCATACCGGAGATGTATTTACAAAAGTGAAATGCCCCACACTGGCCATTCCTCTGGAAGCCCGGTTCAGCAAACCCAAAACTATAGCATTTCCTTCAGACTTTACTTTGCATTACAACTTAAATCTTTTAAATCCTTTAAACGACATTTTAAAGAAAGACAAAGCACTGCTCAGTATTGTACACATCAGTAAATCTGCTGTACATCTCAATAAAGATCAGGAAAAAAACAAAGCACTACTGGACGATTATTTTAATGCTGTCCCTCATGAATTTAAGTATCTAAACGCTAAGAATACCGAGGAAGCCATACAGTGCTTTACTGAAAGTCGGAATGTAGATTTAATTTGTATGGTTGCTAAAAACCTGAACTATTTTCAGCAACTTCTCTTCCAGTCAACCATTACTTCTGTAAGTTATCACACTAAAATTCCGTTTCTGGTACTACACGAAAACACCTTTATTAAGACGGCGATTTAGAACTGTTCCAAACTACATAAGACTGATAAATATCAGTGTTTAAACCTCTTATAAATTATACCTTAGATGAACATAAAAGCGATCTTTTAAAGATTGGGAGTATCGAAAGGTTTACTTGTATTATTCAATACACTTTGGGTTTACATTTTTAAACCCCGTCATAATAGAATTAGATTACCTTGAAAAATACAATTAAACCAACAGGAAACAGAAGGTTTCGGCTTTCTGTTTCTTTAAATGAGGCTATTAATCAATTACATATGGAGTTTTCTGTAACTAAAAGGGAGTTATTAATTTAATAATTCCCTTTTGTTATGATGTAAATTCCCATTTGCTTTTCCTTGTTATACGCTACAGACCTAAAAGTCTGATATATATCATTTCAAATCACAATTTGCTATACTAACTTTAGTTATAAATCTTAAAGTCATGCGACATATATTAATTCCTACCGATTTTTCAGAAAACGCCAAGAATGCTATAGCGTACGCCTTAAACCTCTTTAAGGACAAGGAAACTACGTTTTATTTTTTGCACGCCTACCAGGATGAAATTTATCAGGATCAGGACTTATTAGAAACAGCTACCTTATCAGAAATCACAGAAAGCATCTGTAAAACTTCAGGCGAAAAATTGGAGGACATCTTAAACTTTGTAAACCGTAATTTTGAAAACGACAAACACAGCTTTTACACTCTGGCCATTAACAATATGCTGGTAGAAGCTGCTGATAAAGTGGTAAACGATTTTGACATAGACCTTATTATTATGGGGACCAAAGGCCAAAGTAACGATAACAGGGTTGTATTTGGAAGCCATACACTTCAGGTTCTTAAATATGTAGAATGTCCGGTGTTATCAATCCCAAGTGGTTACACTTTTACGCCGGTGAATAAAATCCTTTTCCCATCCGATTTTTTAATTCCTTATAAACAGCGAGAGCTTAAACTGGTTAAAAATATAGCTAAGGCCAATCATGCCAACATAAACCTACTTTACATATCAACTATGAATCACCTGTCTGTCAGACAAAAAAATAACCTGCGTGATATTGAGGAGACTTTAAAAGTAAACACCGCATTCCATATTTCCAATACCAAAAATGTGGTACCAACCATAATAGAGACAATAAAAAACGACAATATAAACATGCTGGTAATGGTAAAAACAAGACATTCTTTTTTAGAGAATATTTTGTTTAAAGCCAAGATAGATACGCTAAGTCTGAACCTGGATATTCCATTTTTAGCATTGCAGAATACAAATCGTTAACAATAACATTTATTAAATTAATTATCATGAAACGGATACTCTTACCAACAGATTTTTCTGATAATGCCTGGAATGCTATCGCGTATGCCATGCAATTATTCAAAAATGATATCTGCACCTTCTTTTTACTCCACACCTATACTCCAATTGTTTACGATGCCGGTTATTCGTTTATAGTATCTAATCAATTCGGACTTTTAGACGTAGTGAAGGAAAATGCAATGAAAGATTTAAAAGCAACAAAAAGCAAAATTGAAGACGAATATCACAACCCCAATCACATTATTGAAATCATTTCGTCCTTTAACGCCCTAATCCCGGAAATTAGTGATATCGTAGATTTTCGAGGTATCGATTACGTCGTTATGGGCACTAAAGGGGCCAGCGGTGTAAACGAAGTCTTATTCGGCTCAAACACAGTACATGTTATTAAAAATATAAAATGTCCCGTATTAGCCGTACCAGAAGGCTATAATTTTGAGACCCCGGAACATATCCTGTTCCCTACTGATTACGAAATTGATTATAAAGATGACCAAATGCAACCCATAACAGATATTGTAGCTTCACACGAAGCCAGTCTACATGTTATGAATGCCTCTTTCGGGTATGACCTATCCGAAAAACAAAGAAATAACAAGAGTAAACTAAAAACGTATTTTGCCAATCTAAAACATAAGTTCCACAGTGTTAGTGGTCAAAATGTTCAGGAAGCCATTAATAATTTCCAGACCGAAACTCCGGTACAACTGCTGGTAATGATTAAGAATAAACATACTTTTTTTGAAAGTTTATTCTTTAAATCCAGAATAAATCAGATTGGTTTTCATTTAGTTACGCCCTTTTTAGTACTTCCACAAAGCAAACTTAAAAACTAGTGATTATGAAACTCAACATTTTATTACCTACCGATTTTTCAGACAATGCGTGGAATGCCATAGTATATGCACTAAAGTTTTATAGAGACGAATACTGTACATTTTACCTGTTAAATTCCACGCATCATGACAACCTCAGTATGGCTAAACTTCCCGGTATTTCTTCAAGGAAAAAAGAGGAAGAAGCCATGAAGCAATTAATTAATTTGAAATATCTGGCAGAAACTACCGATGCCAATGACAACCATGATTTTCAGATTTTATTAAGTGACAAAGATTTAAATACTGCAATAACCAAAGCGATTACCGACTGGAATATCGACCTAGTAATTATGGGAACCAAAGGGGCAACCGGAGCTAAAGAACTGGTTTTAGGCAGCCATACCATTCAGGTTTTAAAACATTTAAAATACTGTGCCATCCTTATTGTTCCTGACGAATTTGAATTTGTAAAGCCCGAATACATCGCCTTCCCTACCGATTACAGTCGCACTTATACCAATAAAGAAATCAGGGCTTTAAAACATCTGGCCGATGTTTTTATTTCTAAAATAAAAATCGTTCATATAAACGACAGTAAAGAATTATCGGAAGTGCAGAAATACAATTTAATGAAGTTGAAGTCTGATTTAAACAACTATGAATATACCGTACATTCCATGCCAAAACGCACTAAAAAAAGTATTGAAATCATAAATTTCGTAGAAGATTTTGGCATTAATTTACTGGCGCTTGTACATTATAAACATAGTTTTCTGGAAAAAATGGTAAAAGAAAACATTATAGAAAATCTGGGGTTAAAACCTTCCATCCCCATGCTGGTCATCCCCGAATAGGCTGATATATATCATTGCATTTCAAGCGCTTCTAAACTAAATTTAACAGAACCCTTTAAAGTGCAATACAATGAAACGCAAGATATTAATACCTACAGATTTCTCAGACAATGCATGGCAGGCCCTAAACTATGCATTAGACATTTACAACGACGAACCTTGTACATTTTACTTGTTACACGTTTTTTCGGTAACCAGTAATATTATAGACTCCTTGATAAATATGGAGCCCGGTAGCGAAATGTACGAAAATGCCAGATTATATTCCGAAAACGGACTGGCAAAACTATTAGATAAAATAGCCTTAAAACCTCCAAAAGGCTTACACGAATTTGAAACCATTTCCATATTTAACAATCCTGTGGAAGGTATAAAACAAACCGTTGAAGACAAGGATATTGAAATGATCATTATGGGAACCCGTGGCGAAAACGACACAGCTACCAAAATATTCGGTAGTGTAGCGGTAGAAGTTATGGAAAAAGTAAGAAACTGCCCGGTAATTGTTGTGCCTAAAAAAGCCAGATACAACCTTCCTAAAGAAATTGTATTTCCTACCAGCTTTAAAACCCATTTTAAACAACGTGAACTAAAACACGTTATTGATCTCGCAAAAAAATCACAGGCGGCTATTAGAATTTTACACATTAAAACCGAAAAAGAACTGAATGATGCTCAGTTAGCAAACAAAGCCCTTCTGGAAGAATATTTTGAAGGCATTCCCTATTCATTTCATATGTTAAGTAAAATGGATATTCCAACAGCAATTAACTGTTTTGTCGAAAGCCGGGACAGCGACATGGTAGCTTTTATTAATAAAAAGCATGCATTTTTTGGAAGTCTTTTAACCCATCCGCTGGTAAAAGAAATCAGTTTCGACTCTCAGGTACCACTTTTTGTGTTACATGATTTAAGAAACTAAATAGGTCTGCTGAAACATCTGAATTTAACCAGGTTAATTCTTATGATCTGGAAAACTCTAAACGCAACACAGCATGGAAACGGAGGCTATAAAAATCATCAAATCTTCGGGGGAAAGAGTTAATTTTTCAATCGAAAAACTAAAACGTTCCCTGCATAAAGCCGGAGCCGACTCCAAAACCATAAGTCAGATTATCGACAAGGTGCGAGACGAATTATATCAAGGCATTAGTACCAAAGAAATTTACAATCGGGCCTTTGCCTTATTAAAACGAAAAAAAGGCTGTATGGCCTCCAAATATAAATTAAAACGCGCCATTTACGAATTAGGACCTACCGGCTTCCCATTCGAACATTTTATAGCCGCCATTTTAAAACAATCGGGCTACCAAACAGAAATCAATCAAATCCTGCAGGGACAATGTGTCACGCACGAAATAGATGTTATCGCTCAAAAAAATAACGAAACCACGGTTATAGAATGTAAATTTCATAGTGAGGAAGGCTTAAACTGTAATGTTAAGATTCCGCTATACATACATTCCCGATACAATGATGTTAAAGCCCACTGGGAGAAAACCAAAAAGAAAAAGACGCAACTCACTCAGGGCTGGGTGGTTACAAATACGCGATTTACTCAGGACGCAATGCAATACAGTAAGTGTGTCGGATTATATTTATTAAGCTGGGATTTCCCTAAAGATGATGCTCTAAAAGACCGCATAGACCGACTGGGACTTTACCCCGTTACCGTATCTACATTACTCACTAAACGAGAAAAACAGTTTTTATTAAGCAGAAATGTAGTGCTGTACAAAAGTTTGATTGACGACCACTTTTATCTGGATCATTTAGGAATTTCAGAAATACGAAAAGAAAAAATATTTAATGAGATTAAAAGTCTCTGTAATGCGTAAGTCATGGATAATTTTGTTAAAGTACATTTTCTAGGCGCCGCGGGTACCGTTACCGGTTCGAAATTTCTTGTAGAAACTTCCGAAGGTAATATTTTAATTGATTGCGGCATGTTTCAAGGGCTTAAAGATTTACGGGAATTAAACTGGCAAGCTTTACCTATACAAGTACCCGAAATAGATGTAGTTTTGTTAACTCACGGCCACCTAGATCATGTGGGCTATTTACCTCGTCTGGTCGACGCCGGATTTTCAGGAAAAATAATCGGGACAGCTCCTACTCTGGCCATAGCAGAAATTATACTAAACGACAGTGCCAAGATTTATGAAGAAGAGGCAGAACAGGCCAATAAAGACAATTATTCGTCGCATAACCCCGCCCTACCCTTTTACACCAGACAACAGGCCGAAAAAACCATTACACATTTTCAGGTGGAGATGCCGGGACAATGGATTAGCTTCTCCAATCTGATATCTTATCGATTTCAGTATAACGGCCACATCATCGGGGCCACATTTATAGAACTGGATATTAACGGAAAACGCTTTGTATTTTCAGGAGACATAGGCCGAACAAACGATTATTTACTGGATGCTCCAAAAAAACCCGAATGGGCCGATTTTCTGTTTGTTGAAAGTACGTATGGAGACAAATTACATCCCGATGAAGATGTAGAACGTATTTTAAGTAACATTATAAGTGATACCATACATAAAAACGGAAATTTAATTATCCCCAGCTTTGCTGTGGAACGCCTGCAAACTCTCATGTATTTGCTCTGGCAGCTGTATAAAAAAAACAAAATACCAAACATTCCCATTTTTATAGACAGCCCTATGGGAAACAATGTACTGGAGGTTTTTCATCGTTTTCCCAAATGGCATAAACTATCGGATGCCGAATACAGTGCCATGCTCAACCATGTAAACATTATACAATCGTACAAGGAAACCTGGGAAACCATAGACGACAAACGTTCTAAAATTATTATTGCCGGTAGTGGTATGGTAACCGGTGGCCGCGTATTAACCTATTTAAAACAACTCGTAGACGACTCTAAAACTACCGTACTTTTAGTGGGCTATCAGGCGGAAGGTACACGAGGTCGACTTCTGAAAGAAGGCGCACATGAACTTCGGTTTTTCGGAAAATACTATCCGGTTAAAGCCACTGTTAAATGTATTGAAAGTTTATCGGCCCATGCCGACCAGAACGACCTGTTAGACTGGATGTCTAAACTAAAAAACATTCCGGAATGTGTTTACCTCATCCATGGAGAACCTACAGCTTTAAACGCCTTCAGAGTAAAATTAAAAGACAGCTTCCACTGGAATGTTAAAATACCTAAACTTAATGCCATAGAACATATCCCGATTTAAGTCCCCTAAAATTAACAAGCAGAACGTATGGTAATTCCGCCATTAAAAACCACCAAAACACCCTGAATCACTGATATATATCATTGCAAAACCCTGTTTCTATCCCTAAATTAGAGTATCAAATTAATTATAACTTAATACCTAATATCATGACAACTTTAATGAAACGCAGAAAAAGAAACGGGTTGTCTCAATTTGAGAAAGACCTGTTTACACCATGGAGCAACAGTCTGTTACGTCCTTGGGAGAGTCGATTATTTGATAGCTCTTTTAATAATTTTCCTAGAATAAATGATTTTTTCGATAAAGACTTCTTCAAAGACCAAAGTCTTATGCCTGCTATGAATGTAAAGGATGAAGAAGACCATATTGAAATTGAATTTGCAGCACCAAGTTTCAACAAAACAGATTTTAAAGTCACCTTGGAAGACGATGTACTTCATGTCTTTGCCGAAAAAGAAGTAAAAGACGAACAAAAAGAAGACAACTATTCTCATAAGGAATTTAGCTATACCTCATTCAACAAGTCCATAGCTTTACCTCCTAGTGTAGATTTAGAACAAGATGTAAATGCCGTTTACGAAAATGGTGTTTTAAAAATTAATTTATTGAAAAAAGAAGACACTGAAGCCCCTGAAATTCCTAAGAAAGAAATTGAAGTGAAATAAGCGCTTCAACAAAAAGCAGAAGCACAGTATGCTGCCCCGAATAGTGTCCTTCTGCTTTTTCACTTAAAACATAATCAAGATGAAAACGCAAGACATAAAAAACAAAACTTCAGAACCCTGGTTAAATGCAGACACTATGCATAAAGGCTCTGTAAAATGGTTGTCCGAATTGCATTTTGTAAAGGTAGAACAGTTGTTTTTCGATGATTTGGTTAAATCCTATACCCTTCAACTTATAGATTCTAAACATCTCGAAGAAAGCAAATCAATAGTAGAACAATTAAGAACCTCACAAAAAGAAACAGCCACCCTTTTAGACGTGATTCAAAACCATGAAAAAGGACTAAAAATAATGGTAGATGCCGTACACAGCGAACAGGAAGAAGAAGCTTACCGAGACGAACACTATAAACTCATTTCTCAGGTCAGTGAATTTATGGACCATTATAAAGCGTTAAAGACGCAATTATTCGACATCATAAAAAACATTTTAAAAGAAGGCAAACAAAAACGCTTATTGCCTTAATTTTTTTAAATATAACTAACAACCACTTCCATTAAAATGAATAAAGCACGCCTTAAATTTTAAAGCGTGCTTTATTTATATTATAAAACGACTATATTTATTATTTAACTTCGGAAATACGGTACAGACCTGCGCCGTGGTAATTTATGGTTGGCGAAAATTCAGATTCCGAGAAGGTTCCTAAATCGGTTTTAGACCATAAATCGCGCACTTTACAAGCTCTTGAGAATCCAAGTTCTTCCAGATTTACTGGAATCGCAGTAGGTTTTTCATCTTTAGGTGTCGGATCTTCGGTAGATACCATAAACTCTACTGTTGAGCCTTCTTTTACGTCGGTCCCCACTTTATCCAGGCCTCCAAAGGCTTTAAACTGAACACAATCTTCCGGTAATTCAAAATGAATTATAGATTGTGAATGTGTCCCAATACCATTTTTATAAACGGTTCCTTTTACATTCAGTTCCCCTCCGGAAACACTTTTGTTAACTCCAACAACACCCCAGCCAGCTGTAGCCGATTTCCAAGGTAATTCGGTAAGTTTTATGGAATCTCCATTTTTTTTGTAAACCGTAGGGTTTATCCAGTTAGCGTGATCCCAGGCGTATCCATCACCGCCATCATTAACTATTAAATACAAATTTTTACTGCCTTCGGGAAGTGTTACAGAAATGTCTTCTCCAAAACCATCCGTTAAATGCGACACGGTTCCGCTGCGGTATAACAAATTATCTGTCGACACAAAACCATCGCCAGCACTGTTAAATACAGCTACAAACTTATCCCCCGACTCCGGATCGTCGGCTGTCCAGCCAATCAAATCATTAGCTTTAAACCACTGCTTATTATTTACCGACGTGCTGTGTACTTTCAACACTTCTTCGTTAGTTATTAATGCATTAGTAAAATCATCATTATCAGGCAAATTTCCTCCAAACATTAATGGCGACTTAAACATGGTCCAAAGTGTCATTAAGGTATATTGCTCGTCTTTAGTAAACTTGGTATAGCGGTCGGTTGCACGTTCTCCTCTAATAAATTTCCCTAAAGGCAACATGTCGGCATCCGGCCATGCTCCAGGAGAAATATAAGGTGCCCATTCTGCACACTTTTCGAAGGAATAGTTTAACTGTGCCCAGTTATCCCAGAAATCATCAATAGTTCGCCACATATTGGCATTTGCTGTAGCATGCTCGTGCTGGTCGATTGGCGTAGCACCAGGCGACATACTTAATACAATAGGACGTCCGGTCTGATCTATTGCCTTACGGATCATTTCTATTTCATTGGTATGATACGGACGAGATAAATCATCAACTTTTACAAAATCCAATCCCCAGGAAGCATACATATCGAACATGGAATTATAATACTCCTGCGCTCCCGGCTTATCTTTTACTACAGTATAATTATCCTGAAGCCAGGTACATTCGTATTCGATAGAATAAATCTGATCGGCAGTAATATCGGTTCCCTTAATCGGTAGTTTGTTAAAAACGGCTTCTTTAGGTACCCCGCGCATAATATGGATACCGAATTTTAGTCCCAGACTGTGAATATAATCGGCTAGTGGTTTAAAACCAGCACCATTGGCTGCCGATGGAAAACGTTTCGGCGATGGCATATAACGCCCGTATTCATCTAAAATAAAATCAGATTCTCCATAAGCATTATAATGTCCGGTAGTTTGATTATCGACATACCAGCGAATGTCCACTACCACATATTCCCATCCTGAACTTTTTAGATGCTTTGCCATATAATCGGCATTGGCTTTCACTTCATCTTCTACTACCGATGGCCCGAAACAATCCCAGCTGTTCCAGCCCATAGGCGGCGTTAAAGCCCAGGTTTTAAAAGTTTCCAAGGGCGGAGTAACTTCTGCTGTTACTTCATTTTTTTTCTCTTCCTTACAGGCTACCAGAAGCGTAACCACAAGAAACACCTTAAATGCGTTAATAATTTTCATTTTCAAAGTTTTATTTATAGCTATTAATTACCTACACCTTTAGTAGTCATGATTACAGGTTTTATGGTGCCGTCTTTATTATACTCCAGTTTGTCGATACAAATAGAACGACTAAAACTTCCACCATCGGTCTGAATACCGCCGTTGTGATAAATAAAATACGATTCACCTTTAAAATCAATAATGGCCTGATGGTTGGTATTGCTGTTTCCCGCAATTTCATTAATAATGTCCTGATACTGGTATGGCCCTTCCGGCTTATCTCCAATAGCATAGGCTATACGTTCAGGAAAACCAACTGCAAACGACAATAGATACTTACCGTTTCGTTTCTGGATCCAAGGCGCTTCTGTAAACGGGAATGCCATATCGCCTTGAATATCGACCATTTTAATACCATAATCTTTATCGTATGAAATCATATCCTCATTCAGTTTGGCGACCCAGCAGGCGCCATTACCCCAGTAAATCCAGGCCTGACCATCGTCATCTATAAACACCGAAGGGTCTATAGTACGCCAGCTATGCGTCTTTCCAAAACTATCATTATTAGTAAATAAAGGTTTTCCTAGAGCATCTTTAAAAGGGCCTTCCGGTCTATCGGAAACCGCCACTCCTATACCTGTAGTCTGGGAACTTGTATACCAGTAAAACTTACCATTGCGTTCTATCACCTGACTGGCCCAGGCTGCATTTTGCTCGCCCCATTTAAAATCTGATGCTTTTAAAGGGGTTTTATACTCCCAGAAATGTTTCATATCTGTAGTTGCAAATACACACCAGTTTAAAATATTATAGCCGGTTTGTCCGCCTTTAAAATCTTCCCCGGTATAAATAAAAAGGGTATCCTTATGGACTAAAGCAGCGGCATCGGCAGTGTATTTATGTGTTACAATGGGATTGCCTTTAGCTTCCCAGGTATGTATTATATTTTTCTCTTTAAAATTTTCTTGCTTAGCACTTTGAGTCTGCCCGAAAGCAGGAATACCTAAGGCGATTACCCCAGCAAAACATGTTAGTTGTTTTAAATTCATTAGTCGTTCATTTTTCAAAATAACTTGAAGTATTATCTATAGTTTTTACGAACAACAGATAATACTTCAAAGAATAAAGGTTACTTTCTATGCCTGAAATTAAAGTGAAACTCTATTGAGGTTGCAACCCTTCCACAGTTGGCACCACCGGTTTAATACTGCCATCTGCATTAAATTCCATTTTATCGATACACACTTCGCGATTGTAACCAGCAGCATCTCCCATAGTTATCCCTTTCGGGCGATTAAAACGATGGTATACCATATACCAGATATCTGTATCCGGTTTCTGGATGACACTGTTGTGACCGGTACCATAAATACCGGCTTCAGGAATTTTCTCTAAAATTAAGTTGTTTTCAGGAATATGCAAAGGACCGGTTGGAGAATTTGAAGTGGCATAACGCACCCTGTAATTCGGGCTGCGTGTATCGTCTTCAGACCAAAGGAAATAATACTTTCCTTTTCTGTAAAATACTTCGGTCCCCTCTCTAAAAGTTCCTCCAGGATTTAAACGTTTAAAGCTATTGGGTTTCACAGAAATCATATCGTCATTTAATTCAACTACGCCCATATAGCCGTTACCCCAGTACAAATAACTTTTTCCTGAAACCGGATCTGTAAAAATATCGGGGTCTATTTCCTGGCCTCTGTTGATACCTTCAGGTTTTTCGCCAATAATAGGCTGACCAGAATCGACAAAAGGCCCCTCAGGATTATCGGCTACGGCTACACCAATTTTTTGTGCTGCGGTAAAATAATAGAAGTACTTATATTCACCATTTACTTTTTTCTCAATGGCACAAGGCGCCCAGGCATTGCGATCGGCCCAACTCACGTCCTTTTTCAAATCTAAAATGACACCTTCAGCGGTCCAGTGTATCAGGTCTGGAGAAGAAAACGTTTTAAAATAAGTTCCCGACCAGCCTGTAAATCCGTCGCTGGTAGGATAGAGATAATACTTATTGGTTTTATGCGAATAGATAATTTCCGGATCGGCGTAATACCCTGCTAAAACCGGATTATTATCCTGATGCACAGCAACTTTATAGATTCGTTGTTTTCCCTCGGATTCAATCGTGTAAGCCACAGCACCTTTCGTAAAATCCTGTGGTCCTTCTGTTACAATACTTACCCAGGGCGTAGTTTTTAGTTTCAAATCCAGATTCGCAATATCTGTACCCGGAGCTACTGGAACATACATGGTATTATTCTGGTCATTTATATCCACATTATTTTGCTTAACACCTTCTCCTTCTACTGTTAGAAACGCACTTTTATCCAGCGTACCCCATTGCTTCAACAAAGCTTGTTTTTCCTTTTCGGTGATGCGAATTACCGTACCGTGACGCGGATGGAAATTCATAGAAATGGCATCATCTACAACTGTAAAATGTTCCAGATCATTTGATTTTGTAAACTGATACGTTCCCGAAGTATACATATCGTACATTAAGATGTAGGCATCAGAATCGATTAATTTAAAAATACCTGAACCTTCTACAGCGGCATCGGTCTGATCGTAAAAACCGTCCTGCTGTACATAGCCTTCTGTTAACTTATCAGATACCGCTTTTCGAATACCTCCACCCTGACTTTCATTTTTAAAAAACAGATGGTATTTTCCATCTTTATAGATAATATCACCATCTATACAGGCACTGTTTGTCGGGCTAAAAAACAATTGCTTTGGCGTAGTTGTCAGTCCTGTAAAATCTTTATTGGCATAGGCATAATAGATAATATCCGGGCCCTGTGATCCTAACATCGACCAGTAAATCATGTACTGATCTGTTTTCTCATCGTATATGGTTTGCGGTGCCCAGACTCTTACTATATCGCTAAACTCATCCGGATAGGTTTCAGGAATATTTACAACGGTAGACGACCAGTGAATTAAATCGGTCGATTTCATTAAAACCATGGCGCGATTGGAGCTCCACCCGTTAGCGGAAACCATATCGGTAACTACCATATAAAACGTTTTTCCGTCGGCGCCTCTTAGAATATGCGGATCGCGAACACCACCTGTAGAACTGATGTCTTTGGAATCAATTATAGGTTTATTGTCGTTTAGGGCATAGTAATTGAAACCGTCGTTACTTAAGGCATATCTTATGGCTTCCTCATCCTTACTGTTTCCTGTAAAATAGGTAAACAGATAACTTGTAAATTGCTCCTCTGCCCCAGCATCGTTAGCCTTCTGGTTTTTATCATTACACGACACGACTGAGGTTACCAGCAAACCAAGCATTACTATCTTGAAGTTTTCCGACATCCTTTTAATATTATATATCATGATAAAATGTATTTAGATATTTAAATTTTATTTTAACTATAAGGTAATTTCTACCGACTTTAATCCCGGACTGGTAAATTTTACAGTTACCGGTTTTCCTTTTTCTGTAGTCTTAATATATACTGACATTTCGCCTTTATACACCTTTTGTTTATTATCGGTATAATCGCCCATGTCACTATTATTTCCGGCTTCCATGCCTAAAAGTTCACCTGGTCCTGAAATCTCACAAGTCACTTCGTTTTCGGAAGCTAAAACCAGATTCTGATCCTTATCAGTTACTCCCAAAATAATCTGAGTCACATCATGATTCTGATCTAAAGCACTGGTATTTACTTTAGCTGTAAGTGCCTCTGGCTGACCTGCTGTTTTAATGGTATAACGACTAACTTCCTGATTAGCGGCATTAAGTCCTACAGCCACTAAAATCCCGGACTGAAATGGGATATCCCAGGACATAAATCCTGTCTTCTCATTATATGGCAAGGTTTCTCCAACCACTTTTCCATTCAACTCCAGACGCGCTTTTGCTGCGTTAGTATAACAAACTACTCGTATCTCCTGTCCTGCATTGTAATTCCAGTTTGACCAGGAATCGCTGTAATATTCGTTACCCGATTTCTCTGTCGAAGGATGTGTCCCTATATAAATCATAGGTTTATCTGACCAAAGCGACTGACGGAAATAGCCCATAGGTTTTATACGCCCCATAAAATCCACTAATCCGGAATAAAACCCTCGTGACGGCCATTCTCTGGACTCTCCTAAATAATCAATTCCGGTCCACAGAAACTGACCAAAAATATGGTCATTATCTACAACAGCTTTCCAGGCATCGTAATCGTGACGGGTTTCACTACCGTAAATCACGCGATTTGGATATTTTTCATGGTCGGACAAATATTTGCTTTCTGTATAATTATAACCTGTAATATCCAGCGCTCCAGGATACTCCGTAAAATTAGACATAGCTACTCCTGCCAGTCCCGCAGTCGTAGGTCGCGTGGTATCGTATTGTTTTACCGTAGCCACCAGACGTTTTGCAATGGCTCCCAGGCGCATGGCATCAGGAGCATCTTTTTTGTATCCGCCATATACGGCCTGAGAAAATCCTGTGTCGCCGCCACCAGCTAAAACCGGATGCGAATACGGATCGTTAGGATAATCTACTTCGTTCCCGATACTCCAGGCAAATACAGATAAATGGTTTCTATCGCGACGTACCATATCTGCTAAATCCTGTTCAGACCAGGTTTTAAAAATATCATAACTTCCCTGGTAGCCAGGTGTTCCTACATTCCAGCCTTGTAGCCATTTACGTTTTGGAAATTCCCACTCGTCGTACGCTTCATTCAAAACCAGAATCCCTAAGCTGTCACACAAATCATAGAAATCCGGCGACTGTGGGTTATGACTGGTTCTTATGGCATTGACTCCAATATCCTTTAAGGTTTTTAATCGTGTTTCCCAAACCTCACGAGGTACTGCAGAACCTAAAACTCCGGCATCGTGATGTAAACAAACGCCTTTCATTTTCATCCATTCCCCGTTTAAGGCAAAGCCTTTATCGGCATCGAAGGTAAATGTTCTGAACCCTGTTTTAGTACTGGTCTGATCGATTGTTTTTCCCTGCGTTGACACTGTTGTTTTTAAAGTGTACAGATACGGATGCTCTAAATTCCAAAGTTCCGGATTGGTTAATTTCAGGCTTGCATTTACTTTAGCAGAAGCTTCTTTATCAATTGGAATTTCCTGTGAATCTGAAGCCACAACTGTACCTGCTGCATTTACTAATTGATTCAATACGGTAACCGTTTCCTGTTTAGACGTTTCGTTCTCCAGATTAACCTCAACCTGTAAGGTCCCTGAATCTCCATCCATCTCAGGATAGGCAAATACGCCCCATTGTCCGATATGAATTGGATTAGCATACACTAACCAAACATTGCGATAAATTCCGGACCCGGTATACCAGCGTGAGTCTGCCGACTGACTGTGGTCTACACGAACAGCAATGGTATTCTTTCCACCATAATTAACGGCTTCAGTAGCATCGTAAGCGAAAGAGATATATCCGTTAGGACGTTTTCCTAAGGACTTTCCGTTTAAAAACACTTCACTTCTGTTATACACGCCTTCAAAATACAAAAACACTTTTTCTCCCTTTTTAGATTTAGGAATGTCTATCGTTTTCCTGTACCAGGCCACCCCACCAGGCAAATACCCCGTAGCACTGGCCAGAGTGGAATCTAATTGTCCCTTCACACTCCAGTCGTGAGGTAAGTCAACAGTGTTCCAATCCTTATCTTTAAAAGATGCGGTCTTAAACGCTGTGTTATCCTGAAGTTTAAACTTCCAGTTCTCATTAATCTTTACAGGATCTCCAAAAGAGATCTGGGCCATTACCGGCACTTGCGATAATACAAACACCGCCAGTAGTACCCGTTTTAAAATTCCTTTTATCAGCATATTATTTTAATTAATTTCATTTATTTTATTCCTTAACGTCGCTTATAAACGACAATATAGCTCCGTAATTACTCCATTAGTTATCAAGATTAAAGGTATGGAGTTTAGTAAAAAAGTCTTCGAACATCAGGCGAATATCCAAATCATAATACACTCTGATGGTTCGTCTATTTTGAGTTTCCTTAAACACCCCGGCATCGGTAATTTTTGGAGCCGACCGTAATTCGTATTTACAGGAAGACGGATCAACTTCCCAGGAGGATTGCAGCGCTGTAAGTAGTACTAAAGGGCTATCGCCTAAAACATAAGCCTCTCCCAATGCGCCATTAGCTCGTTTCATAAGATCTTCTAAACTTTCCATTAAAAATTTACCCGTCGGATTATTTTTTCCCACTTTATGAAACAATTCTGCATACGAAATCAATGCCTGTCTATAAGCATTTCTAGGAACCTGCCATATAGGGATTGAACTTTGATTAAATATAACCTGGCAGGCCTTGACATCAATTCCGGTATTGTATTCCCATTGTTTAGACGCTCCCGGAGGTGGCCAGGACAGGCCTTCGTATTCTGTACCTCCTATCCAGATTAAAGTTATTTTATCTCCAATTTCCGGTTTCATTAATACAGCACTGGCAATATTTGTTAAACCAGCACCACAAACCACATACAATGGTTTGTCAGTATCTGTTCTTAAAGCTTCTTTTATAATAAGCTTTGCCGCTTCTGTTTTTATTGGCGTAAGCGTATCTTTTAATGCTGTATCTGCTCCTTGATACACACTTAATTTGTCATGAAACCCCATCACCGCTAGTAAGGCTTTAGCCCGCTCTGTAGAATATTCAGCATTACCAGGATATCCGTAAAATCCGTTTGAATATTGAATGGATCCAATTATACCTTTTATCTCTACTGCCGGTGATAATATGTGATGAGCCAATTGAAATAATCCATCCGGATCTCCTCCAAAATCATTATCAATAATGACACGACTTCGTGGCTGTATAATATCCGGATTAATTTGTGCCTGATGACTCCAAACAGTGAATATCAATAGTAAAAATAGAAATATGGCTTTTATGTTCATCTTAAATGTTTTTCGGAAATTTTAACGTCATAGCTATACCATTAAAAAAAGTTATATTCCTAAATTTTTTATTTCCCTTTTTTGTTTGATTTCTTAATCTACAACATTCACAATAAGTTCCGCATTCTTTAAGCCTTCAGCCGCTGCTTTAAGCCTGATTTCTCCTGTAGCCTGCGAACTTTTCAGAACTACTAAAGCTCTCCCTTTCCAGACCTTTTGGCTTAGAGCTACATAAGGTGTTTCGTCTTTTAAATTTGCATTACCCGCAGCGATTATACTTCCCGAGCCACTCACCGTAAAAGACAGACTGTTATCGGCTATGGTTACTAACTGACCATCATTATCTGTGACCTCTACGGTTACAAATACTAAATCCTGACCATTGGCTTTCATTGTTGTTTTATCGGCTATCAATTTTATCTCACTTGCCTGTTGTTCCGTTTTTAAAACACAAGATTCCTGTTCCTGCTCGTCATTTACTCCAACGGCCTTTAAAACGCCTTCGCTATACGGCAAAGTAAAAACAGCCTTGTATTCCTCTGCTATTCCGGTTGCTTTCTCCCCAATCAGCTCATCGTTAAGGTACAATCTTACCTTCGGATATTTAGAGTACACTTCAACAGCTATTGGTTTACCTTCATGGCCCGGCCAGTTCCAGCTTTCCCAGGTTGGCCATACAGCCCACATCGTGGTTTTAATTTCGCCCTCCGAAGGGTTTGGCTCGCGTACTGCCATATAAATCTTTTCGGTAGAATTCCAAAGCAGATCGCGATAGTGAGAAATTGGTTTACGCCAGCCTATTAAATCTATATCTCCGCAATAAGCCCCGTGCCATGGATAAAAATCCTTTTCCCAGTGCTGTCCTTCCGGTTCTCCCTGATAATAATACCGACCAATGCTGGATTCTCCAAGATAATCCATCGCTGTCCAAACAAAATCTCCAATAATATAATCGTGATCCTGTACCATTTTCCAGTTGTAAAAGGCATCTTTCGGGTAAGATTCTGTTTGCACAATGACGCGAGAAGGGACTCTATCGTGATCGCCTTCAGATTCGTGCATCATATAATTATAGCCACAGATATCATGTTCTGCCATTAGCGGATCAAAAATATCCCATCCCTGACTCCAGGATGTCATCGCAGACGTCACCGGACGTGTTGGATCCAGAGTTCTGATGTAACTATTCAAAATTCCTGCCGTTTCCACCGCCTCGGGTTTCGTACGCTCTATAATTTCGTTACCACTGCTCCACATAATTATTGAAGGGTGATTACGATCGCGCAATACCATAGCTTCAATATCGCGCTGCCACCAGGAATCGAATATACTGGCGTAATCGAAAGGTGTTTTTTGTTCCTTCCAGCCATCGAAAGATTCATCAATAACTAATAGCCCTAAGCGGTCGCAGGCTTCAAGAAATGCTTCTGATGGTGGATTATGCGCTGTCCTAACCGCATTATAACCAGCCGACTTTAACAACTCAACTTTGCGTTCTTCTGCCCTGTCGTATGCTGCTGCACCTAAAATACCATTATCATGATGTACGCAGCCGCCGTTTAATTTTATGGGTTTTCCATTTAACTGAAATCCTGTTTCAGCCGAATATCCTATCGTACGAATTCCAAATTCATGCGTTTCCTTATCCAAAATAGTTTCGCCCTGTTTCAGTATAAAAACAGCTTTATACAGATCAGGTGACTCCGGACTCCATAAATCCGGATGATGAACCTGAATGTTTTTCGGAATTACTTTTTCGGCATGCGCTTCTAAACTTACACTCGCTGTTTCCTCTGCTACTGTCTCACCGTTTTTGTCAGTTATAACTGTTAGCAATTCAAAATTCTGTGTTTCTTCAGAATCATTTTTTAATGTGGTATGTATTTCTACTAAAGCCGATGCTTGCGTTACCTTGGAAGTTGAGATACCAATACCCCAGTGTTTTATGTGCACCGGAGCATCAACCATAAGCCAAACGTGTCGGTAAATACCTGAGCCGCTATACCAGCGGCAATTTTTTTGTTGTGAATTATCGACACGCACTGCAATCTGATTTGAGGCTCCATATTTAACATAAGGGGTTAAATCGAAAGCGAAAGAGGTATAACCATAAGGATGTACCCCTAAAGACTCACCGTTTATAAATACTTCCGCATTCATATACACCCCTTCAAAATAGATACTAAGCTGCTTTCCTTCTAAGGTTTTATCGACATTAAAGCTTTTGCGGTACCAGCCTATTCCGGCAGGATAATATCCGCCATCATTTCCAGTTGGGTTATCCGCCTTCACCTGGCCTTCGATACTCCAGTCATGTGGTAAATCCAAAGTACGCCAACCGGTATCATCGTAATTTAAGTTGGAAGCTTCCGGATAATCACCCAAGGAAAATTTCCAGTTAAAATCGAAATTCTGCTTTTCAAATAAAGTGTCATCTTCATGTGCCGTTTCGGAGGCACACCCAAAGAAAAGAACACTTAAAAACATAATAAACAAACAGTTACAATATGCTTTCATATTAAAATCTTATTTCGTTTTAAAAGTATTTAAAGAATGAGGCGGCAAGCTTACATTTAAAAAGCGCTTACCCAGTTTTACAGAGATCTGTCTGGCCTCTTCGTTAAAATTACCTGCAAAAACCAGGGTTTCGCCTTCCGGGTTTTCAGCTACCAGAATCGGCAATTTATCTGACTTTCCTGTTTTAAAGTTTTTTATTTTACTTCCTGGTGTCACATACTGTGTATAGTGTTTTACGGCATAATATTCCGGGGTAAAAGTTGCTGTTTTAGCTTTGGAATCCACACGGATTAAAGCGTTTTGTTTCCAGCCCCAGCCGCTAACACCATCATCAAACAAAATGGCATTCCAGAACGTATATTCCTCACAGCCGTTACCCAGGTAGTGATTAATTAAATTAAAGGTATGCTCGGCTGCGCCCCAGTCGAAAGAACCCCAGCCACACTCACTCTCGGTTTGTACATATTTATAATTCGGATATTTCTCACGCAGTTTTGGTAAAATCTGTCCGCCTTCCCATTGAAAACCTACACCTTTAAAAGTTTCCGGCATACGCGGATCTGATAAAACTTCGTCTATAACTTCGTAATGATTGGTATTTATGGTTCCAAAATACAAATCCACTTCCGGATGCTCTGCTTTTAATGTTGGCGCCAGATATTCGGCATTAAAACGAATTATGCCTTCGGGCGTCCAAGCACACCCCGGATACGGGGTATAACTCCAGGATTCGTTTTGAAACATAACCATATCTACAGGAATCCCCTCTTCCTTATAAGCGGAAATAAACTTACAGAAATAATTAGCATAGGTTTGTAAATAGCGTGGATCCTGAATAAAGTAATCGTTTACGGCCAATTGCTTTGGAAACACATGGTCGTAAGTTTTTGTATTATCCTCGAAAAGCAAATAATCTAATTCTGGGTCCTGTTTATTATATTCAGCATTACTCACCACCGAGTAATAGTGATTTATTTTCATCCATGACGGAGGAGACCAGGGAGAAATCCAGAAGCTTAATTCAGGATTATACACCTGAGCTTTTTTTATAAAAGGTATAAGGGTTGTTTTATCTCGGTCTATATTAAAATATTTCAACTGAAAATCGCCACTCACTTCATCGCAGCTATACCAGTCTCTGGCATAATCGTTGGCATTCATTGAAAAGCGCCCCATAGTAAATTTTAAATCACCATCAGGAGCAAATAACTTTTTAAGTATATCTTCCTGTTTTGTTTCAGGAAGCATATTTAAGGCATCCCAGCCCAGTTCGTTAAAGCAGGTTCCCCAGGCTTTAAAAGTAACAATATGCTCGCTTCCGTTAACTTCTAAACTGCTCTGTCCAACTGCCTTTTTTTCCAATTTTAATTTCGTTTCTTTTAATACTGATTCTTCAGTACTGCACTCCCATATTACAGATTGAGCTGCTGTTTTAAACACAGTACTCAGGAGTAAAACGAAAACTATAACTTGTAATCTCATTTGTTCTTTTTAAACCATTTATAATTGATGTTGTTGTTTAAAGAAAGGCGCAGGAACACACAACCCACGCCTTTCACACAACAAAACTATCTCATCATTAAATCTACATGGGCGAAGCCTGTAAACATCGCTACCATCGTCTGAGATATTCGAAAATTCTATTATCAGTGCCGCCAGAAAGGCTTAACTGGCATCTTCTGTTAATTCCCTCTCAACTCTGTAACCTGCGTATAGTAGAATTCATTCGATTTATTTGAACGTACTCCTACTCGTGCGAAAAAATAGTCCTCGTTCGCCAAAGATTCCGGTAAAGTTGCTGTAAGCGTAACATTTTGTCCGGAAGTTACTTCTGAAAGGTTGGCATCTACAGCGAAGTCTCTCTGGTTATCGTCTAAAAGAATTCTTTTGCTTAAAAACAATCTTACATCACTTATTGAAGCATCTGAATCTATCTGGTTTACGGTAAAATTTGCTACTACCGTATTCCCGTTTACCGTAATAGATGATTCTGAAATGGTATAAAATGGATCTACTTCAATATCCTTAACTGTATCTCCCTGTACATCTACCACTATAGTATCACTGGACTGCGCTTCCCAAGGTGCCCCTCCCAGTCTCACGAGTTTGTACTGACCGTTAAACAAACGTGCCGAATAGGTACCATCCTGAGCAATATGCACACCAATTTTCTCATATAAGGCGTAGCCATCCTGCCACAACTCAAACTGAGCGCCGTTAGTTCTTACACCAACAGGATCTCCGTTGTAAACTACCGTTCCGCTTAGAACTGAAGTTGGTGCATCGTAATTATCTATTTCACAACCAGCGAAAGTTAAACTTAGCGCTGCTGTAAATACTATTATTAGTTTTTTCATCTGTGATCTATTTTAAAATTTCAATGAATCGTGTTACAATTTTAATTGTCATAACACCTTCTAATGAAACGGATTAGGAATTAATTTTGGATTATTATTTAAAACCCCCTGATCTATTGAAGAATAGTAGTTTGCCGGTCTGAAGAATCTGGCCTGTCTGAAACGCACAGGCTTTATGCGATTGTAAATATACTTCCCATCACTGGCATGTCCCGGTCTGGAAATTCTGTATGGATATAAACCTTCAACAATAGCATCCGGATTATTTATATTTCCATTCCATACCTGATCGGCAATTCTCCAGCGTTTCATATCAAAATAGCGCTGATCCTCAAAGGCAAGTTCCACACGACGCTCTTTACGAATAATCTCATTATCCAGTGCCGATATGCTGTTAGCAGGGAATCCGCCATGCTTTTCTCTTACCTCATTAACATAACTTACTGCACTGCCGTCTCCTAACTCGAAAGCTGCTTCAGCCGCATTCAGGTAAATTTCACCTAAACGAAACCAGGGCCACCAGTTTTCACCTAAAGTTGGTCTAATCCCAGCATCCGGATCATCCGATACCAGTTTGCGCAGGTAAAAACCACTATTACTTATAAACATAGCATCGTTAACGGGACCATCGAATCCTGTTAGTTTTTCACCATCAGCTAAAGTACTACCTGGTTCCCCGGTATTAAAATCGTAACCCGACCCGTTCCAAACAGCAACCCCTGCAAGTATATCTACATCCTGAGATCTGAACTCACTACCTGGATAAATAACTGTAGCGCTTAAACGATTGTCTTTATTAGCAAAAATATCCTCCGGATTATCGTAAACTATATAATTACCATTGCCATCTTTATCCATAAGAGTCCCTTCTGAGCCGTCTAAATAATCGAAACTTTCAACCAGACCTAAAGACGGCGAAATCATAGAAGATCCTTCTACATCTGTACGTAAACTCTTCACAACATTGTCGTAAGTAAAGTAATTCAGTTTCTCAGCAGACCTTGAGTAATCCTTGGCAAAAATGATTTCAGAAGAGCCTTTATTCATGAACAACTGATAAAAATCTGTATCCAGACTATATCTTCCACTCTCGATAATTTCTTTAGAGGCACTCAAAGATTTTTGGTAATAATCATTTGCTCTGCCAGCAGGAATACCAACTTCACCGCCAGGTAAAGACACCGAAGTTCCCATTAAATTGTTATACTTGGCTAAAGAACCAGCATATAGCATAGCGCGGCTTTGTAAAGCCAGAGCGATATATTTATTTCCCCGGGATCTGCTATTCTCAGTTTGTGAGAAATTATCCTTAATCTCCTGGATTTCGTTATAAATAAAATCATAAACCTCTTCTTCCTTAGCTCTAGGAATCTGTAAGTTAGATACATCTTCTCCGCCATCGTAAACTAAAAGTTCCGTTACAATCGGCACGCCGCCCATACGTTTTACCAGATTAAAGTAAACGAAAGCTCTTATCAGCCTCAATTCTGCATTAAACTGAGCGATTTCCGGTTCTGATAAATTAGAATAGGTTTCAAGATTGGTAAGTCCCAGATTTATATCTCTTATAAATCCGTAATCCCAGTATCTCCCGTAATCGTTACCATATTGAAAATCATTCAGCCAGTTTGCATCATTATGTCCGGACCACATGGCGTCGTCTATCTGACAATCGGCCTGAGTATTAAACACATCGCCTGGCATCCTGTCGTAATAATTGGAAAGCAGACTTAATATTAATCCCGGATCGTTCCACAATTGCGAGTCACTAATTCGGTTTTTAGGTTCGCGTTCTAACCACCCATCGTTATCGCAGCTAGTTATCGTTGTAATAACAACCAGTACAGTAAGTAGCAGTGTTATTTTATTATATATCTTAGTTATCATCATGTCTTTTAGTATTAGAATGTTAGATTGAATCCTACCAGTACGGTTTTTTGCTGCGGATAAACTACAGCTGCGTTAGCCTGAATTTCCGGATCAATTCCAAATTCGTGCACATTATCTATAGAAAATAAGTTAGAACCACTTACATATACTCTGGCTTTGGTAATACCGAAGTCTTCAAAAAGTTCTCGTGGCGCCGTATATCCAAACTGAGCGTTTCTCAATCTTAAATATCTCACCTTATGCAACCAGAAGTCTGAGTTTCTACCATTATTCTGGCTGGTATTATTTCGAATTGCAGGATATTTACCTGGAATCCATTCGCTATCCGGATCGTAAGGATCGGCTCTGTGCCATCTGTCGGTTAACAGATATTCCGGAGTATTTCCTCCTGCATGGAAGGCATTTCTAAGTTCGTAATTTTGAAACCATGAGGTCATGGACGCTCCGGCGAAATCGATATTCAAGTCGAAATTCTTCCACTGTAAACCAATATTTCCACCGTAACTTAACATTGGCGCCCAGCCATCAGGGAATCCGATAGGCTTTTCATCCAGCCAGTTAATTACACCGTCTTCGTTAACATCTTTATAAATAATATCTCCCGGTAACTGTGTTGCGTTATTCTGTCCGTCGTTATCAATCGGATGATTTCTGATTTCGTCTTCCGACTGGAACTGTCCGATGGCTTGGTAGCCCCACCAGATACCTCCCCAACGGTCTTCGTTAGAGTATCTCCATTCGTTATAGGAATTACCAAAACGTGGCTTATAAGATTCCACATAACGGAATCGCGAATAGGTTGCATTAGCGCTTATTGTATATTTAAGTGCATGGTCGTTGTTCTTAAACGTTATCATACCTTCCATACCGCGATACTCATTTTTGTTCAGGTTTTCGTTTGGAAGACTATACCCTACTTCGCTTGGGATTAACACATCATAACGTCCTGCCGGAATACCAGAAATAACCTTTTTGAATATATCTGTAGTTAAGGATAATTTACTATCAAAGAAAGCTGCATCTAACCCCAGGTTATACATGGTATGCTTTTCCCAGGATAAATTGGTAACAGGAATGCCCTGAGGCTGTAAACCTGTAACATACTGTCCGTCTAAAACAGACCCTGGCACAAGTGCATTGTTATCAAATCTACCGAAACTATACCCGGCAAGATAACCAAAGGCGCCTACTCCAGCTTCCTGACCTGTTTGCCCAATAGAAGCTCTGAATTTTAAATTGTTTACTGTATTTCTCAGACCTTCAAAAAAGTTCTCGTCCGAAATACGCCATCCGGCAGACATCCCAGGGAAGAATCCCCAGCGTTTACCTGGAGCGTATAAATAAGAACCATCGTAACGCCCAAGCAATTCTAACATATACTTATCTTTATAAGAGTAGTTGATTTTACCCAAATACCCTGCACGTGCCTGGTAGGTCCACTCGTCTCCATACCCGGTTAAACTCGCTAAATTGTTTAAAGGAATATAGTTATTGGTAGGTGCCGCACCCAGCCAGGTTAAACTTCTGTCCCAGTCACTTCTTTCATAACCAAATACAGCAGACACATCATGATCTTCGCCAAAGGTTTTAGCATAATTTAACTGAAACTGATGAAAGTGTGACATGGATTCGGTTTTATTCTGGAATCTCCAGCGTGCCCCTTGTCCACCTGATATGTTATAGGCATCATTAGCCTCGTTATAAGTATACAGATCGTAAGTATACTGAAAACCGTCAAAGAAAATATTAGTATAGTTTTGTGAGTAAGTATATTTAGCTGTTAATCCAAAATCAAACTTATACTCTGCAAACAGGTTTACATTCACCGCTTTGGTATGTGTATCCTTATACCCTACGATATCTCTTGAAAACAGCGCCGGATTTAAATCTGGTCTGTTTGGCGTATTATTAATATATTCCGGGTTATCGTTAGCATACGGACTAACAGTTGGTCTGTTAGCAAACACCGCTAAAATAGAAGAAAAATAACCGTCTCCTCCCTGTAGTCCAACATCCTGAGTATCTTCCAGTTTAAACGAGGTCTGTGTTCCTAAAGTCAGTCCTTTAAAAATTTCGCTGGATAAATTGATTTGTAAATTACTTCTTTCGTAATTAAAATCTTTCATCATGGCCTCCTGACCAATCTTAGAAAAGGACATATAGTATTTTGTGCTATTTGTACCACCGTTTACGTTGACGTTAAAATTGTACTGTGGTACATTTTTTCTAAATACCATATCCTGGTAATCGTAACTTTTATAGCCTGGTAATTTACCTTCTTCCCATTTTGCCAGTTCTTCTGGGGAATACAGCGTGCTCGGATCGATACCAGCATTCTGCGCCGCTTCTACCTGACCGCGAACATATTGCCCTGCATTTGCCAGTTGTGGAAAACGTGTCAGGTTTTGAAACCCGTAATAATGATTTACATTTACAACGGTTTTATTATTGCCTTTACCCTTCTTAGTTGTAATTAATACTACCCCGTTAGACGCTCGTAAACCATAAATCGCTGCCGAAGCATCTTTTAAGATAGATATACTTTCTATATCTTCTAAACTCAGCGAGTTAAAAATATCGTTACCGGAAATTCGGGAAACGCCAAGCCAGTCTCTTGAATTATCTCCACCATAGGGAATTCCATCAATTACAAACAAGGGATTCCCCATGTTTCTGATTTCAAGATTAATTCCACGACCTGGTCTTGCATCAAACGAACGTGTTGAAATACCAGCCATTTTACCAGATAAGGCGCCGGCCGTTGTGGTAGACGTGGTTCTCATAATATCCTCAGATTCTACACTACTTACCGCAGCTGTAACTTTTCGTTTAGATTGCTTACCGTAACCCACAACAACTACTTCATCCAGAGACTCTGAATTTTCTTTTAAACTCACCGTAATTTCTGACACACTGGAAATATCAATCTCCTGCGTTTCATATCCTACATAGGACACGACAAGTACAGAAGCTCCGGCCTCCACTTCGAGTTCGAATTTCCCATCAAAATCTGTAACCGTTCCCTGAGCCGTACCTTTAACAAGTATATTGGCTCCCAGTAAAGGCACCCCGTTCTGATCGTTAACCGTTCCTTTTATTATGCGTTTTTGAAGTTCTGTTTTAAGTTCTGTAATTCCATTACCGGAAGCAGAAACCTGATAGGAGGTGATACATAACAGCAGTATCATTATTCTGAATTTGAAATCAAATTCAGGGCAAGAAAAAAACACTTTTCTTTTTTTAATTAGGTTTATCATATTTATTAGTTTTTGTTTGTTTAATTTTTACCTACTTATAAGGTTATTATAAGTATGAGAAAGTGTGTTCAATTTTTCATTTCATAAGAATTCGTTTTAATTAAGGTTTCATTTATTTGTTGTTTATTTAAATTTTACGCTAACGTTTTCGTTCGTTCTTAAAAACTTTATTTTTTCTTTCTGCTGTGTTCATTTTTATACTTCAATGTTAAGATTTTATTAACACTCGATACATCTATAATTCGTCAAACAGCATCTCATTCTCATAAAACACTCACAATAAACACCATACAATATCTTGTTTTTACAATAGCTTAGAATCTAAATTTAGAATCAAGGCTCTTCAATTTGCAACCAGACATGTTTATACACCCCTAAAACACCGTTGCTTTTTTCATATGACACAGGACTGTTTTCAACACTTACAGGAAATGCAATCAGGTTTGTGGTATTATGCAATAAATTGGGACTAATTAACACACGGCATGAGTTATTATCACAATCGGAAAACGACAACATCTCGCCATTTACAAAAATAATTTCTACATGAGATATACCTTCAAAAACAACGTAAATTGTTTTCCGTTCCCAGGATCCGGGAATATCAAAGGTCTTTCTATACCAGATGGTATCGTTAACAACCGAATTATATTTACTTTGCTTATCTTCCGGTATCCTGGCAATTTTATGAGGAAAATCCACATGCTGCCATGCGCTATCATCAAAATCCACTTTATAAGCAGCGCTACTGGATTCGTAACTAAATTTCCAGTTCAAGTCAAATAATTTTCGGGTACTACCCACTTCCTTATCATCATGACAACTTAAACTGCAAACCACAATAATTATAAACAAACACAGGTTTCTTATCTTGTTTAATCTCATAAATTGCAGTTATAAATAAAAATTCCGGTTAATCCTTTAATGGCTTTCATTTGGCTTATATTCCCTTTAGTTAAATGTATTCAGAATTAAAAAGTCCTAGCTTCACAAACTCGTCAATATAGAATCACGAAACGGTCAACACCAGATTCTACTAAAGACGATGCTCTATTGATTCAGGAATTTCTTTATTTTTACCTGCTATCAACCCCATTTGAGTTTTTAGAATGACGTATTTAAAATCTTTTGTCCAATTTCTCTTTTTTCTTTTCACCCTATACGGATCTGCACAGGACATTCTGGTAGAAAAAATAGATATTGAAGAAGGGCTGTCCAACAGCAACGTGATAAGCATTACTCAGGACAAAGACCACTTTATCTGGTTTTGTACTAAAGATGGTTTAAACCGATTCGACTCTAAAAATTTTACTGTTTTTAAAACCTCAACGTCCGAACAAAACAGCATATCCAGTAATGTTTTAAATTTTGTTTATGCCGACAGATTTGACGATGTGGTCTGGATTGGTACAGAGAAAAATGGTGTCGATGCCTACAACTACAACACCCATACTTTTAAGCATTACGAACACGATTATCAATCTCCGGATGTCAATCAGATTAGTGCTAACGGTATTACACATATAGACAGTGACCCGGAAGGTAATATCTGGTTTGCTACATATGATGGCGGCATAGATATGCTAAACAAAGCGGATGATACGTTCATCAACTATAACCAAGCCAACACTCCCGGACTCGGTTCTAATTATAACTGGTGTGTGTTTTATGAGTCTGAAGAACGCGTATATGCCGGTCATGTAAACGAAGGCTTCAGTATTATAAACACCAAAACCAATACAGCGGTACACTACAAACACGACCCGAATAATCCTGATTCCTTCCCCAGTAATACGGTCACTCATATTTTTAAAGATTCCAACGGTCGCATCTGGATTGGAACCCGAGAAGGCCTTACCCTTTTCGATCCTGTAAGCGAGCGCATGTTAAATTTTAAACACGACCCGAAAAACCCAAATTCCTTATCCAACAACTTTATCCAGCAAACCCTGGAAACCAAAGACCATAAACTGTATATCGCGACAGAAGGCGGCGGACTGAATATTTTAGATTTAAAAGATCTGGCAATCAATTTCAAAATCAGCGATATTCATTTTAAACGCATCCAGGAATCGGACACCCCATACGGACTTTCCAGTGCCTCTGTACAGACTATTTTCGAAGACAGTTTTAATAATATCTGGCTGGGCGGTCTGGGGAGTGGTATTAATTTTATTTCCAGTAATGAAAGTCCATTTCATCAGATCAGCTATCTCCCGTATATTTCCAACCCTAACAGTTTAGACAGTAAATGGGTTGAAAGTTTATGTGTAGACGACAACCAGAATGTCTGGGCGGCTAACAGTGCTGGAGGAATTGCTATTTTTAATAAGGAAAAAAAAATAAAACGGATTCCCTCAATTAATCCAGATAAAGCCTCGCAGCATATTACGAGTATTTATAGAGGTAAAACCAAAATCTGGGCAGGCACATCTGATGGCGAAATTTATTCTTATGATTCTGATTTTAAAAGACTATCCTGTTTTAACGACCTTCCCTACACTCCTATTTACTGTTTTTTAGAAGACTCTAAAAATAATATCTGGATAGCTACCGACCGTGGTTTACTGCGGTATAACCAGACCAATCAAACCGGCGACATCTTTACGGCTGAAAATTCAAAATTATCAGACGATTTAATCCGAACCATAGCCGAAGATGACAAGGGCAATCTTTGGGTAGGCACCTTAATCGGCGGACTTTGCGTTTTTGACAAAGACTTTAATTTCATTCAAAATTACGGTAAAACATACGACTTTTATGCCGTAAACAGCATCTTTAAAGACTCCCAAAACCGGATGTGGATAGGCAGCCAGAACGATTTATTTTTAATAAAAGACCTTGAAAAAGATTCGGTTATGCGTATAGGTAAAATGTCTGGCCTTGCCGAAACCAATATAAAAGCCATTACAGAAGGCAAAACCGAAAATGAAATCTGGTTGAGTACCATAAACGGGTTAAGCAAAATCGAGCTTAATACCATGCATATCAGTAATTTTGATATCAATGATGGCATAGCCTATGGCGAATACCTCTTTGGTGCTGTAACCAAAACTGCAGAAGGTGACATTTATTTTGGTTCTCAAAATGGTATTACCTGGTTTAACGAGAATTTGGAGACTACTACCACCGAAGCGCCCAGCCCAGCCATAACCAGTGTGCTTGCTGCGACAAACAAAAACAATTTAAATCAGTTTAGAGACATTCCTTTCGATGAAAATATTACTCTAAACCATAACGAAAACACCTTTCAGATTAAATTTAATATTCTGGATTATTCCCTTTCCGACAAAGCCGAATTTGCCTATCAGATGAAAGGCCTGGATAAAGGCTGGTTTCTTGTGGAAAACGAACGCGAAGTGACGTTTAGAAACCTGAAACCGGGGTCATATGTGTTTAATTTAAAATCAAGAATCCGCAATAACGAATGGTCGCAGCAATTTAAAACACTGCATATAACCATAATGCCTCCCATCTGGCTCTCATGGTGGATGAAATTAATTTATCTTCTGCTTATTTCAGCCTTATTTATCGTTGGAGCACGCTTTTACAAACGCAAATTAAAAATTGAAAATGCCCTGATTCTGGAGAAGGAAAGCCGACAACAGGAATTCGATTTAAACGAGGACAAACTCAAGTTTTTCACCAACATTACACACGAATTACGAAGTCCGATGACTTTAATTCTTGGACCTTTGGAAGATCTGATCTCTGAAAATTCGCTCTCTGAAGATCAGACCAAAAAACTGCAAATGATACAGCGTATCGCGAACCGCCTGTTACGCATTGTAAATCAGATTCTGGAATTCAGAAAATCGGAAAATAAAAGCCGCAAATTAAGCGTCATCAAAGATGATTTAACACATTACATTTACGAAATAGGTGTTAAATACAAAGACCTGAACCAGAATAAAGCGATAGATGTAATCATTAAGGAACCCAAACACAAAACTGAGGTATTTTTCGACCCGAATGTGGTAACCATTATTATGGACAATCTGTTATCCAATGCCCTTAAATACACGCAGCATGGATCGGTTACTCTGGATTTTAATGCCTATACCGAAGATAATATAGACTATACCGAAGTTATCGTTTCCGATACAGGTTACGGGATTTCAGAAACCAATTTACCACATATTTTCGAGCGCTACTATCAGGCAAAAAATGTGTCGCATCCTATTAAAGGTACCGGTATTGGTCTGGCGCTGGTAAAAAATATGGTAGAACTGCATGAAGCCAGTATAGAAGTCTCCAGTAAACTGAATAAAGGCACAGAATTTAAGATTAAATTCCTCACCAATAACAGTTACCCGGATGCCATTCATTATTACCCGGAAGAAGAAGAAATTGAAGAAGACGACAAAAATGTTGTTTTAATTGTAGACGACGATCAGGACATCATTCAATATATTAAAGATTCACTTAGCGATACTTACAAAATAATTGCCGCTCAGAATGGTAAAGTTGGTCTGGAAGAAGCAAAAGCCTCGATTCCTGATATTATAATCAGTGATGTTATGATGCCAATTATGGATGGGATAGAGATGTGTAAACATTTAAAAGAAGACATTAGTACCAGCCATATTCCTGTAGTGCTGCTTACGGCTAAAGTATCGTTACACGACCAGAAAATAGGTTACGATGTGGGTGCAGATTCGTACTTAACCAAACCGTTTAGCAGCAACCTGCTTAAAAGTCGACTGAAAAACATTATCGATACCCGAAAACAATATTCGTTAACCAGTGTCTCTAAATTCAAACAAAAGCAACAATTGCTTAATGAATCTGTAGGCGAACTGGACAAGGAGTTTTTAAATAAGCTCACAGAAGTTATCGAGGAAAACCTTGAAGATGAAAAAATGAATATTTCGTATGTGGCAGCACAGCTCAACATGAGCCATTCCACGCTGTACCGAAAAATCAAAGCCTTAACGGATTTAACCGCTAATGAGTTTATACGTAAAGTACGAATAAATTACGCCGAGCAGTTATTAATTTCCGGGCAGTTTAATATTTCCGAAATCATGTATCAGGTTGGTATTAACAGCAGTAGTTATTTCAGACAGTGTTTTAAAGATGAATTTGGTATGAACCCCAGCGAATACCTTCAGAAACTTAAAAACAATTAAACCATTATAATACTTACAAAAAAGTAAATACTAAAAACCCCTCAAACCAATACAGATTCGAGGGGTTAGTTATACGTTATTATTGATAAAATTTAATCTGATAATTTAAAGTCCAAAAACCTTTACAAAACCATCATCTTCTGACGACACCACCAACAAATCCTGTTTGTTTGGACTGTCTTCGGCTGCAATAAAAAGTACGCCTTCCGGAGCATTTCCTGTTTTTATCGCCTTAACAAAAGTCGGAGATATTGGATTGGTTACATTATACACCAGCACAGCGTCGGCACGTTCCAGTCCTACAAAAGCATAAACCACACCATCAATGGTTCCCACTGTAATACCTTCTGGTTCCACACCTTTATCGTCACTTCGGTTATCATCGTAACGGTCGGGAAACGCTGTGTATAAATCCTGTTCCAGCATATTATAATCCACAACCAATTGCCCTGTTTCCCCATTCCAGATACTAAAAGAACGGGCACCAAAACCATACAGTTCGTCTATATCGCCATCACCATCAGTATCTCCCAGAGTATTCGTTACAACTAAACGACCTAAGTTTGAATCCTGTTGAAGTTGTGCAGCATCCGGAAATTCAGCACTATCTAAAACCAGATCTTTAACCCGAAGTTCCTCATTAAAACCGTCGTATTCGCGAATATCGCCTTCATTGGCCGTTAAAATATACGTCGTGCCCCCTACCTCGAAATTTGTAATAGCGTCTGGCTGATAAAACGATTTTACGGGCTGGTTGACAAAAGCCACCTTACCATCTTCATTACTGGCATCCATCACGTTTCCTGCTTCAGAAAAATCCTTTACTCCAAACGGAAAAATATCTGTAATGGTTTTAGTCTGTAAATCGATTCTGGCCATTCCATTATTTTCCTGTAAAGCCACCCAGGCTGTTGTTGATGCCTGGTTTATGCTGATATATTCCGGTTCCACATCGTTTGCCAGCGAAGCTCCCGGACCGAATACGCGAAAACCATTAGCCACTAGACCTTGTAACTGCGATTCAAATCTGGAAAAATCAAGTATAGTCGTCGTTAAAGCGGCCGTGTCTATAATCGACACCGTTCCTAATGGATCTATACTATAATCGTCGTTAGGTTCTCCTTCATCTGCAGTAACAATATATTTTCCATCCGGTGAAAACGTCACCATATCGGGTAAGGCTCCTACTCCAATTTCTGCAAGCGGAGCATTTAAATTCGCAGTATCATACAATACTACAAATCCATTATCAGTTTTGTCCTGAGCCTGAACAGCAACGGCTAACAAACCGTTTTTTACAGCTACCGAATTTACCCCGCCATAAGATGAAAAATCGAGGTGCTGCTCGACTTCCATAGTTTCAGGAGCTTCAAAATTTACGACAGATACTTTACTGCCCTTATTGTTATTTACCACAAACAACTTATTTGTAGTAACATCGAAAACAGTAATTTCGGCAGCCGCAGCACCGCCTACTCTCACCTCTCCTATCTCGGTAAAACCAACACTGTTTTGGATTTCAGAATCGTTATCGCTGCTCTCGCAAGACCATATACCCAGAGCTGCAAGTGCAATTAAAATACTTTTATACATCGTTTTAAAATTAAAAAGCCACCCCTGAAACACAGTTTTAGAGGCAGCCTTTCGTCCATACATTAGTAACTATTTTTCTATAATATATTCCGATCTTAAAAAGTAATCGGTACCGTTATTACTTCCTCCTTTTGTTATGGCTTTTAAAATCACTTCACTATCCTCTTCTCCATAGGCTCCATCGGTTTTACGTCCTGTAGAATATAAATCCAAATCGGCAAATCTTGGAGTTTCCAACTCATCGATTAATTCACCACCTTCTGTTTCAAGTGCCGTAAACAGATAAATTCTGTCTCCACCTTTACCTAAACCAAATACGGCTTTAGTACCATCAGTATTATTTTTATCCACATCGATAACATAAAAATTGCCAGGTGCTAATACTGTACCTTCCGCAATTACAAAAGGATCTTCTTTTTTATCATCATACACCACATACCCTGAAATATCAAGGTTTGAAGTACCGCCATTATAAAGCTCAATCCAGTCGGCAGCATTATCTTCATTTGTAGCATCTTCTTTCTGGTCGTTGGTAAACACTTCATTAATAAATAACTTTACGTCTCTTTCTAGTCCAGATCTTTGAGGTGTATCGTTATTCGTTCCATTTTTAGAGCGCTCGGCAAAAATCACCCATTCATCAGCACCATCGGTTAAACGCCCGTATGCTTCACCATCAGCAGTTCCCGGTACTTCAATATAATCTAATACATTTCCTTCGCTGTCTGCAAGCGTAATCTCATCTCCGTTTTTACTTAATCCATAAGCCGCATATGTATCGCTGTCTACTAAAGATTTATCGCATTCTAAGGTGAAATACCCTTTAGAAGCTATGCTTGTTTTTTTAGTAATTTGAAACGCCTCTTCCTGTCCTCCGGCTTCCCAGATTTGTAAGCCCTTAAGACTAATCTCACGATCGGAAGCATTGTATAATTCAATATAATCCAGGTTCTCCACATCTTCTTCGGTACCCCAGGCATAAACCTCATTAATCATAAGTCCATCGTAATTTTCATTTTTAGGCGCATCATCAGACTCACATGAGCTTAACATAACCATAGCAGCACTTAGTGCCCCTGCATAACATAAAATTGATTTCATCTCTATTATTTTCTTTTAATTTTCGGTTGCAAATGTATGAGCAGACCTTTAAAGTAAAAGTGAACCGCAAATCACTAAAATGTTAACGATTCAGCACCATATTAAATAATAATTAAAACTTGCTAATACTGATTTTCCTTCACATTTTCCTTGCTATTTTCCGTTACTACGCCAATTTTAAATACAGCTTTAAAGCACATCCCTCGATTATCCTGCTAAAGATTAAATTCAATTTAATCCGTTACAAATCATTTATTTAGTATCTTAGAAAGACTTAAAAACAGACCATTAGCACGCCAATGCCAAAACCACAGATACAACTGGAAAAGCCCGAACGCACCATGAGTCTCTCTGAGCTCTTCAGGGAAATCTGGGCCTTTGTACGTCCGTATCGCTTTCTGGTGCTGGCTACCCTGGTCCTTACCTTAATCGGATCGGTGATGGCTCAGGTTAACGCTTATATTCTACGTTATACTGTCGATGAAGTCACTGTGTTAGTAGAACAGCACGAACCTTTAAAAAAAGGCATGCACATGCTGTTTCTCATCAGTGGTATTTTACTGGGGAAAGAACTCATTTACGCTGCTATACAATACGGACAGAAATTCTTTGGCGAAAAGCTGCGTATTTACATTTCACGGGATTTCTCTCAGGCCGTAGTCGAGCGTATCCTGTCCTACCGCATGGCCTTTTATACCTCTTCGGAAAATGAAAGTGGAAAATTGCAGGCCAGAATAGATCTGGGCATTAGCAGCCTGACGCGACTGGTTCGGAATTTCTTTATCGATATTCTCCCGCTTTTCGCCAATGCCCTGATTGCCCTGATTGCCATGTTTTCAGCCAATTTCTGGATTGGTATGGTTAGTCTGGCCATTATCCCCATTTATTATTGGGTAAGTGTGGTTCAGGCACATAAACTCAGTGGTTTTAGACGCCGTATGCGGCATTACCGGGAAACCAAAAGCAATGTCATTATTAGTATTATTGATTCTATTTCTGTAATTAAATCCTTTACCCGCGAAGATCTGGAAGCCGAAAAACACGAAAAGATTCAGTATGACATTACCGAAAACCAGATGAAAACCCACCAGATTGGTTTTATGTTCGACAGTTTAAAAACCTTTCTTGAACAGTTTGGTGTTGTGCTTATTATTATCCTTACCGCCTATTTTGTTTTAAAAGGCACCATGAGTATAGGCATGATTATGTTCCATATTTTGCTGTTTAATAATGTCTCTGCTCCCATACGCCGACTGCATATGATTTACGACGAGGTGAACGACGCCCTTATTTATTCCGAAGCCTTTTTTAATATTCTTGATGCCGACGACGAACAGGAAACCTCAGGAAACTTCATGCCCGAAACCATAGTGGGCAATATTACTTTAAACCATGTGGACTTTAAATATCCTAACGGTACTAAAGCGTTACATGATGTTTCTATGGAAATTCCCGCCAATAAAATTACAGCCCTGGTAGGTTTAAGTGGTGCCGGAAAAAGTACAGTGGTAAACCTGCTTGATAAATTTTACAAGCCAACAACCGGAAGCATCACTCTGGACGGGGTTGATTTACAGGACTACAATACCGAATGGCTGCGCCAGCATATCGGACTTGTGCTTCAGAAAAACCATATTTTTAACGGCAGCATATCCGAAAATATCAGATATGGCGACGAAGACGCCACACAGGAAGCCATAGAACTTGCTACAAAAAAGGCTTACATCCACAACGATATTATGGCCCTGCCCCAGGGCTACGAATCTAAGGCCAAACTCCTATCCGGAGGACAACAACAGCGCATTTCCATAGCCCGCCTGTTTTTAAAGAACCCGCCTATTATCTTTTTAGACGAACCTACAGCCAGTCTGGATGCTGTAGCCACAGAACAAATAAAGAAAAGCCTCGATGCTATTAAACAGGGCCGTACAGTGATTATTATTTCGCACAGTATTTCGCAGATTATCGATGCCGAAAATGTGATTGTTTTAGACCATGGTCGGGTTATAGAACAAGGTACACACGACGAGCTGTACAAAAACCAATCCACCTATTACGAGATTTTTCAGGCGGCAGCTAACAGCCTAAACCTTGATAAAATTTCGGATACGTTGAATGAATAGAATTTCACATTAACAGTTAACTATTTCACTTTCATCTATTTGATTAATACAATAAAAAACTTAACTTCTTATTTAGAAAACACTGTTCCCCCCCCTTTTAAAACATAAACTGTTTTTTTAAGTGCATTGATATCTTCCAACGGATTGCCATCAACAATAAGGATATCCGCCTGTTTTCCAGGCTCAAGACTTCCTGTTTTTTTATCAAGACCGAGAATCTGGGCAGAACTTAATGTTGTAGCTTTAATAACCTCCAATACAGGAATTCCTCCTTTAACTAAATGAATCATTTCTGTTAACAACATAGCCCCCGGACCAAAGTTAGGACCTTTATCAGCTGTCCATGAAGTCCAATCTGTTCCAACAAGCATTTGTGCCCCCATAGCGTTCATCTCATTAAACCGTGACCCCGCCTCTTTTCTTTTTTTCACACCTTCAGTACGGAAGGCTTCCTTACTAGGTAAATAAAAAACAATATACGGAGTGATTGTTGTTGTATACGGCACATGATGCTTAGCTAAAATCTTTCCCATGTTTTTGGCTGTTTCTACTGAAAAAGGCATATTTGGCGCATGAACCAAACCATCTAATCCGTTTTCTACAGCTCTTTCTATAAACGACACTTCTGCGATATGGGCTACTGCCTGTTTGTATTCCTTATGAGCTTGTTGAATGATAGCTTCCTCTATATCATTAGGAAGTGATACGGGGTAAAGAATACTATCTGAAACAAACTTTATGAAATCCACCCCTTCTTTTGCCAACTGCTGTACCACAATTTTAGCTTCTTCAGGAGTACCAAGCTCACGTGTTACTAATTTGCGACATAACGGATTACCTTTGCAAACAGTGTTTGCAGGATGTCCTTCTTTATAAGTAAGCACCGGTCCACTGGTAAGAATACGTGGACCTTCCAGTTTTCCCGCATTAATCTGGTCTCTTACCTCTCCTATATAAGGCCAGGCATCCCCAGTAGATCGTACCGTGGTAATCCCATGCCGAAGAAATTCCTTCAATACATATGGTAAAGTATCTGATAAAAACACATTAAATGTTTCCAAATCTTTAGCCATGGGCACAGTTAAATGTACATGAGCATCTATTAACCCGGGCATTACTGTTTTTCCGGTAGCGTCTATTCTTTTTACTGTCGAGGATATTATCGGTTCCTGAGTCACAGAAAGAATACGTTCTCCATCTAGTGCAACTGTAGCTTGTTCCAACACCAAGCCATCTCCAATAATTACACGACCATTTTCTATAATTAACGTTGGCTCCTGACCATAAACGCTAAGTGATAAACAAAAACTAACGACAAAATAAAAACGAATAAAGTGAAGTGAAATCATGACTAGTACGTGTTAATAAATTCACAACGTGTTATAACCATTTCCAAAAAACAGCTAAAACACTACAAAACACTAATAATCAGTTCTTTATAAATTTAACTATTCCTAATAAATTAAACAAATATATTTCAAAATGAATGCTGTATCTTAAAATTACATCTTTCAGGCGGCGGCCAACAGTTTGAATCTCGATAAAATTTCGGATACTTTGAATGAGTAAAAAACACTCCTACCAAACACCAAGACACATAATACCTTCAAATTAAACCACATACCACTCCTCCATCACAAATTCATCAGATAAATCTTTTCAGACCTAAATAAAATACTATTTTTGCGCTCGTTTATAATCAGTCTAAATAAATATAATAATGAAACATTTACTATTTTGTATGTTTTTTATAAGTACTCTGGGACTTTATGCTCAGGATGCTTCAATCTTCGGAACCATTTCCGACGAAAACAACCAGCCAGTGCCTTATGCTACGGTTACCCTTGCAGGAACTACTAAAGGTGCTCAGGCTAACGCAGACGGATACTACCGCATAGAACAACTTGATGGTGGCCAGTATACACTACAGTTTTCTGGTATTGGTTACCTTAAAATATCTCAGAAAATTACCTTAACGGCCAATCAGAACCTAGAAGTTAACATCAGTTTGCAAACCGATTTAAAAGCTTTAAACGAAGTAGTTATTACCTCTAACCGTGTGCGCGAAACGCTGGATGAAGTACCATCTTCCGTATCAGTAATTTCAGCTAAAGAACTTGAAACCTTTCAGCAAACCAGTACCAACGTGGCCGATGTTTTACTCGAGGTTCCGGGAATGTCCTTAAGCACCAACCAGACCAGTAATACGGGACAAACCCTTAGAGGTAGAAAAATGTTGGTACTTATAGACGGTATTCCGCAGTCGACGCCTTTACGTAACGGAAGTCGCGATATTAACACGATAGACCCAAGTACCATAGAGCGTATAGAAGTTATTAAAGGCGCAACAGCCATTTATGGTAACGGTGCCGATGGTGGTATTGTCAACTATATTACCAAGAAAACCGATGCTGCCAAGCGTTTTAACAGTGAAACAGTTTTAGGTAGTACTGGAGCTTTAAAAATCATAGATAAAACCGTTGGAGCCAACATCTCTCAGACCTTCTCTGGTAATTTAGATAAATTAGGTTACGTGGTTAGCGGAACCTTCAGACAAACGGGGGTTTTCCGCGATGCAGACGGCGAAGTTGTTTCTCCGTATTACGGTATCGGTGAAACCGATCAGTACAGCTTATTTGGTAAATTAAACTACCAGATTGCAGACAACCACAAAGTAGAAGTTATGTACAACTACTTCAGCAGTAATCAGAACTCCGATTATGTGGCTCAGGTTGGTGAGTATGGTGTAACACCTTCTATTGGTATTTTAGGTGAAGACCTAAGTGTAGACCAGGGAAACCGTTACAACCACAATGCACAGTTAACCTACGACTTTACAAACATCTTTAAAAACACCGATTTTAAATTAAACCTGTACGCTCAGGATTTTAGAACGGTTTATGGATACACTGTAAGTTTTTACGATCCAGATTTAGGTTACGATGGTGGCCAGTCGTCTATCATCTCAACTAAAATGGGTGCCCGTTTTAACTTCAACACGACCTATGAGTTTGGTTCTGTAACAGGAAATATCTTATACGGTCTGGATGTATTAAACGATGTTACCGCTCAGGAATTAATAGATGGCCGACCTTGGGTACCGGAAACTGACATGACGAACATTGCACCTTACGCGCAGTTAAAAGCCATGTACAGCGATTTTGTAATTAAAGCCGGTATCCGTTTTGAGAACATAGGTATTCACATTCCGGATTACGTAACCCTTACACGTTATGCAGCAGGCGCAACTACGCCTAGCAGCGGTGGTGTTGCTGTAGAAGGTGGCGACTTAGACTATAACGCTACAACTTTTAATGTTGGATTACGTTATAACAAATGGGCTGTATTTAAGCCGTTTGTAAGTTTCTCACAAAGTTTCTCTATTGCTGATTTAGGACGTACATTACGTTCGGCGACAGAAAGTACGGTAAGTCAGATTAATTCTGATGCGGTAATTGCCAACAACTACGAAATAGGATTTAACAGCCGTATCGGGCAAACCAACTTCAGTGGAGCATATTTTATAAGTACCTCTAAGTTTGGAGCGACTTACACCGAATTACCAAGCGGTATATTCGAAATTGACCGTCAGCCGGAACGTGTTTACGGTTTTGAAATCGCTGCCGACACCCGATTATCTCAGCACTTTAACTTAGGAGGATCACTATCGTACACCGAAGGTAAATTAGATGTGGAAAATAATGACAATTACGACACCTATATGAACAGCGACCGTATTCCACCATTAAAAGGTGTGCTTTATTTAGGTTATAATTTAGGTTCTGACTTTAATGCTCGTATCTCTTACATCTATTCTGGTAACAGAGATCATTTTGAAGCTAACGCCAACGGAGATTATTCATACGGTCAGGGTCCTATTTCAAGCTTTAATCTGGTTAACTTAACAACCAGTTACAAAATGTCGCCATCTACTACTATTGGTCTGGGTATAGAAAACCTGCTAAACGAAGATTACTACAACCTGTTATCTCAATTTGCTGCCCGCGATAACGATTATATAAAAGCCAACGGTACGCGTTTTAATGTATCGCTTAAAGTGAAAATTTAAACCTACCAACACCATTAAAACATCCTGTAATTTATTTTACAGGATGTTTTTGTTTTAAGGGATTTATTCCCAATGTTTGCATTTTAATTGAAACGTGACTAACAGAAGCCTTTTAAAATATCATTCTTATTTCGGTTTAATAGCCGGGCTATTTCTTATCGTCTTAGGACTTACAGGAGCCATACTGGCTTTTAATGAAGATCTGGACGATATAACTTTTAAAGCCTATCGAACCGAAGATGCTTCTGCCACGATCTTACATTTAGATAAGGCAATACACACCGTACAACAGCAGTTTCCGGAATGGGAAACCAGAGTAGTCCATTTTCAACCCGGCGAATCCATCCTGTTTAATCTGCGTTTACCTGATGCCCGACGCTTTATATTTGTACATCCAGAAACGGGCAACATTATAGCCAACATCGATGCCAATACTACCGTTAGTAAATGGATTTTAAAACTCCACTACTCGTTTCATGCCGGACCTTATGGCAGGGTTCTGGTACTTATTATGGGCGTACTCTTTTTCCTTTCTCTAATAACCGGGCTTATATTATACCGCAAAGTCCTTGTAAAAACACTGTTATTTAAGGTAAAAATTAAACGATCGCACCGCCGTAACTTCTACTCCGCACTGCACCGCTATGTGGGGGTCTGGGCACTGCTCTTAAATTTAGTACTGGTAATTACCGGAACGGTTCTGGCTTATAAAGTCTCCAAATCGGGTTTACAAACACCTAAAATCCCTGATCCGCCACAACTGAGTATTTCGGTGGAAGGCGCTTTAAAACAGCTTGCTGCCAGCCATCCCGATTTTAATGCCAGCTATCTGCGATTACCTAAAACCCCGGGCGCAACGCTTACTGTAAATGGTACCTTTAACAACGACCCGTTTTATTACAGCAAGTATTTTAATAAAATTAGTATAGATGCCAATACCGGCACCATTACGGCAGTGACCAAGGTTGCAGAAACCCCGCTTCTTAATCGTCTGGATAGTATGGTATCGCCTCTGCACTTCGGGCAATATGGTGGTCTGGGCATAAAACTACTGTATTGTTTTGTAGGTTTATCCGGGCCGTTTCTATCGGTTAGCGGATTTATTATCTGGAATGCCAGGCGTAAAAAGACTAAAAAATAATATTTACGCCTTCTACTTCGCAAAAACTAATCTGTGGAAGCCTTTTTCTAAAGGGATTGTTCGTCTCTGGCTTGATGTAATATTTTATAAATCGAGTTTGTAAACCAAATATCGAATCAAACTTGGAGTAAAGCTTACCCGCTATTCTATGTATGTTAATAAGCATGCGAGTAAAATTGACCTTTTCCCTACTAGATAATGGTAAGATTTTTCTATTTTACTGGTGTAAATACAACAAGGATAAACTATTAGTGTGAACCAGATGTTGTATGTAATTAAAAATCATGAAACATATCATCATTATACCATTACTATTAATAAACTTAAATTTTGGGTTTTGTCAGGATTCAGGTTTGATACAAAAGCTGAATTCAACAATAGAAACTTACGAAAGAGTATATGGCTTTTCCGGTACTGTTAAAGTGGTAATACACAATAATAGCACCTTTGAGAAAAGCTACGGGTTTGCCAACAGAAGTTTCGAAATCAAGAATAATCCAAATACACGATTCTCGATAAATTCAATTTCAAAAACATTTACGGCTACGGCAATTTTAATTTTAGTCGAGGATGGCAGGATTGATATAAATACACCCATTTCAAAATATATCCCTGGCTTAAAAACTGGTTGGGCGGATAGTATTACCGTACATCATTTATTGACTCATACTTCGGGGCTTTCCAGAGAATCCGGAGTTCAACCACATGAAGCACTGACATTCCAGGAACAAATCGACATTATGGGGAAACAAACCCTTCTTTTTGCCCCAGGAGATCGGTACGAATATTCTAATGCTGGTATTACTTTATTAGGTGCAATTATTGAAAATGTTAGTGGTATGAGTTATAACGATTTTATTACCGAAAACATCATACAACCTTTAAAACTTAAAAATACAGGCTATTATAATGGTAGAAATGTTGTTTCAAACTTAGCAGTACCTTACCGAATAACTTCGAATGGATTAGAGTTTACTCAAAGAAGTAAGCATTATGGAGATAATGCCGGGGGTGGACTTTATTCTAATCCCTCAGATCTATTTGGGTTCGTTCAAGGCTTGGAAGACTACAAAATTCTTAGTAAAAAATATGTCGACATGATGTTTCAATCTCATGTACAAAGTGGTGAAAATGAATTTGAAGGCTATGCATGGAGCATTAAATATTTTGGAAATGAAAAAATACTTTTTGCTGCAGGTAGTGGTTATGGTACCAAGAGTGTCATTATTAGGATACCCGAATCCGGAGATTTCATTGGAATAACGACAAATTGGGGAAATACGCCTATACTTCAACTGTTACGGGATTTATATCTTACCATAAGAAATAAAGATATCGCATTACTATCTGAAGACAAGTTAGCTAATCCCACTGCTTTTAAGCGTCAAATTGGAACTTATATTTTCAATAAAGAAGAGCTCACCAAACACTTGGGTATTAAACGCACTAAAATCACATTACAAGAAGTTAACGGCCGTTTATTCTTAGATGATGAGCTACTGGCCGCAGATGGTAATATTTTGAAACTAACCTATACCAATGAATTGAAAATTGAATTTAACGGGGATAAAATGGTTATAAATATGAATGACAATATTATTGAGGGAATTAAAGAATAAAACACTACATAAGTGATAATGCGGGCAAAAGTGCTTAAAATAATGTAAATGAATATTAATAAACATAATGAAAAATTAAAAGCACTGGGCTTATACCAACCCGTTATGCCGCAAATACTAGTAAAAACACCGATGATACCCATTAAATTATTTACTGCCATAGTGCTATCGCTTATTTTAAATTCTTGCAATGGACAAAAAAGCAAGAAAGAGATATATCAATCTGTAAACCCGGAAAAGAAATTAGAAGATCATCAACCAAATACCTACAACAGAGAAAACGCTTTAATTTTTTCAGATCATAATAATCAAATAAGTCAGGTTGTAAGGACCATGTTTCAAGACAGCAAAGGGAATTTATGGTTTGGAACACAAGACGGTGCTTTTAGATTTTCAAACAACGTGCTTACTCATATAGACAGTATAAGAAGTGATTCAGGAAAAAACGTTACAATTAAAGATATTACCGAAGACACTAATGGAAAAATCTGGATGGCACATACGGATGGGATTAGCAGTATCGATGGCGTAAACGTAACAAATTATTACGAATCTGACGGATTAATAAGTAATGATGCGTGGTGTATTGCTGCTGATAAAAATGGCAGAATCTGGATTGGAACCAGCGATGGCCTGTGTGTTTTTAATGGCCAGAAGTTTACAAAATTTGAACTTCCCGAAGGTAAAACTGATACTACTTTTGCTATTTCAAGCACAAAAATGGTTCATAGTATATTCGAAGATAGTAAGGGCACATTATGGTTTAGTTCCAACGCCGGTTTGTTTTCATTCGCCGATAATGCGCTTATACATGTTTCTAAAAAAGCAGGAATTGAAACAAACTTTGTCAATGGCATATTCGAAGATCAAAAGGGAACATTATGGGTATCAACAAAAATCGGACTCTATAATTTAACTGATAATACGGCTGAAAATATAACTCATGGAAAAATTGAAACAGGAAAAGGCATAGGAAGTATAGCTGAAGACAAAGACAATAATTTATGGTTTGTTTCTAACCAACACTATTTATATACCTATAATGGCAATGAACTCATAGAATTTAAAAAATCAGCAGATAATAAAGGGCCGGCAGTTTTTCAAATATTTAAAGACCAGGATAATCGACTTTGGTTTGTTGGGTTTGGCGGTGCTTTTAGATTAGAAAAGGGTAAGTTTATTCATATAACTAAAAATGGTCCCTGGTAAAACATAAACTATAGAAAAACAAAGATGTATTACCTCAAATGAAAAAGATAGTATCATTTATTTTAATCGTGACTTCAGTAAACATATTTAATCTGGAATTAACTGCAATAAAGCTTCCTGCTCTACCTATGTTAATAAGCTTGTAATTAAAATTGACCTTTTTCCCTAGTAGTTAATTGTAAGATTTTTCTATTTTGCTGGTGTAAATATAACTGCGATAAACATATTAGTGTTATCCATATGTTGCCAATAATTTGAGAATGACAAAATCAAAAGTGAAATTATTAGTCGGAATTGGATTTCTGATTTTACTAATCGATATTTTACTTATGAAATATTGGGTTAGTAGCATTAAGCCTGACCCTACTATGTCTGTTGGAGTTGAATCTCACAGAATTGAAATATTCGGAGTGAACATTCTGATTGGAATTATTGCCTTCTTTATAAAAAAAAGACTTTCGATTTTATTTTTCGTTAACACAGTAGTTTGTTATTGGATATTCTCATTTTTCTGGAATTCATACTTGGAAAATAATCCTTACTCGCAAACTCAATATGATTTTAAAATTGAGAACAGAAATTTACGATTGGATATTTCAGAAAACCCAAATACTTACGGAATTTATGAATTAAACCCTAATCCGACTGATTCGCTTAAAATTTTAGAAATGGGAATGAATGAAAAAATCGGAGATAGTATTTTATTAAAAGTTTGGAATAGTGGAGAGTTTTATGATATGTACTTTTATAATAATAAACTAATTGGATTACCAGAAAGTCCGAATCCGATTGAACTGAATAAAAAAGAATAAAAACTACTGGCAACAACTTGTACGCAATAACGGCGAGAATTTTATACCGAAAATTCTCGCCTTTTTATTAACTTGATTGCGTCAGCGGAAAATACTCGCGCATTTTCCCGTTTCTGACGCTTACACAAAACCGTTATCATTAATTAGACAAACATGACCAAAACAATAATCTTTCTATTATTCTCCTTTTTATCACTTCATTCTTTTGGACAAAATGAAAAAGATATGTCCTTTAAATTTTCAATTGCACCTAAAATGCAAGAATCATTTGGAGGAACAGGTAAATTAGTGGTTTATATCACATTAAAAAATAACATACAACCAACAAGTCTTTCGGCAAATCAAGATAGTACTTGGGTATTTGGAATAAACATTAAGGATTGGAAAAAGGATCAGATATTAGAACTGGATGCTGGCTCCAAGTGGACATCTACAGCCAATTGGGAACTAAATAACATTCCTTTTGATAAATATTACCTCCAAGTGATGTGGGATGAATCTAAAATTGAAAATCGAACGGAACACCCTTATAGGATGTTCACCAAAGTTTTTGAGCGTACAAACGAAAGCGCTCCAATTATTCCAGCTGAATTTTTCGAAGGTAGAAGGATGTGGACATTAGAAGAACATGAACTCATACAGATGTTTTCAATAGAAAGTAAAGTGCTTTCTAAATGGTGGGATAAACCAATCAACATAAACACTGCTGTACTACTCCCGTCTGGTTATGCCGACAATCCTTCAAAGAAATATCCTGTTTGCTATAACATTGGGGGATATGGCAGCAGATATACGCGAGTTAATCAAATTGTTAGAGATTCAACGTTAAATGAGTGGTGGATATCAAAAGATGCTCCACAAATCATTACCGTGTTTCTTGATGGTTATGGTCAGTTTGGTGATTCTTACCAAATAAATTCTGCAAACAATGGCCCATATGGTTCAGCATTGATTGAGGAACTAATTCCTGCAATTGACAAAACATATAGAACCGAAGGGACTTCAGATACTCGCTATACTGCCGGTTGTTCAACTGGAGGATGGGTTTCATTGGCTCTACAATTATATTATCCTGAACATTTTGGTGGTTGTTTTTCTTATAGCGCTGATGCCGTATCGTTCTATAAAATGCAACTTATAAATATCTATGAAAATACAAATGCCTTTTACAATAACAATTCTATTGAGCGCCCAAGTAAAAGGAATACGATGGGAGAACCTGAATTTACTATTAAGAAAGAGGTTCAAACTGAAAACGTTGAGGGATATACAGATTCCTATATCACCTCTCGAAATCAATGGGGAGGCTGGAATGCCGTCTACAGTCCAAAAGACACTAACGGTTTGCCAAAACCAATCTTTGATCCAATTACAGGGGAAATAGACTCCTCGGTTGCAGAATATTGGAAGAAATATGATTTATTAATGTATGCTAAAGAAAATTGGCCTGAATTAGGTACAAAGATTCAAGGGAAAATTCATATTTGGATGGGAGATATGGATAATTATTATTTGAATAATGCTATGCGCGATTTTGATGAATTTTTACAATCCACGACTAATCCCAAGTCTGATGCTGAAATAGTTTTCTCTCCTACTTGTGGGCACTGTGAGAACTATTCTATAAGAACTTATTTAGAGGCCATTCAAAAACAAATGATAACAAAACCTAAACTGCATTAAAACGCAGTTTAGCCAAAACGTTGGCCTCCATTAAAAGAAACGACATGAGAACAGTTCTAATTTTACTTCTAAGTTTTATTACGACAGGACAGGTTTTTGCCGACTGCGCAGGCGATGGACTTTGTAGATGCTAAAAAATTTCCCGGAGCAGTGACCTTAATCGCTAAAAATGGAAAAATTATTTACGAATCGGAAGTGGGATGGTCAGACTCATTACGAAGAACACCGTATCGCAAAAATCACCTATTCAGACTGGCTTCCATGACCAAGCCTATAGTATCTGTAGCCATAATGCAACTAGTGGAGAGCGGAAAAATACAACTAGACGATCCTGTTTATAAATATATTCCTTCCTTCAAAGATACTGGTATTATTACCAGTTATAAGCCAGAAGATACAACATGGACCAGTAGCCCGGCAAATACTCCTATTACCATTCATCATCTTCTCACTCATACTTCAGGCATTACTTATGGCGAAAAGCTTGATTTAGTCTGGGGTTCGACAGACTTTTCAGCAATATATTTAAAACTTGGCCGTGTACCTGCAGCTAATACATGTGAGTCGGGTAAAACTCTTGAAGAATCCATGGACAAACTAGGCAGGGCTCCCATTACTTTTGAGCCGGGAACCCAGTGGCAATACGGATTAAATACAGATGTTTTAGGACGCGTGGTCGAAGTTGCTTCAGGTATACAATTAAATGATTATATCCGAGAAAACATTACCAATCCATTGGAAATAGAAAAGCTCGACTTTTACTTTCCCGATTCACTATCGCAAGATTTGGTGAAGCCTTACCTAACAACCCCCGATGGCACATTCATAGAATGGAAAACCCGGTTTGAACATTTAAAACCCGATTACCCTGTTCAAAAAGAACAATACTATTTTTCAGGTGGTAGCGGAATGACAGGTACTGCCAGAGATTATTACCTGTTTTGCCAGGCCATGCTGAATAATGGAAACTTGAGAAACGTAAAACTCCTGAAACCGGAAACAGCACAACTCATGCACATCAATCAGATTGATACCGTCTCTTTTCCCTGGTGGCCGGCTAAATTTGGTTATGGATTTGCCGTTTCCAAAGGACATTCTGTATTCCCCGACGGGACGTATACCTGGGGCGGCGCTTTTGGCACAGAATTCTGGATAGATCCAAAAAACGATTTGATTGTTATTCAGTTGAGACAGGTATTTGATTCTCCTTACAATAACAACATGAATACCAGACTAAAAGAAATTATTTACGGGGCTCTTATTAAAAACTAACCATCTTGTAAGTGATTAGACTACTCTAGCAACAAAGCAATGGTCTTTCTACTACAAACCTGATAACTCATCTTTAAAAAACGGCGCTCTTCAGGCTGAAACTTTTAAATTTCGTATATCTTTAGTTTCTGTATGATATTCCGAGAAGCACATAAAGCCGATATACCCCAGATGCAAGTTGTACGCAACGCCGTAACCGAAAACACCTTGTCCAACCCCGATTTCGTAACAGATGAAGATTGTCTGGAATTTATTGCGCTACGGGGCAAAGGCTGGGTTTGCGAGCAGAACAATCGCATCGTTGGTTTTGCCATTGCAGATTTAAAAGCCCATAACATCTGGGCGCTGTTTGTACATCCAGATTTCGATAAACAGGGTATTGGCAGAACATTACACGACCAGATGTTACACTGGTATTTTAGTCAGACCCGCGAAACCGTATGGCTGAGCACAGCTCCTGACACCAGAGCCGAACAGTTTTATCGCATTGCAGGCTGGACAGAAATAGGGAGGCACAGTAAAAATGAACTAAAATTTGAAATGACCTATGATATCTGGAAGCTTAAAAACCCACACGATGCGTAAACAAATGCTACTCACCCTGTTCGTCCTTATTGGAATCAGTCAACTACGGTCTCAAAATACAGATCCCATCATAATCGGCACAAAACACGTGTTACGGTCAGAAATTCTTAATGAAGACCGCAGCTACTATATTAGTCTTCCGCAGTCGTATAACACCAAAAACGCTGCACATAAACGTTATCCCCTACTTATAGTACTGGATGGAAATTCACACTTTAAATCGATTTCCGGCATGGTAGACTATATGAGTGCGGAGATGTACAGAACCATGAAAATCCCTGAAATGATTGTGGTTGGCATTCAGAATGTAGACCGAAGACGGGACTACACTCCGGACAAAATTATTACCACCAGAGCCAATAATTCGGGTGGTGGCGATCGTTTTCTGAGCTTTTTGGAAACTGAACTTTTACCAGAATTGGATAAAACTTACAGAACGACACCGTATCGTCTGCTGTTTGGGCACTCTTTAGGAGGCCTGCTAAGCACCCATGCCTATATGAAAGAAAACACTGATTTTAATGCGTTTCTGGCTATCGACCCCAGTTTTGGAACCTGGGATTCGGAAACCATGGATAAAAAGTTAAAGCTTCTGCCTGAACAGGCTTTTAAGAGATACATTTACATCGCGACGGCCAACTGGGGAAAACGGAATATCAGAAACCGAGATCGACATGTCCGATTCTATGAATCCTTACGCAGTAAATGCAGTGGTGAACTGCCGGGCAGACTGGAATACTTCGAAAACGAGAACCATAGCTCGGTGCCACTTATTGCATTTCACAATGGTATTTCTGCCGTATTTGAAGGCTATGGCATTTCTTATCGCGATGTTGAAAGCAAAACACAACTCCTTCAACACTTTCAAAATTTATCTAACAGACTGTCGTATGATTTCAGTCCTCCGGAATATCTGGTAAACCAGATTGGATACACTATGCTGCGCAGCGAAAATCCCGCGTATATCAATAAGGCTCTTGATTTTTTTATCCTCAACACAGAAAATTACCCGGACTCTGCAAACGCCTTTGACAGTCTGGGAGACGCTTATGACATCACGGGAGATAAAGAAAACGCCATTAAAAATTATAAAACAGCGCTACGCTTAAATCCAGATCTGGAGCACGCCAAAATGAAACTAATGGAATTAGAATAGATGCACTTCGTCATTTTTCACATTAAAACCTTATTTAATACCATGTAGTCACTCCCGTAATCGCAAAGTTCCTTTTCTATATTGAAGGAAACCAATAGATTAAGTTTGAACAGTAAGACGCCTAAAATTATCTCCCACAGAACCCAACAACTATTTAACCTATTGATTTTCATTATTTTAAACAAAAAAAAATCTTAACTTTACAATTAACTTCCTGAGTACTAATCGTTTTCAACATCTGCTTCAACATCGTATTGAATTTAACCGCGTTTAATTACAATAAACGGGTAAGCCATGAAACGATTATTCCATACTATTTCATTGTCCCTTATGGCCATAGCCATAATGATTCTCCTAATCTCCTGTCATTCAAAAAACGACAGGCTTATCCCCCAGCCTGACGCGGCCCAGTATTTTAAAACCGGCACCAATATTCCCTTGCCCGATGCAAGGTTTCAGATAACAGAACAACGTATAGCTCGTGGAGCCTATCTGGCCAATGGCATTTTACAATGTTTTTCCTGCCATTCTAATTTCTATAAATCAGAACCCGGCGATTCCCTGTTTGAAGCCCGAAAAGGTGCAGGTGTTAGTATGATGAAAAAAACGGATTCCCTTTGGTTATACTCCATGAATATTACGCCGGATACCCTCACTGGCATTGGAAGTTACTCCGATGCCGAAGTTGCTACGGCCATAAGAAAAGGCATTGGTAAAGACGGCAGAAAACTGGCTAGAATGCCGGTTTACGATTATATGCAGTTAACGAACGAAGATCTGGTATCGGTTGTCGTGTACCTTAAAACACTAAATCCTGTTAACAAAACAATCCCCAAAAGAAAACTAACCCAAAGCATGGAGGATAGAATAGAATCTGATCCCTTCCGTCAGGTAACAGATACCCTGCTCCCCGAACCCGATATGAACAATCCGCTTGAAAGAGGAAAGTATCTGGTAAATATAGGACACTGTCTTACCTGTCATACCAACTGGGAAGGTCGCAGCCAATTTTTTTATGCCGGAGGTTTATCCATTGGCACCAGAGAAGGTAACGTATACTCTACCAATATCACATCAGACAGCAGTGGCATTGGTAGCTGGACCAAACAGGATTTTATAGACGTTATTAAAACCGGAAAAAGCGGCACTTTAAGTAAAGTAATGCCCTGGAAATATTTTCAGATTATGACCGATGAAGATCTTGGGGCTATATATCAGGCCTTAAAAAGCACACCTCCTGTGAAACATCTTGTGGCTAATGGCGTTGAACCCACCTATTGCGAAGTCTGCCACACCAAACACGGCCTGGGAGCTGCTAATACATCCGCCGACATAAAGTCGGTAAACGGATTACCTTGGGAGGACATTTCGGGAACATACAAAAGTATTTTAAATGCAGATACTGTAAATATTGATAAAAAAGGAGATACGTTTATCACCACTATTTTTGGTAACGAAGTCAAACTAATTCCTATTGCTGAAAATTATTATAGTATGGGCATGTATGCGCCAATCCGCTTTACAAAAACAGGGACTGAAATTACGGGATTTCAATTTGACGATTTAAGTAATAATTTTTACAAAAAAACACATAAGTCTAAATCAGAAAATCAATAGATTGTATCTAAAATCACGTCAGGATAATTGATAGTAAAACTGAAAACAATTAAAACCTAAGTTTGATAAAACACTAAAACGAAACGCAACCAAATCGACCATTCTACATCTAAGAAGAAAACCATATGATGAAACCAAGACACCTACTCGCTGTTTTTATGCTGGCCTGCATAAGTTTTTCCTGTAATAATAATGATGATGACACCACTCAGGAACAAGACGCACAGCAATTACACCGCATGTTTTCCGACATTGAAACTTTAGCTAACAGCCTATCCTGCACCGATGCTTCAAACTGGACTTTTACGGCCTTTGGCAGTAAAGCCTGTGGTGGTCCCGAAGGCTATATCGCATACTCTACCGAAATAGACACCAGGCTTTTTCTTGAAAAAATAAAAGCCTATAATAAGGCTCGTGAAGCTTTTAACATCAAATGGAATATATTCAGCGATTGCAGTATCCCAGCACAACCCAGCGGTGTAAGTTGTGTTAATGGAGAACCGGTACTGGAATATTAAAAAATTAATATATCTTGTTCAAGAAACATGAAATAGTAATAATTAAAATTTCTACTCTTCTACTAAACTGTACTACCTTACTGAAACTATTCACTTAACCTAAATTAAAATAACCTATGAAAATAGTATATGCCCTGCTCTTTAGTTTACTGACATCAACACTATCCGCTCAAGACATTTCAGAAAAAAAGATTGATACAAAAGTCAATGAAGTAACTGTATTCCTGGATGGCGCACAGATTGTAAGACAAAAATCTGTAAACTTATCACGTGGTACCACCGTTTTAAAGTTTATTAATTTATCGCCTTTTATCGATGCCAAAAGTGTACAGGTAAAAGCTCAGGGGGCATTAACAGTCTTAGCTGTTAACCACCAACAGAACTTTCTGGACAAACTGGAAAAATCCGAAGAACTTACAGCGCTGGAAACTCAACTGGAAGACCTTAAAGACAAATTACAATTAGAAAGCACCTATCTCGCTATCATTAAAGACGAACTCTCTTTTTTAGAAGAAAACAAAGATGTAGGCGGAAGAAACGACCAGGTGAGTGTGAACAATCTTCAGCAGGCCTCTAATTTTTACAGCACAAAATTAACTAGCCTGAAACTAAAGGAAATTGAACGTAATAAAACGATTAAAGCCCTGCATAATCAGCGAAGAGATATCCAAAATCAGATAAACACTTTAACCAGCAAAAAGACCTATCCTACCGGAGAAATTTTAGTAAAGGCCGAAGTAAAACAAACAGGCACTTACCCTCTGGAATTAACCTATGTTGTTGGCAATGCCGGCTGGTATCCGTCTTACGATATCCGCGCAAAAAACATAAACGAACCTGTACAACTTATGTATAAGGCCAATGTTAAACAGGACACAAAAGTAGACTGGACTGATGTTAAACTGAAATTCTCTTCGGCAACTCCAAATGTATCTGGTGTAGCTCCGGAATTAGAAACTTATTTTATTAACTACAATACTTTACCTCCGTCTTATAACCGTAACATAAACAGTGTTAATGGTAAGGTTACTGACGCGAATGGAGAGCCACTACCCGGTGTTAATGTTTTAGTGGAAGGCACCACCATAGGAGCAACAACAGATTTTGACGGCCACTATGCCATCACTATCCCTAATAATGCAGGCCAGTTAAGCTTTTCATACCTGGGCTTTCTCTCGAAAACCCAGCCTATAACCTCCGCTGTGATAAATGTCTCTCTGGAAGAGGATACCGTTAGTCTAGATGAAGTTGTAGTCGTTGGTTATGGAAGTAAAAAGAAAGATAATTTAAAAATGTTAAGAAGTAGAGCTACTGGTATTGCTATAACTGAACAATTATCTGATAAAACTGAGCAAAACAGTCAACCTATTCCGGTAGCACAAATTGAAAACCAGACGACAGTAGATTTTGAAATTAAAACGCCGTATACCATCAATTCAGACAATAAAAACTATTCGGTAGATATGGAAAACTACGAGTTACCAGCCTTCTACCAGTATTACAGCGTACCTAAAATAGACAAAGATGCTTTCTTAATCGCCAATATTGTAAACTGGGAGCAATACCATTTACTGGAAGGCGAAGCTAACGTATTCTTCGAAGACACTTATGTAGGAAAAACACTCATGGATGTGCGTTACGCCTCGGATACGCTGGAAATTTCTCTGGGTCGCGATAAAAAGATAACTGTTAACCGTGAGAAAATTAAAGATTATACCTCTAAACAATTTATAGGAAACAAAAAAGAAGAAACACGTGCCTGGAAAACCACGGTTAAAAACAATAAAAACCAAACCATTAATATGATTATTCTGGATCAGGTTCCGGTAGCTACGCTCGAAGAGATTACGGTTAATATTGAAAAACTAACCGGAGGAAAACAAGACCAGGACACCGGAATAATTACATGGGAATTCGAATTAGAACCTAACACAGACAAAATGCTGGAATTGAAATATTCTGTAAAATACCCTAAATCTAAAAACCTGCTTGTGGAATAAAATAACAAGCCTAAAAAAAAAATTAAACCCTGGAATTTTCCAGGGTTTAATTTAAAACGATATTAGCTCTCTTTTAGGAAGTTTATATTAAAGACAGCATCTTAAAATGCTCTTATTTTCTTCGAATAATAGCTGACCATCCGCCTCCTTTTGCCATAATAGCTTCTACGCGATCGATAGGACTTACTTCCAGAGTTTCAATTTTATAGTCTTCTGCAAAGGTATTGGCATTTATGCCATCCTTATACACTGTCATGGTATAGTTGCCGTGTTCCAAAAACGACAAATCAAGCGTTAAATTACGTTCATCCCAATCTGTCATAGCCCCGATATACCAGATATCGCCTTGCTTTCTGGCTACAGCTATGTAATTTCCAACTGAAGCCTCTAACACTTTTGTTTCGTCCCAGGTCGTTGGTATCTGCGTAATAAAATCCACCGTTTCCTGTTCCTCATAATATACAGATGGCGAATCGCACAGCATTTGTAAAGGCGCTTCGTACACTGTGTACATGGCCACCTGATGCGCACGCGTTCCCTGACTCATTGGTCTGTCGAAACTAATCGCGTAATTTACTGCCTGTTTATTAGACATCGCTCCAGGCGTATAATCCATTGGTCCGGCTACCATTCTTATAAATGGTAAGGTTACATTGTGTTCGGGAGTAATCCTATCGCTCCATTTATTGTTTTCACTCCCTTTTACGCCTTCGTAATTAATAACATTAGGATAGGTTCTTCTTAATCCTGAAGGTTTAAACGCTCCGTGAAAATCTACCAGTAATTCCAAATCAGCACATGCTTTCGCAATCGCTTCGTACGAGTTTACCATATACTGATCGTTGCGCTGCATGTAATCGATCTTAATCCCTTTAGCTCCCCAGCTTTTATAAGTTTCCAGAATTTCGGAAAGATTTGCATCCAGAGGTTTCCATAGTACCCAAAGTATAATACCCACTCCTTTTTCCTTTCCGTAGTTAATTAATTCCTGTACATCCATTTCCGGATTAACATTTAAAATATCGGTTGTCGATTTTGTCCAGCCTTCGTCCAGAATCACATATTCGATATTATTTTTTGAAGCAAAATCAATATAATATTTATAAGTCGCTGTATTCAACCCCGATTTAAAATCGACACCATAAATATTGTTATTATTGTACCAGTCCCAGGCTACCTTACCCGGTTTTATCCAATCCGTATTCTTTATAGCTGTTGGTCTTGCCAACTGATACGTTAAATTACTTTCGACCAAAGCACCATCGTCTTTCGCTATAACAAATACACGCCAAGGAAACTCCTGTTTCCCTTTAGTTTTAGCAATATAATCTGCCTCTTTCGTAATGGTCTGTACACGATCGGATGTTCCGTCTTTGTCAACAGCCTCCAAAACATATTTAGGAAACATAGCATTTAAAGTGGTATTACCATTTCCTTTCAAGAACAGTCCCGGATAATCGTGCAATGCCGTTTCGGTAAATAAAACTTTGGCCTGATTGGTAATAAATAATACCGGAAGGCTACAAAACTCATCTGAACTTATAGCATCCAAAGCTGTATCTAAATAATAGCATTCGTTATGGGAATACATGGATTCTTCCTTTGGGAATAGCGATTTTGAATTTGCTGGAAAAGTCAGGTTGACCTGTTCCGAAACAACTTCCCTTATTTGCTTGCTTTCATCTACAAACTGATAGGCTACACCATCGTTGTAAACTCTGAAATTTAACTTATAATCTCCTTTAAAGCTAAGTATCAACTCCCGATATTCATCTTTTATCGTAGCATTTTTATGAGGTACAACCGGAGTAATAAGCTCTGATTCTTCTATTATTTTATGTTTCTTAACCAGTGGATTTACTCCAAAATCCGTTGCTTTAGAAAAATTCATTCCGGCAACAGCCTTTTCAATAACCACTTCATTATCCAGATATGCAACCCAGGAAATGGCTTGGGATATATTGACCTTTAAAGCCAGATGACCATCTGGAGACTCAAGTGTATACTCCTGTGCTTGTATTTTAAAGCCAATTAACAGTAGTACTGCAATAACAAAACATTGGACAGGTTGTAATTTATAAAATCTCATTACTTTATTATTTAGTCGTTTATACTATTTAAAATAAATCAAGGTTTAGTAGCCTGCATCACGTTTTTAATATCGGCTACCTCTAAGGCAAAATCATACATCTGAAGTGAAGACATCTGTCCAGAAAAATGTTCGCCTACATCTGATGCCCCGATAATAATTTTCGCATTTCGGGTTACCGAAGACAGCAACATATTCTGGGCATTATCTAAAACGCCATCAATATAAATTTTCTCAACAACACCATCAAATGTTAACACGATATGGTGCCATTTATTTGCTTCTGGCAGCTGTTTATATGCCATATCAAAATGGCCATCTAAATGTGCTGCTGCACCATAGTGACCGCTATTGTAAACCAAGGCATTATAAGACAACGCCAGATTTAATTCATGACGGTTGCACCAGGATGCCAAAAATTCGCCTTCTTTAGCTATGTCTGGATTTTTTACCCAGGCAGAAACTGTAAAAGCGCCATTCCAAGACAAACTCTCTGGTACCGGCTGGTCTAATACCAAGGCTCCTTTTCTAAAATCTATTACAGTAGCATTGGTTTCTGAATCTTTTACTACAGCGACATCGCCTACTTTTTTAAATACACCTCCCAAACTACCGGCATTAGCAACCTCTGCTAGTTGCTCTCCTGCCTGTAATACTTTGGAATTGACATCTACAAGCTTCGTTTTTGACGCTGGCTTTGCAGGTTCAGCTAGTGATGGCTTATTTGTTAACTGCAATGGGATATCGAATAGTGAACTATACACTTTAACATTCCAGACAGCAGCAAGTAATCCATTTTTCTCTGTTCCTAAAACAGTCAGTTTTAAATATCTTGCGTCTACACTGGAATCATCTATAACCGGACTTCCGGAAGTTCTGTTTTCTGATTTATCGGCATACATTTGCCAGGTGTTTCCATCTATGGAATACTCGATGGTGTACTGGTAATAATAACTGGCAAACTCAAATTGCGTCATAACACGTTTTACCGGTTTTACTTCTTCAAGATCAATTATTACATTTTGTGGAAATGTGTTATCTGCAGCTTTCCACATTGTGGCATTATTTTCATCCGTTGCATAGTGTGCGCCATAATCATATTCCGGAGACTTTAAATGATAACTTGACGATGCACTTGTTTTAGCCTGAAATGCGATATTTTCAGGCACCTGAGACTTAAGACCAAAATCAACGCCTTTATGAGATGGCACTACCTTTTTAATGGTGGAATCGTTTTCAAAAATCATCTCGTCGATACATACCTGTCTGGATAAACCGCCACGAGTCATCGGATAATCATGACGATGGTATACGATATAAGCCTTATCGTCTTCCTGTAATACAGAATGGTGACCTGGCCCATGAACCGTCATATCTTCATTCGTGCTTAATATTGGATTATTCGCTCCGGGAGTAAAAGGACCATAAGGATTATCGGCATACGAATACCTTACATTATACGTTTCATCATGACAAGAAGCCCCGGAATACATTAAAATGTATTTATCTCCTTTTTTCATCATATAAGCGGCTTCAAAAGGCTCGGGCGTTTGCTCTAAAGGAATCTGCTTTGAATGCATCATATCCTTCATCGTGTCTGCGTTCAATTCTCCAACGGCATAACCATTATTATAATGTACCCAGGTACCCCAATAGGCATAAATTTTTCCATCGTCATCTTTAAAAAATTGAGCATCCAGTGAGGGGAATCCCGGATTTGGATAGTTATGGGCAATAACCGGAGTATCATCGGCATTTAATTTTTCCCAAGGCCCAATTGGGCTATCGGAAACATAACCGTAAATATTACAGCCTGCCTGGCAATTTCCAAAATACAGGTAATATTTACCATCATCGCCTGCTATAATATCAGGTGCCCAGTAATTACGCAGGTTCACAGATTCTAAAGATGGAATTTCCATAGTATAATTATACCAATTCTCTAAATCTTTACTGTACCATACTGTAGGGGCTCCAGAAGCCAGCATTTCATTATCCGTAGTGGCATAGATATAATACGTATCTCCAAACTTTTTAATTGTTGGATCGGCATAATACCCAGGTAACACAGGGTTTCCTGCTCCGGGACTATTATTATCGTTTAGTGTATGTATAGAAACATCTGTGGTTTCCATTTCCTTTTGGGCCGTTTTCCCGCATGATGCAAAACACAAAACCAATAGAGCAGCAAAGGCTGATAAACTTTTATTTTTCATTAATATTTAATTAAAAGGTCATTAAAAAACAAAGGCAATTTTAAATTAAAACTGCCTTTGAAAACATAAATACAACCAAATTCTAAAACGTTAACAATCAAAAAAAACGTTTACCAGAATTATACGTTCAAGGAAAGCAGTTACAATTTAATTTGAATAGATTTCTTATTCAATGGAATTTCAAAAGCTTCTCTAACCTGCTTGTATGATAATGTTATCTCTTTATTAACTCTAAGGTATGCCTTAGGTGTAAACTCTGTTGCTGCTGCCAAAGTAAGCGTTAATTCTCCTGTCTTAGTATTGTAAACAATACGTTCAAACTGTCCTGCATCCAGTGTTAGCCACAATTGCTTTGGTGCAAAATAGACCTTAGACTTTGCTGCAGTTGTAATATCCATTTCTACTACATCGCCCTTAACTTCTAAATTTCCGCCAAATGCTAACCAGCCCAGGTCTGCGTCTTTGGTTAAATACGAACTTGTATTTACAGCATACCCGTAAAAACCAGAGCCATAATCTCCAGATAAATAATCGATTCTTAAGGTTGATGGATAAGAGTGAAAAGCTGCCGGACCAAACCCATCTTCAGTAATATTGGATATTCCCCCCAGTAATCCGCCATACCCTACTTTCAACATATATAAATCATCACCTTTCTTTCTATATTGTTCTAATACCGGGATCGCATTTAGGGACGATCCATAGTGATGAATTTGACGTTCCACACGCGACAGTTTTCCGCCATATAGGAAATCCCAGTATCTGCGAGCGTTTCCATTATAAGCCCAGTGTGGCATAGTAGGCATGTAGGCCAAAATAGCATCTATAGTAACGTTGGCTTTCTGTTCGTATCCAAAATAGTCTGACCACATATATACTTCTTCCTGACCTGTAGAGTCCCAAGGCATTTCACTCCCGAACGGATAATGCAATGCTCTCCAGTGGTCGGTGCGTTCTTTCATTCTGGCCTCAAGATCTGTAGCCATTTCTGCGTATTTCTCAAGTTTTAAATCTTTAAGAATATATAAAAACACAGACCCTTCCATTTGTCCGAATTGGGCATAATAAGGCGCTTGTTCCAACATAGCTACAGATGTATGGTATGCCTGTTCTAAATACCAGTCCCAAGTTCTGTTATCTACCAGACCTTCGTTGTAACGCGCTAAACGATACATTACCCAATACGCTGCTGCGACATGAGGATAGTTATATGACCGGTCCGGCTGATCTGCGTGCTCCTTACTCCAGGCCGCCCATGATGAATAATCTATCTTATCGCTATAAGTTCCTTTAGGTAAAGAATCTGGCTCGTAATAAAACACACTGCGTTTTACACCATATTTACGCGGACCATCTTTATACTGAATAGTGCCCCACAAGGTTTTATCTACAAAACGTTCCAGTTTATTTATTTCTGTTTTATCGGGTTGCACCAGCTGTTTCATAATAGCCGCCAACCAGCCTCCTGCTCCACCTTCATCACTTAAACCGGCTACCCAGGCTCTACTATCCTGAGTTAGTTTTTGTTTTGTCTCATAATCATAGCTTATAACTGAAGGGTTTCTGTTAAAAATAGGATCTGGCTCGTCAAACCACTGTTCTGTTGTTAAAAAGTGACCAAAATCCTTTACTACGTCTTCCTCCGACTTAATAACTTTATAATTAATGGTTTGCTTTAAACCGTCTTTATAAGTAACCGTTAAGCGCGCACGTCCCCAATTTTTACCAGATACACTGTACTTATTCACACCTTTAGCTGTTGTGCCTGCTTCCTTAACTTTTAAAGCTCCTTTTGGCTCTATTTCTAAAGCTGCAACATCGCTTTTATAATCTAAAAATAACTGTGCATTTATATCCTTAGGAATCACATAACCAGGCACACTGGTAGTTACTGGTCGGGCTTCATTTTTTAATGTTGTTTGTATGGCTTCTATTCCTTCTGCAAGCGCAAATTTCACAGCAAAACTTTTAGAATCATTTGGTTTTAAAACTAAAGATGTTGGTGTATTCCAAGGGTGTACTCCTTTCCATTCGTTTTCGGCATAGGCTTTAGAATATACCATCCATTCGTGGAAACCTTCAAAAACAATACTTCTCGGTGTTGGATCGTCGTTTAACGGACGATAGGCTTCAAAAGGCATATTCTCTTCTGGCAATACAACCAATGCGGGTCCGTGTCCACTTAAACGCTTCACCTCAAGGTAACCGGCATCCATGCCAATATAAGGGTCGAAAAAGACATTTTGAGCATGTGTTTCATCCAATGACTTCCCCTCTAAAATATTATTAAAGATCATTGGTACACCTAAAGCCCCAATTTCTATGTCTGCAGTCGATGTATTGCTTATTACAAAACGTAATATTAAATCGTTTCCATCACTTTCATAATAGCGTTTTACAGACACAGGAATATCTGCAGGTAAGGTATTAGCTAAATCTGCGGCGGCCAGAACATTACCCGAAGTTTCTATAGGGGTCACTGTTCCTCGCTTTGTTGCTGTCGAATACGATTTCCAAGCGGCTTCACCAGATCTGATTCTTAAATTAATATCTCCTAAATGGTATAACCCATCTTTATCCCTGATTTCAAGTCGGTCGCTAGGCGTAAAATCAAATGCCAGATCTTTAACCGGCCTTAACCAGGCAACGGTTTGAGAAGCCTTTACCAGTTTTAATTGAAACGCTGGTGTATTAAATTTCTGATACACTTCTGCGATACCTAAAGTAGGCTCCCGCTCTTCTATTTTACCCCAATAGCCCTGGGCCTGAACTTGTAACACTGTTACCAAAAACAACACGCAATACCAATATTTCATGTTCTATCTATTTAGTTTTTATTTAAATTCTGTTGAAAATTTCCAATTTGTTTTATAATTCTCCTTAATCGGCAGATCCTGAAGTAAACTTCTTAACAGCTCTACCGGCATCATATTTTCCTGCATGACACGATCATGAAATTGCTTTTCCGTCCATCCTTTGGCCAGCATTTCGTTTCTTAGAGCATAAAACTGTAATCCTCCGGTCATATACGCAACCTGATATAAAGGGGCATCTCCACTGGCAAAAGAACGTCTTACTTCTGCTTCAGCATTAGCGTACTCATGTCCTACTTCATTAACAAGCATGTCAATACATTCCTGAGGTGTCATTTCTCCTAAATGATATTGCAACGAGAAAATAATTCGTGCACAACGATGAATTCGCCAAAATAACATACCCAGTTTTTGCTCCGGAGTCTGTGGAAATTCCTTATTCCATAAATTAATTTCCCAGTACAAAGCCCAGCCTTCCATCCAGAACGGTGTGTCGAAAGCGCGTCTATATGTTTTATGACGACTGTTCATAAAAAACTGAAGGTTATGCCCTGGTAGCAATTCATGCTGAACGGTAGCGCGCGAGAAATTAGGATTATTACCACGCATACTCATTAATTTATCATCCTGAGCCATACCCATTGTAGGATAGGAAATACTAATTTCCCAGCCTCCGGTAAAAAACGGATTTATTTTCTGGCGCTCCGGTGTCATCATAATCATTTGCCAGGTTTCTTTAGCCAGATCCGGAATGGTTATCAAATCGCGCTCTTCTATAAATGCTACTGACTGATTATATAAATTAGTGATCTCTGCCGGCTGATCTCCAACAGGAACATACGTATTCTTAACATGCTCCAATGCCGCTTTCCAGTCTTTACCAAATCCCAGTTCCTGAGACGCTTTAATCATTTCTGCTTTACACCAATCAAACTGCTGCTCTGCCGTTTTTATTAAGGCCTCCGGAGAATACGGAATAAATTCGTACTGTAAACTCTTAATTATCGCCTCTCTACCAATAGGTTTCCCAACAATACCACTTCCGTCATCTTTAACACTCGATTTGCTGTAGTTTGTTTTTAATACGCTTGCATATTCATCTAAAACACCTGCCAATTTTTTATAAGGCTGTTCTACCCACCAGGTAAATTCCGGATCGTAGTCAAAATAAAAACTATAAGCCTCGGCCAGTCCTTTTTTAAAGGAACTCACTATATCCGAGGCCTTTTCTGCAGCTAACCAATCTTTAAATGGCTGTGCCTCTAAAGTTTCCATTTTCAATTTTAAATCCTTGGCTACTTTAGTCATTTCCTCTGCTAATGCTTTGGCATCCGGTCTTTGTCCTCTACGTCTATTACTGATAAACGGATACAGATTTTCCTCAAAATCGGCAACATAGGCCACTTCTTTATACGCCTTATACTCCAAGTTTAAAAAGTAATTAGCCTTATCTATTTCATTTTTCAGTAATACATAATCTACTTTGCCTTGCTGTGAAAGCGATTTAAAATCAATGGCCGCAAGTCTGGATTTCCAAGTACTGTAAAACTTCGAAAATCTATCATAATACTCTTCGGACTCGGTTACATTATAAAATCGCTTCAGCGCCCATTTATCTGCAGAATATTCATCTACTACATCTGGCAATCCTGCAGATTGAGCGTTCAAAACAGAAGTAAATATGCACAGTAAAATAAAGCTGCTTAATACTTTTTTCATGTTATGGTTTGGGTTTGTTTTGTGTTTTTAAATTAAGATCTATTTAAAATTTACATTTAAATACACCGAGTGACGTTCATACGTATTGTAAAACGGTTTAAACGTAACACCATCCAGTGTAAATTCTAAAGTTTCTGGATTTCCGGTAATAGACTCCCCTAAATCTTTTGCATTTAAAGTTACGGTTCTCCAGTCTTTACGTGGTTCTGTTTCCTGCGCCGCCAATAATACAGGCCCATAAAACAAGCTGGCAATATTCTGCTGATCCATTACAGGATCTAAGTGAAACGTAAATGGCATGCGTAATTCTATAGTATCACCATCTTTCCATTTACGAGCCAAAGTTAAATAGGTACCAGGAACAGCATCTACCCTTTCTGTCTTACCATTAATTTTTACAAAAAACCCTTTAGTAGCCCACTGTGGTACGCGCACTTTAATATCGAACTTCCCTTTTCCTTTAACCGTTAAGGTCGTATGGTCTTCATTTGGAAATGCAGTTGTTTGTTTAATAGTCACATTTTTCTCACTCCATTCCAAAGTTGATGGCACATACAGATTTACATATAAGGTTTTATTATCCTTACTTTTAAAATAGATGGAATTCTGAAGTTTCGTACTACTTTCTATCGCTGTGCCGTTACAGCAGGTAAAGCCTTTCATATCTGGATTACCAAAGTGCTTAACCGATGCAGGTCTTAAAGGCACGTGATAAGTATTTGCCGGACTGTCTTCTGCTACAGACGCCAGAATATGATTATACAATCCGCGTTCGTAGTAATCCATTAACTCTGCTCGTGGTTCGTAGAAAAACAGATTACGAGATAACTTTAACATATTGTAGGTTGCACAGGTTTCATTCTGTCCTCCAGCGGATAATCCATTTTCATAGAGAGTTGCTGGCTGTGCAATAAAACATTCTGCATTTGCAGGGTTACGTGCCCCGGCAACACCGCCAATACTATACATGTAATCGTTGGTCGTTTTATACCAGAAGTTATCTGCTATGCGGAAATAGTCTGCATCCTGAGAATCTCTGTACGTTTCCAGAGCGCCCATAACCTGAGGAATATGCTGATTGGCATGCAGCCCTCTAAAAGAATCTACATTTTTAGCCAGGCCATGCGCATGTGACGCATCTCCAAAAAACATTTTAATATTATCGAATAATTGAGCCGTTTTTAAATATTGCTTTTCATCTGTAAGTCGGTAAAGTCTGGCCATAGCTTCATTCATACCTCCAAATTCACCTGCGATATAGCTATTCCACATACTAATTAAAGTAGACGTAGGTAATTGGCTTAATCGGGCATGTACCCAGCCTCCCATACCTTTGGCTATTTCCAATGCTTTTGTATTTCCGCTCACTTCATAGACATCCATTAAGCCTGCTAAAATTTTATGAAGTGTGTAATAAGGCGCCCAGATTTGTGTTTCCTGTCCGCCATACGTTGCGCCATGCTCTAACATGATAAATTGATCTGGCGGATATGCACTAATAAATCCTTTACCCCAGTTCCAGTAATCTGTTCTAATTCCTGCCTCACTTAAATCAGAATCATAAGCTGATTTTCCAGGTCCAAAAGGTACAGCTGTAGGATCTGATACAGAAACACCACCGGCTACTTTAGGCTGACCTGACATTTGTGATAAACTATACAGTGTATTCACCATATAATTCATTTTATCTTCAAATGTTTTCTGAAGGTTTTTGTCGTATCCTGTTCCAGCATAAGCCTGTGCTATTGCCGTTAAATAATGGCCTGTGGCATGTCCTCTTAATTTTGTTTCCTGAGAATCCCAAACTCCTAAAGCTTCGGCACCTTTTGGTTGTTCCTGTCCAAAAGCATTTCTGAACATATATAAGAAAGCATCCGGATTTGTTTCCGCCAGTATCGTTATAAACTTATCGCGATTTTCGATAAACTTTGTAGCCTGACCATGACCATCTGAGTTTAGAGTAACCTGTTCTAAATTAAAAGAAGCTAATTTAAGCTCTGGCGTCTTTTCTGCCTCTGTCGCTTTAACGGTAACCTGAGCTTTAGGCTTTAAATTTGTACCCGGAACATGACCTGTAATCGTATATGTTCCTGCGTTTAAAACTTCACTGTTATCCTTAGGAGCCGGCCATAATACTCTTACTTTTCCATTTTTAATACCGTTACTAAAAACTCCGTTAACATACCGCGGTAAACGTGGCAGGTAACCTACGACAGTCTCAACTTTTACATCCGAAACACCTGTAAGGTATTGGTTATACAGTTGCGGATAAGCTTCCGAAAACTCTGGTAGATTATCATCTGCTTCCTTATGCTCATTGACAACAGTTTCTTCCCCGTGTAACCCATTATAGTGAATTCTTCCAACCTGAGTGGCAGTTAAAGGAATTCGGTAAATTCTAAAATCGTGTAATTGTCCATTCAAAAAAGCAGAATCAGATTGTAACGATTTCCCTAAAAGAACCGTATTATCATTCCCGTTAGCAGCCAGTAATTCATCCAGTTCCAGGTCTACATTCTTAGTCTCTGCAGCTAACTTTCCATTAACATAAGTTTTAAGAGATTTTGAAGGCACATCGATTACCACCACAACGTGATTCCATGAATAAGGCGCTATAACACTGGATTTAGTCTCATAATTTTTACCGGACTCTGTTTGCACTTTGGTCAACAGCCCCTTCTCATTATTAATTCCTAATGGATACACGACAACATGAGAACCTTTGTTTTTTCCAAAGTCTAATAACGGCTGTCCTGCCTCAGCCGATTTTAAATACACCCAGCCAGAAACACTTACAGATTCTTCCCCTGTTACTGCAGCTCCTGGAATTGTAATAAAATTACTGCCGTTCCCTGCCAGTGAAAGTACAGTACCAAACTGTTCATCCTTAACAAAAGTTCCACCACTGCCTTTTAAATCCGCATGTAAATTATTGCGAGACCAGTCTTTAACATCGCCTTCAAACACATACCGTGCGATTAATCCTGTTTCTCCAATGCCATCTAAAATCTGGTCTCCGCTTTGCGCATTTACACTTAAAAAGCTTCCGCCTAAAAAGCCTATCAATGCACAAATAAATACCTTACGTCGTTTCATATTAATGTCTTTAAATCTTATAGTTATTCTAAAATTCTTTTTTTCTTTTAATTATAAACCTCCTTCCAAGAAGGCGGATTAACCCCCATAAGGTGTTTTACAAAAAAGTCTCTTCGTTTACGCTCACCAAAATCGCCTCCTGCAGAATGCCCCATTCCTGGTATGGTTACTAATTCAAAATCTTTATTGGCTTTAATTAGAGCATTGGCAAACTGCATAGTCGAAGCCGGATCTACATTATCGTCTACCTCGCCTAAAATAAGCATTAAATGTCCGCCCATTTGTGACGCATTTTCCACATTGGAGCAGGCAGCATAATGTGGTCCTACAGGGTAGCCCATAAACTGCTCATTCCACCACATTTTATCCATTCGGTTATCATGACATCCACAGGAAGCCACTGCTACGTCGTAAAAATCGGAGTTAAATACTAAAGCTGCTCCTGCATTTTGCCCACCTGCAGACGTACCGTGAATACCTACTTTATCAATGTTCATATAAGGGTATTTCTTAGCCGCAGCTTTCATCCATAATTTTCGATCGGGAAATCCGCCATCTTTTAAATTCTGCCAGCATACATCATGAAATGCCTTAGATCGATTTGAAGTTCCCATACCATCTATTTGTACGACTATAAAGCCTAATTCTGCCAAAGCCGACATCGACCAATAATAGGAATGAAAATCCTTAGGCACAAAAGAGTCATGTGGTCCCGCATAAATGTATTCTATAATTGGGTACTTGCGGTTTGGATCGAATGTAGTAGGTCTTACTATAATACCCCAGATATCGGTTACACCATCTCTCCCCTTGGCGGTAAAGACCTCCGGAGCAATCCAACCGGTATTTTTCAGTTCAGATAAATCTCCGTTTTGAAGTTCCATTACCGTTTTCCCTTTATCTGTAGATTTTAACACTGATACCGGCGCCATATCTACTCTGGAATACTGATCTACGTAATACTTGTAATCTTCTGAAAATGTTAGTTTATGATTTGCATTTTCAGATGTTAATCGTTTAAAGTTTTTTCCATCAAAACCTACACTACAATAGTGTATAAAATACGGATCCTGATCTTTATCCAATCCACTCGCAGTAAAATAAATACGCTTATTTTCCTCATCAACCTTAATTACCTTGCGAACGACCCATTTCCCTTTGGTTAATTGCTTTTTAAGCGTTCCATCGCCATTATACAAGTAAATGTGATTCCACCCATCGCGCTCAGACGTCCATACTATAGAGTTTCCATCAGCAATATCATATCTGTATTTTTTACTGCTGTAGTCAATAAAGGTCGGACTAGATTCATGAATCAGAACATTTACTTTCCCCGTATTGCCATCTACCTCTATAACTTTATAATTCTGATGTCCGCGTTCATTATACTCAAAAGTAAACGCTCTGCTGTCTGCTCTCCAATCTATCTTCGATAATCCATATTGGCTATTAAATTCCTGAGTAGAAACCGGTATATGTTTTTGTGACTCCACTAAAAAAAGTTGCGGACTTTTAAACGGTAACTGATCACCTGGCTTCAGATAATCCCGGGATTGCAATTTAGGCTGAAACTGATCTGAAGGACTGGATTCTACAAAATAAATTTTATGATCTTCTCCTGGTCTGACTTTGTAAGCCATGATTTTCTTTCCATCTGGGGACCACTTAATATGCGTGGAATAAAAATTCCCCTGAGAACCATCGTAGCTCAATTGACTTTCTTTGTTACTGCTTAAATCCTTAATATATAGATTATAATTTTTAATATAGGCCACTTTGCAGGAGTCTGGAGCATTTACCGGCTCACCTTTAGTCTCATCGTAAAAACTCCCCCAGTATCCGTAATCTCTCTCCGATTTATTATCTAAACTATCTATTAAGTTCAGCTTATTATGTGCTGTTTCATAAGACAAACGATACTTTTTATAATTAAACGTAACAGAATCAGATTCTAAATCAACGTTCAACTCTTCCAGTTTTAAAGTTTTTACCGTTTCATTCGCATTTACAAGACTATTGAGTTGTGCAGTCAATTGTATTACATCAAACAGTTCCTGCTGGGTTTTCTCTTCAGCATTTACTATAAGGTATCTATTTCCGTCATTAGTATTATCCACATACCAAAATGAGGTATTACTTATCCAATTAAAAGCTTTTGGAGCATGTTCCACCTTATTATTAAACATGGAATCCACAGCGTTCGCCTTTTTATATTCCATTAAAGACCCCTGGCTAAATCCAATTACATAATTTAAAAGTGTAAAAATTACACTTAATTTTAATCTATACATCTCTCATTAAACTTTGGTTAAATTTAGGTATTATAGGTATCAGACTTATTGGTTTATATTAGCTCGTACTAAGACTATATTACCACATTTACGCCATAAATGTTAAATAACAGATGTTTTTTCACAAAGAATCAAAAAAGACCTTACATTTAAAACAAAAAAAATTAAGATTAGTTTAACACCAAGCATTTAAAAAAATTTGGTTACTGAATCTATATCAAGACTAATCTGATTTTTTCTGTAACAAAAAAGATTGGTTTCAACACATAATTTACAATAGTAATTATAAGGAGTAAACTGAAGGAACATATATTAATCAAAACTAGTAACCCATTGAAAGTATTACCATTCAAAATCCCGAAACCCAAACAAGAAGCCTTAGTTTATCAGGAAGACTTTGGTGAAATTCTATACGATCAGTTACATCAACACGAAGAAATACAGATAAGTTATGTGGTTAAAGGCGCCGGTACTTTAGTTGTAGGTGATACGATAAACGATTATAAAGAAGATGATATATTAATTATTGGTGAAAATATACCACATGTTTTCAGGAGCGATCGGGCTGCATCAGACCATGTTATTATGTATACTTTGTTTTTTACCAAAACGTCCTTTGGTAAGGATTTCTTTCTTTTATCGGATTTAAATGAAGTTGAAGATTTTTTTAAACGGTCAACTTATGGTATGAAGATGAATAAAAATGAAAATAGTCACGAAATCATTAAAATATTCAATGAGCTGAAGCATCAGAACAAAATCAACCAAATCGCTTCCTTATTAACCATTATAGATTTAGTTACGAATTCTGAAACAACCCCGCTTTCCTCGTTTGTTTACAGAAAACGCTATACAGATGACGAAGGTAAACGTATGAGTGCAGTGATTGAACATGCCATGAAATTTTATTACAAATCCATAACACTGGAGGAGGTTGCAGAAATTGCCAATATGAGTAAAAATGCGTTTTGCCGCTATTTTAAAAAGCGGACCAATAAAACCTTTTTTCAGTTTTTAATAGAGGTCCGCATCGAAAATGCCTGCAAATTACTTTTAAATAAAAACAACGAGCATACCATCTCGACCATTTCTGAACTTTGCGGATTTCAGGATATTGCTAATTTCAACAGAAAATTCAAGCAGTTAAAAGGGGTATCTCCATCGGTATTCCGAGCGCAATATTAAAATTGAAATAAGGATTTTCTAATTTGTAACTGCTGCTTATTTGCCCCTTTTACAGGAACCAGATTATAGCTGTTTTTCCCGGAATCCTCAGTCGCTTCTAAATCGGTTTCTATTTCTAACTCTAGCCCGGCATAAGCAAGATATTTGTTATAATCTATAACAGCTACGGTATCTACATAATGCTGCAATTCAGTAAGTGGTTGCCCGGCTATTTCCTGACACGCCTGCCAGAATTCCTCCTTTTTAAACCCTCTTTTTTCTTGTAAATAGTAAGTATTATATAAATAACGCATCACATCGTCCAAAGATTTTTTATTCGCCGTAAGTTGTCTTATCTCCAGATCGAGCAATAAGCCCATTACCGGTCCCTTATTGTAATACGAAATCGTAACATCTTTTGCGTTTTCGTCCCTATTGAAAAAATTTAACCAGATATCGAAACTGGAACGGGACAAGGACATATGATTTTTTCCTTCATAATTTTCGTAACTCGCCATAGATTCACCCAGATATTTTAAGGCTTCCACCCCATCAAGCAAACCGGCACGCAACATTATTAAATACTCGTAATACACGGTTAAACCTTCGGAGACCCATAACATTTCGGTATAATTCTCTTTACTATAATCAAAAGGTCCCAATTCTATAGGTCGAATGGCTTTTACATTATACAAATGAAAATATTCATGGGTGATAAAATTCATAAAATCGGTATACGATTTACCGGAACTAAATAAAAAATCACCATTAGTAAATACCGCCTGAGAATTTAAATGCTCGAGTCCGCCTCCGCCTTGTTCCATCATAATAAAACAATAATTCTCGTAGGGCACATGCCCCATAAGCTCCGTTGTGGTGCTGATTATAGTCTTTACATCAGCCACAAAAGTCTTTTCATCCAGACCTTCTGGTGTAGCTAACCCCATTGTATAAGATTTATTTTCATGCTGAAAAGAAATGACTTTTTGGTTACCGATATAAATGGGACTATCGTATAACACATCAAAATTTTCAGCATAGTAAGTATGCAACTTCGCATCTGTTTGCTTTAAGCCCGTTGAAATTGATGACCAGCTTTTAAATGGTGAAATACTTAGATTTACCGGCAGTTGAATTTGATCCTTTATATGCATAAACATATTCCCCGGCATAACAAATGCTTTAGTATCATCAACCATCGATTCGGCTACCGATTTATCATTGGCAAAATAGCGATAACTTATAATTATGCTTTTCTCTGCTTCATTTTTTATAACCCAACTATTCTTAGATTGTTTAAACCAGCCAAGATCCTGACCTGCTTCATTTTTCACACTAAAATCGACAATATTTTTTGGAGTGTTCAATATTTGATAATAGCCTGGTGACCACACCGGAAGTATAAAGCTGGTTTCTGCAGTTTCTAATTGTTCACAATGCAATTCTACCTCTACATAATGCTTTTCAGGTTCTTTAAAAGAAGCCTTATAATTTAATTTCACCTGGGCAGCACCAGACAAACAGCTTAAACTCAGCAAAACCAGCAAACTTAGCCTTAACGGCAATACAAATAGTTTCATGACATTTTTTCCTTAAAGTAAAACAAATCTTTTTTAATAAAAAAAACCAAAGCTTCAGGTAAATCACCTTCTTCTTTGGTTTTCAATAACTAACTCAAACACACTTAAATATTAATACCCGGGGTTTTGTTGTAAATTTGAATTGGTATTTAATTCCTCTAAGCCAATAGGAAATAATATTGTATGATTTCCCTGTGGTGTGTGGTTATACCAACTTTTTGTTTGATATACTCCAAAACGAATTAAATCAGTTCTTCTTCTTCCTTCTGCAGCAAACTCCCAACCTAATTCATCTAAGAATCGACCATATTGAACACTTGATTGATCTCCTGGCTGACTAATAGAACCATCCTCAGCTAATGTTCCATAATTAACGGTAGTATCTCCTAACAATTCTGTTCCTGTTACTGCTGCTGCTTCAGGGGTTTCAAAAGACCTTAACCTTACTTCTGTAACAATCTGTGCAGCCGCTTCACTCTTCCCCGTTCTTAACATACTTTCAGCCTTCATCATTAAAACATCCGTATATCTCAGGAATGGAAAATCATTATTTAGAGATGATGTTGCACCCGACTCTATCTCATACTTTCCTACTCTATATCCCTGTGTAAATTCGCAATAATAAATACTTGGCATTTCTTTGGTTAATGTCATTATCACACTACCATCAGCTGCACTCAACTGATCACCAATCAACCAAGTATCTCCCAGTCTCTTATCATCAGCATGATAACTATCTATAAATTGAGGATTACAACTTGAACCTCCCCAAGGTTGCGATTCCATTCCAAACACTTTTCGATGATCTGGCAATAACATTTTCATATGGGCACTAAATTGTCTTGCGTATATCTGATCGTATGGAATAGCAAATACCATTTCACTGTTATTTTCATTATGCGCACTAAAAATATCACTATAACTTTCAGACAAACTAAATAGACCGCTATCTATTATTCTGTCGCAAACTTCAATACATTTCGCCCATTCTGCAGTCCCTTTATAGACTTCAGCATTTAAATAAACCTTTGCTAAAACATGGTTTGCCGCCCAGCTTGTCATTCTACCATAAGTTGATTGATCAACATTTTCTGGTAATAGCGGAATAACTTCTGTTAGTTCACTTACTATAAAATCATATACTTCTCCTCTCGTGTTTTGTACAGGTAACTCTGATCCATAATTTGATATTATTGGTACATTACCATGAGTATCTATAAGCATAGAATAATATAAAGCTCTCAATGCTCGCATTTCAGAAATTATAGAAATAGACTGTTCTTCGCTTACAGGTAATTGACCTGACTCAATTTGTAAAATCACTCGGTTTACACTGTTTATTCCATTAAAACAGGTAATCCAAGTATTTCTGGGTTGCCATTGCGTTTTATCCCAGGTATGAAAATGCATTCTTTTATAAGTACCACCATCATCCCATCCATTTGGCCTGGTTGGAGTGATTATCATGTCTGCAGGTTCCTCCTGCAAATCAAAATAGCCTTGCCAATCCATAACATAGCGTAAAGGCGTATAAGCTGATGCCATTACAGCTACTATATCAGAATCAGCCGGAACAAAAGACTCTTCAGTTACTTCCGAAAAAACTTCCTCGTCTAGTTTTGTACAGTTAAAAAGTAAACTATTACTTATTGCAATTAAACCTATATATAAAATCTTTATTTTAAAGAAAGATAATTTATTAACTATTTTTTTCATTTCTTTTAATTTTAAAGTGTGAAATTAATACCGATTGAAAATGTTCTCGTAGAAGGATACTTATCCCTTTCATCGTTTCCCGGAGATAAACCATCTCTGTTTACTTCAGGATCTATACCTTTATACCCTGTAAATGTTGCCAGGTTTAAACCTGAAGCATAAATTCTAAAACTATCTGCGAACTTAAAGGTAGATTTTGGAAGTGTATAGCCAATAGTTACATTATCAATTTTTAAGAAATCGCCATCTTCCACGTAGTAACTAACATAACGTTGCACATCATTTAACACTGCTTTACCATATACTAAATCATATGCTGAATCTAAGGTATTATAGCCTATAGTAGGATTTTCATAATACATTCTGGAAAAGTTTAAAATCTGATAATCGAAAGCTCCTCTAAGATTAACATTCATATCCCAGTTTTTATAGCGGAAGGTATTGTTCCAACTAAAGTAAGACTTAGGTAACCCATTACCCAATACCTGTCTATCTTCGGTGGTAGATTCTGTAGCTGGAATTAATCTACCATCAGGAGTCTCAATAATCCAAATTCCATCTTCAGTAATATCTACACTTTTTAATCCGTAGAAATTACCTATAGGCTGACCTTCCTGAACGCGGTGTGTCGAAACCTGTATTGGTTCACTCGCATAACCTTCATCAAAAAAATCATTAGTTAATTGAAACTCATCATTAGATAAGGAAACTATCTCATTTGTATTTGTAGAATAGGTAAGATTTGCCGTCCAGTTAAAATTTTCTGTTTGTACAGGAGTTACATTAAGTAAAACTTCTAAACCTGAATTTTTAATTTCAGCAGCATTCGCAACAATAGACCCATAAAAATATGGTGGTGTAGGAACGCTATAATTCATTAAAGCATCTCTAGTCGTTCTAATATAATAATCTAAGGAACCACTTATACGATTTTCAAGAAAACCGAAATCTAAACCAAAATTAAATTCCTCCTTCTTTTCCCATTTTAGATTTGGATTCGCATTTCTTGTTGGAACAAGCTCTCTAATCCATTGTCCGTTATATAAGAAATAATCTTCGTATGTCAATCCACTCAAAGACTGATAATTATTACCAGCGTTTATACCTGTAATACCAAATCCAGCTCTTAACTTTAAATTATCAAGCCAATCCACATCGTCCATGAACGATTCGTTATTAATACGCCAACCTAAAGAAACACCTGGAAAATATCCCCATTTATAATCCTCTCCAAATCGGGAAGACCCTTCTCGCCTTAAACTTGCCATTAATAAATACTTATCGTCATAATTATAAGTTACCCGGCTAAAAAAGGCTATTAATTTACTAGAATTCTTATAACTCCCCATACCGGCTTCTCCCTCAGCTAAACCAACACCTGAACCTATATTATTGTAAGTAAAACCATCTGTTGGGAAACGTCTGTTAGTTGCCCAAAAACCTTCATTTACATTATCTTCATAATTATAACCTAATAAGCCTGTTACTTTATGATTTCCAAAATCTTGATTATAATCTAAGGTAAACTGACCATAATTCCCTCTATAATCATCTGTTCCTCTGGAAGCAAAACCATCTTGTCCATATTTAACTGTTGACACATGGTTCTTGGTCTGATAAAACCCTCTAATATTAGAATTAGCTTTTCTGGTATATAACCCTTTTATATTAAAATTATCATTAAAATCATAACTCACACTTGCATTAAAACGAAGGTTTCTATATCTATTTTCCCCTATGGTTTCCTGAATATATCCAACAGGGTTATCATAAAAATACACATCACGTTCAAACCAATTTCCGTTTTCATCTTTTACAGGTTCAGTTGGGTTTCTTATAAGTGCTTGTCTATAAATATATGTATTAAAACTAGTCCCATCTCCCAATGCATTATATGTCTGCTCACTCGCAACAAACCCCATATTGGTTTTCAGTTTATTGTCGAACATTGCATGATTAACATCAACTCTTCCGGTTATTCTTTCATTATCAGATTTTAAAAAGATTCCTTCTGCATTTCTATAATTTACAGATGCTGTTATATTGGTGGCATCGCTACCTCCTCTAAAAATAACATTATGCATTTGGCTGTAGGCATTACGTGTAATTTCGTCTACCCAATCGGTATCAGCTCCAAAATCATCAAGATTTGCTCCATTAAAAGAATAACCTTCATCAAATTTTTCTCTTAACTCTGAAGCATTTAAAAAATCTAAGGTATTCGCAATGGTAGAAATAGCTCCAAATCCATTATACTCTATTGTTGGCTTAGTTGTATAATTTCCACTTTTTGTTGTAATAATAATTACCCCATTTGTTCCTCGTGTTCCATAAATTGCAGTAGCAGATCCATCTTTTAACACATCAATAGAAGCTATATCTTCGGGAGCAACGGTATTTAAACTTCCTGGCACTCCGTCTACTAAAACTAATGGATCAGAACCTCCCAAAATAGAAGAAATTCCTCTTAATTTAATTTGAGAATTACCTGTTGGATCACCAGATGGAGTAGATACTGTAAGTCCTGCGACTTTTCCTTGCACTAACTGGGCAGCATCTTTTACATTCCCCTGTACAAAATCTTCCGATTTAACTGTAGCAACGGCACTTGTAACATCTCCCTTCTTCTGAGTCCCGTAACCTATTACTACAATTTCATTTAACTCCTCAAGATCTTCTTTTAATACAACAGTTAAATCTGTTTCATTTTGAACAGTCATTTCCAAGGTTTCAAACCCCATATATGAAAATATAAAAATTGGAGTTGAAGTGTTGGGATTAATTTCAAAATTACCATCAAAATCTGTAATAACCCCGTTTGATGTGCTTTTTTCCTGAACAGACACACCACCTAAAGGGATATTGTTTACATCTACAACTTTACCTTTTATCGGCCCTTGGGCAAATAATGTAAGTCCTAAAAAGAAGAATGTTAATGAAAAAAATTGCCTCTTTGTTAGCAATCCCTTCCTGTAATAACAAAAACAGTTTTTAATTAATTTCATAATACGATATTTTGGTTTGTTTATTTTTTTGTGTAAAAAACACACTGTAAACCTATCCTAAATAATATCGTAACAGAAAGTTAATATTAGCTAATTATGGGATTATATTAACATGTTATCTTAAAAAACAAAAAATACCTTACATAATTAACATAAATACCTTACTTCCATTATAAAAAAGGAGCTAAATTAAACTAAATATAATAAACTAGAGATAAAAGAAGAATCAAATACTTTAAGACAGCGGAATGCGATGCTCCCAATCCCAGGTCTTACTATCTGGCCTTGAAACCAGAACAAGTTCATTCACCTCAAACTCCCCGAAGTAAACCTTATCTTGAAACATATTCATACTTTTGAAAAGCATATCAGTATCCTTTGCTAAAGAAATTGTAATATGTGGTGTTCCTGAAACTTTTAAAGACTTTAATTTTCTATGAAAATCCCGCACCCACAATATCTTAATTTGAGTTAGCAACTGTTCGAACGCTTTAGATGACCTAACCTTAAGGAGAACAACTAAAGCTTTGTCAAAACTACCTAATCCCTCTAAGAACATTTTAAATTTCAAGTTATCAGATAAAGATGAAAAGTACTTTATTAAAAAAGGTTCATATTGCACATCCATTTTAAACTCAACCAAAGTAAGATGCGGTTTGGATTTTGAATATTTCTGAACACCAAAAACATCTATAAATTGTTTTTTAAAATCAAGAACGTCTTCATAAACTGGACTTGGTGGTACTATACGCAGATTGTATGTTTTTATTTCGAACATTTTTATTTTTTATAGACAGCCAAAATATACTAAAAAATGAATATCCTACTCCCCATCCACAATCACTTTAACCGACTTACTGCTGTCTGCCTGCATTTCGAATGCTTTTTGTAATTCTTTCAATGGAAAATGATGACTTACTATAGGCGACAAATCCACTTTACCTGAATCCATTAAGCTTATAGCTTCCAGAAAATCTTCATTCTTATAAAATAGTGAGCCTTTAATTTGAAGTCTTTTGTACACCATAAGATTAGGATTTAAAGTCACTTCATTTCGGTAAATTGCCAGGATGGTTAATTTACCATCGGGAGCGAGAAGTTCCATACATTGCGCCAGTAAGGCACTCACTCCGGTGCATTCAAAAGCCGCAGTTAAGTGCGGTAATTTCCCCGAATAATCCAAAGCCATAACACGGCCATAAGTTTTCGTTACCATTTCCTTTAAATCTCCATCTGTTTTCGGATTAAAGGTATATTTAGCCCCCAAAGTTTTTGCGAGTTCCAGACGTTTATCACTAATATCTGATGCTATGATATGCTCCACCCCTTTGCTTTTAAGTCCGGCAATAGTAACTAAACCAATAGTACCACAGCCAGACACTAAAACCTTATCTTCCGGAGTGACACCCGATTTATTAATGGCAGCCAGCCCAACGGAGAAAGGCTCTATTAAAGCGCCTTTCTCACTATTTATAGTATCCGGAATACGGTACACATTATGGTTTAATTTAGGATGTTCTATTTTTACAAACTTAGCAAAACCGCCGGGTTTAAGCCCCAGGCCAATCCCCTGATACATAGGATTAACAACTACGCGATTTCCAACCTCTAAACCTTCGACCTTATCACCTACTTCAATGAGTTCGCCACAAAATTCATGACCTATTACCGAGCCTTTAGGAATAAGACCTTCATGATAAATATGCAAATCGGTACCACAAATCCCTGTCATTTCAACCTTTATAATAACACTATCTGGAGTTAACTCTGGCATATCCTTATCTACCACACGAATGTCATGAATATCATGAAATATTCCGGAAGGGTTTGTCTGTTTCATAACTAAATAAGATTAAAAATTTAAAATACTTTATTTAAACAAAAATCACTTTACAAATATGATTTTCATAAAGTTAACAATTTAAATACTGAAAACAGAAGAAATTCAAACAGCCTTTCCGATATTAACCAAGGTTTAACAATATCGTTTTTTCTTAACAATGCTTTAAATTAGTAACAAAAAACCCGCTTCAACCTATATTGAAGCGGGTTTTAAATGTATTCATTATGGTCAACTGATGAACCTTAGTTCATCACCTCATATGCGCCATCTTCTGTAATGGTTTTCCAAGTATCGGACCTAAAAGGGGATGCTGGAAATCCTTCTTCATTATACAAATTGCAATCGCCAGCATCGTCGGCCCATCCATACCTAATGGCAACAGGATTTGTTACATTATCACAGTAAACAACCACCTTATTATCCTTGATATAAGCTTTGGCATAATAAAACTTTTGATCTTGTCCTGCAAGCTCAAATCCTTTTACATAGCCATATCGGTCTGGAGTCATCAAACCACTGCCCGTATGCTCAAAAGTAACGGTAACCTGATTACCGTTCACTGTCATTGATTTATAAATAGGACTTTCACATACTATATTTTCACCGTATACATTGTGAAGAGCAATTGCCGATAATCGTTTACCAACATCTTGTTTATTTGTTGGGTGAATATCCTTGGCGTTACCAATATCTGTTGTGACACACATCGCTGTATTTGAAACGGTTTGAGCCGTGTAAGACTGAGCTTCCCTTAACTCGGCCCAACGACTTCCGCTATTGCTGTTTCCATTAAACTCGTTAAAGCTCGATAATTGCACAAAATAAAAAGGAAACTCACCTTGTCCCCAATGCTGTCTCCAATCGTTGATCATTAAAGGAAAACTGGTTTTGTACTGTTCAGCTCTATGAACATTTGCCTCCCCTTGATACCAAATAACACCCTGGAAACTATAAGGCATTAACGGATTCAACATCGCGTTGTACAATAATGAAGGATAATTATTAGGTGAAAATTCATAACGTACATCAATTACGTTAAACTTCCATGCCCCAGCCAAAGAAATATCAATATCACCAACCGTAACTTTCAAATCTGCAGGGTCTCCATAAATTCCACCACCCCCAACATAATCGGTTACTTTTACAGCCACCACATTGGTTCCTGCCTTTAAAACACCTTTATCTACACTGTACTTTCTACTTACGTCATATTGACTGTTGCTCCCCACTTCTACGCCATTTACATACGTAACATCAACATCATCAACTTTTGCCAAATTCAAAATAAAAGGCTTACCGGCCAAATGAGCTGGTACTTCAAAGGTTTTTCTAAACCAAACAATTCCATCCATATTTGGCAATTGTTGGTTTTCCCATGCATCTGGAAGCATCATTGTTGGCCAAGAACTGTCGTTAAACTCTAGAGTAGTCACTTTGCCCAACTCTTCTTCATTTAATATTTTGCCTTGGATGCTTTCAATTTTCTTGGCAATAACTGCCTTTTGCTCTTTAATGACACCTTCCAAATCAAGGTCTGGTAGATTGGAAATATACTCTCCAAATTCATCACTTTTTGACAACCCTTCCTTACTAGTCCATGTTTCCACACAGGTTCCTCCCCAAGTGGTATTGATCAATCCAATTGGAATATTCAATTCTTTATACAGCTTTTTAGCAAAGAAGAAGCCCACGGCCGTAAAATCCCCAACATTATCACGATTGGAAACCGTCCAATTTCCTTGTTTTAAATGCGCCTTTGGCATGGCACCCATATCCTGTGCCACCAAAAACTGTCTGATTTGAGGATAGTCGGCGTCATTCATTTCCTGTTCGGCATTGGTAACACCACTCACAGCAAACTCCATATTGGACTGCCCACTGCAAATCCATACTTCTCCAACCAAAATATTTTTAATTTGAATGGTATTCTTACCCTTAATAGTCATGGTGAATGGCCCTCCAGCTTTTTCCGCTTTTAATTCCAAAGACCATTTTCCATCCTTGTCCGCTTTGGTTTTAACTTTTTGTCCGTTAAAGGATACTTCTATTTTTTCGTTGGCATCGGCCCATCCCCAAACAGGAATAGGTTTGTTGCGTTGCAAGACCATGTCATCTGCAAACAGTAAAGGCATTTCAACCTTGGCATAGCCAAAAATGCTCAACAACAAAATAAATGGCAATACAAACTTTTTCATGTTCCTTGGTTATTTTTTAGTTTCAATTTTAATTACAAATGCTTTATCATCGATCGTTTCACTTGGTGTGGTCAACTTCAGTCCTTCTTCTTCAAGTGAAAAAGAAAGATCTTGGTCCGATCCTAAAATGCTCACTTTTTCAATGGAAAGTCCATCTTCACCTAACACGTTTGACGTTACAGACGATAAGGTAATTGGCGTATCATTACCGGGCCAGCCCAGTACAATGGCATAGATAGTATTTCCTTTTTTGGTGTACCTCACATCCTGAGCTGTATAGGTTAATTTATCCAAAAACATCCCTGATTTCTCCTGCTTGGTTGGTCCTTCCCCGAACACTTTCCACGTTGAAGACCCATAAATAGCCTCTCCGTTGGTGTTCAGCCAATCCCCAATAGTCAATAAAATTTGTTGTTGGTTTTCTGGAATGATGCCGTTTTCCATAGGTGAAACGTTCAACATCATTGCTCCATTTTTACTCACAATATCCGCTAACAGATCAATGATCTCATCGGCTGTTTTCAAACCTAAATCATGTGTGTAGCTCCAACTTCCTACAGACACCGTTTCATCGGTTAACCAATAATCTTCCGTAATCTTGTTCATGCGGCCTTTTTCGAAGTCCTCTACACTCACCGATTTTGGTAATTCTCCTTCTTTATGCGTAATGACCACTTCTTGGTTACGCGCTAACGATTGATTGATATAATAGGCGGCAAATTCTTCTTTATAGGAGTCCGGAATTTTATCAAGCTTGCCGTCAAAATAAATTAAATCCGGATGGTAGTTGTCAATTACTTCTTTTAATTCTGCCAACCAATTGCTGTAAAACACCTCTTTTTCAATATTTCCATATAGAATGCTCAATTCAGGATCTTTAGAGGATGTTGGCATGTTTGGATTGTATGGAAAGTACGAAGTGTCATCCAACCATTTTGTAGAATCCTGCTGAAAAATCTGAAGGTTTCTGGCCTTGTGGAATGAGGTAACAAACTTCATCCCCTTTCCGTGAATAGCTTTACCCAATTCTCCAACAATATCACGATGTGGACCTTTATCCATAGAATTCCACGGATTGGTTTCACTATCCCAATTGGACCATCCATCGTGATGTTCGGCTACGATTCCTGCGAACTTTGCTCCGGATTTTTGAAATAAATCGGCCCAAGCTTTGGCGTCAAAGTTTTCGGCCTTGAACATTGGCACGAAATCATGATACCCAAATTCTGATGGTTCTCCATAGGTTTCCACGTGATGTTTGTTTTCAACGCTGCCTTCAACGTGCATCAACCTAGGATACCAATCGTTGGCAAATGCCGGTACAGACAATACTCCCCAATGGGCATAGATTCCAAACTTCGCCTCACGGAACCATTCCGGAGCTTCCTGATATTTCGCCAAGGAATCCCAATTGGCGGCATAATGAGATGTTGAAAGGTCCTCTTTTTGAGGTTCCTTTTTACTGTTGTTACATGCTGTAAACACAAAGATAAGCACCAAAAGGCTGATGCTTATCTTTGTTAATCTAATATTATATGTTTTCATTTCTTAGTTCTTTGTTATCGCATCAATGATATCCGGGAAATATTCTTCTCCTGTAGATCTGTTAAATAATCCCATCTGGTGATTATCAGGATATCCATTATCCCAGATTACTGGTACCAATCCGTGATTTAAAGCTGCTTCTGTTGTTTTTTGGTAATAGTAGGCCCTATATGTTTCTGCACCTTCAACTTCACCTCTGTAACTCGCACCATATTCTCCCAGAATTACGCCAATACCCTTATCCACAAAACTAGTCTGCATTTTAGAAAATTGAGTTTCCAACCAATCTTCATCACCCCATCCAGAAGTTGCAGAAAGATCTGTAGCAATGGCTCCCCATTGCCAAGCGTTATCATTGCTTACATCTAATGTGAATTGGTACGGGTCATAATAGTGCACTTCCATCAACATTCTGTTTTCAACAGTGTCATTAGGAATCGTTGCAAAATTAACCGTGTGGTCAATGTTTGTATTAAATCCCTGAACCGTTAAGTAACGGTAAGCATTTTTACCACCAGTAGCCCGAACTGTAGAAATAAAAGTTTGGTTAAAACTATTTTGAACGGTGTAATATTCTTCCGTTGGGGTTCCGTAATCCCCTTCCACCATTACTTCGTTAGTCCCTGCAAATATCAAATGATAATCATAATCTCTAAAATGAATGGCAATCTGCTGCCACATTTTTGCCAATCGATCGTTTACATAATCTTGTTCTCCATAGGTAGGTTGCATCCAGCCTCCATCCCAATGGATATTAATGATTGCAAACATATCATTATCCAACACATAATTCACGACTTCTTCCACCCGTGCCAAACCAGTAGCATTTATAGTATAATCATCATCACCCTCTTGGATATAATTACTCCACGCTATAGGAATTCTAACAGTATTGAATCCTGCTGCTTTAACAGCATCGATAAGATCCTTATTGATTACTGGGTTACCCCAGGCGGTCTCTCCTCCTACGGCATCCAAAGCATTTCCAACATTCCAACCTAAGCCCATAAAATCGGTTAATTCTACTGAAGTATAATTACTCATTCCTCTGGAATCTGGTTCTAAAGTCATTACAGTTCCTAACTGAAAAACTTTTACCTCAGTAATTTTATCAGCAGATTTCACTTTTATTACAGCAGTACGCTCATTATCGTGATGACAAGCTTTAGAACTAACAGTAACACTACCATTTCCCAGATTCGTAGTTTTTGACAAGGTCAACCAATCTGCTTCCGTACTTACGCCCCATGCAATATTTGGTGCCGCCGAAACGGAAAACGTTTCTTCCCCTCCTGCCGATTCAAAATTGAGTTCAGTCGTACTTACTGAAAACACACTTTTTCCTATATCATCATCACCATCATCTCCACTGCTACATGCTACAAATCCAATGGTTATAAAGAGAAACACCTTAATTCGAAGTAATAGATTAAATGCTTTCATAGCTGTTGTAATTTGAAATTATTGAATTTTAATATTTTTCGTTGCTAAAATATTTCTGGAAGAATTTCCCACTCGAATCTGGTAATTCCCTTTTTCTACTTCCCATGATTTGGCCTCAACATTATAAAATGCCAACTCTTTTACAGGTATTTGAAGAGTTACCACCTGTGAAGCCCCTGCCTTAACCTCTACTTTGGCGAAGGCTTTCAATTCTTGGGCTGCACGCTCTACTTTAGATTCTGGTTTAGAAATATAAATCTGCACCACTTCCTTACCATCAACCGCACCGGTATTATTTACAGCTACTTGAACAGAAATCGTTTCATTTTCTGTGTAAGTCTCTGCATTTGTTTTTACATCAGATATTGAAAAGTCTGTATAAGACAATCCATATCCAAACGGATAAAGCGGCGCCACATTTTTAGTATCGAACCAACGGTAGCCTACCAAAATCCCTTCTTCGTATTTTACCACATCATCCCCAGGGAAGCTGTTAGTGGCATGCGCCGGAGAATCTTTTAAAGCTACTGGCATCGTCCAAGGTAATTTACCCGAAGGGTTGATATTGCCCAACAACACATCTGCCAAGGCATTTCCACCTTCTGAACCGTTAAACCAGCTCCATACCAAAGCTTTGCTACTTTCGCTCACATTTTTAATATCGAAAGGCGCTCCGGCAATCATCACTATAATGGTGTTAGGATTTACCTCCATAACTTTTTTAATCAATGCTTCCTGACCAAATGGTAAAGCTAAAGTAGCTCTGTCGGAAGCTTCAGTTTCATAATCTCTGTTCGATCCTCCAAAGAAAATCACCAAGTCTGAAGCTTTGGCTGCAGCCACCGCTTCATCCACTAGCTTTTGATCCAGCTCATTAATCGTTACCGGACCGTTAAGCGTGATATCTCCTAGTTTTGCTTTTTCGTTATTGGAGTAACGCTCCAAATACCCTTCCGCATAGTTGATTTCAATACCTTCTGGCAATCTGTTTTTCAATCCTTCCAAAGGTGTTACCTCACGCTTGGTTTTTACACCGGCTCCAAATCCACCCAAAGCATTTTTCTTGGTAGCGTTGTTTCCAATAACCGCAATGCTTTTCAAACCTTCGGTTTTAATTGGCAACATATTGGCATCGTTTTTAAGGAGTACCACAGACTCCGATGCTATTTTATAAGCATCTTCAAAATGTGCTTCGGTATTGATGCTTCCGGTAGCACGCCCCTTATCGTCCATGCTCTTAAGTGTGTACATTACCTGCATGATTCTGCGTACGGATTTGTCTACCTGAGCTTCGGCAACTTTTCCTGATTTAACTGCTTCAATCAAGGCATCTGCAAAGTAAAATTCATTGAATGGTTTTGGTGTTCCCATTTCAATATCAGTTCCATTTTCCAAAGCTTTTTTGGTATCGTGAACGGCAGCCCAATCGGAAATTACGATTCCTTCAAAGCCCCATTCATCACGAAGGACTTTGTTCAACATATAGTCATTTTCGCATAGGTAATCACCTCTGAATTTATTGTAGGCTCCCATAAAACTATAAGCATGGGCTTCTTCCACCGCCGCTTTAAAAGCCGGCAAGTAAATTTCACGAAGGCTACGCTCATCAATTTGAACGTCTACAAAATCACGATGGGTTTCTTGGTTATTGGCCGCATAGTGTTTAACACAAGCTGCTACATCATTTTCCTGAAGCCCAACGATAAACGGTACCGTCATTTTTTTATTCAAAAACGGATCCTCGGTGAAGTATTCGTAAGTTCTTCCTCCAAGCGGTGTACGAATAATGTTAATGGCAGGCGACAACAACACATCCTTATCTCTTGCGATGGCCTCTTCCCCTACACTGTTTCCAAAAACATAACTCAACTCAGGATTCCAGGTTGCTGCTACCCCTCCACCCGCTGGGTAGTACGTCGCGAAGTCATTGTCCCATCCCGCAGGAGCCCATGAATCTAGTGAGATTTCTTCTCGAACCCCCAACGGCCCATCGGCCATGGTCAATTCTGGAACTCCCAAACGCTCCACGGCAGCAGTTGCAAACATGGTGCTTCCGTGCAGCATGCCTACCTTATCTTCCAAGGTCATTTGTGCCATCAACGAATCGATTTTAGCATCAAATTCGTGGGTGATTGGGTTCCCTTTATACGTGGTCTCTGCGATGGGTGTCTCAGCGACTACCACCTCAGATTTCTTTTCTTCCTTACATGAAGTTGTCAATAATGCTGCTGCAACTACAGTGGTATATATTAATTTATGTTTCATAGGTTATATCAATTAGTCTTTTTAAACTGACAATGTTTTTTTTAATTCTCTGCAACTTATTTCAAGTTGATAGTCTGTGCCTGTCCGTTGTACTCTACAGTTTGTCCTTCGGCATCATAAGTAAATGCCTTTGGATTGTCTTTGTTAACAGGTACAATCACGAATGTTCTGTTTTCAAGCATGCCTTCAAACGCTCCTTGACGTTCACCAATGGTTAAAGTCCCTTCGGCCTCGTTGTATTGGAATGGAATATGAGCATACTTACCTTTTTCGTAGTTGTAGTTTACACCTTCGTCTTCATATAAATTGAAGCTTCCGTCTTTTCCTTGGTATACATACAATACGATAGTTTCGGCTGGTTTTTGATCTGTATACTGAATCTCTGGACCTACAGGAATAATAGAACCTTCAGGAATGAACAATGGAATACGACCATAAGGAGCCTCTACTGTTTTTGACTGTCCGCCATTGATAAATGCTCCTGTGTAGAAATCATACCAGCCAGAAGTGCTTGGGAAATACACCTCACGACTGCGTGCGCCATATTCGTAAACTGGGTTTACCATTAAGGATGGTCCAAACATGAACTGATCGCTGATGTTTTCAACTTTCTTATCCGAAGCAAAATCCATTACCAATGGACGCATGATGGTATAATCATCGAAATAAGTTTTCCCTGCCAAGGTGTAGATGTAAGGCATCAAACGGTAACGCAAATTGGTGTAGTACAAAATTGACTCGTAAGCTGGATGGCCTTCCGGAGCAATATGCCAAGCTTCACGGAATGGATACTGACCATGTGCTCTGTACAATGGTGCAAAAGCACCAAATTGGTACCAACGCGCATTCAACTCTCTCCATTCTTTATAATCTTCAGTCTCTTGTCCAGATTTGTTATAATCCAATTGAGCCGCTACATAACGATCTTCCACACAGAACCCACCAATATCCATGGTCCAGTAAGGAATTCCGCTTACCGCGAAGTTAAGTCCCGCAGAAATCTGTGCTTTCATATCTTCCCAACGGGTTGCGATATCACCACTCCAAGTAGCGGTTGAATAACGTTGTAATCCAGCAAAACCAGATCTTGTCAACAAGAACACACGCTTATTCGGTTCAACATCTCGTTGTCCGTTGTAAATAGCCTCAGCATTCATCAAGGCATAAGTATTGAAGTATTCTGTTGAAGGTCCTAAAGCAGTTGGCCCTTGCAGAGCCTTACGATACTCCATATCGGTACAATCTAAAACATTTGGCTCACTGGCATCCATCCACCAAGCATCAATGTTCAATGGATAGTAATGCTCATAAATTTGGTTCCAGAACAGTTTTCTTGCATCTGCAGAATAGGCATCGTAGAAGGATCCAATATATCCAGGACCTACCCAATCGCGAATGCTATCCTTGATAGCCTGTCTGTACATCCATCCTTTTTGATCGAATTCCTTAAAGTGTTCTGTATTTTGATAGAACTTAGGCCATACAGAAATCATAATTTTCCCGTTCATGGCATGGATAGAATCCAACATGCCTTTTGGATCTGGAAAACGAGCTTTATCAAACTCATGACTTCCCCATTGATCTTCTTCCCAGTGGTTCCAGTCCAATACAATATTGTCGATAGGAATTTGACGTGCTCTAAACTCTCTCAAAGTACTCAAAATCTCATCCTGGGTTTTGTAGCGCTCACGGCTTTGCCAGTACCCCATAGCCCATTTTGGCATCACCTGGGATTTTCCTGTAAGGGTACGGTAACCTTTAATAATCTCGTCCATTGAGTTTCCGTGAACAAAGTAATAATCCATTTTTTTGTTCATTTCACTCCACCAAACCTGGTTGCCTTTTTCAACTTCCGGTTGCGGCGTTCTTACACGTAAACCACAGTAAGAACTTCCTCCGTTTGGTTGCCATTCTATACGCAATGGCACACGCTTACCAGCTTCCATGTTGAAGGTAAACTTATAGCTATTAGGGTTCCAAGCCGTTCTCCAACGCTCCGGTACCAAAAGCTCGTCATTCAAGAATACTTTTATGTATCCTGCGTAGTACAAGATAAAGTTGAACTCACCACTTTCAGCAGCTTCAATGTCCCCTTCATACAATACTTCAGCATTTTTTAATGGGAAGTTGGCCGGTAAGTTTTTAATACTCTTAACGTCTTCAAAGAAAATTGAAGGTTCATCCCTTACAATCGTTTGCCCGCCATTATCAGCAGTTTTGTAAGTTCCCGTTAACGCATTTTCCTTGCCTTCTTTATTATAAAGTTTAAACACTTCATTCAATTGCAGATACGGACGGCTGTCTCCAAAACGACTCAAGGCATAACTGTCCCAAAGCAATCCGTAGTTTTTGTTGGACACAATAAATGGCACGGAAACCTTAGTGTTATATTGAAATAACTCTTCGCTTTTATCTTTGTAATTGTATTCATCGGATTGGTGCTGTCCTAAACCATAGAACGCCTCATCTGCTGGTGAATCAAAAATTTGACGAACACTGTAACCTTTGGTCCCTTCAACCTCAATAGGCTCAAAGGTTTTTCCGCCTCCAGCTTGTTCTGACAGAACTACCTTTCCAGTTTTATCCTTAAATGTAATTCCTCCATCAATGCTAGACACAAAGACATTTAAGGCTTTTGTGGAAAGCGTAATGGAATCACCCGTTTGCGCAACGTCAAACGGAACCGTGTTAATATTTGGAAGAATAATTAAACTAGAATCTTTTGGAAATTCCTGATCGGGAGTTGCCGATACATGAATCAATTCATCCCCAAAAACTTGCAGTCGTAGTTTATGTACATCGGTGTTGTTGGCCTGCTTCAAATTAACAACAATACCATCAGTCGTTTTCTGATACAGTTGTTCCTCCTTAGCACAAGAGGCAAAAAGCAAACCCGTTAATAAACCCAGGTATATTTTGTTTCTTTTCATTGTGATTGTGTTTTCTTCCTTTAATTTATGATTTGAAATACATTTAAATTCTACTTAGTTGTCACCGCAATAGTCGCTTCCTGCAAGCCTTCCGAAGTCACTTTCAGTGTGGCAATTCCGGCCTTATCTGTAGATTTCACTACTACCAAACATTTTCCGTTAAGAGCTTTGTGAGTCTTCCCTTTGAACGATTCATGATTGGTTGGGTCTCCATTGCCCACAGCAAAGATTTCCCCGTTTCCTTCTATTGAAAAATGCAATTGATTTTGCGCTGTTGCCACAAAATTCCCATCGGCATCCACCACATCTACCGTTATAAATGACAGGTCTTTGCCATCTGCGGTTATGGTTTGTCTATCAGCCGTTAATTTCACTGTTGCAGCTTCTCCTGAAGTTTTTAGTTCTTTTTCAAGGACTACCTGACCATCTTTTCTGGAAACAGCTTTCACTGTTCCTGCTTCAAAAGGTATACGCCACATCACGTGCAAATCGTCTCCTTCCTTTTTCTTAATGCCCTGTGATTTGCCATTGACGAACAATTCCACTTCATCGGCATTGTTGTAATAGGCCCAAACATCTACGGTTTCCCCTTCTGTCCAATTCCAATGAGGAAAAATGTGAAGCACATCTTTATCGGTCCATTCACTTTGATACATATAGTAGACATCTTTTGGAAAACCTGCCAAATCCACAATTCCGAAGTAAGAACTTCTGGACGGCCACACATACGGTGTAGGCTCACCTATATAATCGAAACCTGTCCAGATGTACATTCCAGAAAGGAAATCGTATTTTTTAATGATCTTCCAAGTTTCCTCATGGGTGGAGCCCCAAGGAGTGCTCACCTGGTCATAAGCCGACACGGTGTTTCCAGGATTCCCACCATCGAAAGGCAAATCCCAACGCACTGGCCAACGCTTTAAAGTATCTGATTTTTTATCGTAATACCCTCTAGTTTGTAATCCCGAAGTTGTCTCTGTTGCAATAAACGGTGTCTCTGAAAAATTCTGTTGGTGAAAAGGAAATGTATTATGTGCGTAGTTGTAACCTATCAAGTCCAATACACCTGAAGCAGCTACAGGATTTAAACTCGCTTTTTCTACATCGAATTGTGTCGTTACATCGGTATTTGGCATGTTTACCGGTGGGTTCATCGCCACGGTAATTGGTCTAGTAGTATCCAATTTTCTAACGATAGCCTTTAATTCCTTAGCCGTTGTAACACCTTGCTCATTCCATTGCTCCTGAATTTCGTTACCTACACTCCACATAAAAATACTCGGGTGGTTACGATCACGAATAATGAAGTCTTCCAAATCCTTTTGATGCCATTCTTTCCAGTAATTGGCATAATCATGAGGCGATTTAGTGTTGTTCCACATGTCGAACATTTCATCCATCACAATGAAGCCCATGGTATCACACAATTCCAATAGCTCAGGTGTTGGTGGGTTATGGGCAGTTCTAATGCCGTTCACCCCCATCTCCTTCATGATCTGTAATTGGCGCTCTAAAGCACGAATATTTACAGCAGAACCCAAAGGCCCTAAATCATGGTGGTTACAAACCCCTTTAATTTTTACTTGTTCGCCATTCAGCAAAAAGCCTTTGTTCAAATCAAACTCAAAAGTTCTGATTCCAAAAGGTGTTGTATACACGTCTACAGTTTGCCCTGCGACCTGAACTTCGGTTTTGGCGGTGTACATTTCGGGATGTTCCACAGACCATAATTGCGGATTTTCCACTGTGATATTTTGAGTAATCGTTTTGCTGTCATTGGCATTGATACTTGCCGAAGCAGTAGCTGTCCCCTCTTGTACATTGCCTTTATAAATGCTTGTAATTACAGTAGCCTCTTTTGCTTCGGCATCCTCATTTTTAAGATTGATTTCCAAAACGGTTTCAGCCCGCTCTGTTGACACGTTAGGAGTCGTAATAAAGGTTCCCCAAGTATCTACATGCAATTTGTCTATGGTCTTCAACCAGACATTTCGGTAAATTCCAGATCCGGAATACCAACGGGAATTAGGTTGTTTGGAATTATCAACTTTTACTAAAATTTCGTTCTCCTGACCATCGTATTTTAAGTAAGGTGTAAGGTCGTACTCGAACCCAATATAACCGTTGGGACGATTTCCTACATGATGACCATTAATCCATACATCGCTGTCCATATACACACCGTCGAAATGGATAATCGTTATTTTGTTGGCATCTTCAACTGTAAATGTTTTCTTGTACCAACCTAAACCTCCTGGTAAATACCCGCCACCTAAATCGGCAGGATGGTCTTTTTTGAACTCGCCTTCAATGCTCCAATCGTGCGGTACATTTAGAATACGCCAATTGGTGTGTTCCGAAATAGAATCGGATGCATGCGCGGCTAAATAAAACTGCCAATTATTGCTAAAATTCACTTCTCTTGCGGAGGTTTCACCAGAAACTTTTGGCGATTGACAAGAAGCGCAGACAACCAAAATTGTTAAAAATACAGGTATCGATTTAAGCGAAAAAAAATTGCGCATTACTGTTATTGGATTTTGTTTGTGTTACTATTAATAATAGGTAAGAAGCAGTAAAACCTACCGCTTCTTACCATAATTTCAATCTGATATGACAATTACAATTATCATCGAAATTCTTTTTTATATAAGTAAAAACTAATGGTTATACTAATTAATCACGATACTGTCTATCGTAGCAGTAACCGCTTCAAGATCTGTAACATCTGTAGCCAATCCTGCTACATCTATTACAAATACAATAACACCTTCTACCACTGCTCCAGGATTATAAGAAACAGTATAGGTACCATCACCGTTTACGGTAATGATTTCACCGTTTCCATTTGGATTCCAATCAGAATCTGCATAGTACATGGAAGCGTTATATGTCCCTACAGCTCCTTCATTCAAAGTAACACCACTAAGAGTAAATGTCACTTCTATCGATTCAAAAGACGCTAAATCTTCAGTGTTTACCCCTGGATCAGCTACGGTTGAACCGTATTCGTTATAAAGTTCCAATCTTAGGTTTCCATTTCCTTCCAAATCGCCATATACCAATTTTGAATTGTCAAAGGCCACTTCGGTTCCTTCATTGCCACCTTCTCCACCGGAACCTCCAACATTTGGCACCAAATGGAATGCCTTATACTCAGTAGGCTTATTAACATCATCTACTGCACCTAGCCACATATCAGTAACATTTCCGTTTGCATCTGTGTCAATTTTCAAAAGGCGTAATTGGTTGTTTGTATCAGGTTCAAAATTTACAGTATTAATCAATTGGAAAGTAGGCACAGGCACATTGAAAGAGTAAATTCCCGAACCATCTATTGAGTATGTTCCTTCTGTTGTTATTCCATCAGGTGTTACGAACACCACTGAGTTATCTGCAGAATTCATAGTCATAGAAAAATCGCCATATACAGCAGGATCTGGAGTTCCTAACCAATCCGTAGGGTAATCTTCTGGTGTTTGCCAATCGTTCATCAAGGTTCCTCCTAACGTTGCCCAATTCAACGGGTTGCTTTCAGACAGTTTCCATTCTATAGCCTTAGTTGTAATTGCAGAAATAGTATCTTCCCAGCCCTCTGGTAATGTTGGTTCTTCTGGTTCTGGTTCTGTTTCTTCCGGCACCCAGTTTTCACTATACTCCTGTGAAATGAAATTATACACTATCATTGCCAGACCTTCGCCTGAACATGAACCTATTTGTTCTCGAAGCACACCAAGCTGCATGGCATCTTCTGTAATCGAAAAGATAGTAATATCACCCCAATTCGAAGAACAGGTATCATACCCAACATTATGTATCATTTGCGCGTTAGACATGGATAATTTATAATTATTCAAATCTATATTGTAGGTCCCGTTTTGCGTACCTAATTCTGGTAAGGTTAAGTGGTCTACTGTTACAAAAGGCCCACCTTCCAGACTAAATTCCATATACCCATAATCAGCTGCATCCATAAGCCAAGTATTACCTGGCCAATCTGGATTCCAATTCCAGCAATCGTCTCCGTAACAACCAGAAGACTGTCCACCGTCTGCCGAAGGCCCTCCGCCTTCCAGCCAGCCGTTATCGGTACCATAGAAATACATTGGCCCTGCGAAATATTTAGATTGCCCTTCTGAATCAAGGTCCAGATACCATCTTTTAGAGTTACCTACCCCTCCTGAAATCATATTCCAGATATCATTGTTTATATAACTAAAGTTATCCTGAGTAACAGAAATAGTAACCGGTTCGGCGTCTACAATTCCTCCATCTGTAACCGCTGAAAATTTTATAGTATAGTCTCCTGCAAAGGCAAATCGAATCGTATCTACCGCTCTGGTTGAAGTTCCTGTACCGTAATCCCAAACCGGAACGGTCTCGGGGGTATTATTGATTAAAATAACCGTATTTCCACCTTCATCTACAGCATAATCCTGAACTACAGAGAAGTCAAGTTCTGAAGGGTCCAGCTTTCTCCCTAGCGAATAATCGTCTTCGCTACAGGTAAAAAAGGTTGCCAGTACCCCAATTAACATAAAAATCTTAATAATATTTTTCATCATCTTCTATTAATTAGTTAGTTACCAGCCGGTGTTTTGTTGTAACACACCACCCGATAAAGTAATTTGTGTATTAGGAATTTGAGACAAGCCCTGTATTGCCTGAAAATTAGCTCCGGAAACGGTTTTAGTATCCTCTATATTTCCACTTAAAACAGAGGCGTTGGCTTCAAGCTCACTGGCTGCAACACTTAAACCCTGACGCATAAGATCCCAATATCTGATCCCTTCCAGTGCAAACTCTAAATGGCGTTCTTTAAGCAGATTATCTGCTGTAAGTGTTAAAGGCGTAAAATTGTTACCGTATGCCCGTTGTCTTACCTGATCGAAATAACTTTGTGCACTACCACTTCCAAGTTCTGCAGCCATTAACAACACATCGGAATAACGAATGGCAAAGTAATCCTGGAACTGCCCAATTTGAAAACTTTCATTCCCGGCAGCAACGGCAGAACTTACCAGTTCACCATCTTCATTATATTCAGACATTGGCGTATACTTTTTATTGTAGTAACCGGTATACTCTCTCTGACCTTCAAAATTATCGAACGGAATTTCTTCCTCATTAACACCTATTACAGTTGCAAAGCGTCTGGAATCTCCGTCTTTATACAAATCGTATAATTTTTTAGTTGCACTGATACCCCAGCCATTACCATAAGGAAAATACATGAATTCACGCATTCCAAACAGTACCATCCAGTGGTTACCATCGGTATTCCCATTATAATCGCTGGTATGTGTATACTTAACAGAGAACACGATTTCCTCATTAGCTTCACCCGCATAAGCATCTCCTGAAGCCGCAGGCCACAGGTTAGCAAAATCGGATACCAAAGCATGGCCACTCATGGCAATAACATCTTCCATATGCGCCAATGCCTCTGATTTGGATACTACACCAACTAAATCAGAGGCTCCGTAGTACCCTGTATAATACAGATACACACGACCTAACATAGCCTTAGCCGCCCAACGTGTTATGCGTCCATTCGGCACGGCATTATAAGCCTCTTCCGGTATATTATCAGCAGCATAAACTAAATCTTCAGCAATAACCTTATACACCTCTGCCGGATCTGCCTGTGGAATGTTTTCTGTAGACGGCTCGGTCAATAACGGAATATGTCCCCAAAGACGTACCATATCAAAATACAGATAGGCTCTTATAAAACGCGCTTCTCCTGCATAACGGTTTCTTAAGGTTTCATTATCTGTCCAGTCTATTTGATCTATACGCTGTAATAATACATTACAACGATATAGTGCCTGATAATATTTAATCCAGGTATCGTTATATAAATCCTGATATCCGGGAGCTTTACTAATATCAAACTCATCAATAGCTAGATAATCAAATCCATCTGAATAACCTAAACCGCTAAAACAATCATCAGACATGACTTCTGATGCTGTGTAAAATGTTCTTCCTGAAGCTCCTGTTACTACCTGTAACCCGTCATAACATCCTATCAATGCAGAATAAGCATGCTCTGGAATCTGGTAAAAACTCTCATCTGTTGTATCTGTTATGGGCGCGGTATCCAGAAAGTCATCGGAACACCCTACCATGGCAAGCAGTCCTAAAACAACAATATATTTATTAATTCTTTTCATGGTTTAATTTTTAAAATTTAACGTTTAACCCTAACATATATGTCCTTGGTCTTGGGTAATACCCAATATCTACCCCTGATGCGAAATTGTAATTTCCATCTGAAACTCCAAATCCAACTTCCGGATCCATTCCGCTATACTCTGTAAACGTATACAGGTTTAACACAGAGAAATATAAACGGCATTGCTCTGCAAAAAAGCCTTTATTTTTATAGCCCTTTGCAATATCGTAACCTAAGGTTACCGTACTTATTCTTAAGAAATCGGCATCTTTAACAAAAATGTCTGAAAACGTACTGTAGTTTCGGTTGTCAACAGTCACTCTAGGCATGGAATTAGAAGATCCCGGCCCGTGCCAGCGATTTACTATTTCCCCATACCAGTTCTGATTTACTGAATTATTTCTATAAGACTGTACAATCTGATTTCCTGCAACACCATTGGCCTGCATTGAAAAATCGAATCCTTTATAATTAAGTCCTAATGAGAATCCATAAGTAAAATCCGGATTCGGGTTTCCTATTTCAGTCTTATCGTTTGCATCGATCACATTGTCTCCATTTTTATTCACGTAAATTAAATCTCCCGGTTTCGCATTTGGCTGAAGTACAACACCATTACTTGAAACATGATTTCTAACCTCCTCTTCGGTCTGGAACACCCCGGCAGTCTCGTAACCCCAGAAATATCCTAGCGGATGTCCTTCTTCTGCACGATAAAACTCACCTGAATTGTCCCAAAGCTGATTGCTCAACCCGTGAATAATTCCATCTTCAGTAGGAATACTACCTACTTCATTTTTATTGTAGGCACCATTTACATTAAAATTATAACTGAAATCGTCGTTTACACGGTTGTTATACCCTAAAACAAATTCAACACCAGTATTTACAACACTTCCTCCATTAATGTAAGGTGCATCTGCTCCTGCCGTTGCCGGAATTGGTGCAAGTACCAGCCAGTCTTTTTGTTCTTTACGATACCAGTCGAAAGCCAGTGTTAATTTAGAATCGAAGAAACGGGCATCAAAACCAAAATCCAGTTCTTCTGCGGCTTCCCACTGTAAATTCTCGTTTCCTAATCTGTATGGATAAGCCCCTGGCGTTAACGCTCCTTCTGAATCACCAAAAATATAATTGGTGTTACTGGTTCTTACCAAACCTAAGAACTGGAAGTTTCCTACGTTCTGATTTCCAACCTGACCCCAGCTACCTCTTAGTTTAAAGTAATTCATAAACATCTCGCCGTTCTCCATAAAATCTTCCTTACTTATAATCCAACCGGCAGATACCGATGGGAAATACCCCCAGCGATTACCACTAGCAAACTGCGAAGATCCATCTGCTCTAAAAGTAGCATTCAATAAATACTTCCCTTTGTAGTTATAATTTACACGACCGAAATACGACATCCTTTTAGCAATAGCATCTGGCCCTCCCGTTAGGGTGATAAAAGAACCATCTGTATTTGTAGCATTACTTAACCAGGAATGCGATAAATCGTCGTAAATTAAATCTACATTTTCACCATACATAGAATGACCGTCGTATTTAAACGACTCTGTCCCTAACATGGTTTCGAAATGGTGATTTTCTCCCAGGTCAAAATCATAAGTCAGTAAATTACTCCAGATTAAACTTTTGCCTTTACTCATACTCTGGTTGACTTTTCTGAAATCACTAAAAGCGTAAATAGACAACTCGTAAATAGGCGTAAAGCTATGTCCTTGACTGGCAAAGTAATCGATACCTAAATTGGTACGGAAATTCAGATTTTTAGCCAGTTCGAAATTAAAATACACATTCCCTACTAACTTTTGAGTATCGTTTTCATTCTGGTTAGAATACACCATTTGTGCATATGGATTAGATACGCCTTGCAACCAAGGCTCACTATATCCGGAAGAATTAAAAAACTCACCGTTTTCGTCGTACATTGGAAATAAAGGGTTAGTCTGGAATGCACCTCTTAAAGCATTGTTATACTGGTTTCCTACACCTATACCATTATTATTAATCCAGGCATAACTAAAATTCTCTCCAAACTTTATTCTGTCGTTATACAGTTTATGCTCGGAATTAAAGCGGAAATTATAGCGTTCGTAATACGAATAATCCTCGCCCCCTACAATACCTGCCTGATTGAGATAAGATAAAGATGATGAATAGGTGGACGTTTCAGACCCTCCCGAAACACCTAAGGTATAATTTTCGGTTGGAGCTGTTTGAAACATTTCATCCATCCAGTCGGTTCCAGTACCTGCATTGGCAATATCCTCATCAGAAAACTGTCGGCTCATACCTGAATTGATGCGTGCTTCATTCATAATGGTCATATACTCTGAAGCATTTAACATATCCATTTTTTTAGCCAGTGTCTGAATCCCGTAAAACTGATCGAAAGTTATCTGCGCTTTTCCGGCCTTACCTTTTTTAGTCGTTACCAGTACTACTCCATTGGCTGCCTGCGACCCGTAGATAGCCGCTGAAGCCGCATCTTTTAAAATCGAAATATTTTCGATATCGGCATTATTCAGATACGAAATATCTCCGGTTTGCACGCCATCTACAATATACAAAGGCGAGTTACTACCGGCAGATCCCAAACCACGAATTACAACATTCATGGACTCTCCAGGTTGCCCTGAAGTAGAAGTGATCTGCACCCCTGCTGCCTGTCCCTGCAAGGCCTGTAAGGCATTGGTTGTACTTTGTTTTTGTAATGCTTCTCCCTCAACCTGTAGATTTGCGCCTGTGGTCAGTTCTTTTTTCTGAACACCGTACCCCACAACAATGATTTCTCCCAGTTCTTCTACACTGGCTTGCATCTGCAAATTTAAGGTTGTTCTGTTCTGTACAGGTACTTCTAAAGAGGTGTACCCAATATAGCTAATTTGCAATACAGCATCTGATGCTACTGAAATCACAAATTGCCCATCGAAATCTGTGGCGGTTCCTTGTCCAGGATTGTCCTTCACAATAATCGTTGCTCCCGGTATTGGCATACCAGTTTCAATATCTGTTAGTGTTCCCGAGACAGCAATTTCACTTTGAGCGTACAAGGTTTGTGTACTAAATGCGCAAAGTAAAATCGCCACCAAAATGGCTAACACTCCAGACGAGTCATAAAATTTACTTCTCATAATGATTTATAGTTTGTTAAAAAATGTGTGTTCAACAATTAGTTAGTATGCATTAGCAATAATCTGTTCAAAGAGTTCCTGCTTTCCGCTTATTTGCTGTGGTTCTCCCTTAGTTCTTCCTATAGTACTAAGATCTTCCAGAGTTAACCCTCCTTTTTCAAACTTTGCTCCGTTACCAGAATCGAAAGACTGGTAGCGCTCTGTTCTTAATTTTTTATAGTTTGTATTTTTTAACACATGCTCTGCACAGATTAACCCTCGTGCAAAGGCATCCATTCCGGCAATGTGTGCTATAAATTTATCCTCTAGATCTGTGGAGTTTCTTCTTACTTTCGCGTCGAAGTTTATGCCTCCACCATTAATTCCTCCGCCTTCTAATAATACCAGCATAGCCTGAGTAATTTCGTATACATCTATCGGGAATTGATCGGTATCCCAGCCATTCTGGTAATCGCCGCGGTTAGCATCGATACTTCCTAACAATCCGGCATCGACGGCCACCTGAAGTTCATGTTCGAAGGTATGCCCTGCCAATGTAGCGTGGTTCACTTCCAGATTCAGTTTAAAATCTTTTTCCAGACCGTATTTTTTAATAAAGCCTATAGTTGTTGCCGCATCGTAATCGTACTGATGCTTTGTTGGTTCCATAGGTTTAGGCTCAATTAAGAAATTGCCTTTGAATCCTTCCTTACGAGCATAATCTCTGCATATGGTTAAAAACTGGGCCAAATGATCCAGCTCGCGTTTCATATCGGTATTTAAAAGGCTCATATAACCTTCGCGACCACCCCAGAACACATAATTATGTCCGCCAAGTGCTATGGTAGCATCTATGGCTATTTTAGCCTGAGCACCTGCATACGCCACCACATCAAAATTTGGATTGGTTGAAGCGCCGTTCATGTACCTTGGATTTGAAAACAAATTGGAAGTCCCCCAGAGCAATTCAATTCCGGATTCCGTTTGCTTTTGTCTGGCGTATTCTACCATTTGCTGCACACGGTCTTCAAAAGCTGCCAGTGTAGGCGCTTCGTCTACCAAATCGACATCGTGAAAACAGTAAAACGGAATCCCCAGTTTGGTCATAAATTCAAAACCAGCATCCATTTTATCTTTTGCCCGTTGCACAGCATTGTCATTGGAATCCCAGGCGAATACTTCTGTTTGTTTACCAAAAGGGTCATCCCCTTTATTACACAGCGTATGCCAGTACGCCATGGCAAATCGCAAATGCTCCTTTAAAGGCTTGCCATTAACCAGGCGGTTCTCATCGTACCATTTAAAGGCCAAAGGATTATCACTTCCTTTGCCTTCGTATTTAATTTTATCTATCCCTTTAAAATAGGATTGTTTACTCATAGTACTCATAATTACATGTCTTGTAGTTTAATATGTTGTTTCCAGTTAAAATATATGTCTTCGTATTGCTTTTCGAGTGTCGTTTCGGGTTCCAGACGTTCAATGCATTCCAAATTTGCAAAGGCGCCATCCAGTGTTTTATAAACTCCTGAACCATAAGCTGCAGCTCTTGCAGCTCCTTCTGCTCCTGAAGTATCGTAGAGTTCCAGAGATGTTTTGGTGGTGTTAACAAAAATCTCTCGGAATACCGGACTTAAAAACAGATTTCCTTTTGATGCTCGAACAATGTTACCAGAAACACCAATGGATTTCATAACATCAAACCCGTAATTCATGGCAAACACAATACCTTCGCAGGCAGCTCTTACCACATAATTGGGATTATGAATATTGAAATTGAGATTTTCAATACCTGAGTTCACGGCCTTATTATCAAAAATGCGTTCTACCCCGTTCCCAAACGGATAAAACCTTAAGCCTTTACTTCCCGCCTCTGCTTTTGCTGCAGCATTATTTAAAAGTTCGTAAGACACCGGGGTGTTATTTCCAAGCGACATCAGTTTTCTTAACCACTGGTATAATATTCCGGATCCATTTATACAAAGTAGAACCCCGTTTCGCTTATCTTCAACAGTATTATTAACATGCAAAAAGGTATTAACCCGATTTTGCTCATCGATATAATTTTGATCGGTAACGGCGTACATCACAGCAGAAGTCCCTGCTGTAGTAGCTATTTCACCTGGTTTCAGCACATTCAACGACATGGCGTTATTAGGCTGATCGCCTGCTCTGTAGGTTATTTTCACTTTGGAATTTAAGCCTAGCTCGGCAGCAATAGTAGTATCAATAACAGCATGCTCTCCAAAAGTCGGCACGATTTCAGGAATCTTATTTTCAGGTAAATCCATACCTTCCAGAATCTCGCTTGCCAGTCTATTTTCTTTAAAATTCCACAAAGCTGCTTCTGATAAACCGGAAGTACTTATCTGTGGAATTCCGGAAAACTTAGCAGCGATAAAATCGCCTGGCAACATCATATAAGCTGCCTTTTTAAACACCTCAGGTTCGTTCTGCTGTACCCATTTAAGTTTTGAAGCCGTAAAATTTCCGGGTGAACCCAAAATCTGCTCCTGACAAAACTGAGTTCCTATCCTCTCATAATATGTTCTCCCGGTTTCTGCAGCTCTTCCATCGCACCAGATAATTGAAGGACGCACAGGATTCAATTTCTGATCCACTAATACCAGTCCATGCATCTGGTAGGCAATTCCTATGGCTTCAATCCGTTTTATATCGATTTCGTATTTATTTTTAAATTGAGCAATGCCCGCTTTAATATAAATCCACCAAAGATTCGGGTCCTGTTCAGCCCACCCTAATTGCGGTGCTAAAATTTCAGTTTCAAAATCAGGTACAGAAATCGTCTTCAATACACGTTGTTTATCAGCATCAAAAACCGACATTTTTATTGAAGAGCTCCCTAAATCTATTCCTAAAAAATACATATTATTTTGTATTAGATTTGTCCCACAATTGTTCCATTTCTTCCAGTGTTTTCCCTTTGGTTTCCGGCACGAATTTCCAGATAAACAGCGCTGACAACACTGCCATTACACCATAGATCCAGTATGAGAACCCGTGGTGAAACAATTCGGTTAATTCGGTATTATTATTCATCATAGGAAACGTCCAGGACACCACGAGATTAGCAAGCCATTGCGCTGCTACTGCTACAGCCAGCACGCCTTTTATTCTGTTTGGAAAAATTTCTGAAAGTAACACCCAGGTTACCGGCCCCCAGGACATCGCAAAAGCTGCGATATACATAAGCATAAACAGTAAGGAAGCAAATCCGGTAGTTTGCAAATACAAAGAAAAGCCCAGACCAATCATACTAAGCGCCATAACCACACTTCCTATAAGCATCAGCTTTTTGCGCCCGAAATTATCGACAGTAAAAATCGCCAGCACAGTAAAGATCATATTTATAGCCCCGACAATTATAGTCTGCAACATGGAAGCATCTGTTTCCATGCCCATACCTTTAAAAATTTCCGGAGCATAATACAGCACCACATTTATACCAACGAATTGCTGAAATACAGACAATAAAATCCCCACAATTACAATTCCCCAGCCAAAAGACAACCAGTGCGCTTTTTTCTGATTAAAAGACGCTTTAATCTCTTTAATAATATGAAGCGCTTTTTCTTTTCCGTTTAACTGAGTCAATACCTTTTCAGCATCTGCATCCCGACCTTTCATCACCTGAAAACGCGGTGTTTTAGGCACTATAAACAAGCACAATAAAAACAATAGAGCCGGCACATTTTCTGATAAAAACATATTACGCCAGCCTACAGTATTAATCCATTCTGCCGACTGCCCTTTTACTATAAAATAGTTAACGAAATATACAATTAACATCCCGCCCACTATAGCAAACTGATTAAAAGACACTAGTTTTCCACGAATGTTTGCCGGAGCCATTTCGGCTATATACAAAGGAGACAACATACTGGCCAATCCTACACCTATCCCCCCAATAATTCTGAAAATAATAAAAGAGGTAAGCGCATTACCTCCAAACACATTAAAGGTATCGGGATAACCGGAACCACAGGCCGAGATTATAAATAGCACAGCAGCTATAAGTAAGCCATTACGTCTCCCTATAGAATTTGCTATTTTATCTCCCATAGAAGCCCCAATAATACACCCCACCAGCGCACTGCTAACCATAAATCCGAAAATGGAATTTTTAAGATTATCAGTTAAACCAGTAGTAGACTTTAAAAACCCGTAATAGTAAAGCAATCCGCTAACTACTAAAAATAACACTACTGCAAGGGTTGCTGTTTTTCGCGTATAAAATTTAAACACAAAAGAACTCAGCAACCCTACAATAGTTAACAAACACAAGGTTAAAATAATTTTAAAGTGAAAAATGGATTGAACCGCCATTTCGGGACTGCCATCCAGAGCCTTTACAAAAAAGGTTTCCAAGGCTCCAACAGCTCCTGAAATCACAGCAGTATCATACCCAAATAACAATCCGCCAAGACTGGCAACTAGAGTTATTAAATAGGTGGTTTTTAAATTTTGATTGGTTGTCATATTAGTTAGTGTCAGTTTTACCACATCTTATGGTATCAATGACTACAAGTTTACAAAGTATTTTTCATATTAACAATATTTTAACCCTAAATTTTAATAATTCGTTAAAAAATCATATTTTAATTTTAAATGTAATAATTACACTTAAAACACAAGATTATTTATGTCGCTATTTTCTTGCGTAGATTTATTTTTTTACTGAACTTTACTTGTCTTATTTGTTAGTAGTATCAGTTTTCAGAATTTCTTTTAAAATCATTTAATAACAGTATATTTGCCTGAATTCATTACTATGATTAAGAAATTTATAGATGAGGAGTCTGGAAAAATAATTGAAAGCTCTGTAGTAAACGCCATCACCATAGACTGTGTCGTCTTCGGGTTTGACAAAGGCCATTTAAAAGTTCTTTTAATTGAACATGCCGAAGGGATAAGCAAAGGAAAATGGGCCCTTCCGGGAGGATGGATTAAGGAAGAAGAAAGTATAGACAGCGCCGCCCAACGCCTGTTAAGAGAACTCACCGGCTTAAACAATATTTATCTAGAGCAATTAAAAGCTTTTGGCGAACCGGACCGTTTTCCTTTGGGACGCGTTCTTACCATTGGATACTACGCTTTAATTAAGATTGATGACTTCGATATTAAAGCCGGGTTTACCGCATCGGACGCCCAGTGGTACACTATAAACGAAGTACCAGATTTGATTTACGACCACAATATTATTCTAAACTACAGCTTAAAACATCTGAGAAGGCGCGTAAAACAAGCCCCTATCGGTTTTAATCTTCTGCCTGAAAAATTCACTTTACTGGAGCTCATGCAACTCTATGAAGAAATACTAGGGATTACACTTGACAAATCTAATTTCAGGCGAAAAATTCTTCGTATGAAACTGCTCCAAGACCTGGACGAAAAACAAAAGGATGTTTCACATCGCGCAGCTAAACTCTTTAGTTTTGATTACGACATCTATAAAAGCCTCACTGAAAAAGGCTTTAATTTTGAAGTATAAGACTTTCACATAACAATCAAAATTCAAATACATCTCAATAAATAAGCAAAAAAAAGACCTGAAATTACCTTCAGGTCCTTGTATTTTAAACAATACTTCAAATACAATTTATTGCGCACTCCATCCACCATCTAAAGTAAAGGCAGAACCTGTAATAGTTGTAGAAGATTCTTTAGCTAAAAGCAATGCCATATCTGCAATAGCCTCTACAGGAACAAAATCTTTTACTGCCTGTTTTTTCAGCATTACTTTAGTCACTACCTCTTCCGCTGTCATATTATGAGCTTTAGCCTGATCCTGAATCTGACCTTCTACTAAAGGCGTTTTAACATATCCCGGACAAATAGCATTCACTGTAATATTGCAATCGGCACCTTCCAGAGCCAAAACTTTGGTCATTCCAATCACCCCATGTTTAGAAGCTACATATGCTACTTTGAATTCAGACGCCCTTAGACCATGTACTGAAGACACATTGATAATTCTACCGAATTTCTGCGCCTTCATATGCCCCCAGGCTTCTTTACTCGCAAAAAAAGCCGCATTAAGATTAATGGCCATAATATTCAAATATTTTTGATCGGGAAAATCCTCAATTGGCGAAACAAATTGAATTCCTGCGTTATTAATCAACACATGAATGCTACCAAAATAAGCCATGGTATCACGAACCAATTGTTTTACCTCATCTGCTTCTAACAAATTTGCATTGGAAAACGACGTTTTCACATTAAACTCCTCAGCAATACCTTTAGCAATCTCTGCTCCATTAGCCTCCAGACCGTGGAACATAATATCGTATCCATTGGCAGCAAATTGCCTTGCTATTCCTAAACCAATGCCACTTGTACTTCCCGTTATCAAGACCACTTTACCCATACATCAAAAATTTATAAAGTTCATTATTAAAAACCTCAGCCTGATCCATAACTACGCCATGCCTGGAATTTTCGATTACTACCAATTTTGCATCCTGAAGTTTATTTACATAGGCCTCTTTAAATGCTACAGGCGTATAATCCATATCTGAAGCAATAACCAGAGTTTTAGCCGTAATTTTACGAATGTTATCCCCCAGCCCCCATTGCATTAAGGTCACAAAAGACTGATAATACGCATTAAGATCATTTTTTTTACAGCGTGTTTCAAAAGCTTCCCGCATGCTTTCCTGACCTTTCTCCGGAAACATATTAGTCGCTATCTGCTCTGCTAAGGGCCCCATACCATATTCATTTAAAGATTTTGTTCGCTCAGCAACCAATTGCTCTCCGATTTCCCCCATAGCATTAAAATCCGGACCACTATTTACAATCACCAATTTATCTACCCATTCCGGAAAGTCACTTGCAAACTGGAAGGCAACTGCTCCACCCATCGAGAATCCAACAAGTGAAACCTTATCAATATTCAGCTGCTCCAGAAGCTGCCGAATATCTTCGGTCATATATTCAACACCATAACCTTCTTCAGGTTTCGATGTATCTCCGTGCCCTCTAAGATCCACGGTTACAACCTTAAAATCTTTCGAAAGAACCGGAACCTGTAAGTCCCAGTCCTGTTTTGTTGACCCTAAACCATGAAGCAATAAAAGCGCATTTCCTTCCCCAGTCACCTCATAGCTTTGGTTGATATTATTTACAGTTAAAAAAGGCATTTGCTATAGATTAGTTAGTAGCCGATTTTTTATTGAAGAAATTCACCTGATATTTTAGCTCCACAGAGAATAAAGTTTCGATTACCGGCGAAGCAACAAATTCACGAACCTCAGCATTGAACAAGTTGGTAACACTAGCCCCTACAGAAAACCCATCGGTTATGTAATAGCCCACATTGGCATCAACTGTAAATCCACCCAAAGGACCGTAGTTCCAGGACCTGCCATTTCTGGCATTCTCAATAACGTCATCCACACCATCCCCGTTCAAATCCTGAGTTTCGGCTGCCGTATAAATTCCTGAGAAGAAATCATAATCCTGCACCCATCTTCCAAAAATAGAACCGTAGAATTTGTTTTTAGAATAATGTAATCCAACTGCCAACTTGTTTGCAGGTGTATTTACCGGTAATTCGGACTCCAGCACCTGGCCATCCAGATTTCCATCATTTGCAGGATCGTTTTTATCCAAATCTCTTCCGAAATAAGAATAATTTAATGTTGCTCTAAAGGCATTTGAAAAATAGTAATTCAAACCAAGATCAAATCCGTAAGTATCAACTTTACCAAAATTCTGATAGGTTAAAATGACAGCACCGTTAGATCCCGGAACAACTTCATCGATAGGCTTATCTCCCACATGAGTTACAACAACACCATTAGCTGCATCGGTAATAGTTCTAAGCGGACTAATGAAGTTTTCTGACTGATTGTAATAGGCATTGGCATCGATATATAATTTATTGGCAATTTTTCCTTTATAACCAACCTCATAGGTATTTATAGACTCAACTTCCAGTGGCGCCACTTTATTTCCGTTAGACAGCGTAAATCCCTCTCCGTTACCCAAAACCAAACCGCCGAAAAGATTTCCTTTTAAATTCAGAATAGACGGTACCGCAATTCCCCTACCATAAGTCAACCTAAACTGCCCTTCTCCAACTGCTTTGGTAATGGCCGCTTTAGGAATAAAATTTGAACCATATAAATCATGCTTATCCAGTCTGGCGCCAAGAAGGAATCCCCATCCTGAATCCGGCAAACTATACTCGGTTTGTGCATAAAAACCTGTTTGTCCAATATCTATTCCTCCTGCATCTAAAAGATATGTTCCCTTAGAATCCGCCATATCTAACTGATATTGTGCACCAACAGTTAAATCGAAATTCCCCCAGCTGTTATTGTATTGCAATTCAGAATTGAAACGTCGGGATGCATCTTTAAACACCGCACCTCGTGGTAATACAATCCCCGTATCTGGTCCGGTTGGAAACCATTGCTCCGTATATGATCTTGCCAAAGCTTCTTCCTCAGAAAATCCATTATTGATAAAAGACACGTAGTTTTGCGTTCTTTGGTTGATGGCATAAGTATCATCGGTATTACTCCAGGTGTAGTTTACATTCGCAAAGAAATGCTTTGAAATATATTTTAACTGAGCCACATCAATACTCCAGTCTTTAATCTGATTTCTACCTGCATTGGTAACCGCCAGATTATTATTATTACTGTGCCCATAATACCCTATAAGTTCTGAACTTGATGTCGGTCTGAAATACAAACCAGCTCCGTATTTCTGAGTATCGAAATCCCGATCCAATTCCAGTTCCTTGTAGGCTGTAGTCCCCACATACACACTATCTACATATTCAAAATCCTCACCCTGAGACCGTTCAAAATGAAATTTAAAAGCAAACTTATCGCTTACCACCTGAGCATGACGTAAACGCGCCGTGAACACCTTCTGATTTCCTCCACCCAGCGCCAGTGTTGTTCCCTCGGAAGTAAACGGGTTTTTAGTTCTTGTACTAATTAATCCGTTGTGCGCATTAGGTCCGTAAAGCGTTCCGTTAGGCCCTAACAGAATTTCCACCTGTTCTATATCATCCGTTGTAACGGTTGCAAAAGTTCCAAGTGGTAATCCGGTAGCTATTAATGTTGACAGCCTGTCATCGGTAACCTGAAGATTTTTAGAGTTAAAGGCTGAGTTAAAGCCTCTAATGTTTATTCCTGTTCCAAGAACCCCTGTTCTCACAAAGTCAACTCCTTTTTCACGAGCAGCAAGCTCTCCAACATTAAACCCTACATGCTCTTTAATATCTTTGGAAGAAATAACATTTACAGTGGCAGGCACATCCGTCATTTTTTGAGGTTTTTTATTAGCTGTTACCACAACCTGAGACAGCATACTCGCTGACTCCATTAAAGTCGCATTAACCTCAACGGTTTGTCCGGAAATTACCGAAACTGATTTTGTAATTGTTTCGTATCCCAAATAAGAGAACACGATATTATAAGTCCCTTCCGGAATATCCTGTATAAGATAAGTTCCATCAAATCCGGAAACTTCCCCTTTAGACAAACTCGCAATATGAACTGTTGCTCCAGCAACCGGAACATTATTCTCATCGAGCGTCACACCTTTTATACTCCCTGAATTCTGAGCAGAAGCATAAAAAGAAAATAATAAAGTAATAAGCGCAAATAAGTTCTTCATTGTTTTCATAAATAGTCAATTAGTTTACCGCAATCTATCATGAAAAAAATTCAACTACACTTTCATAATTTCAACTTTTTACTGCGACTTTAATACTACACACTGAAAAAACATCTAAAAATCGGCTAATTTTAAAACAAAAAGCAACTATAATTGCATGTGCGACTTTAAATACAAAAAAGCCTCAGGAAGGTTTTTAGACAACTTATCGATAACCTGAGTCATCAATAGTTTCTGGTTATCGGTAGCTTCAATGCCCTGAACCGGAATCTTAATCTCTTCCAGAAGTTTATTGGAATTGATTTCTCCTTCCATATATCTGGACAAAGAAATACTCCAGGAAATATTAGGTACATAATTGCTTTTTCGCTTCCGCTCCAGTTCCCTTTCCTTTAAATTGAATTTTCGGGTTAATTTTAAAACTTCAGCATATTTTTCCTGAATAATCAATACATTGATATACGAAGTGAAGAAATGATGCCATCTGTGATTAAACACCTCAGTTTTATTGTGTTTTAAAAAAAGACGCGCTAAAGTTTCAGCCTCGTCGTATTTTTGCAAATCAGTCAGCACTCTTACTTTATACGACACATAACTGTTTTTTTGATGGTTATTATGCGTTGCATCAAACAAGGGCTTATACTCTTCCAACAACGAAAAGGCAAGTCGGCTTTTCTTACTTCTTAACGTAATTGCCACCAGATTATTGAGATACATAAGGGTGTCATCATTATTCTGCCGAATAGACAAAAACCCATAATACTCCGCTTTTTGAAGTTCATTTTCTTTAGAATGCATCAGCACTCTATTGGCGTAATAATTAGAAAGCAAACGCCGGGAATACATTTCACCCTGACTAAAAAACACATCTATTTCGTCGAACAGGGACCGTAATTTTAATTTCTCATTGTAATTGGTATACATAAAGGTTAGTAAGACAAAGGCCTGATACCGGTTTTTCCCATCTACAACATTAGACCTAAAAACCTCCAGTAACCAGTCTTCCCAATATTTAGTTTCCTTATTATTAAGTGTGTATTGGCTCGTAATCTCTTCAGTAGCACTATAAAGTTTTTCATGAATTTGGATGGCTTTGTCGTAATGTGATTGATAAACCCGTAAAAAATCGGCAACTACTTTATGGTCCCGATATCGCATCCTTATAAGGAGGTAGGACTGATACTCTTTAACCAATTCAAATAAATTCTGAAAATAATAATCGATGTGACTGTAATGCGACAAAAAATGCAGAAACTCCTTTTCATCTTCATAGCTAATCGCATCGGTTAAGATGGATTTACGTAAGCGCAATAACCATACAATGTTTTTATCGACATCTATAGCTTCCAGCTTTTTATCGACCCAGTTTTTTATGTAGGTATATTTTCGCTTATCGATGCTAACATCAAAAGGTACAAACCCCGATTCAAGCACAGCATTTTCTATAATTCCGGAAAGAATATTCTTTTTTTCATCATCCTGAATCTGGTGACTTAAAGACGCCAGATATTTGGCTTCGTTAGGCAGGATACTTTTACTAAACTCTGTAAACTTTTTAAGTTTAATTTTCATGTTCAGGGCGTCTCGACAAACTGTATCAGGCAGGCATTAACTTCTGCAGGCGTTTCAAACTGTACAAAATGCCCACTGTTATCAATCATTTTAAGCTCAGCATGTTTTATTTCCTCTTTAGCAACTTGCGCTACAGCTTGTGTGGTTAATTGAGGATGAAGATAACCATTTGGAATTAATTTATCATTATTACCAAAAACAACCAGTGTTGGCTGTTTAATTTGTTTTAAATCCTCAAATACAGGATCGTCCAACATACCCCAGACACTGCTCACTATAGCCTGACAATGCAAATCAAAATCTGCAGCCTCTGCAATACGTTTTCTATCTGCTATCATCTTATCGACCCCTTCCGGCTGTCCAAAAAAGTTAAGTGCATAATTTTTATAAATCTGAGCTTCTGTTGTTGCCTTTACACTTTCCGCTGTCATAGCGCCTTTAATGATGTTACTTTCCGCTTCGGTAAAACGTTCTATACCTGCAGGTGCCACCAGTACCAGTTTTGTAACATCTTCATCATGATTCAAGGCTAACTTTAAAACCGCCTGTCCTCCCATAGAATGTCCTAAAACAACTACATTTTTAAGCTTTAATTTTTGAATGAACTGATGTATTACTTCCGCAAAAAAAGTTGGAGTATAACTTGTGTTAATTTTTGATGATTTACCAAAACCAGGCAAGTCCATAGCAACACAAGTATACCTGTCTTTAAGCCCCTCAATGTTCTTAGACCAGGCATCGGCATTACTACTCAAACCATGCACAAATAAAAGCGTTGTCGCCTTATTCCCTTCTTTAATATATGCAATCTCTATACTATCCAGAGTAATATAACGCGTTTCAAATTTATAATCTGAAAATAAATCTTTCACACTATTCGCTTCATTCTGAGAATTTCCTACCATAGACAACAAACAAAAAACTGACAAAAAAACTAACAATCTCATCACTATAATTTTAATGTATTAAAATATTTATAAAGCTTTTTACGAGATACCTTACTTAAACTGGTAAGCGGAATTTCCTCCAGAATAAAAATATATTTAGGCTGTTTAAAATCCGCTATATTTTCTTTTAAATAATTCCGGAGTTCCTGAAGCGTCACATTTTTATCTCTGCTTTCCACAAAGGCCACGCCGCAGGCACCCCATTTTTCGTCTTCTACACTAAGTATTGCCGCTTTGGAAACGCCTTTAAAGTTCTCCAGTAACAGTTCTATTTCCTGCGGATAAATATTTTCGCCACCAGAAATATACATATCATCAATACGCCCCTTTAAATAGAGATACCCCTCTTTATCCTTTAGTGCCAGATCACCGGTATGTAACCATCCTTTTACAATCTTTCGTTTCGTAACCACGGAATTATTCCAGTATCCCGGTGTTACAATATCTCCTTTTATACAAAGCTCCCCTATGTCTCCAACACCTAGAGTTTCACCCTTCTGGTTTACAATTTTTAAATCCAGATAAAAGTTTGATTTCCCTATAGAATTAGGCTTCAATAACGCCATTTTATGATGAAGCGAGGTAATACTTGGTCCGGCTTCGGTTAAACCATAACCTGGTCGGATATAGATATGCTTTTCCTCTTTCCAGAACCTTACCAGTTCTGCATTCACTTTTTCTCCACCGGAAATAATATATCTGAGTTTCCTTAAATTTACATGTTTAAACACCTCGGTTTCCTGCATCATTAACAACATGGTTGGCAAAGCAAGAAACAAGGTTGTTTTTTCCAGTTCGAGCAGACATAAGGTTTTTTGAGCATCGAATTTTTCCATCATACCAATATGTCCGCCCTTATGCAGTATAGGTGTTACAAACACATTCCACCCTGAAGTATGATATGGCGGCAAAACATTTATGGTAGAATCCCTGAACGTAATGCCCAGCTGCATAGACGTATTAAGACTATTCCAGAACAGCATTTTATTGGTATAAATTACGCCTTTAGGTAATCCTGTGGTTCCTGAGGTATAAAAAATGAAAAGTGGATTCTCCTCTTTAATATCGTACTGACGGTCCTGAACTACACACGCTTTCTTATAAGTCTTTACCACCCGATCAACACTTATAGTTTCTACGCCTTCCAAGGTTAATTCCCGCAATTGCGAATATAATGTAGCGCTGAAAATTAAAATTCTTGGATTACAGTCTTTAATCAGTTTATCCAGTTCCTTAGGTGCCATTCTGTAATTTAGCGGTACAAGAATTAACCCCAAACGCTGACAGGCACAAAACAAAACAATATAAGCCAGATTATTCTCTGCAAACACAGCAATCCTGTCTCCTTCTCTGTATCCTGCCTTAATGAATGCTTCAATTAACCGATTTGCATAGACATGAATATCCCCATAGGTATATCTTTCATTTGTATCGTAAGCCGTTAAAGCCACCTTATCCGGTGTATAGTCTGCCCACTTCGCTATCCAGTCTAACACATTCATACTAATACAGGTTTTCTATTGAATTTATATAAAATATATCCCACAATTAAAGACACAACAATAGCAATGGCTGCAGAAACACCCGGATTATTTACAGGCTCTTGCATATAAGGTGTTAATCGTCCGTAATAGATACCAAAATGCACTAGTATTGCTGTAATACTGGCTGTAAACACGGCTTTCAGAGGCACTTCTTTTAGAAAAATTCCAAATAGGACAGGCACAAAAGCTGCTGCAAAATATGCATACACACCATTTTGTGCGAAAATAGCAACGCTAACATCCGGCGCTTTTATCTGCTGCCAGCTCAACACAAAACTTACTCCGGCCAATACCAGTATTACAATTTTATTAACGAAAAATGAGTTATTAGACACCTTGTCTTTAAAAATAGGCTCCAGTATATCTGAGGTTACAGTTATGGACAAGGACTGAATTAAACTTTCCAGGGTAGACAACCCGGCCGAAATTAATCCTACCACAATGATCATCCCGACTCCCACAGAAAATTTAGTCACCACATACGTAGGAATAATTTCATCCATTTTAAGGGTTTTCCCCATTACTGTCAATTCAGGAAAAGTTAAGCGCGCATACAAGCCAACTACAACCACCATAAAAAACACGAGCATGACCGCTATAGCACTAAACAAATAGGAATTAACTTTCGTCTGATCTTTTAAAAGCAGAGATTTCGTGATAATATGCGGCTGACACACTATGGCAATTCCTATCACAATCTGAACTACAACGATTTCGAAAAAATCGCGAAATAAAAAACTTGTTCTGTTTGTAGGCTTAGATAAATTAGGATCTATACTGGAAAGTTCATTTAGTATACCACTAAGTCCGCCTTCAAAATATTCTCTGCCGGAACTAATTAATATAATGGCAACAAAAAACATAATTACGGCCTGAATGGTATTTGTATACACCATGGAATTCGCTCCTCCAAACATCATATATCCAAACACAAACACTGTAATACCCAGGAGCACATAAAAGGGTTCCACATTCAAAGATTTTGAAATAACCTGCGTAACCCCGACATTTATAAGTACAATAAATGTAATGAGTAACATGGCCCCAAGCGCAAAAAAGAACGCATAGTTTTTACTCTCGTATCGCCGCCCTATCCATTGCGCCATGGTTGTAGCCTTAACCACATTACCTTGTTTTACAAAGCCTTTTGTAAACATAATCAGAGACCCGAAAATAGCCACAGGCATGACTATTGCAAAGGAAATCACCCCGGAAACACCGTACAAGGCAATAAATCCCGGATTGATAATAAAGGTAGCTGCACTGGTCATGGACGCTGCTAATGACAAGCCCACTACCCAGGGTGAGAATCCTATACTGCCAACAGCATAGTCTGCTATACTTTTAGATTTTCGCGCTCCGCGAATTACAAAAAAGAGAATTACTACAGCATAACAGGCTAAAAGCACCCACATATATGTTACCCAGTCATCGGTTGCTACCATAAATTAGTTTTAAGTGTTTCACAAATAAAAAAAATAATCAACGAAGTGTCTAAAATAAATCAAAAGCATCAGCTGTGACTTTTAAATAAAAACACAAAAAATCACACAAAAACTCCTTATTTAAAATAAAATATCAACCTACGACTTTTAAATTACTAAACAATAAATTAATGTCAATTAAGATGAAAGTGATATATACCAGTTTAACAAGCAGCAAAAAACCAAGACAATCTTACAGTAAGTATATAAGGATAAAAAGCGGATGTATTTAAAATACAACACCGCTTTAAAAACTTAACATTGGAAAAACGCCAGAAATCACAAACCAAATTACGACACTACAACACTCAACACCAAACACTTAAACCCAACCTGTTTCCTTTTATTTAAGGACAACCTTGTGTACTCCCATCGCACCTGAGTAAATTTAACATTGCCATCTTATTAAATCGACTTATTTTTGCGGCCTAAATTAAACTAAGCGTTATGAAATCTTTACAAACCGGCCTTTTGAATTACATTACTTCGAAAATCTGCAACTTCAAAAGTTTAGACACCATAACCTTTCTAGAAGACGAAAGTACGCCACAATACCAGTGTTATAAACTAAGTTATTACTCTGAACCTAGTGGATTTCATGTATGCCGATTGGAAGTAAACTTCGATAAAAACAAATTTTCCATAGGAAAAGAAGGCGATTCATTTTTCGGAACCTTCAAGTTTTCTCCTGCCGATTTTAATACAAAAACCGCAAAAACCTGTTGTGCCACGACCAATGAAGATTTTGGCTTATTCTGCTAAACCTTAAAGTCGTTTTTTAGTCATAATTAAAATCCCCCACATCTTGTCTTAAATTTTAAGCCTAAAAGCTTTAAGTTAAATACTATCTATCCCCACTACTCTGCTATAAGTTATTTTTCCTGCAAATCTATAAGGAAGGGAAAACAAAATGCGTTCATCAAATTCCTCAAAATAATTATTAGCTTAGCTTGCAAATAAAACTAACTGCCAGCCTAATTTTTACAAATAACATGGACATAGTAAAACATAACAGCTCTGCGTGGGACGGATACGTTGACAAGAAAAACCGCTGGACCATTCCCGTTTCTAAACAGGATCTGGAACAAGCAAAAAAAGGCAACTGGAACATCGTTTTAACACCAAAAAAGCCTGTACCTCATCATTGGTTTCCAAAACTGAAAGGTTTAAAAATTTTAGGTCTGGCTTCGGGTGGCGGACAGCAATGTCCCGTTTTGGCAACTTTAGGAGCTCATGTCACCGTTTTTGATAATTCCGAGAAACAACTACTGCAGGATAAAACCCTTAGCGACCAGTTTAACCTGAACATAAAAACAGTTCAGGGCGACATGAAAGATCTCTCCGTTTTTGAGAACCAAACCTTCGACCTGATTTTTAATCCCTGCTCTGTACTTTTTGTCGACAATGTACTACCAGTCTGGAAAGAGTGTTTTCGTGTTTTGAAACCCAATGGCATTTTAATGACGGGCTTAATCAACCCGTTATCTTTTCAGCTCGATGAAGAACGTATGTCGCTTATTTACAAACAACCGTTTTCTGATCTCCATTCTCTGCCACCTGATAAACTTGAGGCATTAAAAAACAATAATGAGGCTCTGGTATTCGGTCATAGTTTAAGCGACCAGATTAGCGGCCAACTGGAAGCGGGCTTTAATCTTACCCATATGTACGAAGACGACTGGGGTGGCGAACAAAAACTGGATGCCTATTTTCCTGCGTTTATAGCAACCCGGGCCGTAAAACCACAGTTATAAATACCCCATATTATGTTTTTAAAGTCATTTAAATTAAAAGTCTTCGCAGGCTAAAGTACTCTCAATTTTATTTTCCCTGATAAATTGCTTTTCAGGCAGACAAAATTTATTTGCTTTAATTATCTTTAATGCAAGCATCACAAAATACTGATACATAAACCATTAAAACACTAAACATCTTCAAAACATTTGAGGTTTCATACAATGGAATCTGAACTGAAAACCTGAGTTGTAAGCCTATGACACCAAGAAGCACTTCAATACTTGCCGGAATAAGTTATCTGATTATTTTCTTTACAGCCATATTTGCTAATTTTTTAGTGCTTGAAACCCTCCACAAAAACCCACTCGATACTGTACAAAATCACCAAATACTTATAGGGTTCGGAATATGTGCTTTTCTCGCCACTGTAGTTTTCGATGTTATAATTGCCTGGGCCTTATTCATTTTATATAAATCCCATCTGTTATCCGGCTTAAGTACCCTGTTCAGAATGATGCATGCCGCCATCATGGCTACAGGACTGTTTGCTCTGGTCCGTATCCTGGATTGCACCACGGAAACGGACATCCTAAATCAGCTTAACATTTTTAATACCATCTGGCTTATTGGCTTATTCTTTTTTGGTATTCACCTTATTTTACTGGCCTATATTTTAAAACGCCCTAAGATTATCGCTGTATTTCTCTTCTTGGCCGGCCTAATGTATGTGACTGATACCGTAGCCCATTTTATGCTACCGGATTATAAAACTTACAGCGATTTATTTTTAGCCTTAGTAGCCATACCCAGTATTATAGGAGAATTGTCTTTTACCATATGGCTACTAATTAAAGGCGGTAAACAATTACAGAAAATGTCAGGCTCATGATTACATTCTTTAAGACTTTAAGACGCAGGCTTATTTCCCGAAACGACACAGCGAAATATTTAAAATACGCCCTAGGTGAAATAATTCTCGTGGTTATAGGCATTCTTATTGCCATGCAGATTAACAACTGGAATCAAAACCGATTAAATCGCAAAACTGAAATCATCTATTTAGAAGGCTTAAAGGAAGAGTTTGAAATCAGTAAATTAAAACTGGAAGCCTTAATTACTGTAAACCAAAAAAATTACAGTGCCTCTAAGCGGATTCTGGAATATATTAACTCAGAAACAAATCTCCCTAGTGAAGCGTCTTTTTCGGAATTATTATATACTAGTTTTTCTACAGATATAGCCTTTAACCCCAACAATTCACTCTTATTCGAAATGATAAATTCGGGTAATCTTAAAAACCTCTCCAATCCCCAATTACGGAAACAATTAACCAACTGGATTTCTACTTTAACCGATATTTCCAAACAGGAAGAAGAACTTGGTTTACAACGCATAGAAGTTATCGATATGTTCAGGACAGACGAAAACAGCCTGAAAACCATTTTTAAACAAGCCGGAGTCTATAACACCCTTGACTTACCTGAAGACTCCAAATCATTAAGTAATTTATCATTATTACAATCTACCGCTTTCGAAAACAATATACTTATGTTCATTCTGGCCAGTTATGCCACAGAGCAAGCCCATTATATTCCTTTAATGTCCGATTTAAATACTATTCTGGAATTAATAGATAAAGAATTAAAAACCTAACGACTTAAATTCGTGTATGACAATAAAAATACATTCTAATTACAATGATTCTTTTAAACTGGAATGTATCAGAAACAGTATCTCTATATCAATATTAAACCAGGAAAACCGTATATAATTTAGAACTATGAAAATATTCAGACAATTCAGAAATAAATTCATAATGGAGAATACGAAGAAATATATTTTATATGCTCTTGGAGAGATTTTTTTAATTGTACTTGGAATTCTCATTGCTCTTCAAATTGGCAAATGGAACGAAAATAAAATAAGAACCGCCAAAGAACACTCATATTTATCCGCGTTAAAAACAGACCTAAACACCCAAATAAAAGAGTTAGATATTCTGTATGACAATGACATTCTACAATGCCAGAATATTGAAACCGTTATGAAAAAATTCTCCGTTTTAGGAGAAGATCATCAACTGGATTCTATTTATCCTCTTATTAATGAATTAACAAACCGCTATACCTTTAAATCAGTCAATTCAACATTTACAGAACTTAATTCAACAGGAAATCTAGATTTGATTCACGACAGCAATTTAAGATCGGATATCCTTAAATATTACCAATACACTTCAAGAATTGAAAAAATCGTAAACAGTAATAACAGTAATTTTGTTGATGATATCTACAATAAGAATTTGCTTCCCATTACCCTTTATTCCCTCGATATGATGTCGTCCAATTTTCTGGACGTGGTTGGCATAACTAGTATACCTAATGCATTTCTGCCCGATGAGCCTTTAAAACAAACCTCCAGAACATTAATTTCGAAAGAAGAGAACAAACTACTCTTATTTAATTTAATAACGCGAAGGTATATGGTAGCTAAAATTCAAACCTTATTTTATGCTGAGTTAAAGACAAAAACCCACGATCTATTAGCTCAGGTAAATCAATATATACATTAGAAGTCTTACGATTAATTAACTACCAATAAACATATCTTAGTTAATTTCCTGTTACTTATATTACACAAGAATACATTCAAATTAATATTTTTGTGTTCTTGAAAGAAAAGTTACACATAAATAAAATCTACGGCTCTCTGTTTACATGCAGTCTGATTGTGCTGATTGTGCTGCTTTTACTTTCCCCTTGTAAAATCCGACATTTTATTCAGGAAGAACTAGGTCTTACTAAGACCGAAGTCTTAAACAAAAGCAAATCAACCTATAGTACCTCTAGCTGTCTGTCTTTTGAAAACACAAAAGCACTCCCTGTTCTGGATATACTAACGGGAGAGCCGGCACATTTCCCCGGCTCTCTTTACAATTATACCTCACAGGTTTTACTCTTGGTTGGAGCCCCTGAAATAACTCAACCTACACCTCAGAAAAAGAATGTACCAATACCACTATACATTCTGTATCTCAACCTTAAAATTTATTCGTAATTGATTTTCTGACAAAAAAATATCGCGGTTTACAACTGCTAATTATCAATTACAAATACTTAAAATGAATAAAATAAAACAAGATGCAGGGCTATTGGTCCTGGCATTACGACTGGTTGTGGGCTGGACTTATTTTTCAGCCTTTTGGAGAAGAACCATTTTAGTAGATAAACTGGATCCTGAGCTAACCGGTTATATCGGAGCCAAATTCAATCACTTTTTACCTCATGCTTTAGGCATAAAACCCATTATTCAATATTTAGTAGAACATCCGGATGCACTACAATTTAACATGATCCTATTTACTATGATTGAAGGCCTTGTTGGTCTTTTTATATTGCTGGGATTTTTTACCCGCATAATGAGTCTTGGCGTTCTAAGCTTAGCTCTGGGTATTTTACTGGGTTCCGGATGGATAGGAACGACCTGCTTAGACGAATGGCAAATAGGCGTTCTGGGCGTTGCTACTGGCTTTGTGTTATTCCTTACAGGAAGCGAGAAATACTCCGCCGATTATTACCTCATAAAATCTGGTTATGCAATTTCAAAAAAAAGCTGGTTTCCATGGCTAGGATCAGGCTCACTTCCTGTTAGAACACCTCTCCTTCATAAAATAGTTTTAACAGGTTCAATCTTAATTTTAGCCTTAACCTTAAGTACTAATCAGATATTTCACGGTGGTTTATGGGGACCGCTGCATAACAAATCTGTAAAACCAAAGCTTGAAATTTCAGAAGCAACTATTAAAAATGATACGTTATCTTTTGACATTTTCAGGACAGAAGGCGTAGATGTTTACGGTTCCTGGGTAATTGAAATCAGCTTGCTGGACCAGCAGAAAAATCCAATTCTGTTTTTACAGCAAAACGCTTTGACCACACTTGCTCCAGAACATATTTCCAACTATTATATTGCCAAAATCAGGCCCGGAAAACACAGTCTGGAAGTTCCGCTGGGAGCCAAAGCTAAAATTCACATCAGCAATACCCTGTTGTCAAATCTGAACACCGGTATCTACACGATAAAAATTACTGATATCAGTGGAGCTTTTTGGCAACACTCTTTTAAACACGAATAAAAAAGGTTAAGTATAAAAATCGGTTTTAGTAGTTACAAAACCGATTTTTACATTTTATTGGGTATCTTGTTTTCAAAAAACAGTATAAATTAATTTATTTATGAACTACTTCTGCCCTTTCGGATTTTTATAGCAGGTAAATTCAAGACTATAACATTAAAAGCAAAGTTTCTAAATAAACACCCTCAGACCAGCCAAAAACCACATGAAAACAGTATCTCACACATTAGTAGTAAGAATAGCAATTTTATTTTGTCTACTAACAGCCTGTCAACCTAAACTTAAAAACAAAGACGCTTTTAAAGCTAAAATCGAATCGCAAATCGATGCCGTTTCCGGAGATGTCGCCATCGCCTTTTTAAACCTGAAAGACACCACAGATTACCTTTACATTAAAGCCGATGAAACTTTCCATGCCGCCAGCACGATGAAAGTCCCTGTAATGATAGAACTATTTAAACAACAAAAGGCAGGAACTATCAATATTAAAGATTCCATACCGCTGGTAAACAGCTTTAAAAGTATCGTGGATGGAAGTACGTACAAAATGAATATAAAAGACGACAGTGATGATATTATTTACAGCCAAATAGGGCAAAAAGCTGCGATAAAAGATCTCTTGTACAGCATGATTACCGTGAGCAGTAACCTGGCGACCAATACCCTTATTGAACGCGTAGATGCTAAAAACGTTACCGCGACTATGAGAGCCCTTGGTGCAGAAAACATACAGGTGTTACGCGGTGTGGAAGACCAGAAAGCCTACGATCTCGGACTTAGCAACACGACTACAGCACGAGATTTATTAATTATTTTTAAAGCTATTGCTACAGAGCAAGCAGGAAGTGCTGCAGACTGCCAGAATATGATTTCCATTTTAAAAGGTCAGCAGTTTAACGACATCATTCCTTACGAATTGCCTGAAGATGTTGAAGTAGCCCATAAAACCGGTTCGATATCCGGAGTGCATCACGATGCTGGTATTGTGTATTTACCCAATGGACAATCGTATGTTTTGATCATACTCTCTAAAAATCTTGAAGATTTCGATAAGGGCACAGAGCAACTTGCCAGGATTTCTAAAACCGTGTATAAGCATGTCTCAGAATTCTAAGGTTATTATATCCAGATGTAAATAAAGAAAGCTGTGCTTTAAAATTTAAATTTTATTCTATTTGCACAACAAAAAATATTAAACCCAGCAAAGCCAAAAACACTGGTTTAAAGATTTCAACAAAACAATGAAGAAAGGAATTATAATTCTAGGAAGCTCCAACAGCTTTGGCAACACCCATAAAATTGTTTCTTATATCGCAGAAAAAACGAATTACCCTATAATTGATTTAAAAACAAAACATATAGCAGAATTCGATTATAATTTTAATAATAAAGACGACGATTTTCTTCCTATAATCCGTGATATTGCAGACAACTACAATCTGATAATTTTCGCAACTCCAGTATACTGGTATGCTATGAGCGGTATTTTAAAAACTTTCTTCGATAGAATATCTGATTGTTTAAAAATTGAAAAAGATACCGGACGCAAACTAAGAGGCAAAAATATGGCTGTAATTAGCTGCGGATCGGATGACATTCTAAAAGCAGGCTTTCATATGCCTTTTATCGAGTCGGCGAAATATCTTGGGATGACATACACATCAGATGTTCATAGCTGGATTGAAAATGAAAACATCCCTGAAACCGTTAAACAAAAATTAGACAATTTCGTAACAACAATTTTATAACCTATAAATCTATTTCTCTGTTTTTGAGAAAACAGAAGCTCAAGTTCCTGCAAATAGAAAATTCTTTAAAAATAAAGGTTTTAGTATCTTTAAACTTAAAATATTTTATCTACCTGCTTTTAGGGTTAAAAACAATGCCGTATGAGTTATTCCATTTTCCATAGTCTGCCGGTTAAAACAACTGCTAAAACACTTTACAATGCCATCACACAACCGGAGCACCTTGTTAACTGGTGGCCGTTAACATGTTCTGGTACACCCAGTCCGGAAGCTTCGTACAACTTTTATTTTTCTCCGGAATACAACTGGTACGCCCGTGTTATAACTGCAGAACCACAGCAGGCCTTTCACTTAAAAATGACAGATGCCGATGCCGACTGGACTCCAACGGCATTCGGATTTGACCTTGAACCTGTAAAAGAAGGTATTCAGTTAAATTTCTGGCATACGGGCTGGCCGGAATGTAATGCCCATTTTAAACGGTCTTCCTTTTGCTGGGCCATTCTGCTAAACAACCTGAAAATCTATGTGGAACAAGGAAGCGTTGTACCTTTTAAGGACCGGGCTTAAAATACACAAGCAATACTAACGTTTTAGAGAAAAATGCCCTTTATAACTTTTACCGTCCTGGCGTTTTAAAACAAACCAGTAATCATCCGTTGGCATCGGTTTGCCTTTACAGGTACCATCCCAACCCAGATCGTTCGATCCTATATCGCAAATTAATTTTCCAAACCGATCGAAAACCTGCAGCTGATTACCACTTTCCTTACTGGCATTCCCCAGTTGCCAGCTATCATTAACACCATCGCCATTAGGCGTAAAAAATTTAGGATAATACAACACATAAAAATCTCTCGACACCATACCACAACCATTTTTATCTCTGATATATACTCGGGTTAAACTGGGATCAATATTTTTGAATTCCGGTTCGCTTTGAAAATCAATACCATTTAAAGAATACTCATATTCACCTTCTCCTGTAGCTTCTATACGAACCAGATTATTATTTTCTCCCCAACCTTCAGCAATTACCTGTACCCTGGCGGGCTCGGAGCTTATCACTTCAAAATCCAGAATATCTGTGCAGCTTAAATTCCAATACAAATTTGTCACCGCGATAGTATAATATCCTGGCTCAGTTACTTCTATGGCTTGCGTATGTGCTCCTGTAGACCACAAATAACTATTATAACCGGAACCCGCATCCAGAACCACCGACGCACCCGCACATAATACAACAGCTGCATGTTGTGACCGCTTCTCTCCTGCCACACTAAGTTTAACATGTTTCCCTAATCCAAAACACGAATTGTTAGCCCTACTATCAACCCGCACCCAAAGCTCCTGTATATAGGCATTGGTATTGACATACAAAGTCTTATTTTCTATACTATTCCGTTCTTTAAAAGCATCCTCCTGACTGGTAAAATACCTTATTTTTAAATCCTGACTCTTTGGAAATAAGGCTAAAAATTCAGCATCTAAAGCATTAAGATCAAACTCACCAAAACCTTCACCTGTATCACAGCCATACAATACCACTTCGAAGTCTTCAGGAATGGTAGTTGTTGTTACCTGCAATTTAATTTCAGTTATCCGGAAACAGCCTCCGTCATTCTCCGAGCGTGCAAAAACAACTTCTTCTCCGGCAATTGCATTTTCATAGCTAGCTGTATTATCAATGGGATTACGTTTCGCTTCAGCATCAGACCTGTTATGGTAATACGAAATATTCAACTCCTGTTCGTCCAGACGGATATCCTGAGACAATATTTTCAAATTAAAAAAGGCATATCCGTCCTGATTGTCATCACACTGGGTATAGCTTATTTCAGTCCTCACATTCGGCGTGGCATGTACGACTGCTTTAGTATATTCTACCACCACCTCCCTGCCTATATGCATGGTTAAACTGACTTCATATTCTCCGGTCGCTTTATACTCATGCTCAGGATTTATTTTACCGGACGTGGTTCCATCTCCAAAATCCCATAACACTTTATCATAAACTGTGCTGATTTCCTGTGTAAAAGTAGTTGCAGCTCCCAGACAGACCTGAGAGGCCTGGATCGTTCCCGGATAAAAATAGCCTGGTACAAACTGGGGCAACCCCAGCTTAGAGACACCAGAAATCAGCTTTACAGCATCGGGTTTAAAATTACACCCCAGACCATAAACATTTGGATTATTAATAACCGAAAGCGCTTCTGAATTATATAAAGACACATATATTTTACCATCCAGCGCCAATTGCAATGCCCCCCAATAATGGCCTTCTTCCGGATCTTGATAAATCGGTATTCCCGAATTAAATATTTCTGTTTGATTTCCTGATGTCAGGTTGAACTGATATACGCCATCAGGAAAATTGCTAACATAAAGCAAACTGCTGTCTGGAGAAAATTCGACACCATAAACCTGATCTAAACTTATAAAACCTCCTACGAGCCCACCACTTATAATTTGCTGATTAGACACCTTTCCCCATTCGCTATCAAAGTCGAAAATATAAAAGCCATCAGGAGACGAATTAGCAGCAACCAGTTTTTCACCATTTGGGGAACTTTTAAGGTACCCCACCCCTGAACTGATTTTATTAACCCTTGACACAATCGGATTTTGCACACCGTCTTCAGTCAACAAATAGGTATAAAACTGATTTACACCTTTTAATGACGAACAGGTAACAACCCAGATATCCCTGTTATTTTTATGACGTACAGCTGTTATTTTTTCCTGACTTTCTTTTCTTAGAACTACATTTTTCTCATCAGATAATACAGCACCAAGCCCCTGATCTAAACGCATATCAACCACAGAATAGTGAAGGCCTTTTCCTCCACCGGTAATCCCATCTACTGTAAAAATATAATACCGGCTCGTTACCTCAACATCGGGAACTATAAAAGCCGACTGTGTACTGGATATATGACCAAATAGTCCATCGCCATTTAACATGGGCATATGGTTCCTGTTATATACCGTTACCCCATTGGTATAAAACAACAGATTTCCTTTCTTATCGCTAATAACAGAACACCCTTCTACCGCTAACATTTTTCCGTCAAGTAATTCTACCGGGCGTCCTGAATTAAAATCCAGTCCCACCCTGTCCCCAAAATACCAGATGGCTGTTTCTTTCTGACTTAAACAATGAAATGAATATAAAAAAAGAAGCATTACCAATCCTCCTCTTTTAATTACTTTACGTAATCCCGCCTTAATTAACACCTGTCCCATGGCCTGCCTAATTTTATTAAGTAATGGCTATGTTCGTAGCTTGAAACCTTTTTTATTGCTATTAACTAAAAGGCGGCAGAACCATTAAGAAGATATTGAAAACTAAAAAACCACTGTATTCCGGCGTTCAAAAAAAACAATCTTAAAACTCTAAAACACGGTGATTTAACACATGATTTTCAATACATTAATTTAGTTATTTATTTTGAATTTAAAACACAAAAAAATCACAAATTTGAATGTTTCAACTTCATACTTAAAACAAAATCTAAAGCACTGGTTTTACACCTGAATACTCTATCACAGAATAATTTTACCGTCCTCCATGGTAATAATTCTATTCGTGCGTTTAGCAAAATCCTCATCGTGAGTTACAATGAGCAGTGAAAGCCCCTGATCTTCGCACAGGGTTTTAAAAATGTCGAATACATTTTCTGAATTATGGCTATCTAAATTTCCTGTAGGCTCATCGCCCATTACCAGTAACGGATTATTAATAAGCGCCCGTGCAATAGCGACTCTTTGCTTTTCTCCTCCTGAAATTTGAGACGCCCGCTTTTTTGCCAGATGATCGATGCGTAACATTTTAAGTTTCGCATAGGCATCGTGCTCAATTTCAGGCAGCGATTTTTCTGCCAGCTTTTTTGCAGGCAACATCACGTTTTCCAAAACCGAAAACTCCGGAAGCAAATAATGAAACTGAAAAACAAAACCAATATGTTTATTTCGTACGTATGAAAGCTGATCTTTACTTTTTCCGGTTAAAAGTTCATTATTTAAAAACAAATTGCCCTCATAATCGGTATCCATCGTAGAAAGAATATACAGCAGCGTCGATTTACCACAGCCCGATTTCCCCATGATAGATACAAACTCACCTTTCGTTATCTGAAAGCTAATGTCCTTTAAAACCTGAAACAAAACAGGCTTTCTAAAATATTTATCGATATGTCTGGCTTCCAGAACGACACTCATATTACTGACCTCTTATAATTTTTATCGGATCTATTTTCTTTGCTTTTTGAGACGGTAAATACCCCGCCATAAACGTAGACACCAAAGCAAATGTAATTCCTATAACATAGAACCAGTAATTAAAGTTAATAGGATAGGTTTTTACCGTTGGTAAGGCTTCGGTATTAAACGGTATCTGGTTAATAATATTTGTTAAGATATAGCCTATAAGCAAGCCCAAAACGCCTCCTACAATCCCAATAATCATAGCCTGGCACATAAAAATAAGCTGCACATCACTACCCGAAAATCCGGTGGCTTTTAAAATAGCGATATCATTCATTTTTTCATAAATAAACATGTTTAAAATATTATATATGCCAAAGCCGGCAACAATTAACAACGTGATTGAAACCGCATAGGTTATTAAATTTCGTATCGTTGTACCTGTTTCAAACTGCGCATTGGCCGTATTTAAATCGACAGCAGTAAGATTAAACTGTTTCTCGATGGTTTTCGACATTGGAAGCGCCTGATCAATATCCCGCAGTTTCACTTTAATATCCGTAACATAATTCTGTGTTTCTCCCAGAATACGCTGTACCGTTTTTAAATTTGCATAACTCTGAATATTATCGATATCGGCAACACCACTTTGATAAATACCTACAATTTTTAAAGAGAACACATCGCCGTGTATCGTACTTACTTGCAGCCTGTCACCTAAATCCAAAGACATTTTATCGGCCAGACCAACCCCTAACAGAATACCATTATCTGTTGTATTAAGTGCCTGAGCACTGCCTTTAATTACATAATCGTTAAAATGAAAGAACTTAACCTCATCCAGAGGATTGATGCCCGATAAATTTCCGCCCAACTCTATAGAACCTGCCATATAAAATATCTGAGCATTCACCTGAGGCAAAGCGCCCAGCACATTAGAATCTCGTTTTAAATAATCGATAACAGGAAAAGCGTTATGTATTTTCTTCTGACTCAATTTAGGCTTTATCGAATGTATCACATTAAAATTGTTTTTATACAAATCAAAACGCTCTACAGGCTGAGTTTTCGAGGGTTCTATTTCGTTATAAATATGAATATGCGGCGTCTGATTTAAGATTAAATCGTCCAGCATATTATTTAAGCCCGTCATAAAACTTACCAGAGTGATATAAGACGCGATACCAAAAGTAACCCCTAAAGCAGCAATAAAAGTCTGCTTTAGTTTAGACAGCAGATGTGTTTTTGCAATGGGCAGTATTAGGTTTAAAGCAGACATTTACTCTGGTTTATAAATATATGTGTCTTTAGAAAGCCCAGACAGCACTTCTACAAATTCCATACTTTGAAGCCCAGCTTGTATGGTTATTATCCCGTTATCTGTTTTTACCTGGTTGGTCTGTATCAAATAACTTTTAGGAATGGTTAAAGCGTTTTCTTTTTCCGCAATTATAATATTGGCCTCTCCTGAAAGTCCGGGATATAATGTAGCCGGTGCGGTATCAAACACCGCTTCGACCACAAAGGTCTGGTTACGCTCATCCTTTTTAGGGTAAATCTTAGACACTTTGGCCGTAAACACGTCTTCTTTATAAGCGTCCAGACTCACCACTACCGATTGATTTAAAGACACTTTAACAATATCAACCTCATCTACCAGCATGTTTATTAAAAACACTTCGGCACTTCCTATACTTGCCAAAGGCTCCATCGTTGTTACAATCTCACCGGGATTTTTATTCAAAGCATAGACTTTACCCTGTATGGCACTTTTAACGGTAAAATCTTTAGTGTTTATTAACGCCATCTGATAATTATTCTCTGCCTGTTTTAAAACCGTCTGCAGCTCGTTCTTTGTTCGGTTATAATTATCCTGAAGCGTTCTTAAATTATTTAAAGACAGCTCGTAATTCAGTTTCTTGGTATCGTAAGCCGACTGAGATCCGATCTGTTGTTCCCACAAGCGTTTTTGTCTGAAAAAATTAATGGAATCGTTCCGATACTTAAGTTGGGCTGCTCCAATCTGATCCTGAATGGCGCTAAGCGCCGTGGCATCTCCGAAATAATTGTCTTTAGCCTGTTCCAGAGCCAGTTTAGCATTGCGGGTATTGAGTTCGGGCGTGTTATTTATAATCTGAATCAGGTCTTCATTTTTAGACACCAACTGCCCCTCTTCCACCAGATTTTTATCTAAAATTCCGGAAACCATCGCATAAACCTGATACAGGCTATCCGGCTGAATGGTAACAGATGCGTATACAGATTCTGTTAACATCCTGGTCTGTGGCAATATCTTATCCTCGCTTTTTGTGCAGGAAATAATTACAAGTAATAGACTTAATACTTTAATTTTACTCATATATGGTTAGATTTTCAGAGACTTTTCCAGATTAAAAGTCGTAATACTGCTCACTTACATCTTTACTAAGTTATTTATTTTTTAACGCCTTTTCAAGTTTAGCAAGCATAATCAGTTCCGATTTATTTAAACCTGAGAAAGCCGATGCTATAGCACGTGCTGTTTTTAATATCAGTTGCGTGATGTCTTCTGTAAATAAATGCGCTTGTTCCTTTCTATAATCCATAAAAGCGGTATAACAGAGCTCAGAATCTAAAGGCGCTTCAGTATTTAAATAATCGAAAACAATTTCTATCTGATAAGCGGCATCGGTGTGAAATTCATCTTCAAGGGCATCAACTTCCAGCCATTCGGTTTTCACGATATCTCTTAATTTGTTAATTTCTGCCGGTTTAACGGCTTTATCTGCAGCAGCTACCGCATAAAACAACTTACCCAGATTCTGGTAAAACCTATTCGTCATTGTCTTTTCAGTTTTCATTGTCTCATTAGCTTTAATTGCTATTAAAGTTAAGATTTACACATCACTTTATTACTGATATAAATCAACTTATACATTTCACTACCGTTTTTTTCCTAGGTAGTTCCGCTATTTCAGAAAACCACAGGTAACTGTAAAACATTTCAAAGCATACCCGGCACTATTGTGCACCTTAAAACTCAGGTTGCACATTTCATAAAATCCACTAAGGATTTAATTCAATTTTACAGTTTAAACCCCGTTATTTTTACAAACAAATAATTCAGTTTCAGAAAAATAATATTTCTTTTTCATCTTGCATTTTATACGTATTTTCCAGTCTAAAACTTAACTTTATGAGAAAAACTCTGCTTACCATCCCCATGCTCAGCTTACTTCTTATTGCCTGTAAGGAGGAGCCCAAAAAAGAATTATCTTTATTAGACAAAGCAAAAGGCATTCACGAACGTGTGATTACGCTGGACACCCATTGCGATATCAACGTTAGTAATTTCACCGATTCTTTAAACTACACTCAGGATTTGAACACCCAGATTACACTGCCTAAAATGAAGGAAGGCGGTTTGGATGTCGCCTGGTTTATTGTATATACCGGACAGGGAGAACTGGACGACGACGGTTATAAAAAGGCCTATGAGAATGCGATAAGTAAATTTGAAGCCATCCATAAACTTACTGAAGATATTGCTCCTGACGAGATTGAACTGGCGCTGACTTCGGACGATGTAAAACGCATCCAGAAATCCGGTAAAAAAGTAGCCATGATAGGTATTGAAAACGGCTATCCTATTGGTACAGATATTTCCAATGTGAAAAAATTCTACGATTTAGGCGGACGCTATATGTCTCTAGCCCATCAGGGACACAGTCAGCTGGCAGATTCCAATACCGGTGAAGCAGAAGGCGAATGGCTGCATGGTGGCTTAAGCGACCTGGGAAAAGCTGTAATTGCGGAAATGAACCGTTACGGCATGATGATCGATGTGTCTCACCCCTCTAAAGAAAGCATGAAACAGATTATCGAACTGTCTAAAGCGCCAATAATTGCATCTCACTCTTCGGCACGTGGCTTATGCGATCACAGCAGAAATCTGGACGACGAGCAGCTGGAATGGATGAAAGCCAACGGCGGCGTGGTACAGACTGTGGCCTTCAGTTCTTATGTGAACACGAAAAAACACGAAGCCTTTCAGGAGATTGCCAAATCGGTTTACGAGAAAAAAGCCAAGGAAATCGGGTTTACTATGATTCCTAGAGATAGTGTAAGAACTCTGCCGGATTCTCTTAAAACCGCATACTACCAGAAATACATGAGTATCCGAGATATGGCTGCTACAGAAATTGACTCGCTAAAAGCAATTTCAGATCCTGTATCGGTAGTAGACTTTGTAGATCACATCGATTATCTGGTTGAAAAAATAGGCATAGACCATGTGGGCATCAGTTCCGATTTTGACGGCGGTGGCGGTATTTACCTTTGGAATGACGCTTCCGAAACCTTTAATGTAACTATGGAGCTTGTAAAACGTGGCTATACCGAAGAACAAATCTCTAAGCTATGGAGCGAAAACTTACTTCGCGTTTTAGACGAAGTTCAGGACGTTGCGAAAGAGATTCAGGCTAAAGAACCGGTAGAAGTTGCCAAGGCTTCTTAATGATATAAATAGTATATGTAAAACCTTTGAAAAGCTGCCTTTGGCAGCTTTTCTTGTATTGGATGGCGTTACATTATCAAAAGACAGCTTTTTCATACAAGTTTTCCTGCTGAATGTTTATATTTAATCGAAAGAATAACTATACAATATAATGTAAATACTTATGAAAAAGATTACGTCTTTAATAATATTTCTATTTTCAATAAGTTGTTTTTCTCAATCAGTAATTGAATTTATTGACTCGGAATCGAAATTACCAATATGTGGAATTTATTCAACCATTTATAAAAATGAAGACACATTTGAAAATTGTGGAGGTTCAAATAACAAAGGCTTTTTCAAAATAAGAATAAAAGAATTAGATTATCAATCAAAATACTATTTACAATTTAATGACAATGTGAATTATAAACCAATTTGGAAAGAATTAAATCCAAACAAAAAAGACACATTGAGAATATACCTTGAAAGGAGTAGATTCTTTTATGACACTTCTAAAGAAGTACTAAAATCGATATGCGGGACTTATAGTTTTTTTGGTTACACTCCTAGAGAACCAACTAGCCTGCAAGATTTACCCAAATTTATTCAAAAGAATACTATTGAGTATCTAAAAAAACGTGTTGGAAATTCAGAGTTTGAAAATTTTGAATTGATTGGTGGACAAATAATTGACTTAAAAGAATTCAAAAAAATAAAACCAAAGTCAAATCAAAAAACAGCTTATTACTTATGTTTTTCATATAGAAATATAGATGCTGGAATTTCAAATTACACTTCAAAAATCGAGTTAGATGAAAATGGTAATATAATTAAAGATATTGATTTCCCTATAGTCGAAGCAAATTCTATTCAAGAAAAAATAGTTCCTTTAAAGTTAATAATTGAAAAAGCTCAAAAAAGAAATTTTTATAAAAAAGAAAAAACACAATTCAAAATGAGTTACTATGCAAGTGATAATATTTTAGTTTGGAAACTAGTAAATGAAACATATAATAGTGACAATACTTACTTGAAAGAAGATTTGATTTTTAACGCCCACAATGGAAACTTTATTAAACTAAAATCCAATAAAGGGCAATGGGTTGAATAAAATAACTATACATGGATGCTATAAGTAATTGCTTGTTCTCGCTTACTTCTAAAAATCCTCCCGAATTTTCTCGAAACAAAACTACCCACAAACCATTGTACATAATATGAAAGAACTGACATTTACAATATTCCTTTTGATGTTTATTTCCTGCAATTATGGAAAAAACGGGATTACAGCTAAAATCAAAAATTCTTCGGACAAAACTATTCGAAATGTAACTTTCTTATCTGATGAAAATACGAAACTGGAATTTGATAAAATTAAACCCGACCAAACAGTTGAGAAATTTCTCGATATGACAAATAATCATAAAGGAGATGGAGCTTATAGATTAATCATTCAACGTGAGAATGGAAGCAAAGAACAAACTGTTAATGGATATTATACAAACGGGGGCTCGTTGGACAGAAAAGTTGAATGCGAAATTAAAAATGACACAATTCTAATGAAATTTAGCGGAATTGGATATTAATAACACAGCAAATATAAATCACTGTATTTCTACCATTGTCCTATCCTCAAAATTTCAAATACATCAATTTAAAATAATTTGTACTTTAAGTGCAAATATGTTTTTAATATGTCACGACTAACGCTTACACTACTCGCTTTGATTATGCTGGTTTCCTGTAACACGGCATCAAAATACGGTATTAGCCAACAACCCCGGTTAACCGATTATCAGGTTGGCGAAAAATGGGTCTGGAAATATAAAGGGGTAACAACAGCAGGAGAAGTACGATCGGACGGCACCGATACGCGGGAAGTTGTAACTATAGATGGAGCCTTATATATCGCAGGCAGCGATACTGTTTCTGTTAAAGATCATGTAAAACCCGACGACAGTAAAACACCTAAATACGCCTGGCCTCTGGAAGTAGGTAAAACATGGAAATTTGAGAACAAGTGGACAAGTCAGGATGGCACTACGGGCAAACAGAGTCAGGATGCCGAAGTTTTATCCTACCAGGAGGAAACGGTAGAAGCAGGGACCTTTATGGCTTATACGATAAAATACACCGGTGAAATCTCGAATTCCAGAGGATATAGTGCAAATGAAGAAGAAATTTGGGTGTATGCGCCCGAAGTCAAAAACTTTATTAAGTTAACACAAAAACAAGGTGACTTCTTATACATAGAAGAATTAATCGCATATTCAAAACCCTGATAAATCGTTAAAATAAAAACCCTATGGCTAAGAAAACTTCCAGAAGACAATTTTTAGAATTTGGTTTAAAAGCGGGACTTGTACTTCCGTTTGCAAGTTCTTTACTTTACAGCTGTATGTCTAAAACCAAACACGAGGAAACGACATCAAAACCATTAAAAATTCTTATCCTGGGAGGCACCAGTTTTTTAGGTCCGCATCAGATTGCCTATGCTTTAAACCGCGGGCATAGTATTACAACCTTTACCAGAGGTAAAACGCAACCGGCAATTTATAAGGATTTATTTAATAAGGTTGAGCAATTGACAGGCGACAGAAATGACGACCTGAAAGCGCTGGAAAACCTTAGCTGGGATGCCGTTATTGATAATTCCGGGCGCCATGCCGAATGGACGAGAAAGTCGGCCGAACTCTTAAAAAACAACTGCAAACTATATCTGTACACCTCTTCTACCGGTGTATTTTATCCCTATATCAACAGCGATTTTAAAGAAACTTCAGATTTACTTTATACCGTTCCTGCCGATGCAAGCGGTGCAGAGAAAATGGAGTACGACTACGGGGTAATGAAAGCCAATTCAGAAAAAGAAGCCCTGAACCAGTTTGGAGCAGACCGTACCATAATTGTAAGACCAACTTATATGTTTGGTCCGGCAGACCGTACCAACCGTTTTATTTACTGGCCAGTACGATTACAGCAAGGCGGCGAAGTGATGTTGCCTGGAAAAAAAGAGGATCCCGTACAGTATATCGATGTTCGGGATGTGGCCGAATGGATGATTCGATTAATTGAAGACAAGAATACCGGTACCTATAATGCGGTTGGTCCTGAAAAGGCTCAAACCATGTATGCCTTTGCCGAGGAAGCAAAAACCGCTTTTAACGCAGATACCTCCTTTGTAAAAATTGATGATTACGACTTTTTAAAAGCACAAAATATCCTGGATATGATTCCGTGGATTTTGCCCGAGGGAAATAATGCAGGAAGTGCCAGAATACATAATACCAAAGCATTAAAAAACGGACTTACTTTTAGACCGTTAAAATCCTCTGTTAAGGACTGCATAGACTGGTGGTATTCCGATGCCGTAGACGCAGGCCGAAGAGCTGAATTTGAAACCAGTCCGGACTCCATATTCTTAAAAGAAAAAGAGATCATAGAGCAATGGAAGGCTTTAAAAGAAAAGGAGGGTTAAATTTATGACATTTGAATTGGCTAACTATTAATTCCGAGAGTAAATATATATTACAAAACGACACTTTACATCGCCTTTTTCCAAACGTTCATAAGCCTTGTTTATGGTTTACAGCGCAATTATTTTAGACTTTGCTATATTGTTATGCTTTAAAAATAAAGCAAAAGCAATCCCGAAGAACATTTGTAAATCGTTTACGAAATACTTAGTTTTAATACATGACCCACGAATTTAAACAGTTTGTAGACGTAGCATATAAAAACCAGAATATAAAACATGTTCTGGCAACGGTAGTCGCTTTAGATGGCTCGTCGTACAGAAAGCCCGGAGTACAAATGTTAATTTCTGAATACGGCACTATGACCGGTGCTGTAAGTGGTGGTTGTGTAGAAAAAGAAGTTCTGTTTCAATCGCAAAGTGTCTTCCTGACAAACTGCCCAAAAGTCATAACCTATAACGGCACCTTTCGTTTGGGTTGCGAGGGCATTTTATACATTTTAATAGAACCTTTTAAGCTTACTACTGAAAGTTATACGCGTATTCAGACCGAATTACAGGAACGACGCTCTATGGAAATGACGTCCTATTTTGAAAAAAGGGTTAAACAAGATTATTGTTTTGGATCTACCATAAAACTATCGGATAACACGATACTGAATTTCAGAGCTGATTTTAAACCAGGTTCTAATACGACTACACGCTCGCAAAACTTCACAGCCATTCCTCAGTTAGTGATTTTTGGTGGAGAACACGATGCCGTGGCCCTATATAAATCTGCCGCTCTTTTAGGTTGGGATATCAAAGTTATTGCATCCCCAAGAAACCCGATTACTTTAGAAAACTTTCCTGAAGCAACTAAAATTTACTACCAGGACCCCAGTATGGAATTTGACTTTATACTGGATGAGCACACCGCAGTAGTTTTAATGAATCATAATTACGCCAGAGACCTACAGTTTTTTTTACAAATACAGGCTTTTCCTGTGTATTATATCGCTGTTTTAGGTTCTGTAAAACGACGCGAACGTTTAATTCATGACCTTATAGAATTTGCTCCGGACGCAGATACTGATTTTACGGATACTATTTACAGTCCTGCCGGAATTCACATTGGAGCCATCACGCCTCAGGAAATTGCCATTTCAATTTTAAGTGAAATGATTGCCGTAAAACGCAACAAGGAGGTGCCGTCTCTACGAAACTATCTGGGAAGTTTCCACTATTAGCCGTTCTGTTATGCAAACTGTACTCATCGTATTAGCAGCAGGAGCCTCCACCCGTATGAAACGAATAAAGCAATTGTTACCGTATAACAAGGTAACCCTTTTAGAACATACACTTAACACAGCGTTAAACACGAATGCTACCGCGGTTATCTGTGTTTTAGGAGCGAATTCAAACCTCATTCAGCGTGAGGTAAACTTCAAAACTATTTTAGTAACAACAAATCAAAACTGGGCCGACGGACTGGGAAGCTCTATTGCTCATGGTATACAATTTGCCCAACAGCAATTTTCAAATCTGGAGTCGGTACTTTTCACGTTGGCCGATCAACCTTTTGTTTCTAGTAATCACCTGAATTCTATAATCACTTCGGCAACAAATCCTGAAAACATCTATGCTACCAAGTATGAAGATACCTTTGGTGTACCAACCTTATTCCCGAAATTTTATTTTAATGATTTAAGGCGCCTTAAAGGTGATCAGGGAGCAAAAGTAATTTTAAAACAAAACCAGAACAAAATCGCTCCTATCACACCCGATTTTACAAATACAGATATCGATACGCCTGAAGATTACAGACATTTAAAGTAAGTTTATTTGCCGGTCTCACTTTCCTGTTTCAGAAAAGTGTTCACCTCTTCAGGAGTTACCAGATCGTTGGCATTTCCCCAAGAATTCCGAATATAATTAAGTACATCAGCGATTTCTTTATCGGTCAGATTAGTTCCTTCCATAGTCGCTTTATACGTCAGCCCTTTAATTACAAAAGTACCTCGCAGTCCATTTTTCACTACCCGGGATAAAAAAGCTTTATCTGCAATATTTTCTGTTGCCACTAAAGGAGGATACACCGATGGAATCCCCTGTCCGTTGGCCATATGGCAGGTTAGACATTTAGCCTGATACACTTTTTCTCCTCTTTCAATACTTTCGTTTAACTTCTTATCCTGATTCGGACGCGTTCTTGCAGCTATTGTAAAACTCAAAAAAACAAAAGCGATTACCGGTAAGACATAAACAGATGTTTTGTGCATTTAGAACAATGATTTTTTAATAAAATAGAACACTATTTAGGCTTCGAAATAATCCATTAATGGCAGTTTTCGAATACGTTTGCCGGTGGCTGCATAAATAGCATTCGCCAAAGCCCCGGCTACCGGAGGCAAGGCCGGTTCCCCCAGACCTGTTGGAGGTTCCTCAGATTCTACAAACTGAACATCGATATCGAATGGAGCATCTTTCATTCTTAGAAAGTTATATAAATGGAAATTGATTTCCTGTACCTCTCCATTTACAAATGTTACTTTAGGAAACATTGCATGACAGATTCCGTCTATAATAGCGCCCTGCACCTGATTCTCTGCTCCACTTCTATTTATTACCGTACCACAATGAACAGCACAATACACTTTGGAAACCCGAGGCATTCCATTTTCCAGTACAATATCTATCACCTGTGCTGCATAAGAACCAAAGGAATACCAGGTAGCAAAGCCTCTGTAAACGCCTGCACTGGATTTACCCCAGTCTGCACTTTTGGCCACCAGTTTTATAACACTCAGGTATTTTTCCGGATCGTAGGATAATTTTCCAATGGGATTCGCTTTTGCCTGTTCAAACAATTGAATGCGATAGTTCACCGGGTCTTTTTTTAGAGCAATACACAATTCATCTAAAAAACTTTCGGCTGGAAAAGCCAGTGAATTAGCTCCCGGAGCTCGCCACCATCCTACCGGCGTGTTACTTTCGTACCCAAGACCAATACTGCGGTAATTATTTAAGATTCCGGCAACATAACTGTCGCCGCGCATGCCTGGGCCAATACCTATAGCCGACTGATACCACCCAAGTATATCCGATTTTGAAATAGCTGCACGATAGTGATACATGGCTAAAGGGCGGTAAAAGTCATTCTGCATATCGTCCTCACGCGTCCATTGCACTTGTACTGGAGCCTGTGCTTTATGCGAAATTAAAGCTGCTTCCACCGCATTATCAATCATCAGTTTTCTACCAAATCCACCGCCTTGTCGCGGTACTCCCACTGTAATATTTTCAGGAGCAATACCCAGAAGTTTCGACACTTCGTCGCGAACATTTCCAGGGCGCTGTGTTGGTCCGTAGAGCTCTGCCTTATCTCCGCTGACATCTGCATAAAAATTCAGAGGTTCCAGCTGCGCATGCGATAAGGTTTGGACCAGATATTTTGCTTCTAAGACCTTAGCCGCTTTCTTCAAGGACGCATCAAAATCACCATCATTTCTTGCATAATCCTGAGTACTTTCGTTTAATTTATTTTCAAAATCTTTAATATGGTCAGCCGTATTTTCCAGAGGTTCTTTAGCTTCCCAGGTAATATCTAAAGCCTCTCTGCCTTTCTTTGCTGCCCAGGTAGAAGTTGCCAGAACAGCCACCGCATTCTCCAGAGTTATCACTTTTTTAACCCCGTTAATTTTTAAGGCGGCATCATCAATAACTTTTACCAATCCTTTTCCATAAGCAGGAGGTCGTGCCACCATAGCGAACAACATACCGTCCTTTCGCGTATCGATACCATACAAAGGTTGCCCCTTGGTAATGGCTTTCGCATCCACATCCATAATACGCTTACCAATGTATTTATAATCTTTAGCAGCTTTTAACTTAGGTGCTTCAGGAACTTCCAGTTTGGCAGCCGTTGCGGCTAAATTGCCATAACTAAGCTTTTTGCCACTACCAGTATGTGTTACAGCTCCATTTTCGGCGACGCATTCCGCTACAGGTACATTCCATTGCTGTGCTGCCGCCAGTGTTAGCATTTCTCGTGCAATTGCACCAGCTTCTCTTAGTGGCGTAAAACGTCCTTTTACAGAACCACTCCCGCCTGCAGTTTGTCTCCCAAAATCACTGTTTAGCGGAGCCAGTTCCACCTTTATGTTCTCCCAGTCTACCCCCAACTCTTCAGCTATTATTAGTGGTAATGACGTTTTTACACCTTGCCCGATTTCCGGATTCGGAGCCATTAAAACAATCGTATTATCACCGTTAATTTTAATATAAGCATTAGGACTAAAGGTTACCTCTTCTGCTTCATCATTGTCGTTATTCGCTCTTAAAAAAGAAAAACTTAACAGCATACCACTACCGGCAATAGCCGATACTTTTATAAATGATCTTCTGGATATCGTAGATTTCATAGTATTATTTATTTAGGTAATCGGCAGCTAAATGAATGGCTTTTCTTATTCTTACATGAGTGCCGCATCTGCAAATATTAGTCATGACAGCATCGATATCGGCATCAGACGGTCTGGCATTGGTTTTTAATAACGCAGCTGCCGACATAATCTGACCCGCCTGACAATAGCCACACTGAGACACATCTAATTCCTGCCATGCTTGTTGCAACGGATGTTCTCCATTATCGTCCAGACCTTCAATAGTTACTATTTCATTATCCGCAACTACAGAAACCGGAATACTGCAGGAACGCACAGCATTACCGTTAAAATGCACCGTGCAGGCCCCACACTGGGCAATACCGCAGCCAAACTTTGTCCCAACTAGGTTTAAATTATCTCTTAAGACCCACAACAAAGGGGTGTCTGCATCGGCTTCCACCGACATGGTTTTACCATTTATGGATAACGTATATTCTGGCATAGTGTAAAGGTTTAAAAACGAATGACATCTAAATTTAAGTATTTTAGTTTTTTATTTCACTAAATCAGAAATTTTTAACGTCGTTTCTTAGGTTTTGAATCAAAATTATTGAACTATTATAACTTAGTTCGAAATAAAATACCGTTTTAATTACCATAATTACTGAAGAAGAAATACCTCTGAATTGCTTTACTTCTTTTTAAGACTTAAGGCAGCACCTATTGCAATACCTAAACTTAACCATAAGCCCAGATTATCTGTTACAACTCCAATAGCTGTTCCAATAGCAACTCCCAGTCCAATACTTAAACCTGTTTTTGTATTTTTATTCATTTCTGTTACCTGTTTTATTGTAAAGTTATTCTTTTCCATTTAATCCGTATAACACAAGTAATACTTCATTTTCTGTACATCTAAAACACTTTTTTGAAGCATACAATGAATTATTCTTATATTTTTATCTTAGCTAAAAATCACTACCCTATGAACACCTTACTAAAACTTACTTTTTTAGTGTTTTTTTTCGCAGTTGGCTGTACAAAAAAAACAACCCCACCAAACCCTGAAACGGCTGAAATTACCGCAGACACCTATGTAAAAGACCATTACACAAAAAAGGAAGTTACTATTGAAATGAGAGATGGTATAAAACTGCATACCACTATTTACGCCCCAAAAGACACCGAAAAAACCTATCCTATTTTATTGCAACGCACGCCGTACAGTTGTCAACCTTACGGCGAAGACAAATTCAGAGAGAAGATTGGCCCCAATCCAGTGTTGATGAAAGAAGGCAATATCATCGTGTACCAGGATGTTCGCGGCCGATGGATGAGTGAAGGTGTATACGACAACATGAGAGCCTATATTCCTAACAAAACAGATACCCAAACCGACGAAACTACAGACACTTACGATACTATTGACTGGCTGGTTAAAAACGTTCCTAACAATAACGGAAAGGTTGGTACCTGGGGGATTTCTTATCCTGGCCACTATGCCACGGTTTCAACCATTGATGCACATCCAGCCTTAAAAGCAGCTTCGCCACAAGCGTGTATTGGCGATTTCTTTTTCGACGATTTTCATCATAACGGCGCATTCCTGTTAAGCTATTTTAGGGCCATTTCTTTATTCGGAACTTATAAAGATCAGCCTACCGATTCTGCCTGGTATGGATTTCCAGAAATGAAAACTGAAGACCAATATCAATTCTTTCTGGATAAAGGCCCTTTAAAGCATTTAAATGAATATTTCCGATACAAAAAACCAGATTCAAAAGCTGTTGAAAGCAACGACCGTATTGATGATTTCTTCTGGAAAGAAATTGTAGACCATCCTAACTACGATTCTGTATGGCAGCGTAAAGGCCTTATTCAGCATTTAAATAAAGTCCCTTCTTCTGTAGCAACAATGGTTGTTGGTGGCTGGTTTGATGCTGAAGATTTGTACGGTCCTCTAGAGACGTATAAAGCCATTGAAAAACACGAGCCGGACAACTATAACACTATGGTTTTTGGTCCGTGGGATCATGGCGGCTGGTCCAGAGATAAAGTAGCGAATACTGTTGGAAATTATTTTTTTGGAGATTCCATTTCATTAAAATTCCAAAGGGAAGTAGAAACCAGATTCTTTAACCATTTTTTAAAAGGCAATGGTTCTAAAAATTCAGGTTTACCGGAAGCTTATGTTTTTGACACCGGTAAAAAAGCATGGAAATCGTATGACAACTGGCCACCTAAAAACACAGAGAAACAAACATTTTTTCTATCTAAAAATCAAGAATTAAGCACTACAAAAAAAGGCGTAAATAAAATAAATTTCATTAGCGACATTAAACATCCCGTACCTTATTCAGAAGATATTAAAACCGTATTTACGCCGCGTAAATATATGACCGACGATCAGCGTTTCGCGGCGAGAAGACCTGATGTATTAGTGTTTGAAACCGATATTTTAACTGATGATTTCACTCTTGCAGGTGATATTCTGGCCAAATTACAGGTAGCAACTACAGGAACAGCGGCCGACTGGATTGTAAAGGTTATAGATGTGCATCCGCACGATTTAGAAAACGATAATAAAGATATGCAAACACACTTAAAGCTAAGCAACTACCACTTAATGGTACGAAGCGAAGTAATGCGCGGACGCTTCAGAAACAGTTTTTCTACTCCAGAGCCTTTCACACCTAATGCTAAAACCGCAGTTAATATTAAGCTGCAAGATGTGTATCATACGTTTAAAAAAGGACATAAAGTACAAATTCAGGTTCAGAGTACCTGGTTCCCTTTAATAGACCTTAACCCGCAAACCTATGTAGACAATATATACAAAGCAGATGAGGATGACTTTAAAACACAGACCCACACTGTTTTTACCGATTCCAGTATCGAATTTTCCGTATTACAATAATTGCAAACAAAAAAACGGTTTAGCCTTAGCTAAACCGTTTTTTACATGTCAATCCAATCAATAACTTATAACTATTCAAAATTGACATGAAAATTGTATCAGTTGAATTTCATAAAAGTCCATCAAAAGGTCTATCGTCCCTCAATGACTTCATTCAAAAACACTTTATTTTAAATATAAGTACTCGTGATTTTGCAATGACTCATTACTTTTTATCTGTTATCACAGACACACTTCAGAAGTACTCATTTTTAGTGACGTCCGCCTCCATAAAAATCAACACCTACATGCGGAGACACACGAGGTCCATTTGGTCCGAAGCGCATATCAACCCCTACATTGGTATGAGCAGAGCCGCAAGCAGCTAAAAGCAATAAGAACAAAATAACAACGAGAACGGAAAAAGATTTTTTTATTTTCATTTTAAGAAGTTTTAATGTTATTGGTTCCAGATTTGAATAGCAAAAGGCGCCCCATTAGGATCCTGGATTATTGCTACAGTGCCGTTTCTTATCTGATCCTGAGGCTCAAGCATAATTTTAGCTCCCAGAGAAGTCGCCTTCGAAGCTACACTCTCTACATCAATCACTTTGATATAAGGTAACCATGCGGATCTCATATCCGCAACAGGATTTTTCATAACACCACACAATTTCTGATCTCCGGATTTTAACATAAAGTATGGCACCTTTTCCTCTGTAATTTGCTCAGATTTATATGGAGCTACCCCGGTGTAGTACGCCAGAGAACCATCGACATCGTTGGTCCATAGCTCATTCCAAAGCCATGAATTATTGGCTGCCTGAAGTTTGGGATCTCCGCTTTCGGAATGAATATAAGCAATATAAGCCCCTTGCGGATCTTGAACCAGAGCAGATCTGCCTCGCCCTTTAAAACTGGAGGGTTTAAACAAGGTTTTTCCGCCTCTAAATGTATTGTATTCGACCGCTTTATCAACATCTGGAACTGAAACAGAGCTCAGCCATTCCCCTGTAGGATGGGTTGTGACATTTAAAGGAATAATACCACCTATGGCTTGACTACCATTATAAATGACATGATAGGCCATATCATCCGTTCCAAGTGACTTATAAGTCCATCCAAAAAGGTCTGAATAAAAATCCATTGCCTGTTTTGGATTCGGAGTAATTAAATCATGCCAGACAATCTGACCGGGATTGTATTCAATAGAAGCAGAAGATGACAAAGGAGGATACTCCGTCTGATCGCATGAAAACATAAAAAACAAAAACAAGAGCAGAATTAATTTGGGGATTCCATTTAAACTAACTTTCATATTTACAAAGTTTTACAGTGAGAATTCTTTCATATAAAGATAGGGATTTTCTTAAAATAATTCACAGTGAATAGATTTAAAAAGTTTCATATCTAGTGCTGACATTTTATTTACTTCATTATCTCAAGTTTTCCTATAACGAACCTCATCTTTCATATCAATTTCTCCTTCAACCACAATCCAAACAAAAACCTAAAGAATCAGAAAATTCCCCTAAACACTTAGTATTCTCTGAAAACTTCCGCATCTTTGCCACAAATTAGGCATTGTGAATTTTAAAGACAAAGAACTCATTATCTTCGACTTTGATGGCACGCTCATCAATAGCATTCCAGATCTTACCTTGGCAATCAATAAAATGTTATCACACTACAATTTATTGCCATTAACCATAAAACAGGTAACGCCTTTTGTAGGCAATGGCGCCAAACCCTTAGTACGTAGATCTCTGGAACTTTCCATGCAAAACAACAGTATTTCGGAAGCGCTTATGAAGGAAGCTTTTGATATTTATTTTTCAGCTTATAAGCAAGACACTTGTGTCGATACCTTTATGTATCCAGGAGTCCTAGACACCTTAAACTATCTAGATAAAAATGGTTACCAAATGGTAATCTGTACCAATAAACCGTTAGATTTTATCGAACCTATTTTGGATAAATTAGAAATCAAACAATTCTTTAACTACTGGATTGGAGAGCATTCATTGCCTCTTAAAAAACCAAATGCAGCTCCCCTACTTCATTTGGTTGACCTCCTGAATACAACTATAGAAAAATCCATTATGGTGGGCGACTCCAAAAATGATATTCTTGCAGCACAAAATGCTAAAATGGAAAATATAGGTCTGAGCTACGGATACAATTACAATGAAAATATTGCAGATTACAACCCTACGCTTGTAGTAGATCACTTTTCTGAGCTCCAAAAACTATTCTAACATGAGCAAAATTTACAATGTTGGTATTATTGGAGGAGGCATTTCTGGAGTGGTTACTGCGTTGGAATTGGCAAATTATGGCGTAGATAGCATTTTGTTTGAACAGCAGAGCAGTGTGGTTAACGGCCCTCCGTTTTGCCATTTGCATGCGGGTGGAAATCTGTATCCGGAGATTTCCGACGAGCAGTGCAAAATACTCATGAAACAGTCGATAGAGATGGCACGTTTGTTTCCGCAATCTATTGATGAAAGACCAACATTTATAAGCATTCCCAAGTCAGAAAAACAAGATATTGGCAACATTTTGGAACGCCTTGATATGTTGGTGGCTTATTACGAAACATTAATAAAAGAAGACCCCGAAAATGAAATCCTAGGAGCTCCAAAAGACTATTACAAACTTTATAATAAAGAAGATTTAAAGGCTTTATTCAAGCAACCAACCATAGAGCGTCCAAGTTCTCCTGACGAATGGATGTGCAATGCCATTACATTAATTGATTACAAAAAATTAAAAACACCAGTAATCCTGGTTCAGGAATATGGCTGGAACCTTTTCAGGCTGGCAGCTCAAGCACAATTAGCCTTGAATAAATCTGAGCAATGTTTCCTAAAAACAAATACCTCTGTTACCAGAATTAAAGATCTCCGAAATCATAAGTTGGATTATAATTGGGAGATTTATACGCACGACGCAGTTTACAAAGTCAAATATTTAGTCAATTCAAGCGGTTTTAATACTGGAAAATTTGATGAATCCTTACGCATTAACACGAAACGTCTTATTGAATTTAAAGCTGCTTATGTTTCAAAATGGCAGCCCATCTCTGGTTTAATTCCTGAACTCATTTTTCATGGAGAACGCGGCACTCCAAATGGGATGGCCCAACTTACTCCCTATTGTGATGATTATTATCAAATTCACGGGATGACCAAGGACATTACACTATTCGAAAATGGATTGGTACAATCAAAAGATAATGGAAAGCAGCCTGAATTTAATGATGAAATTAAGGAAAAATTAAAGAACGGTTGGGACGAAAACGAAATTGAAAACAGAACAAAAAAAGCCATTGATTTTGTCGCCAAATATGTGCCTTCTTTTGATTCTGCCACTCTTGGAGGGCCACCTTTGTACGGAGCTCAGCAAATTTCTGGAGACGATCCAAGCTTAAGGGTTGGTGAAGTTAGTTTTCCCAGCAAATCCTATGCGCGAAGTGAAATCATCAAAGCCTCTTCTGCCCTAACGGTTGCCAATCAAATCATCCATAAAATTCAAGAGGAAGAAATAATTCCTCCCATCCAAACCAAACTAGAGCAAAACGCCTTATTGGATAGTATCTCTATAGATGAAATTAATGACTTCGCCAGCGAATTAGCTGTTCAACGTGGATATCCGGAAGCCCTTTCCAGATTGCTTATTGAAAAAAAATAAATTTCAAGTTCATTATTAGAACTCCATAGAGAAAAACTCTTTTCCAGAAGACTGTATGCTCCTAAACTCAGGTGATAAATCGCTGAATTGTGAGCATCTTAATCTATAGCTTCAATAACCGCACTGTACCTAAAACGAGCTGCCTTTGTTAAGCGTTCTTTTTTTCGGTTCTGACGATCGTCCCATTCAAACTGAACAAGGTAAGCTATAAGTTCGTCGTTAGTGTAGTAGTTTATACTCTCAGGAGTTAAACTACTTTCAAAGGCTCGGTGCATAACAAAAGAGCCTTAGCTGCTTCATGTGTTCTAGTGTTTTTGTATTCATAGTTTAAATTATTTATAATATTGACTACTGCTCCCTCTTCTTAAATAAAAACACTTGCTTGACTAATAAATTACAAACTTAAAATGTAGCTTTTCTAATTGATTATGGAGAATTAGAATATAAGTACCAGATTCTAAATTAAGATTAATTCCTGTAACCTTACTTTTTAAATTAACATGGTTTTCTTTGTATACTAATTTTCCAGAAATATCAAAAATGGACAATGTACAATCTTTAAGTTCAATACTAGTGTGGATTGTAAATTGCCCATTATTGGGAACGGGGGAAATAAAATTATTATCAATTTTATGTTGATTGTTTTCAAGACCTAATTTTTCATCTACAAATACTTCCAAAGTTTTAGTTAAAGTACAATTTAGAGGTGTTTGGTATCTAAGTATTAAAGATTGAGCGCCTAGTTTATTCCATTTAACTTTTACTATATTGGACTCTGTAGTAATAATTTCACCATTAATTATAATCCAATCATACTTATTCATATTATCATCTGCTTGGTACTCGTAAATACTATTAATAGTAGGTGTTTCATTGCCAATAACAGATATTGGGTATTCATTTGGGCTTCCTATTTCTTTTTTTTCAATTTCGAATCCGATTGAACCACTTATTTTCTTTGATATTTTGGTTTTGTCTATTTCTAAAACAATAGAGCCATCACTTGAGTTGGTAATATTTTCTAAAATAAAATTTTTGTCATTTATTTGTGTGAGAGTGACACCATTTTTAGGAATTGTAATTCCATTGGATTTTAATGTGATATCATCAATTGAAAAGGAGTTTTCGCTAAGTTCTTCTGCAAAATTTATTTCTAAATAATCAAAGTCTGTACAATCGTCACTTATTTCATTAATCGGAACAATTTCAGTTACAATGTCAGTAAAGTCAATGTATGCTGCTAAAATCTCAGCATTACTCCGGTTGCCAAAATCATCATAAGCGACAACTTTGTATTTTTTAGATCCATAATGATTATTTAAAGGGGTGCTATATTCTGCTTTGTAGTTTCTATATTGCGTGTCAATTAACTTTTCACTAGAACCTAAAAGTTCATAAACTTCAACGGTTATATCATCTGTAAGGGTTTCATAAATTAACTGAACATTTTCTCCTGAAGTTATATTATCAGTATTTGAAATTCCTAAATCAGGTGTTACCCTTAAATTGGAAATAGCGTTTAAAGGTTCTACTTTAACTGTCCAAGATATTTCAGCGGTTCCTTCACCTAAATTATCGTTCTCATCTCTAAAGTTAGATTGGTCAATTGTTAATACATATGTACCATTATCCACAGTGTAAGTGTCTAACCCAAATACTGAATAATGCAAATCATCGTTTTTTTGTATAATAATGGGAATCGATATTTCTTGGCCATTTTTAAAAAAAGCAAATGAGGATGCTTCAAGCTCTGAAACTATTTTCCTATTAAGTTCAATTTCTAATCCTGTAATATTTTGAATATTACTAACTCCTTGGCTAACCGTTTGTATATTGGTAACTTTAGGTAGAATGTTGTCTACTATCCAATCGTATGTTTGAGATATAAGCCCTGGGTTTCCATCAGTAGCTTTTATTTTTGTTACATCAATAGAAATAGAATAATCACCATTGACCTCATTCAATGGATTAATACCAGAAATTATATAAGTATAATCGTCTAATTTCTGAATAGTAAGATTGTTAGCTGTGGCTTCATTAATAGTTATTTTATCTGTTGTAAATTCTTCTGCACGGATAGGTTTATTAAAAATAACCGTAATACTATTAATTGGTTTTTTCTTTAATTGGTCCGTTTCAAATTTTAATATTCCCAATTCATTATTGAACTGAACCCAATCAATTTTTTTACCATTAACACCTTCGTTGCCTACTAAATCTTTTATACCAATAGTGTTTACAGTCAATTCATAAAATCCAGACAAACTTGTTAACGCTTCAATATTTATTGAAAATGTAGTAGCATTTATTTTACCAATCAAAATATCATCTACGGGTAGTTCAATCCCCTGATGAATTAGTTTGATATTGGCATTGGTAAATGTGTTGAAATCAATCTCTTTATTAAATTCTACATTTATTAATTTGACAGCTTCTGTATTATACTGTTCCGGCGGGTCAATAAAAGTGATGATTTTTGGGATATCCCCATCAACTGGGTTAAAGTACAATGTATATGTTTCTACATTTGTAACTTTATCCAATACATGCAGTTTATGTTCATATTTAGGATTTAATCCATCTTTTAGTGTTACTTGGGTTTGCCAAACGTTCTCCAGAGGTATTTCAAAATTATCAGTATCCCTGATTACCTTGGTTAACTTATAATTCTTTCCTTGTTCATCCAAAATATTTCCATAATTCCATCCAGTCGATATGGGGTTAAGTTTTATTTTGGCTGTAAGGGTTGATGGAGTAATTTGCTCTAAAAATTCAAGGGATTCAGCCTTTGAGACCTCCTCAGAGGAGCCGTTCGAAAGGTAGACCATATCAGGGGTATCATAAACATCAGCAATGTCGTTTACAAGGAAGTCTGCGATGTCATCACTATTATTTTCATAAGATTTAACACTCTTTATTAATTCATGTATATAGGCTCCTTTAATTAGACTTAAGTTTTCATTACCATAACTGTTTTTATGGTTTACCTTAACATCATATTTTACAAAATGCCCAATAAGTGAACTTGTAAAAAACCATTGTCCTACAGCTGTTTGTTTAGCATCAATATCACCAAAATCTACATTTAGCAAGCCTAATTGGGTTGGCTCATTGTTAAAATTGGATCCTATCATTTCAAAGTCTATCAATAGACCTTTTTCATTTTCCACAATTTTTGGTTGCATAGACTCTACATTCACATTTTTGGCTAGACCATAACCATCATTTTGTATCATTAATGATAATTCTGCAGGAAGGGATGGCTCTACAATATCATCAGTTAATGGATCGTCTCCCAATATATCACGTTGCATAAAGTAATGTAATACTAAATCTGGACTTGGATTGACCTCTAAGGTTACAGGGTTAAGCGATATTTTTACTACCTCTCCAATTTCTGGGTCAAAATAAGATAGGATTCCGCCAAAGGAATAGGATTTCGTAACTTCTGGTGCTGCTTCTTTTGTAGGAATAAAAATGGCCAAGCCTTGTCCACTAGTATCTGGGTTTACAGTGCCAGTTCCATTTAAAAAGTCTTCTTTGTTGATTTGAAACAAATGGGTTTTATTTTCCCCATTTTCATCTTTGACAATTAATTCTAAGTGAACTTGAGATATAGCTTTATCACTAGAGTTATTAATTTTTAACGTCCCCTCAAAAGCTTGTCTAGTCATGGTTAGCCTTTGTGGAAATTCCATGGTTACTGTCGCACAAACACTAGCTTCGTCTTGACTTTTCTCCTCTATGAACTCCTCAATAAATTTTATATCGGAATTATACATATCAGCTACTGAAACAAAACCTCTAGTAAAGGCATAGATTTCTAAATCAGCTTTAATTTTTTTATAAGCATCTATTTTTGTTTTGTCCACAATATCTGGATATTGAGTGTTTGGAGAAAATACATCAGCATTCCAAGCTTCAACTGTGGTGTTCCATCTGGAAACAAAAGTATTAATGTATGATTCTGTAATTGTAGTTTCTAACATTTGCTCTTTCAAAGAATTGATTTGGTCCAATGTTAATGCTATTTCGGAATCGATTGAAGATGCTGTAATCTCTAGAAAAAGAGACAAGTTTTCATTGCTGACTTCCAGCTCAGGATTTTTAAAATATTCTGATAACATGTTTGAGCTTGCTTCATCAGCAGCAGCCATTTTTTCAAAATCTTCAAGAATTAAATCAAAGTTATCTTCTTCGTAGTCTAGGATTACATTATTATTACTTGACTTATTTGATGATTTCAAATTTTTTATTATGCATTGTTTTATAAAGTTTAAAGAACTAAATAAACATGAAAAACCACTTACACTAGCAGGACAAAGAGCAGCATTTAATATTAAATCAGATAAATCTTTAGATGTTATCAACCCGAAAATACAACTAATTACAGATAGGCCAGGTGTACAACTTAACACTGTAGATGTAATTGAAGTTTTACAAGGATTACATAAACCAGGTAAAACTTTTACTATTGGACTTTTTACACTACTACCTGGAGAGCCTCCTAAATCAATAGATGGACCAGAGATAGGGCTGCCAGGCCCATTTGGTATTGTAGTATAACCGTTTGGAGGGATAAATCCCCCCGGATTATTTGTAGAACAAGCTCTAAGATAATAGCTAAAAGCAAAAATTTCTCGTTCTGAATCGCAAATATATGTCGCTCTAACCCTAACAGGAACTGTACATCCCCCATTGTTAGTTTCTATTGAAGTTTTACTACTGTCTTCAGCTACCTTGCCTGTACCTTCATTATTTTTTACTAGAACGGGTATAATTATCGAAGATTTAGCATTTAAAACATCTAAAGATGTTATTAGAGGTTTCAAAGTGTAATCTTCTATTTCTCCCACATTTAAACTTACATTATTTGCAGCAATAAGACCATGGTTTGTAATTGTTATATAGGTCATTCGTGATTCTCCTGGGGCTAAATCCAAATCAGGATTGTCTATTTGCATTACTATAACGGGTTTGGGAACATTGGTTTCAAACTCTGTTGTTAAAGTAATTTCATATTCATCCAGAATGTCAGTTTCTTTTACATCCCATGAATAGGTTATGGCTTGGTAGGGTAAAAATGCTGATACCCTAGTTTCTTTACCTGGATCAACCAATATATTGTTTTGATAGGGGGTATGCTTTTCGGCAGAAATATTGACAACATACCAACCCTCATTAATTTCAGGTACTTCAAATATGCCAGAGGCATCCGTTATTCCTTCTGCAATTGTTTCTCCGGTAAAAGGGTGTTTTACTACTACTTTAGCACCTTGCAAATGAGGGGCGCTTGCAGTGTTGTAAGAGTATTCATCAACAGCGTCTATAATCAATGTTCCTGTTGATTCAGAAACGGTTTCCAACTTAAAAGGCAAAGATAATGGAGCCCCAGTATCTTGAGTTAAAACAAAATTTCCAGTTATTGGAACGTTTACCTGCTCTTTTGGTGTAGGCTTGAACTCTAAAATTATTTTTATTTCCTCATCAGGTTTTATAGTTTCAATTACTTGTTGAGATTTTAATTTTAACCAATCTAATTCAGGCAATAACACATTAACATTTTCAGCATTAATTGCTCCTACATTTGTAACAGATACTTCATAAAGCCTTGATTTGTCTTTTACCATTGTGGTATTAACAGCAATAGGATTGGCTATTAATTTAGCTTCTTGGTTTTTACAATAATAATAACTTAGTTCGCTGTATTTAGCTCCTTCATTAGACTGTATTACCATATCAAATTCATTATATTTTAATTCTGAACTTGCAATAGTAGGAACAACTAAAAAGGGAAAAGTAATTGTAGCACCTGGCTCTATATCCACGGGTGTTTGGTCTATTGAGAATTCTACATCATCGGGTACATGAATACTAACCCCAGTTAGCTTCGTATTCGTATTGTTTCTAAGAGTAAGTTCATTACCTAATGAAGATCCTACTACAGTTTCCCATTTTATATATTGCGGTTTATTTACAACTTCAAAACCTAGTAATTCAAAGCTTTTTTGAGGTGGAATATTTTCCCCAGGAAAGGCGGCGGTTATGTTATAAAGGCCATTCTCATTTTCTAGTGGTTTATATTCAAAAATAAAATTACCATTAGCATCGGTTTTAATATTATGAATACTTTTAAATAGTTGGTTTTCTATTTTTAATTCAACATCTGAATTAGGAACAGAATTACCAGAAGCAGTTTTGGCTGTTCCTGTCACTATTGCAGTCTCATTTGTAGTATAAATCAATTTGTCTAATTCTATATCAATTGAATAAGCAGGTGACAATTGAAGTAACAATTCGTTTTGGTTGTTTTCATAGTTTAATTCTCCAATGGAGAAATCTGTATTTATAGCAACAATTAAGTAATAATCTCCTGATAGGTTGGGTAATTTTATATCTTCTTCATGTATATATGTTTCATCAACCCCAATGACGGTATTTAGTATGGATGACACGAATGGTTCCTCTTTTCCAATATTTTTAGTTTTGGATAAATAATAATCTATTTTGCTAGTAGCAGGATAATTAGCATGCCCCTGATTTCTTAATAAACTGGTTACAGTTATTATGTTGCCAGCTTCTGGATTAGTAGTTGTTGTTATTTCAGTGATTAAAACATCTGGCTTATTTTGGTTTGAAATTAAAACCCATCCAAATCCAGTTGCATAGTTAGAGGCAACGGCTTCGATTCTGACTGTTTCGTCTGACTCTTGATCGGGATCAATTATAGTATTGAATGCTATTTCTACATCTTTTTCATTAGCGGGAATCGTAACCGTTTCTGGTAATTCAATAATATTTGGCAAATCGGTAGAAAGGCTTACTGTAACTGGGATTTGGAGGATGGAAGGGTCTTCAGTATTTCGTGAAACAGTAAGTTTGTTTTCTATTGTTCCAGCTTTAATTGTGGAAGGTGATGCTTTAACAATTAAAGCAAGCCCATCGTTATCTAAAATTAAAATATCCTGATTAACTGAAGTATTTGGGGAAGTATTGTCTACGCAAGAGCATCCGTCAAACTTCACTTGAGAGGTTACTGTAAGGGTTCTGTTGCCTTCAACTACAGCATTATCCACTGTACCTATATTAAATACTTTTTCAGTTTCTCCTTCTTCAAATAGAATTTCAGAAGGTAAAATTAATTGATCGTTTACATTAGCACTTATTTGAACGGTTGTTGCCTTATCAATTTGATCTGTTTTTTTGAGTGTCGCATAAGTTGCTTTTATACCATCTCCTTCAGAAACCTCATTAGGGCTAATTGTTAATGTAAAAGTAGGGATATTGGTTGGACTTAAAATAATATCAGTAATGCCCGTTGTATAACCTTCTGCTTTGGCAAATACGTTGGCTGTATCTGTTTTTTCTATGATGCCAGTATCAGTGATGGCACCATCAAAAACAATTGATTTAGAGCCAGCTAATAAGGTTACCTCGCGAGGTAATTGTAGTCTTTTAGGCAGGTCTGTAGAAAGTGTAATTAATTGATCTTGGTTTACAGGAAAACTGGAGGTTAAAGTAAAAGGAATCTTGCTTCCAATAACGTAATCAAAGTTAGAGGGATAATCTAAGCTCAAACTGACTTGATCGTCTTCTTGGACCGTTAAATTTACACTTTCATCATTATAACCATTCCCTTTTGCTATTACATTAACAACTTTATCCCCTTCATAAATATCATTATCCACAATATTTACGTATAGAAAACTTGATGATTCATCCTTTTTGATTTTCACGCTAACAGGTAAATTGAGGGTGTTATCTGTATCTGATGAGACAAAAAATTCTTCTTCTAAATCGGTACTACCACTTCTAACGAAATTAAGCCTTAATGAATCTTTAGAGTTCTCAATAATTTCATTTTTATCTAGCGTAATAGTTAACCTTTTTAGTAGATTCTTTATTTTCGAGGAGACATCTATGTTATTATCTTTTTTACCAATAGGTTCTCTCATTTCAGAACCCGCAATTAAAGATATTTCTACCTTGACGTCACCATGAAATCCAATTATACTTGGAATAGTAACTTCCATGTTTCTTGAAACAGTCTCATTCTCTGCTAAATCATTCTCGTACCTTGTATTCCCAATAATATATTTTTTTCCATTAGTTTGGGAAACTAATGATACTTGTTCTATCCACCCGCCTATTGCTGCTGACAAGCCAATGTTTTGAACATTCCAGCTAATATTACACAATTCATTTGGTGAAATATCATTTTGTAATGTTGTTATTGAATCAACTTTTAGGTCGGGTGTTTCACCTTCTATAATTGTTAGTTTTCCATTTTGATGATCATTTCCTATATCTTCTCCATTACTTGAACTTAGAATTACTTCGGTAAATGTCATCGGATAAGTTTCACCAGGAGAATACGAAGGTGGTATTTCTATAGGAATCTCAATTAAACTGCCAGACTGTCCAGTAAAATTTGCATTTGTGCCTGAAAAGCACAAAAACAAATACTCTCCAGAACCTAATGCTTTTGGGTAAATTATATGATCACTTTCCCTTCCAACAAAATGTGCTTCCTTTTCATCTACTTTTAGGCTAGCTGGAACTTTTAATTTAATTTGAAAACCTGAAACGAAATCTGTATTATCAAGTTCGATTTTGATATTAGTATTATCTCCAGGAGCAGTTTCTAAGTTGTTTATTGTTAGTTTGTTTTGCGCTTGTGTTAAGTAGGTAAAAGATAAGAATAATATAATGGTGAATTTAATAGCTTTCATAATTTTTAGATTGTTGGTTGTTTTTTTATTCAATAATCATTTTGCCTTTTAAAATGCCGGCTTGATCTATAAAAGAAAGTATATATATATAGACGCCAGAAGACATATTTTCTTGTTTGAATAAATATTGATTTTCTCCTGCAGTAAACTTGCCTATTTCAATATTTTTTATGATTCTCCCTCTTAAATTAAATATTGACAATATGGCATTGTTGGTATTATTCCTTAAGTAAAAATTAATAGTAGTTTCACCCCTGAAAGGATTAGGGAAATTATAGGTGTATGAAAATTTCTCAGACTCCAAATCATTTATACCAAGTGTAGATTCCATAATTTGTGAAGGGATTTCATTTGCACTAATATTCGACAGCAAAATGGATTGAATTACTGCGCCTTTGCTACTTATACGTGCTAATTCAATTTTGCCTTCTAAAACATTGTTAAAAGAATAACCTATAATATTTACATAATTGTCTTTATGAACTATACTCACTGTAAAACCTTTGGATGATATGAATTCATCTATATTCTCTTTAGTTATATTTTTAATAAATATTTCAAAGCTTGTTACTTTTTTTCCATTTGTTTCTAATGTAAGTAATCCATTTTCTAAACTAATTTTTGCGGTATCTTCACCATTCTTGTTTGAACCCAGTAAATTACTCTTATCAGTGGTTTTAGAGCTTGGTTCTTGGTTTTGAATGATATTTACTTGTTTGGAAATGTCTAATACATTTATATTGTTGTTATTGTCTATATCTGCAGCGTTAAAATTGAAGTAATTAACATAATTGTTTAGCATATAATTGATAGAAGTCTGAATGTCTAAGACATTTAATGCACTGTCAAGATTTGAATCTCCGTCTCTGTATTTTAGGTAATAATTGATAGTGCTATTTTTGGAATCTCCAGAAATTTGTCTTAGTTCTAATTTCTGGCCATTAGGTACCTTCCATATTTTTAATAAATCCATTAGCTTAACACCCTCTTCGGAAAGATTCAAGGTTTTTGAAAAATTGCCGACATTTAGATTATATGTCTGATTAAAAAAGTCGTTCTTCATATGTTCATACCTGTTTATCGCAAAATCGGATATAATTGTATTAATATTTAAATCAATATCCCCAGCTTCAATGGTCTGTCTGTCAAACGTAAAATCAATATTGACTGGAAGAACGGCATCAATACCGGTTAGTTTATTTGAAGATATATTCAAGGTGTTTAAATAGGGAAGGGCATCAAAAATATTTGGGATACTTCCTGATAGGTTATTTGAACTGAGATCTAGTGATATTATATGTCCATCGTAGGTTGATACTCCAAACCATTTATTAATATGTAAATTATTAGATGTGGTATCCCATTTATTTGTCCATTGGTCTCCATTTAATGCATTAAAGATTTCAACAATCGCAAGGTATTCTTTTTCTAATATGGGAATATTGGACTTATCCTCTATACCTAAAAAAATGAATTCGGTATTCCTAAAGGTTCCTGTAGCTTGTCTGATAGAAATTTTTGCATTAGAAGAAATTTCACCAATTCTAACATCATCAAATATTATTTCACCAGAATCATTCGCAGTAGTTGAAGTATGAATGATGTTGTCAACCAAAAGAACAAAATTATTCTTTGCTTCATAATTATTGTTTTCTAAATCGTATTTTACAATATTGTCAAGGACAACTTTTAATTGACTTCCTTCTAAATTTAAAACGGTTTCATGATTAATTATTTGATTTCTTAGATCTATGTAGGTTTTTGAATAATCATAATATAATTTCTTTTCTATTTTATTGAAGCTATTGTTAGAAAGGTCTAAATATTCCAAGTCAATAAAATCTGATAGTTGAGATGGAATTGTACCTTTAAATTTATTATTGCCTATAGCAAACTTCTTTAATTTTTGCAGGTCAGATATGGTTTTTGGAATAGTACCATTTAGTAAATTTGAACCAAGGTCTAGGGTTTCTAAATTTGTTAACAAATTTATATTACCTGGGATGTTACCTCCTATAAGATTCCCATTAAGTGATAGTGATTTTAGCTGGCTTAAACCAGTAATTTCTTCGGGTAATACACCTGTTAAATTATTGCTAGATAGGTTTAAGGAAACCACATGCCCTCCCTTTGTACTTACTCCAAACCAACTTTCTATGTTTAAATTATTCTCACTAATATCCCAAGAGTTTGTCCAAGTGTCACCATTGGTAGCCTCGTAGATTTTCTTTAGAATTTCAAATTCTCCATCTACAAGAGGTGGTCCAAACGTCAAAGTATTGTAATTTATATTGGAATATGCTGAAATACCATTAACTTGATAAACCCTAAGTTTATCGGTTATCTGTAAGTTCAATACATTAATGTTAAAGAAGTTTAACTTACCACTGTTTGAAAATGCCGTTCTTTGGTGTGTACCATTTACATACAGCCTAAATTCATTATTGGCATCAATTGTTACCTGCCCATTGTTTAATTGAAAGTTTAAGGATGTTGGTAAATCAATATTAATTTCATTAGCCCCAATTTCAATGCTCTCAATATTGATGTCTTGATATCTTAAATCAAAATTTGTAAATGTTGAGCTTGAAAAATCAGCTCCGGAATCTACTATAGCATTATGACTTAAATCCAGTACTTCTAGGCTATTTAAATTGCCTAGAGCTATAGGAACATTAGTAAAAGTATTATTGCTTAATACCAATGATTTCAGTTTGGTCAACTGCCCCCAGGAACTGGGAATGGCCCCCGATAGTTGGCAATAACTCAAATCCAACTCCTCCAGGCTCTCCAAACTGGAAATGTTGTCCAGATTCGTTGAGCTCAAATCATTTCTATTGTAGTAATTGTATGATAAATTCAGGTCGAGCTTCCGAAGTTGCTTTAAATTGCTGAAAGAGGCGGGTATTGCGCCAGAGAGCCTGTTGCTTCCCAAGTTGATTTCGGCGATGTGGCCATTTTCAATGACCAGTCCGTACCATGCGCCCTGGCTTAGATTGTTTACACTAACGTCCCATTTGTTGAGCCAGTTGTTTCCATCCGTGGCGTTGTAAAAATCCACTAGGGCCTGGTATTCGCTATCCGGTACTTCAGGCAG
>NZ_JAENDK010000003.1:0-35917 GCF_051172795.1 Formosa sp. S-31
CGAAGCGTCTTTAGGCTCGATAACTTTCCTATGGCCGAGGGGATGGAAGTGAAACTGTTGTATGACAGATTTATAGTTTCCAAAGCTGTCAAGTTGCCTATTTCATTAAATATAGCCCCTTCAAAAGTATTATAATACAAAACCAATGATTTTAGTTTAGTCAATTGCCCCCAGGAATTGGGAATGGTCCCAGCTAACTTGCAATTACCTAAATCCAACTCCTCTAAACTTTCCAAGCCTGAAATGTTTTCTAAATCCGTTGTGATTAAGTCATTGCCGTACAAATCCAGTTTCCTGAGTTGCTTTAGGTTGCTGAAGGATGCCGGGATTGGTCCTGCAATTCTGTTGCTGCGCAAAGCAATCTCAACTATATGGCCATTTTCAATAACAATTCCGTACCAATCTGAAGAGTGTAAGTTATTAGAGCTTATATTCCATTTGTTTGTCCAATTATCACCCTCTGTAGCATTATAGAAATCTACCAGAGTTTGGTATTCAATTGACGGTACAGGAGCTTGGGCAAAAAAAGGAGTGCACCATATAATAAATAAAAATTTTAATAGAACGTTATTTTTCTTCATTATGGTTGATTTTGAATGAAATTATTATTCAAACACAAAAAGTTAAACATGAAGATTTGGGCTAAAGAAGCTAGAGGTTTGTCCTTTTCTTGGGGTGAGATTGTTAAAATTAAAGAAACATAATTTTTGAAAAAATACCCTTAAATGGGTATTTTGGAGTTAAAAACAGTTAACCAATAATTGTAGTAGGTGTGCTACTTCTATTCATTGGAATATCTGGACTTGTAACAAAAAACTGGACTCGGAGAAAAGAAATTTGGCCGAATAAATGAAAAAATAAAAGCAGTGCACAATAACTAAGCGTTCATGTTTGACCGTACCGACCACACATGAACGCTTAGTTATTGTGCACTGTTATTTTAATCGATACATTGTTTTGCTTTTTTCTCCTGTTTTTTCAAATAAACCTAATTCAGCCCCTTTTTTTAAATCTCTACTTGCTGTTGCTGAAGAAATATCCTTAAAAATGTCCATATAATCTTTTCTTGTAAATTCAGCTTTATTTAAAGACACAAAATATTCTAATCTGTCGTTTTCATTTAAAGTTCTATTATTGAAATCTAATAATTCACTTAAAGAGATGTCAATTACGTTTAGCATATATTCAATAAACTTAGTTGATTTTCCAGATTTATCACTTTCGGCCAAGGCGTTATAATATTTTTCTTGGTCGTTACTAATTAAAGTTTCAAAGGGCAAAAACTCAAAGATTGGATATTTTTCCATTAAAATTAAAGTTTGCCACAATCGACCCATTCTGCCATTTCCATCCAAAAATGGATGTATAAATTCCATTTCGTAATGAAAAACACAACTTTTAATTAATTCAATTTCATCAGACTTTTTTAAATATTCAAAAAGGTCTTTCATTAAGTATGGAACATTTTCAAATGGTGGTGCTAAATGCTCAACTTTAGATCCTTTTACAATTCCTACACTTTGATTTCTATATTTTCCAGAATTTTCAATTAGACCTTCCATTAAGTTTTGATGTGCTTTTAGAAAGGATTTTTCATTAGTAGGATTATATGCTTCTAAATTTTCATAGATTTTAATTGCATTTAAAACTTCAAGTACATCCTTTTTAGGACCAATAACTTTTTTGTTTTCAAGAAGTGCTGTTATTTGTTCTTCTGTAAGTGTGTTACCTTCTATTTTTAATGAAGAATGAATAGTTTTAATTCTATTCTGCTTTCTCAATTTCGGTGAAGGTCTGTTTAATAAGTTGGCATTAACTTCTCCTATTTTTTCTGAAATAGAGGTTATTAATTTTAAAACGGATGACGTTATTTCGTAAGGAGGTTTCATTTCGTGATACTATCATTTGATACTATCAAATATACAATCATTTAAATTTAATTATGTAATGAAACGGAATTTTTTAATTGGGTGCAAAAAACAGCATAACCTTTATTCGACGCAAATCAAAATTAAACGTTGCTTATTTTGCATTAAATACTACCATTATTCGTTGCTCGGTCGTCTCTTTTGCTTGCTGGTAACGGCTTTGTGTAAGCGTGCAAAAAACGGCAATAATGAGCCACTAACAGCGGAAAATTTTGAGCATAGTAATACCGTACTCAATCCCAATTAAATCTCCCTTTACATCAACAATGAGACTGGATCATTATTTCGGCCGTATTTGGTTCTCATTGTCCGCCCTATCCACAGCAAGGAAACAACAGACGCTTAGAAATATATCCTCCGCAACTTCCCTCCCATTTAAAACACGATACCGTTAAAATCTAAAGCTTATAAATTAAACTTTAAATCTACAATTATCCGTACCTTTGCATACTTAAATTTAGGGCTAAGCTTAATTTAATTGGAACCAATAGTTGCGCAATGAATTACAAACATTTAACAGTAGAGATAAAAGAAAACAGTCAGCGATTTAAAACTAAAAACGCTGTTTATTTTAAAAATAACGAGCGTAATTCTTGGGAAGGTATTTCTTGGTTAGATTTTGAAGCGCGCATTGAATCTTTAGCCAAAGCACTCCTGAATTTTGGTATTTCACCTCAGCAAAATATCGCTATATTTTCTGAAAACAGTCCAAATTGGATTATTGCCGATAGTGCCATTATGCGAGCTAGAGCTGTTAGTATCCCTATTTACGCTACCAATTCTCAAAAAGAAGTTGAATACGTTATCAACGATGCCCAAGTAAGCCTGATATTTGTTGGCAATCAGAATGAATACGACAAAGCTTTCGAGATTTTAAAATCCTCCGACTACCTTAAATTAATTGTCGCTTTAGACACAACTATTAATCTACAGGTTTCTGACTCGTCTATTTATCTGGAAGATTTTATAGTTTTCCCTGCCTCAAAAACCATCGATTCGGAACTAGAAAAACGATTTACAGATCGTAATTTTGAAGATCTTGCCAGCATCATTTACACCTCCGGTACCACAGGCGAACCTAAAGGTGTTATGCTAGATTACCATAATTTTGGAGGTGCTTTAGCTGCTCACGATTACGAATTGAATATAGACGAAACCGATGTATCCTTAAGTTTTTTACCTCTTAGCCATATTTACGAGCGTAGTTGGGTATTCTTTTGTTTAAAAAACGGTGTTTCAGTTTACTTTAATCAGGATCCTAAAAAAATTGCCGATGTTTTAAAAGAAGTAAAACCAACAGTAATGTGTACGGTACCGCGTATATTCGAAAAAATCTTTTCGGCCATTCAAGATAAAAGACAAGAAGCTTCTCCGGCTAAAATGAAACTAGCCAGCTGGGCATTAGGCATTGGTAATAACTACTACAACAAGCATAAAAGATTAGAAAAAACCATCCCACTTTCTTTAAAGCTAAAATACAAAATCGCAGACAAACTGGTTTTAAGCAAACTTCGGGCGTTATTTGGTGGTCGTATTAAATTTATGCCTTGCGGTGGTGCCCCATTAGCAGCAGACCTGGTTTCCTTTTTCCATTCGTTTGGACTCAATATAAAATGCGGCTATGGCTTAACCGAAACTACAGCCACAGTATCGCTATTTGGCGATACACAATTTGAATTTCGTTCCGCAGGAAAACCATTACACGGCACAGAAATTAAAATTGGTGCAAACAATGAAATATTAATAAAAGGCCCTGGGGTTATGCGCGGATATTACAAAAAACCTAAAGAGACTGCTGAAGTTTTTGAAGCTGGTTGGTTTAAAACTGGAGACGCAGGGACTATAGATCAACATGGTAATTTAACCATTACAGACCGCATTAAAGATTTAATGAAAACTTCCGGTGGAAAATACATCGCTCCTCAAAAATTAGAAAATGCTTTAATTACCGATTCCTTAATTGAACAAATAGCCGTGATTGGCGATGAGCAAAAATACGTAACCGCATTAGCGGTACCTAGTTTTGAAAACCTGAAAAAATATGCCTTAGAGCATAAAATCAATTTTAAGGATATTGAAGATTTAATCAGCCACAATCAGATTATTGAACTGTTCGAAAAACGCTTTGAAGAGCTTCAAAAGGAATTTTCTAAATTCGAAAAAATTAAAAAATTTACACTGCTACCTAAGGAATTTAGCATAGAGACTGGAGAAATTACAGCCACTTTAAAATTAAAGCGAAAAGTTATTCAACAGAAATATAAAGAGCTTATTGATAAAATGTATAAGGAATAGATTTGATTTTTAAACTGTCCTACTTTTAGGTAAGGCTACATTCCCCATTCTCTATAGTCTAATGGTTGTCTAATTGAATTAATAGAGGTATATGAATATTGTTGTTAGACAATTTCATATACCACCGAGAAGGTGTAATATTAAGTAGTTAAAGGTGTAATATTAAATCCCTTTCTATTAATAATGCCTATTACTTCATTTTCTGTAATTCCCTTAGAGCTTACCGTTAGGATTTTATCCTCATTTGCAATATCTACATTCCAATGACAAATGCCTTCAGCATTATCTAAATCTGCTTGTACTTTTGATACACAACCTCCACAATTAAGGTTGGTTTTGAATTTCAATTCTTGATTTTCCATTTTTGTTCTTTTTTTATTTATATGATACAAAGTTCCTTTTGACTCTTGATTCGCTTGATTCGGGATTCTGGTTCCGATTTATATGATTTACTTTTTCCATTTTAACCGCAAGCTGTTACTTACTACACTTACACTACTCATTGCCATGGCGGCTCCTGCAATCATAGGGTTTAGTAGAAATCCGTTGATTGAATAAAGCACACCTGCAGCAATTGGAATTCCGATTAGGTTATAGATAAACGCCCAAAACAGGTTTTGCTTAATGGTGGCAACCGTCTGTTTTGACAGTCTGATAGCCTGCGGTATTTTGGTAAGGTCTGATGAAATAATGGTCATTTTTGCCACATCCATGGCTATGTCAGAACCTTTGCCCATCGCAATACTTACATCAGCTGTTGCCAAAGCCGTACTGTCATTAATACCGTCACCTACCATGGCAACCACTTTACCCTTTCTTTGCAGTTCTCTTACAAAATCGGCTTTTTGCAGAGGTAATACTTCTGATTTATAATGCTTAATACCTGCTTGTTTAGCAATAGCTTTAGCAGTAGCTTCATTATCGCCCGTAAGCATATAAACGTCAATACCCATTTCCTGTATTTCATTTACTGCCTGTATTGAAGTTTCTTTGATTTTATCTGATATAGCAATTACTGCAAGTGCCTGTTTACTGTTAGCAAACCAAATAATAGTTTTCGACTGTAAGCCCCATTCTTGAGCGAATTGTTGTAACTCTTTTGTAATTTCGATATTGTGTTCTGCCAACAGTTTTTTGTTGCCGACAAAGTAGGTTTCATCGTTGTAATTGGCTCTGGCTCCTTTACCGGTTAAGCTTTCGAATTGTGATATAGTAGTGTTGGCAATTTCTGTGAAATGTTTTACAACCGCTTCGGCCAACGGATGTTCCGATTTTTTTTCGATGCTTACTAAAATGTTTTTAGCTGCATCGTCATCATTTTGCCATCGGATATCAGTTACTCTTGGTTTACCTTCTGTAATAGTTCCGGTTTTGTCTAAAACAATAGCATTTATTTTTTTTGCCAATTCCAGACTTATAGCATCTTTAATTAAAATCCCCTTTTCAGCTCCTTTGCCAACACCAACTATTATAGCTGTTGGAGTAGCCAATCCTAAAGCACAAGGACAGGCAATAACCAATACAGTAACAGCTGCAAGTAAACCATGTACAATACCAGTATCACCACCAAGTATAAACCACAATATAAACGTTAGAACAGCAATACCTATCACAACGGGAACAAAAACGCCTGCAATTTTATCTACTAATTTTTGTACTGGTGCTTTGCTGGCTTGTGCATCTTGTACTGTTTTTATGATTTGAGCAAGAACCGTTTCTTTACCAACCTTAACAGCTTTAAATTGGAAACTGCCTTTTTGGTTGATGGTTCCGGCGAATACCTTTTCGTCTTCATTTTTCAAAACAGGCACTGATTCTCCACTAAGCATACTTTCATCCACGTATGAATTTCCGGAAGTTACGATACCATCGACTGCAATTTTTTCACCTGATTTTACCAGAATAACATCTCCGGTTTTCACATCTTCAATGTTGGTCAATTTTTCTGTTCCATCTGCAAATATCACAGTAACTGTTTTGGGTTGTAAGCCCATGAGTTTTTTAATGGCCGACGAAGTGTTGCCCTTGGCTTTTTCTTCCAGCAATTTGCCCAACAAAATGAACGCAATAATTGCTGATGATGCTTCAAAATAGACATGTGCTTGTAATTCTCTTTGAAGCCAAAAATCAGAAAAGAACATATTAAAAACACTGAATAAATAAGCAATGCTCACACTCAATGCTACTAAGGTATCCATATTGGCAGATTTGTGTTTTGCCTGCTTCCATGCATTTAAATAGAAATCTCTGCCAATCCAAACGACCACAGGTGTAGAAAAAATCCACATTATTTCATTGGCATAAGGCATATTCATAAAGAACATACCAATAATCACGACAGGCAACGAAAGTATCACTGCCCAAATCGTTTTAATTTTAAGTTCTCGGAATCTCTTTTCGTGAATTTCCTCTAAAGTATCTTGTTGTTTCGTTACGTCTTCAACCAATAGGTCATATCCAACAGATTGAACCGCTTTTTGAAGTATTTCAGCATTTGTAACAGAGGTAATATATTCAACTGTAAGATTTCCTGTGGCAAAATTAACTGAAGCATTCACCACCCCATTTTCGTGTGTAACAATACTTTCAGCACTGCTTGCACAGGAGGCACAACTCATTCCCAATACCGGGAATGTTTGTGTAATTGTATTTTGATTAGTCGTTGCCATCATTCTATTGTTTTAATTAAACAATGCAAAGTTGGCAACTTAAACGAAGCTTATTATTGTAGAATTTTGGAATTGATTTGTAAGATTTACAGAATAAAAAAGTCAGGTTAAATTTTGATATAACCTGACCATTTTTTCTACGCCTGACAACATTAAGCTGATAAAAATTCTTCCGTACTTTTTATTTCTGCATAAAAGAATTCGAGTGCAGCAAGAAATGCATGATGAACATCTTCGGCTTTTACAGTTTTTCCGTTGATTTCGAGGTCACGAGAAGCACAGGCATCGTGAATTACTGTACATTTATATTCAAAGTCGAATGCTGCTCTCGTAGTGGCATCAATACACATATGGGTCATCATTCCGGTAATAACCAATTCTGTTACATCATTTTCTTTTAGATAATCCAAAAGACCTGTTTCCCTAAAACTATTTGGGTAATGTTTCTGAAAGACTTTTTCCCCGTCAAGAGGTTTCACGTTATCGTGTATTTCAACACCGTTTGTCCCCTCAACCATAATAGGCATCAATTCAGGATTTGAAGACACATGTTGTATATGCGCGATCGGTAAATTTTTAGATCTGAAATGCTCAATTATTTCACCAGCCTTTAAGCTTGCCTCAACTGGGTTTACCAATGGTATGCCACCATTTTCAAAATAATCATTCTGGATGTCAATGACAATCAATGCTTGTTTACTCATCTTAATTGCTTTTTTAAGTTACAATGCAAAATTACTATGCCACCAATAATCATATCCTACCAAACCATTACGAATAGGTACCATTTTGATAATCTGCCAAAAATTCTGTCGTTGTCATTCCTGTTTGTTTTTTAAAGAAACGCATGAGATGATTAGGCTCGGAAAAATTAAGTTTGTATGCAATTTCTCCGACAGTTAGTTCAGAATGAATAAGATAATTTTTAATTTCAATGAGTAATCGTTGCTTTAGTAAGTATGTAGCTGTAACATTAAATTGCTCCTTTACTGCTTTATTTAACGTTATTCTACTTACTTTAAGCATATCCAGATAATCATTGATGCGATGTTTACTCGAAAAATGAATTTCGATTAGCTTCCTAAATTGAAAAGCATAATTATTCCCTTCTTTTTCCAGAGCTAAATGATGTTCTTCTGCATATTCCCTGTTCAGCTTTTGTAACAAATAGTAGATTAAAGACCTGATAATATGCCCACTGTCTGCTTTTGTTTTAAGAAGTTCTGTCTTCATTTCAGAAAGCAGTGCACAATAGAAGTCTGTAACTGATTTGTTAACTTGCATATTGAGAGCGTACTCAAATTGATAAAAATACAACAGACGGTACGTAAACAACTTGTCTGAAAAAAAATCATTTAAGAAATCCTCCTGAAATGCTAACATCGTAAACTCAGGATTTTCTGTTTTAAAATACCACTGCCGTTTCTCAAAAGGAGAAATAAAGATAATGCTGTTATCTTTTATCTCTATTTTTTTGTAATTTAAGACAAGATGACCTTCGCCTTTCTTAATAAAGATAATTTCAAAAAAATCGGTATTAAACACTTCCCGTTTTAAATAATATCCTTTGAGTTCTTCGGCGGATAAAACATTTAGAAGAAAATCAACTCCACATTCCGTTTTATGAAATTTCAGTGTTTCCATATAGCTATTGTATATTATATTACGCTATACTTTATCTAGAGGTTTTCTTTTGTCCTCCTTTATTTTCTTAAAATGACTTGGTGTTAAGCCTGTAACTTTTTTGAATTGATTACTTAAATAGGCTGCACTTGAATAGTTCAAACGAAGAGCGATTTCACTTAACGAAAGTTCATCGTATACCAACAGTTCTTTTACCTTTTCTATTTTTTGAGCGATGAAATATTTTTCGATAGTGATACCTTCAACCTCTGAAAACAAATTGGATAAATAATTGTAATCGTGATGTATTTTGCTACTTAATTCTTCTGAAAGGTTAATTTTTAATTCATTGTCTTGATGATGTACAAGGCTAATTATTGTGTTCTTTATTTTTTCAATGATAAGGCTTTTTTTATCGTCAATGATTTCAAAACCTAATTGAATTAAAGCTTTATCCAATCTTTTCTTTTCTTCCAACGTAGGTTCGTTTTCAAGAGCTACCTCACCAAGGTTGATGTTTACTACTTTAAATCCTAATTTGTCCAATTCGTTTTGTACCACCATAATACAGCGGTTGCAAACCATGTTTTTGATAAATAATTTCGTCATGTTTTCCTGAATAACTCCAATTTAACCAGTTTTTAATTTGCAACAAGTGTTACAACAGAAAGTATCACTCCCTTCTATTTCAAAATATAGTTAAATGGTCTTCGATATATATTTAATTGGAGACCGACTCTACAAATCGCCCCTTTTCATTTGCAACCAATTTACCCCATTCGTCAATGGCTTCAAGTGCTGGTAAAAAAGTTGTTCCAAAATCGGTTAGGCTATACAAAACTTTAATTGGAGGCTTGTCGCCATAAACAACTCTTGAAACAAGACCGTTTTCTTCAAGTTGCTTTAGTTGCAAACTCAAAGTCATTTCAGTTATGGCTGGAATTTCTTTTCTTAATTCACTATACCGTTTCTCTCTATCTTTCAAATGAAATAAAATTACAGATTTCCATTTTCCGCCTATGATGTCCATCGCAAGACTAATGGTACAAGCATAAACTTTACCATTTACTTTTACATTCTTTCCCATAAAGTTAAGCCTATCATTTATGATAGGTATTGCAAAACTAATACACTATATTTAATTTTGCAACTATAATTTTTATAGTACAAAAATGAAGAAGGTATTTATAATTGATGGCGGTAAGAAATTTGCGCATTCAGGAGGCAACCTAAACAAAACAATTGTTGAATGGGATAAGAGTTTTTTCACCTCTGAAAATGATTTCGAGTTAAAAATCACCAATTTGGAAGAACCCTATGATACAGAAAATGAAGTCGATAAATTTATATGGGCAGATGTCGTAATTTACCATTTTCCCATTTGGTGGATGTATATCCCGTTTTCTTTAAAATCTTACTTAGATCACGTATTAACCGCAGGACACCGCAAAGGCATGTATTACAGTGATGGTCGTAAAGCAGATAATCCTGAGCGAAACTATGGTACCGGAGGCTTAATGCAGGATACTAAATATATGGTAACAACCACATGGAATGCCCCGGCAACGGCTTTTACAATTCCTGAAGAATTTTTTGAAGGTCGTAGTGTAGATGATGGCGTTTTATTTCCATTCCACAAAATGAATGCCTTCTGTGGCATGTCGGCTTTAGAAAGTTTCCATTTTCACGATGTTGAAAAAAACATGGACGAGGCCAGACTTGAGCTTTTAAAAACAAACTATCTGGAACATTTAAATCAATCATTAAAATCATAAATAAACATGAAAACTAAAATAAACAGCTTACTATTATGTCTATTAGTAAGTGTCTCAGCATTTTCACAACAAAATTCAAAACATATGAAAAAGAAAATTTTATTCGTGGTTACAAGCCATGACAAAAAAGCAAACGGTGATGCTACCGGTTATTATTTAAGCGAAGTAGCCCACCCATGGAAAGTTCTTACTGAAGCAGGCTATGAAATTGACTTTGTAAGTCCAAAAGGTGGTACACCCCCTGTAGACGGATTCGATTTAAAAGACCCAGTAAACAAAGAATTTTGGGAGAATGAACTTTACCAAAACAAAATTTCAAACAGTATGAAACCATCAGATGTAACTCCATCAGATTATCTAGCGATTTACTACGCAGGCGGACATGGTGCTATGTGGGATTTACCAAATGATACAGCTATTGCTGAAATTGCTGCTAATATTTATGAAGCCAACGGTGTTGTTGGAGCCGTTTGTCATGGTCCAGCAGGAATTGTAAATATCAAATTAAGCGATGGAAAATACCTGATTGATGGTAAAAAAGTAAACGGTTTCACTAATGAAGAAGAAGAATTGGTAGGTTTAACCAAAGTGGTTCCCTTTTTATTGGAAGACCAATTAAAAGAACACGGCGGTATTTATGAAAAATCTGAACCTTGGCAAGTACACGTCGTATCTGATCAACGATTAGTAACTGGACAAAACCCACAATCAGCAACTGAAGTTGGTGAAGCCATTTTAGAAATCCTAAAATAATTGAGTTATGAAACAAAATGCAATTATTTGGCCTGAAAAATATACTCCCGGAACCACAGATAATTACTGTTCAAATGAAGTTATTGTGGCTGGTTTATCAACCGAAGAAGTATGGAAATATTTAGTTGATCCATTCGCCTGGCCAGAGTATTATCCAAATTCATCTGATATCGAATTTGTTGATAAAGCCAAAAAAATATTAGAAATAGATCTACGCTTCCGTTTCAAAACCTTTGGTTTTCCAATTGAAGCAGAAGTTACCGAATGTGTTCCGCCAAATGAAAACGAAGAAGCTCGCTTAGCTTGGCACGGATGGGCGGAAGGTGATGAAGAAACGCGTTTAGATGTTATCCATGCTTGGTTAATTGAAGATTTACCCGGAGGTAGAGTTCGTATTTTAACCCAAGAAAGCCAGATTGGAAAACCAGCCATCGAATTGGCTAACACTAAGCCAAACCCGATGATAAATGGACATCAAGATTGGTTAGACGGACTCGTAAAAGCTTCAAAACAAAACATATTAAACCTATAAAAATGAACAAATACCTTTATACATTTTTGTTCTTATTTATGGCATTTCAAATTCAGGCTACAGAACTATGTAATGCAGTAAAAGAAAACAATTTAACGGAGGCTTCAAGATTATTAGAAAATGGAGCAAATGTTAACGAGCGAAATGCTTTAGGTTACACACCCCTTATGTTGTCCGCCGGTTTAGGAAACTACCAAATGACGGAACTTTTACTTACCGCTAGTGCAGATATTAATCTGCTTGACACAAGAATGGGAGCAACACCATTGCATTTTGCAGCTGAAAGTGGTGTAGTGCCTGTTGCCGATGTGTTAATAAAACATGGTGCATTTCTAAATCTTGTTTCAGCTACAAATGGAAACACACCTTTGTATGTTGCTGTTTGGCACCGTAACCCAAGTATGGTACAATACCTTTTAGAACAAGGTGCAGACTGGCAAATGAAGGCAAGAGGTGTCATTACTCCTCTCGACCTTGCAAGAAAAGTGGGAGATGAAGACATTGTCAATATACTGGAGAATTACATAAAACAATCTGAAACTTATATTGCTAATGATCAAATTTTTAAGGCAATCAAAAAAGATGATCTTAAAACTATTAAAACACTAATTTCAGAAGGTTTAGATATTAACGAAAAAGCTAAGTTCACTATAGACGATGCGCCTAAAGGGGCTACTCCTATACTATATGCTGCTCAATTAGGTCGAGATGATGTATTGGAAGTATTGCTAAATGCAGGCGCTAATCCCAGAATTGTTGATTGGATTATGAAATCGACCGTATTACATAAATCCGGATATAATGGTCATGCCCAAAACATTAAAATGCTAATTGATGCCGGAGCTGAATTAGATGCACAAGGACCATACAATGGTTATACCGCTTTACATGATGCTGTTTGGCACGGACATTATGAAGCCGCAAAAATACTACTTGAAAATGGAGCGCGTTGGGATTTAAAAGGTTTAGATGGTAATACGCCTCTTGATTTAGCAAAAAAATATAACTATTTTGAAATTCAAAAACTTTTAGAAAACCACAGTAACAAATAATATGAAAAAATACATCTCATTTATTATATATGTCTTCACAATATTTTCAAACGCACAATCGACTGAAACAATTTTTGAAGATAACACCTATCAGCTAACTGGCGTTGCTGTTTCCAAATCAGGTCGTGTCTTCACAAATTATCCACGATGGAGCACTACATATAAACACGCTTTAGTAGAAATTGGCAAAAATAATACCGTTAAACCATTTCCAAATAAAGCATGGAATGAATGGGATGTCGAAAAAGGAGGTGATAAACAAAACCATTTTCTATGCGTACAAGCAGTGGTAATTGATGACCAAAATACCATGTGGATTGTTGATGCGGGTTATGCCAAAAATGCTGACGGAAATGATAAAGGTCAAAAACTGGTAAAAATAAACCTCAAAAGTAACAAAGTAGAAAGAGTATATCCGCTATACCCTACATTAAGTGCTCGTAGTTATGCAAATGATATTAGAATTGATACTAAAAAACAAATCGCATACTTAACCAACTCTGGCGAAGGCGGAATTGTTATTGTAAATCTCAAATCGGGTAACATGAGACAGGTATTATTAGGAAGTAACGTTACCAAAGCAGACACGTCTTATATAATGAAACGAAATGGTCAAGATCTATTGAGTCACGGTAAGCCTTTTCACGTACATTCCGATGGAATTGCATTAAATCCAGATGCATCCCAACTCTATTTTAAATCCTTAACAGATACTAAATTATTCAGAATAGCGACAACCGATTTAAACAATCCTACTTTAACAGAGAATGAATTATTACAAAAAGTAGAATTTTTAGGGCATTTTACCACAACCGATGGTATGGCTTTTGACAAAAAGGGAAATTTATACCTTGGAGATCTTGAAAAAAGAGCTTTAATCCGTATTACACCATCCTTAGAAACAGAAACTGTTCTTCCTGCAAATGAAGATTTAGCCTGGCCAGACAGCTATCATGTATCGACAAATGGTTGGCTATACATCAGTTTATCCCGCATTGACGAAGAACCACGTTTTCATAATGGTGAAGCTTTCAGAAAAGGGCCTTATAAAATAATCAAATTAAAAATTAACGAAACAACTGATTAGCATTAAGGAACCACATATTTTAGATGTCTTAGAAACGCTTCATAAAGAAGCTGACAAAAACTATGAAGAGCGCTATGCCATTCTTGATAGTATTTCCGACAAGACAGAACGCGAACAAACACATGATCGACTTAGAAAAACGGCATTCATGTCGGTTTCACCTGAAGAAGGATCTCTGCTACATTTTTTAATTAGCTATTCGAAAGCAAAAAACATTATTGAATTTGGTTGTTCTTTTGGCATTTCAACAATCTATTTGGCAGCAGCAGTCAAACACAACAACGGGAAGGTTATTACAACAGAATTAGAACCCAATAAAATAGCTCAAGCTGAAAGGAATATAACCAAAGCGTCTTTAAATAATTATGTTACTTTTTTACCTGGCGATGCCTCTAAAACACTTGCTAATATTGACACTCCTATTGACTTTTTGTTTTTAGACGGCGCAAAAGATCTTTATTTACAAGTTTTCAAAATGCTTGAACATAAACTAAACAGCAATGCTATAATTTATGCTGATAACATTGAAAAAGAAGACGCCAAACCTTTTGTTGACTATTTGATAGCTTCTGAAGATTTTAACGTAACACTACTTTTTGAAAACAAGGTATTAATAGCTTACTACCTTAAATAAAACCAGAATAATGAAACCCCTAAAACAACTTAATTTACTATTACTCTTAACGTTTTCGTTATCATGTTTAAGTCAAAATACCAAATACATTTTAGCACTGTCAAAAGGAGAACAAAAATTAGTGATTTACGATTATAAAACCCTTGATTCTTTAACGTCTGTTCCTGTTGGTGAAGATCCCCATGAAATCGTTACAAATTCAGATGGTTCAATGGCTTACATCACCAAGCCTGAATTGAAAAATAACGGACATAAAATTGCGGTTGTTAATTTAAAAACCCTTCAGTTTGAAAAAAACATTGACACCAAACCATTCTTTATTCCACATGGATTAGTGTTCTTAAACAATAAATTATGGCTTACTGCACAAGGAGCAAAAGCGGTTGTAGTATATGACCTTGTTAAAAATGACTTTGAAGAAGCTTTTGGAACCGGGCAAGATTTCACGCACCTGCTTCACGTTTCAAAAAATGAAAAACGATTTTATACCACAAATGTAGAGTCTGGAACCTTAAGCATTTACGAAAAGAAAGAGATTCCTCCCTACATGCCTCCAACGGGTGTTTTACCTGCAAATGCGAAACCCAGAAACGAATGGCGACAAACGTTAATTGATGTTGGTTTTGGTGCCGAAGGTTTTGATGTAACTCCTGATGAAAATGAATTATGGACCGCCCGTCCCGATGGCCATGTGATTATAGTAGATTTAAACAAAAAGAAAGTAAAGGCTAATATTAACAACCAAGTTGAAGGATTGCATCGTTTAAAAATAACCCCTGACGGAAAAACGGTTTGTATTGTAAGCGTTAAAACAGGCGATTTATTATACTACAATATGCAAACGCTCAAATTAGAGAAAAAAGTAAATATTGGTCGTGGTGCTGGTATTTTTATGGATAAAGAACGTAATAGAATGTTCGTGTCTTGCACACCTGAAAATTATATTGCAGTAATTGATTTAACCACAAGAAAAGAAATTAAACGAATTTCTATTGGAAGACCTGATGGTATAACATCTATCAAATAAAAGGTTAAAAGTGGCATAATTCCATCACTTCCATTGGACTAATTTTAATCGCTTTCAACCCCTAATTTTTAAGTTATAATATAACAGGTTATATTGACTCATAACAACAACTAAGATGAAAAAAGCACTATTATCAATATTTACACTTCTTGTATCCTTACAATTTTCCTTTGCACAAAACAATGAACCTATGTGGCTTGATATTGAACTTGCAAACTACAAATATCCTTACCCCGTATCCTCATTGAATCTTCATATCCAAAATCAGGATTTAAAAATGGCTTACATGGATATTAAACCCGAGAACTACAATGGAAAAAACATTGTTTTGTTACATGGAAAGAACTTCAATGGAGCCTATTGGAAAACTACCATCGAAGCTTTAACAAAAGAAGGTTTTCGAGTTATTGTACCCGATCAAATAGGATTTGGAAAATCATCTAAACCGGACTATTTCCACTATACTTTCCAACAGTTAGCAATAAATACCAAAACGTTATTGGATACTTTGAGAATAGAACAAACAGCTATTTTAGGGCATTCTATGGGAGGCATGCTTGCTACACGTTTCGCGTTAATGTATCCACAAACAACAAAAAAACTTATTTTAGAAAATCCAATCGGGTTAGAAGATTGGAAGTTAAAAGTGCCGTACAAACCTGTAGAATGGTGGTATAAAAGCGAACTTAAAAAAAGTTATGAAGGCATAAAAAAGTATCAATTAGTCAGTTATTATGATAATAAATGGAAACCCGAATACGACCAATGGGTAAACCTACTTGCCGGTTGGACGCTAAACTCGGATTATAATTCCATAGCTTGGAACAATGCCCTAACCTATGATATGATTTTTACGCAGCCCGTGGTATATGAGTTCAAAAACATTACGGCGCCTACACTACTCATTATCGGCACTAGAGACCGAACTGCTTTAGGCAAGCCTTTGGTTACAGAAGAAGTACGAAAAACTATGGGTCTTTATAACGAATTGGGTAAGAAAACCCAAAAAGAAATACCTAATTCGGAACTTGTGGAAATAGAAAATGTTGGTCACTTACCCCACATTGAAAAATTTGAAAGCTTTATTAAACCATTAATAAAATTTTTGAAAAAGTAATCTAAAGCATTTCAAAATAGGATTATTCCGTAGCGAAAACATTTAAAACGACTTTTGTTTTTTCAAACGTCGTTTTCTTTTTTATCTTTAATTTTTACGGGATAAACAGAGTCTTAAACCAAAATGAATACAAATTGTATTCCTCTAAAATAAGGCCATACCATTTTACGCCTTCAAAAAAACTACATTCCCTGTGTTAACATCGTAAAATGCTAATCTTCCATGTTTATCTTTGGGCACATTATTTACTGGTAGGTATCTGCTTCCTAATATTAAGTTTTTAAGTTCTCCTATATCTTTTTTAGAAGCCGGTTTATTCTCGGTTGGTGTCAACATAGATTTCAACATGTCGTATGAAAGATTACCTGCCATGTTATTTCCCACACCTGCCAAAGACATCCCCTGCTTTTCAGGACTAGCTTCCTTTGTTTCTTCTTCTACAACAACTGGTGGATTAACAGGTTTTAGACTTGTTTCCTTCTGTGGTTTCTTTTGTTTCAGTTGCCAGCTACTACTTCTACAAGAGTTGCTGCAATATTTTTGAACTCCTCTACGTTTTGGTATATATTCCTCGCCACAATTACGGCAAATCTCGTGTTTTTTCATATTTAAGCGTAAATTAAACGTTTAATTGACGTATAATTTTATATTTCCAATGTCTAGCCTATATTAAATATTGATCGTAAAAGTTCCTTTTCTGCATCAATTTCGGTGATTAGCGGCTCTTTTTTTGACCGCTTTTTAGGTCGTTTTTCAATTTTAGTACCTAAAACATCTACTTTATCGACATTGGTTTCAGATGCATCCTGAACTAACAAACCTGGAAATTTAGGTGCTGTATTGGTATATATTCCTCACCACAATTCAGGCAAATCTCGTGTTTTTTCATATTTAAGCGTAAATTAAACGTTTAATTGACGTATAATTCTATTTTTCCAATGTCTAGCCAATATTAAATATTGATCGTAAAAGTTCCTTTTCAGCTACTTTTTCAGTGATTAGTGGCTCTTTTTTTGACCGCTTTTTAGGTCCCTTTTCACTTGTAGTGGCTAAAACATTTGGTTTAGCGACATTGGTTTCAGATACATCCTGACCTAACAAAGCAGGAAATTTAGGTGCTGTATTTCCTTTAGATTCTCCTTTTATAAAATCAAAAATACTCGCTTCTAACTGTTTTGATTTATTGTAATTACTATAGGGAATTACCGATTCATCTTTGTAAAATTGTTTAATAAGTGTCTCGAAGTGCTTTTTATAATACACATGCTGTAGATTAAACAGGTTTTGCATTTCTGACTGGTCATTCTGTATGATATGCAGGTTTTCCAATAACCAGTGGCAGATGTAGCATACACAATCCACCTGTTCAAAATATTTATCCAGGATATAATTAAACTCAAATTCTGACACCTCATGCTTTGCTCTTAAAAGCTTAAAGATATTCTCTTCTAATTTTATGGGCTTTTGTAAAACAAAATTAGTTTCCGCCCTATTATATGGGACAGGTCCTTTAAAATAGTCTATAATATAGGCCTCTTTATAAAAGTTCATGTCTTTAAAAGCCTCTATTTTATCAATTATAAGTCGCGTGTGTTCTGCATCAGAAACAAAAAATAGCAACTCTATATATAGATTACTTAATAAACTATTATAGAAATCCTGTAAGGTATTACTTGTACTCATGGGTAGATTTTAGCATGGCGGAATAATCTTCTGGTAACTCGGCATCAATATCTCTTAAATATTTCTCTAAAGCAGACATCGAGGAATGTCCTGTTATTAGCATCAGTCTACTTTTTGCTTCAAAAGGTGACGATTCTTTTACTAAGGCTCGATAGAGTTTTGTGATATAGGTGTGTCTAAAACTATACAGACCATAATCTGTTCCTAGATTAAAATGATCCTTTACAATGCGCTTAAAACGTTTTGAAAAGTAGTCGCGTTTATTATTTAAAGCCGTATCCCACTCCCCTCCTATAGCATCGGGTGTAAACAGAAAATCATCAGCTTTAAGCTTTGTTAAATCCGGTAAATCATTCCATAATAACTCAGGGATTATTTTAGTCTTTAATGGGCTGTTTTTAGCCTTAAAACGAATCGTTCGTGTATTTACATCAATATCTTTTACCTGAAGTCTACAAACTTCTATGGGCCTTAAAAAATTATAAGAAATGAACTTGATATACAATAAGAGTACAGGATCCGTTTTTTCCAAATACTCAAAAATAGCCTCCTGTGTTTCCTGGGAATAAGTTTTATTACGCTCTGGTGTGGTTTTTAATACGGGTATCTTTTTAATAAAATTATCTGCTATTATTTCATTATCCTCCAATACCTGAACGATACTACTCAAATCCGTTCTATAATTGTTTCTATTTCTCGGACTGGTTTTTACCAAGACATCATTTAAAAATGCTGAAAATAGTTTTTTAGTTAGTTGATCGATAGTTTTTACTTCAGGATGCACCTCAGCTAACCAATTAAGGAAAAACTCAACTCTCCCCTTATACCCTCGCAAAGTTGTTTTACTAACTAATTTCTCTTTAAGGTTTAGCGAAAAATCAAAAGCTGATCTTAACGTTTGCTTAGACTCAGTTGGAACAACTTCAACTTCCTCTCTTTTTGGTTCTTCAACAATAATCGTCTTTTCTTCTGTTTTTAAAGCTTCTTCTTTTACGTCTAAGGGCTCGTTTTCCGAATTTAATTTGTTGTAGAGTTCGGTATTGTCTTCAAAAGGATTATAGCCTTGTTTCAATAATTTGATTAAAACTTTTCGGTAAACCGTTAAAATTTCTAATCGTTGTTCTTTGGTTTTATAAGTATTGGCTTCTCCGTAAAACGGTGTTACTCGTTTTAACATTCCTGTTTCTGGATGACGATAAGAAAAATAAACGTACCAACGCTTACTTAAATCTCCTTTTGCTGTGTAAATTTTTGGGGTGGAAAAATTCTTTTTCTTCGGCAAATCGTATGCAGTTTCGTATTCACTTTCGTATGCAAATGTAATAAATCGCTGAATTGTGAGCATAAAAAAACGGTTTAGCATAGGCTAAACCGTTTATTTTCACATGTTTAAAAATTGTAGCGAGACCGAGATTTGAACTCGGGACCTCTGGGTTATGAATCCAACGCTCTAACCAACTGAGCTACCTCGCCATTTTGCGAGTGCAAATATAACAACTATTCTAATCTGTGCAAACAAAATTTTCAAAAATATTTTTTTTGTTCATTTCGCATAAATCTTATGCAATTTATATTATATTGAGCACATAATTTTTTGAAAGAACACATGGAAGATAAAATTAAATTTGAACTTGAATTCCCAATACACGCTTCGCCGTCTCTACTCTATCAATATATTTCTACACCTTCAGGATTGTCCGAATGGTTTGCCGATAATGTGAACTCTCGTGGTGAACTTTATAAGTTTATCTGGGACGGAGCCGAAGAACAAGCCAAATTGGTCAGCAAAAAAAGTGGAGAACGCGTAAAATTTAAATGGTTGCACGACGAAGACGAACCGTATTATTTTGAACTGCGAATTCAGGTTGATGAGATTACTAAAGATGTGTCTTTAATTATCGTGGACTTCTCTGAAGAAGACGAATTAAATGAAACCAAAATGCTTTGGGAAAATCAAATTTCCGATTTAAAACATGTCTTAGGCTCTGCATAATTCATAATTCTTGAAATTACAGTATATTTGCCCGAAACTTTATTTCGGGCTTTTTTTATGATTAATTTTAACGGAACAATTCAAGACAACAACACACTATTATCTTCAAACAACAGAGGTTTTGCTTATGGAGACGCTTTGTTTGAAACCATAAAAACCTCTTACGGAAAAATACTGTTCTGGGAAGACCACTACTTCAGACTTATGGCCTCTATGCGAATATTACGTATGGAAATCCCAATGTATTTTACCATGGAATTTCTTGAAGAACAAATAAAAAACACTCTGGAAGCAAATAACTTAAAAGACGCTTCTGCCCGTATAAAATTAACGGTATTCCGAAACGAAGGCGGATTATATTTACCGGAAACCAACGATGTAAGCTATCTGATTTCATCAAAAAAACTTGACAACGATTTTTATACTATTTCTGAAGATACATACGAAGTCGATTTGTTTAAAGATTATTACGCTGCTCCGGGTTTACTTTCTACTTTAAAAACCAATAACAAAGCCCTTCATGTTGTAGGTAGTATTTATGCCAAAGAAAATCAGCTTCAAAACTGTCTGATACTAAACACCGATAAACATGTTATAGAAGCCCTTAATGGAAACTTATTTCTTGTAAAAGGAACAACAATAAAAACAGCACCACTGACTGATGGCTGTTTAAAAGGTGTACTGCGATTACAGCTTCTGGAGCTTATTAAAGACCTTCCGGAATACACATTAGAAGAAGCATCGATTTCTCCTTTTGAACTGCAAAAAGCCGATGAATTATTTATAACAAATACAATAGTTGGTATTCAACCAATAAGTAAGTACAGGAAAAAGAGTTTTGCAAATGAGGTTTCTAAGGCACTCTTGCAAAAACTAAATGTAAAAATAAGGTTAAGTTAATTGTAGCTGGGGTTTTCGGGAGCGTTAGACCAGATGCTGTATTCGCCTCCGAATTCTAACATTTTTTCTTTCCAGAAGCTTTCATAATCTTTTTCAATTATAGCTTTCTGGTACACATTTTCTGTAACAACCCAGGAATTTATGCGCAATTCTTCGTCTAACTGCTTGGTATCCCACCCGGAATATCCTAAAAAGAAACGTATGTCCTTTTCCTCTATCTGGTTGTTGGCAATAAGGTCGGCTACGACATTAAAATCTCCCCCCCAATAAATGCCTAAGGAAATTTCTATACTGTCAGGGATAAGTTCAGGCACTTTATGAATAAAATACAAATTGTCCTGTTCTACGGGTCCTCCATTATATACTTTAAAGTTGACATTAAGTTCGGGAATAAGATCTTTGATCGTATAATCTAATGGCTTATTCAAAATAAATCCAATAGAGCCCTCATCAGAATAATCTGCTAAAAGAACAATCGATCTATTAAAAGATACATCACCTATTATTGATGGTTCTGCGATTAACAAATTTCCCTTTTTTGGTTTAATTGTAATCATACTCATAGGAATTTATACTTAAATCTAATATTATTTTTGTTAAATTCCAATATTTGATGACAGAATAATAAAAAAAGCCTTCAAGAAGTTGAAGGCTTTTAAAATATAATAAAGAAACTAATTAGTTTACAGCTTCTGATAATTCTGATCCAGCTTTGAATTTTACTACGTTTTTAGCAGCAATTTGAATGGTTTTACCTGTTTGAGGGTTACGTCCTTCTCTTGCAGCTCTCTCAGACACAGAGAAAGATCCAAATCCTACTAGAGAAACTCTTTTCCCGTCTTTTAATGCTCCTCCTATTTCAGTTAAAGCACATTCTAAAGCTTTTTTAGCAGCTGCTTTAGAGATTCCTGCGTGTTCTGCCATTGCATCGATTAATTCTGTTTTGTTCATAATTTTAAATTTAATTATTAATAAATCGTTGGTTAAACTATTTCGTTAAATCCTTTACAAATTTATACGGATTACCCAACCATGCAAGTAATACCAAGGGAAATACACCGATTTGTTGATAACTTCGCACATTTGTTAATAAAGAGGATGTATTTCGTCGATTATTTCCTAAAATGAGGAATAATAAGGGTTTACAGCAGTTTTGCCCCCGATTTAAATTCGTAACCGTTCAACAGATCTTGAGCACTCATATTTCGTTTTCCTGGTAATTTCATAAATTCTATATTGATATACCCTCCGTTTACCGCAACTTTTATTTCCTTTTTATTACAAACAATACTTCCCAGTTCCAGATTATGAGTTTGCTCATCTTTAGTTACCTCGTATAATTTGACATCTAAATCTTCATCGCCGTTTTTTAATATACACCAGGCAGCAGGATACGGACTTAATCCGCGAATTTTATTATATATAGTATCGATAGACTGCGTCCAGTCTATTTTACAATTATCCTTATTTAATTTATAGGCCGTTTTTAAATCGGCAGTATCTTCCTGCGGTGTAGTAACCACATTACCTTCGGCAATTAATTTTACAGTTTCCAAAACCAGATTACTCCCTAAAAGCATTAGTTTATCGTGTAAGTGCCCTACATTTTCATTCGGATCTATATCAACTTCCTTTTGTAAAATCATTTCTCCGGTATCTATTTTATCATCTATAAAAAATGTAGACACTCCGGTTTTCGTCTCACCATTTATTATAGCCCAGTTTATCGGAGCTGCCCCCCTGTAATTAGGCAATAAAGAGGCATGTAAATTAAAAGTTCCTAACTCAGGCATATTCCAAACTACTTTGGGCAACATTCTAAAAGCTACTACAATATTAAGATTTGCATGTAATGATTTGAGTTCTTCTAAAAATGCTTCATCCTTTAAATTTGTAGGCTGTAACACTTTTAAATTTTTCGATACGGCATATTGTTTTACGGCACTTTCATTCAGCTTCCTCCCACGCCCGGCAGGTCTGTCGGGTGCTGTAATAACGCCTACAATGTTATAATCATGCTCGACTAAAGTTTTTAATGTGGCTACGGCAAAATCTGGCGTACCCATAAATACAATGTTCAATGCTTTCATTATTTTTTATCGTTTTAAAACGCCTTCTGTATTAAGTATGAAAGAGTTTATAAGTATTTGATTTGGTTATGGAAATAATATGGTGTTCCAGTAATAGTTTTACTACTGCCAGAACATCTTGTTCTGTACAGTTTAGTTTTGAGGCCAGTTCTCTGGATGACAAATCACCATGTTCTAAAGCCTTTACAATTTGCTTTCTAATGGCTGTAAAATCTGTTGGTGCTTTTTGCTTCGATTTAACACCTACACAAACCGAACATATCCCACAGGATTTCACGTCTTTTTCTCCAAAATAGTGCAACAACTGAACGGTTTTACATACAGTGTCGTTCTCTACATAATCCAGCACGCTTTGTACCTGCTTTTGTTTTAGTTTATTTTGTTGTTCAATAATATTGGCTATTCTGTTAATCGTATTATTATCTTCTCTGGGTTGAATAAAAGTGACCTGTGCATCGGTCTTACTTTGTTGTAAAGTTATAATACTGTCGCGCTCTAAAGCCTCCAGAGCCCGCATTAAAACACTTTCGCTTAGCGACGCTTTATCTGCTATTAATGCCGTGTTTATTTTAGTTAAATGATCGAAAATACCACCATAAGTTCTTAAAAGCGATTTTACTACAAGCTGCAACTCGGTATGCGTATCCAGATAATGAAACAGTACTGCATTACTTACGGTAAACTGAACTAGCGTTCTATTATTAAACTGCTTGCTTAAAGCAATTACACTGGTCCTATCTAAAACCTGAAGCGCATTAAAAGTTAATGCACTATTAAAATTATACGTTTTACAAAAACTATTAAAACTGAAATCGTGCGTGGACAACTCGCCTTCCCCAAAGGAAATCTGGCAGTAATTACACAGTTTCCGGTATACCTGCTTAATAAAATCGATGCCAGGTAAAACATCTAAAAACTGATTTTTCACCAAAACAGCATCACTGTTATTTTTTAAAATAACGGCAAAAGCCTTGTCTCCGTTTCTTCCAGCTCTCCCGGCTTCCTGAAAGTAGCTTTCCAAACTTTCCGGCAGATTTAAATGAATAACCGTTTTAACATCTGGCTTATCGATACCCATTCCAAAAGCATTGGTAGCAACCATGACCTGAGTTTTATTATTCAGCCAGTCGTCCAGACGCTCTTCTTTTTCTGCATTATTTAATCCACCGTGAAAAGCTGCAGCTGAAACACCTTTAGTTTTTAAAAATTCAGCAAGTTCCAGAGTTAGTTTGCGGCTTCTCACATAAATTATGGAAGAGGCTTTATATTTTTTTAATATGGTTTCTATACGATAGTGTTTATCTTCTTCGTGAAAAACCATATAAGCCAGATTCGGCCTGAAAAAAGATTGTTTAAAGAGTTTGGGCTGAATAAAATCCAGTTCCTTTATAATATCTTCTACCACTAAAGGCGTTGCCGACGCCGTTAATGCCATGCAGTTTACCATGGGCTGAAGCTCTCTTAATAAAGTAATATTTTTATACGCCGGTCTAAAATCATTACCCCATTGCGATATACAGTGTGCTTCGTCAACTGCAATTAAATTCACATTCATTTGCTTAATGCGCGCCTGAACGATTTCCTGCTGCAGGCGCTCAGGTGAAATATACAGGAATTTATAATTACCGTACACGCAATTATCCAGCATAGTATCTAACTGGCTATAGGATAATCCACTGGTTAAGGCCATAGCCTTAATACCTTTATCCTGTAAAACCTGTACCTGATTTTTCATTAAAGCTACCAAAGGCGAAATAACAATACAAAGCCCCTCTTTAGCCAATGCCGGAATTTGAAAACATAAAGATTTTCCTCCACCTGTTGGCATTAGCACAAAAACATCCTCCCCTTCAATAGCTGCTTGAATGGCTTCTTCCTGAAACGGCCGGAATTCTGTAAATCCCCAGTACCGCTCTAATATGTTTACCGGATGTTGCATTACATCGCTTGTATAACCTTTAATATATATTCGGCTCGATTATCTATGGTATCGAAAGGGACATCTAACAAGTTGTAATTAAACGTTTCGTAAGTCTTTACCAGGGCATTGTGAATTTGTAAAGCCTGATCGAAATTTTCGTATCTCACAGCATCACTCTGGTATATAGCTTTCCAGGGCTTTAAAATAAATACAGTATCGTAAGGCATGCTTTCGCAATCTGTTCTAAACTGTCTGGGGTAATCATCTCCGCTGTAATCCATATATGCCAAAACGTCCGGCAGTCCGCGATCTAAAAATACCCAGTTCTGTTTTAAAGTGTCAGCCTCGAAATACTGCTTTTTTCTCCCTTCCAATAAACGTTCACTAAACAACAAGGGTTTAGTAAGAAACAACTGTTCTATACCTTCTTCGCGAGCATCCAGAGTGACCTGTCTTGATATTTCTTCTAAACAGGTATAGCCCTTCGCTGTAAGCGCATTTATAATAGACGACTTTCCTGTTCCGGGGCCTCCGGTAATAACAATTTTCTTAGTACTCAATTTGGCAAGGTTTTGGCTGTAAAATTCGTAATTTAAATCAGAAATAAAAAATGCAAACGAAATACTATCTTTGCATCTCAAAAACACTATTATGAGCACAGCTAAAAATTCAGAGGAATTCTACGATAAATTAAAAGGACAATTATACGACACTACAAAATGGCCGGCAGAATACCTTTACAAGTTTATTGTATTAACCGACCCTAATAAAATTGCCGAAATTGAAACCAAATTCGACAATCTTGGCGCGGTAATTAATACCATACCATCTAAAAACGGAAAATACACCAGTGTTTCCATTAATGTAAAAATGAAGGATCCTGAGGCCGTTATCGCTAAATATAAAGAAGTTACAGAAAATGTAGAAGGTGTTATCAGCCTTTAATATTTTTTTGTACTTTGCGAAAGCATAATTACTTCGTGCATTACTTTAACGCTACACAAATATATTTTGATAGACAACATAGAATACAACACCGAGCGTGAGCATTTGATTATACCAGAATACGGAAGACACCTTCAAAAAATGGTTAATCACCTAAAAACTATTGAAGATAAAGAAGAACGAAATAAGATAGCCCATGCCATTATTTCCGTTATGGGGAATTTACAGCCGCATTTACGCGATGTTCCCGATTTTCAGCATAAACTATGGGATCAGCTGTTTATTATTGCAGAATTTGATTTAGATGTGGAATCGCCTTATGGCAAACCGTCTAAAGAACTGTTAGAAAAACGTCCCGACCCCCTACCATACCCTCAAAACTTTCCTAAATATCGTTTCTACGGAAACAATATTAAAACCATGATTGATGTGGCAAACACCTGGGAAGAAGGCGACTTAAAAGAAGCGCTTATCTATACCATTGCAAACCACATGAAAAAATGCTTTTTGAATTGGAACAAAGACACTGTAGATGACAATGTCATTTTTGATCATCTTTACGAATTATCAGACGGTAAAATAAATTTAAAGAATACGGACGAAGACCTTTCGGATGCCACTAGTTTAATGCGTAACAAAAAGAAGTTTTCTTCAACTAACAAGAAATCTTACAAGAAAAACTCAAACTCCAATTCTAACCGTAACAGAAAACGCTACTAATTTCTCATGGCTACATTTATTATAGAAGGACAACACCAATTACAAGGTAGTATCCAACCCCAAGGCGCCAAAAATGAAGCCTTACAAATTTTATGTGCAGTATTATTAACTGCCGAAGAGATTACAATAAGTAACATTCCAGATATTATCGACGTCAATAAACTAATTACCTTATTAGGAAAACTAGGCGTAAAAATTAATAAAACAGCTCCCGGCACCTACACTTTTAAAGCCGACGAGGTTAATTTAAATTATTTAGAATCTGCTGAATTTAAAGAAGATGGAAAAGGCTTAAGAGGGTCCATTATGATTGTAGGTCCGTTATTAGCCCGTTTTGGTAAAGGCTATATTCCAAAACCTGGTGGTGATAAAATTGGTCGCCGACGACTGGACACCCACTTTGAAGGTTTTATAAATCTGGGTGCTAAATTCAGATATAATCGCGAAGATCACTTTTACGGTGTGGAAGCCGATAAATTAAAAGGTACTTACATGCTTTTAGACGAAGCATCGGTTACCGGTACAGCTAATATTGTAATGGCTGCTGTTTTAGCAGAGGGTAAAACCACAATCTATAACGCTGCCTGCGAACCTTACCTGCAGCAATTATGCAAAATGTTAAACCGTATGGGAGCCAAAATCAGTGGTATTGGCTCTAACATGTTAATTATAGAAGGGGTTGATGTTTTAGGAGGTACCGAGCACCGCATGTTACCCGATATGATTGAAATTGGTAGCTGGATTGGTCTTGCTGCCATGACAAAAAGCGAATTAACCATAAAAAATGTAAGCTGGAACGATTTGGGTGTAATACCAAATGTATTTAGGAAATTAGGTATTACCGTCGAACAACAGGGTGACGATATTCACATTCCCGCACATACAGATGGTTACGAAATACAAAATTATATAGACGGATCAATTCTGACTATTTCCGATGCACCCTGGCCAGGCTTCACCCCTGACCTATTAAGTATTGTATTAGTTGTAGCTACGCAAGCCAGAGGAAGCGTACTGATACATCAAAAAATGTTTGAAAGTCGCTTGTTCTTTGTTGATAAATTAATCGATATGGGGGCTAAGATAATTCTTTGCGATCCGCACAGAGCTACGGTTATCGGTCATGATTTTAAATCGAGTTTAAAGGCTACCACTATGACCTCGCCAGATATTCGTGCTGGAGTGTCTTTATTAATTGCTGCTTTATCAGCAAAAGGCACCTCAACCATTCATAATATTGAACAGATAGACCGTGGTTACGAAAATATAGATGAGCGTTTACGTGCTATTGGCGCTAAAATTACCAGAGTAGATAGCAATTAATATTTAAGATAAGTACAACAAAAAAATCCGATGCGCTTTTAACATCGGATTTTTTTATTGCTCTTCTTCTTATATTAATTTAAAGCTGCTTTTAATTTATCAAAAAGCAGTTGTTCCTTCTCACTAAACTGTGTTCCCCCAAAACCAAGGAAACCGCCTTCTTTGGCCGAATTTGCCACTTTCTCGGCGATACTTAAAAGCCAGTTTTTATATTCGGTGACAATCTGAGTATCTTCCTTAGCTTCTAAAATAGAAACTGCGCTGCTACAATCCTCTAAAACAGAAGCTGCAAGGGCTTCCGGCGTCTTAGCCTGATAACCTTTAATTTTATCCATTAACCTGCTACGTTGTGCTTTTAGGTCTTCCATGGTTTCATTCCGCTTTGCCGCATCGGTATCTGGAACTATGGCCTGAATTACCGGATTATTAACAAATACCTTTTTACCACCTAAAAAACTCTCAACCGTAGCAAACATTTCTTTTCCTGTACCTATTAATCCACTACTACCCGCTCCAGCCATTATACCTCCTATAAGTTGTGGCATGGCAGCTATTTTCTCCCATTCCTGTTCTGTATACTGCTCTAATTTTTCCATAATTTTAAATATTGATTTTTAACACCTTAAAATACAACCTTTAAAAATGGGATAGTATTAAAGAAAGTTTAAAATATAGTCAACATATTCAATGGCTTAAATTTTCTCTCTTCAAACAAAAATTTCGCAAACCAAATCTACCGCAGTAGATTAATAAAAATTCTTAAAACAAGAGCTCTACACCCAAAATCTTAAATAATGACAAATTTACCCTACAAAACTGACCATTCCGCAATTTAAGCGTGTCATTCATCCTGTTTTTTGCATATCACTCAGCAGAATCAAGGATTAAGTGGATATTTTCAAACGTTTTCATTGTTAAAGAAATGTTAAAATTATTAACACAAATTAAGAACTAAACCTGTAATTAGCCTAGAATTGGCGCGGGTTTTGTTAATATTAACATAATATTAAATATTGGTCAAATTTCCCATTACTGATAAAAGTCATATAATTTATTTCGTCCGGTATTGTACCTTTGAGTATATAAAGATGTAGTAAAACAGTGACTAATAATCAACAACTTAACATTTTTTTACTACCTTTTTATGAAAAAATAATTCAAAAAAACTAAAATCATGAAAACTCCACAAAAATTAAAGGCAGTATTGCCTTTGCTACTCGTTGCGTTTTTAATTTCCAACTTTAGCATCTCAGCTCAGACTTTATCATTAAGTAATTCAGATTCTAAACTATCTGTATTTGGCACATCCAGTTTACACGATTGGGAAGAAAAAGCCGAAAAACAAAAAGGTAGCATTACCATTGAAACAGGCGACACACCTGCTATAAAAGCATTAGCTATGGAAATTGCTGCAGAAAGCTTAAAAAGTGGCAAGTCTGGAATGGACAAAAACACCTATAAAGCATTAAAAACAGACAAACACAAAACCATTACTTTTAAATTAAGCGACACAAAATCGGTAACAGCTTCCGGAAACAACACATACAAAGTTAGTGCAACAGGAGCCTTAACCCTTGCCGGAGTTACAAAAACCATCCCGCTTGATTTTACAATGACAGTGAATGGCAGCACCGTTAAATTAACTGGTGAAAAATCATTCAAAATGTCTGAATTTAAAATAGACCCACCTACAGCCATGTTCGGAACAGTAACGACTGGAGATGAAGTTAAAATTACCTTTACTTCAGTTTTTAAATAACAAATGACAATTAATTATTATTAAATCTAATTCAAAATGAGACAATTTTTACGCACATTTTTCGTAGCTGCTTTTTTACTTGCTGGAGTAAGTATGTTAGCTCAAAACAGAAGACACATAGATAATTACAGGTATCCTGATCAAAGAGGTGTAAATGTATTTGAAGATCCTAAAGACTCAATTGCAACTTTCGACGGTGTTAAAGTTAGAGTTGGTGGTTCATTCGCTTTACAATTTCAGGCTTTAGATCATTCTTATGCTGGTAATGCTTTGGACACAGATGGTAATGTTATTAACCTTCAGCAAATAGGTTATAACTTTAACTTAGCCACTGCAAACTTAGACTTAGACGTAGCATTAGCTCCTGGTGTAAGAATGCACTTAAGAACCTATTTATCTTCTCGTCACCACCCGGAACCATATGTAAAAGGTGGATATTTCCAAATTGATGGTTTAGACTTCATTAGCGAAGGTCTTTTAGACAATTTAATGAAATATGCTACTATTAGAATCGGGCATATGGAAAACAACTATGGTGATGCTCACTTTAGAAGAACAGACAACGCACAAGCCATCTACAACCCATTTGTTGGTAACTTAATCATGGATTCGTTTACTACCGAGATTGGGGCTGAAGTGTACTACCAAAGAAACGGATTTATTGGTATGGTTGGTTTTACTAACGGTAAATTAAATCAAGATGTTAAATCTAGTAATGGAAAAACTGGTGGCGCTGCATTCATAGCGAAATTGGGGTACGATAAACAAATTAGTGACGATTTAAGATTACGTTTAACTGGATCTCTTTACAACACAGGATATACAGCTCGTAATGTATTATATTCTGCAGACAGAGCTGGATCTAGATACTATTTCGTTTTAGAACAGGAAGGTGCTTCTGCATCAGGGAATTTTAGATCAGGACGTTTTGACCCAGGATTTTCAAATAAAATAACTGCGGTTATGATTAATCCTTTCGTTAAATATAGAGGTTTAGAGTTCTTTGGAACTATTGAAATGACTTCAGGAAGAAGTTTAGCTGAATCTGATAGAAGAAACACAAATCAATATGCAGGTGAGTTAATCTACCGTTTCGGACATAATGAAAACTTTTATGTAGGTGGTCGTTATAATATGGTAGATGCAGAATTAGCAGGTGGAGATGATGTAACTATCGATAGATATCAATTCTCTGCAGGTTGGTTTATGACTAAAAACATTTTAGTAAAAGCTGAATATGTTAACCAACAACACCATGATTACGCAACAGGAAATATTCTAGAAGGTGGTAAATTCCACGGAGGAATGCTTGAAGCCGTAATTAGTTTCTAAAAAAACCTAAAACGTAACTTAATACATGTTTAAAAAACGCTTTATATTCTTAGTTATCTGTTGTTTCTCCTTTACCGGAACACAAGCACAAGAACACACCCAGGTGCTTATAAAAGCGACAAGCGAACTATCTATAAAAGGTAATACAAACATTAATAAGTTCTCCTGTAAGTTTAACACAGCAACATTATCAAACAAAATCCCGGCTAGTTATAAAGCCCAAAACAATAAATTAGCGTTTTCTCAGGCCACTTTAGTACTGAATAACGAGTGTTTTGATTGCGGAAAAAAAATGATTACCCGGGATTTTAGAGATTTAATTAAAGCTGAAACTTATCCGGATATTACCTTAACAATACATGAATTAATTAAATCGGACTCTGATCCAGATGTTTACAATGCCCTGGTAGAATTTAATATCGCCGGCGTAGCTAAAACTTATAAAATACCAGTGAGTGTACAAAGTAAAGAACACCTTGTCGCTTCAGGAAATATAAGTTTAAACATTAGAGACTTTAATCTAGAAAATCCTAAAAAGGCCTTTGGCCTGATTAAAATTGAAGATGTTATTTCAATACATTTTCTTCTTGAAATGGAAACCGTGTAAACACAAACATTAATTCTTAAACAAGCCCTTCTTTTATTAAAAGAAGGGCTTGTTTTTTATATAGTAAGAGAAAGTATCATACGCTGTTATAAAATAGAATAACATTTATACACCTAAACGTTATATATTAACTATCAACCAATTGAAAGACATATCTTACAAACACATTCGTTTTCCCTATTTATAAAAACCTCAAATCTATTCTTAATTTATTCTTAAAAACTAACAATTATTCAATTTTCCCCCTCAAATCATAAACTAAACACAGTCAATTGGTTAGTTCACAGTTATAAAAAAGGGTTTCACCGATTATATTTGACAGTATTAATTCAACCCGATATTTTTACAGCTGCCTCAGGGAGTGATTAATAGCGTAATACCTAACTGAACCTATACATTCATAATTAATAGACATTATGACAACATTTTTACGCTTTAAAGTTTTAATTGTTTTCTGTTTTTTATTTAGCGCCCAAAGCTACGCAAACGTAAACACCTATCATTCGTTTTCTTACTACTTTACTACTGCCTTACAAAAAGTACTCACACATTATTTTTATAGTGAAGTCGAGAATAACGCCGAATACTTGGTTAATAAGGATAACAAGTCTGCCATTGCCCTCACTATAACTTGTATTCCTATTACTAGAACACTAGATAAAAATGGCTTAGTTACCATTTCCTATAATGATCTTGTTACAATAAACTCTTCCGATGGAACAACTTCTATTTCTGTAACTGTAACAAATGATAACGACAATAATCAAACATTCACAGTTACTGATAGTGACTTCAACTTGGACTGTAATTTTCTCGGTTCAAATACTGTAGAGATAGAAGTTACCGATAATGATGGCACGAATACGAGCATGGAGACGTGTACTGCGACTATTACTATCGAGGAATACACACCGACCACAACTGTATCAATAATAAGTAGTGGTACTGATTTTGATATTTGTACAGGAGAAGATGTTGAATTTGTAGCTACTTTGGCTAATGAAATTCCCGGAGACTCATTTACCTATAATTGGTATCGATACGACAATAGTGATATATCACATCTATTAACCAATTCAAACGGAAATAGCGCTACTTTAAATACTACAGCCATACAAGATGGCGATAAAGTGTATCTGGAATTAATCTCAAACCTTTCCAGCTGTACCCCAGCGGTTACTAGTAATCAAAGCGCTACTTTTACCGTTAATCCAATTTTAAATGTATCGTATGCCATTAATTCAAATGATTCTGATAATACCATTTGTCTAGGTGAAGAAATATCATTTAACATCACAAATGTTCAAAATGGAGGAACACCTTCTCTACGAACGTATCAATGGTATTTTAATGATGTTCCTGTTTCCGGACCTCAGAACTCATCCTATAATTTCACCTCTTTAACGGAATCTGGTACTGTAAAATTGAAAATGACAACTTCCAGTGCTTGTGACAACCAGTTAGAATTTAGTAATGAAATTTATGTTACTGTTTTAGCATTACCAGAATTAACCCCTCTAACAGACTTAACTACTTCCCCTCAAATTTGTGTAAACGTAACAAATAATACGTTTATTCAATATCGAATTTCAGGTTCAGCCACAGATGCTGAAATAAGTGGACTGCCTTCTGGAATGGACATTCTTTCTGTAACCGAAGACACAAGTACAAGCCCTTCAACGTATATTGTAACTATTGGAGGAACTCCAACCGAGACAGGCATCTTTAATTATACGGTCTCTACCACGGATAGTGATTGTACCGAAGCTAGCACAAATGGTGTACTAGAAGTATTAGAAGAAGCCACCTTAATATTAAAGTCTGGCAGTAACCCAACCACTCAAGAGCAGTGTGAAAACGTAGCAATTAACCCAATAACATTTACAATAGGAGGAACAGCAACAGGAATTGACACTTCTGAATTTCCTCCATATTTTATTTTAGATTCCAGCGTTATTAGTCCCGATTATACTATTATTTCCGACCCTGATAACCTACCCCCTCCAGGTTCTTATTCTTTTAATGTTATACCTATCGGTGTCTGTAATAGTAATGCTTTAAATTACCAGCAATCTGTAAATATTACTATAATTAATAATCTGGAACCAGAAGTAGATATTGCTATAAGTAATCCTTCTCAAAGTATGCCATTTTGCGAGGGTACCAGTGTAACTTTTACGGCAACCCCAAAAAATGGAGGTACACCAACATTTAACTGGATTATAAAAGACAGTACAGGAAGCCCAATTTCCATTGCAAATAATGATAGTAATCCGGCAAAATTTACCACAAAAGACCTACCCGATGGCGCAAAAGTTTCTGTTGAAATGACCAGTTCTGAGACCTGTGTCACTACGACTACAGCTACCAGTAATGAAATTGAAGTTAACATAATGGATAAAATAACTCCTGAAGTATCCATTTCAACATCAACTGAAGAAGACGGAGTTCTAGATAATATTATTTGCGATGGCCAACAAATTGAATTTACTGCCAGTTACAGTTATTTAAACAATTCTACAGAAAACCCAGGATCTGAGCCTACCTACCAATGGAAAATAAATGGCAGTAATGTGGGGGTAAATTCAAACACATTTTCTTCAAACACTTTAAATGATAACGATGTTATATCAGTAGAAATAAAATCTCCTGACTCCTGTATTACTATACCTATAGCAACAAGTAATGAAATAATCGTTACTGTTAATCCTAATTTAACTCCAAAAGTAAATATTTCAATTTCGGAAGAGGACGGTGTAAACGATTTTAATATTTGTAATACCGCTAATGTTACTTTTACTGCCAACTACGAATATGAAAACAGCACAGCTGAATATCCTGGAAGCACCCCTGAATTCGCCTGGACCATTAGTGGTTCTAGCACGGTTGTTTCAACAAATCAAGTATATTCGGGACCTCTAACAGACGGGCAATCAGTTTCTGTAACAATTACGTCTTCAGATGCTTGTGTTACCAGCTCAACGGCAATAGCAACTACGGAGAATTTTAATGTTTTTTCCCCCCTTTCACTTCCAGTAATTTCTGGAAATACTGCAATATGCTTTCCTGACTCGGGAATTAAATATTCTGTCCCTGAAGATGATAATGTTTTAAACTACAATTGGGAAGTTCCTTCTGGTTTCCAGATAATTTCTGGACAAAATTCTAATGAGATTGAAATAAGTACAACTTCTTCAATAACCGCGGGTCTTAAAAACATTCGTGTTACTGCCTTAAATCCATGTGGAGAAATAATTTCTGAAAATTTTGAAATATCAGTCGGTTCTTTTGCATATGTAGACGCAGGCCCCGATCAATACGTTTGTTTAGGAACTACTTCTGTATTTTTAGACGGAGATATTAATGGCGTAATAACGGGCCCTAAATATTTTGAATGGAGTACAACAGCTGCAGACGTTGAAGTTCCAAACGGAAATGGAGCTGGAAATACAGATGCTATATTAAAAGGAGAAGTTACAATTCCTGGAGATTTACCCGCCGGATCAGAAATTATTATTACAATTAATGCAACAGGTAAAATTTCGCCAGACTGTCCCGGAACTCAAGAAGATTCCATGACAATACATATATTAGATAATCCAACTGCTAATTTTACAGTTGCTGGAGGTCCCGATATAGACGTTTGTACTGGACAAGACGCTCCTTTAGTAACCATTACAGGAACAGCCAATACTACTGTAAACTATCAAAAAACAGTAGGAACTGCAGCTGCTGTAGATTTATCCGTAAACATTGATAACACTGGCTCTGCAACCTTACCTTCAGAAACCAACCTTACAGAAAACATCACTTACACCCTGGTTTCTGTTGAGTATACAGATACTCCAACTTGTATACAATCCCTTTCTGAGCAGATAACAATCAACATATTACCTGATGCTATTCTTAATAACCCTACTAATAATCTAAACCAAGAGGTTTGCGAGAATTCGCCTATTGAAAATATTGAAATCACTGTTGATAATGCTACAGGCATGTCAATATCAGGTCTGCCTACAGGAATAAATATAACTCCTGCTTTTAATCCGAACATAAAAACCTACACCATCTCTGGTACAGCTGATGCCAATATTACTGGAGATATAAAATATACTTTAACTGCAACAGGAACGTGTGAGTCTGATGACATTT
>NZ_JAENDK010000003.1:36053-36164 GCF_051172795.1 Formosa sp. S-31
AGGCTCTGCAACCTTACCTTCAGAAACCAACCTTACTGAAAACATCACTTACACCCTGGTTTCTGTTGAGTATACAGATACTCCAACTTGTATACAATCCCTTTCTGAGCA